>CAXTNM010000098.1:0-14796 GCA_964245715.1 uncultured Acidobacteriaceae bacterium | reverse complement strand
AAAAACTGAAAACTGAAAACTGAAAACTAAAAACTAAAAACTAAAAACTAAAAACTGAAAACTGAAAACTGAAAACTGAAAACTGAAAACTGAAAGATCATCCTTTCGTCTTCCATCCTCAACCTGACCGGACCACCCTACGGTGGAAATCCTTGTCAAGCCCCCCGCGTCCCTCAAGATGCCTCATCCTCAACAAAGCAAAGCAGATAAAACCTTCAACTTTGTGTCCACTCCACCCACCTCAACCTGCTAGACTATTAACAGTGGAAGAAAAGAAGACCCAACGTGAACAAGCGTTGGGTCTCTTCATTTAACCTGCTTATAAGTCCTTTGCTTTGAATATTTTAGCTGTAAGCCGTTTATTATGAATATTTTGCGAGCCGTCGGAATGCTAAGTCATTCATTACAAAGGCAAATTTACTACTAAGTTAGTAGGGGGGGAGGGGCCCCCCGGGAGACACCATGCCTCAACGCATTCACATTCAGTCCGCAAGCATCATCGCCTTGTCTCTCGCCACAGCATCTTGCTTCTCACAGGCCATTTCAATGCCGACCCAGAACCCGTTCACCGCGCTGATGATCTCCGCCAGAGCGCACGCCGACGCTCACCACGCCCTCACGCCCATACTCTCGCCCGTCGACGCCTCACTCCTCACCACCGATCCGAAAGTGGATGTCGCCGCACTCCACGCCCTCAACATCCGCGTCATTCCCTGGACCACCAACGATCCCGCGAAGATGAAAGCCATCCTCGCCCTTCATCCCGACGGCCTCATCTCCGACCGACCTGACCTCCTGCAGCAAGCCCTCGCCGAAGCCCGCACCTCCGACCCGAACATTCCCGCCAGCTTTGATGTCGAAGGCCATCGTGGAGGACGCGGCCTGCGCCCCGAGAACACCCTCCCTGCCTTCGAAGCCGGGCTCGACAACCTCATCAACACCATCGAAACCGACACTGGTGTCACCGCCGACCACCACTCCATCATCTGGCACGATCAGTTTCTGAACCCAGAATCCTGCCGACGCGCCGACGGCAAGCCGTATGACTTCGCCACAGTCTCCTGGCACCGCGACCACACCCTCGCCGAGCTTCAGTCCACCTTCATCTGCGACAAGCTCAAATCGACCCGGTTTCCCGATCAGAGAAATGACCTCACCCTCTCACCCGTCGCCGTAGCCTTCGCCTCCCACGAGCATATGCTCAGCCCTTACTCCCCCACCTACGTCGACCAGCTCTTCCGCTTCACCGCCTTCTACGCCGACTACTACAAAAACGGCCCCGGCAAGAACGCCCCGAACGCCGCCGCGCGCTCAGCCAACGCCGGCCGCGTCCACTTCAATCTAGAAACCAAAATCCTGCCCTTCCCCGACGGCGGCACCACACCACCCTCAGGCGACGAAGAACCCACCACCAACCACACCTTTGGCCCGCAGCTCTTCGTCGACACCCTCACCAAGGCGATCCATGACGCCCACATGGAAACCCGCTCCGACATCCAGTCCTTCGACTTCCGCACCCTCCAGCTCGTCGAAGAGCAGCACCCCGACATAGTAACCGTCTACCTGACCGAACTTCCGGGTCACCTCTCATCCGACCTCATCCCACCCAGCCTCCGTCAGCCACGTTGAGTGGGATCGAAGCTCTAGGGCCCGATCAGGAACTGCTCCAACTTCCCATTCGGCATCGTGTACGTCGTCAAGGCCAACGATCGTCCACCTCCGAACTTCACCGCAAACTCGCGAAAGGTCATCCCGCCACGCAGTTCCTCTGCCCCTTCCGTCAGAGAAACAATGCCACCCAGCGGTGACAAGCTCGACTCGAAATCACCAATCGCCTGCTGCGAAAAATAGAAGTTGCAGTCCGGGGTAAACAGAGTCCGATCAATCTTCCCCGCGATCAACCCGCCCAGGATCTCCTTCGCCTGGACCTCAGCCGCAGCTTTGCCAGTATCCTCAGCCTTCGCCGCAGCAATCGTCGGAGGAAGCACCAGCGGAAATATCGCTCGAGCGATCGCCGAAGCCGCCGAGCTAGCCTCCTCATTGGTCAACACAGCAACAGCAACCTTATCGTCCGGAAACACGACGTTCTCAGCCACAAATCCGCCCACCTCACCCGAATGTTCGATCACCCGTCGTCCACTCCGGTTCAGCACTTCAACCCCAAGCCCATAGTGAGTTCCCGAGCCATCCTTCAGCTTCACCTCGGTCTCCATGATCTTGTAGCTCCTTGGCTTCAGCAGTGTCTCGTTCATCATGCTGATGTCCCAATCGAGCAGCGATTCGACGGGCATCGCGAGGCTCGCATCCCCGAAGTACCAGCCAGGTCCTTCCATCTGCGCTGGACGCAACGGTCCCAGCGCATTCTGCATATAGCCGAGTGGCTCGACCGCCTTACGGTCTGTATCCAGGTTGATGACATGCTTCAGACCCAACGGCTCAATGACCCGCGAATCCATAAACTTCCAGTAAGGCATTCCACTCGCCTTCTCGACGATCAACGCTGCCAGCACGAAGTTGGTGTTGCTGTATTGCCACTGTGTGCCCGGATCGAAGTCGAGCGGCTTCTCCGCCCAGAGATGCACAAGCTTCAACGGATCCGCAGGCTGAACCCAAAGCGGAATCGTGTAGTCCTGCGGCGCGTAGTCCTCGTAACCGCTGGTATGCGAAAGAATCTCCCGCACCGTTACCTCATTCGCCCGCGTCAGTTCCGGAAACCAACGGCTCACCGTATCGTCGAGCGAAAGCTTTCCATCCTGCTGCAGCAGCAAAACTGCAGCCGCCGTGAACTGCTTCGAGATCGAACCGATCGGATACTTCATCTCCGGAGTAGCTTGAACCAGCGGATCGATACGCGCGTCACCGTAAGCCGCCGTCATCACCACCTTGCCACCGACCACAACGCCCACTTCAGCACTTGGAACGCCTGTGTCGTGCAGCACCTGCTCTGCCGCCGCATCCACCTTCGCCTTCAACTCCGGCGTCATCTGCGCGTTCATCAACGCAGCCGAACCAAGCAACCAGACACCTACAATGCAACTTCGATTCAACGTGGCTCCTCCCCTGAAAACATGACGATCTTTGCGTGAACGCTGAAACTCGTTCTTGTTTTTATCCTTTGACGAGCGACACGCCGGTCAGTTCCTCACACACCTGCCAAAGCTTCTTACGCGCTACCTCATCCTGCGCTGCAGCCGACACCTTCGCCAGTCCCACGTCGCCTCCACGCATCTCGAGAAAGCCCTGCGACCCGTAGTAGGCGCCCCCCTGAGCCCCTGGAGCCGTAGCCGCAAACAGAGTCGGAATTGCGCCCCCGAGCTCTGAGTTCAACAGCGCACCGATCGAACCCTGGATCACAGTTTCCGCCACCGCCGCGAGCCCCGTGCCAGAACCAACCTTGAACAGCTTCGTCTGAGCCACGCCCGGATGCACCGCAACGCTCATCACACCGGCGTTCATCTCGCGATATCGACGTTCCAGCTCGATGGCAAACATCAGGTCCGCCAGCTTCGACTGCGAATACGCGTCCATTGGGTTATACCGCTTCGTAAACTGCAGGTCATCGAAGTGAATTTTTCCTCGTTTATGCGCGATAGAAGCCAGCGTCACCACTCGCGAATTTTCCTCACGCACTACACCGCGGCCCATCTCCAAGGCACAAGTCAGCCTGCAGGTCAGCGCAAAGTGACCCAGCACGTTCGTGCCAAACTGCAGCTCGAAACCATCCTTCGTCTCCAGACGCTTTGGCGGCGCCATTACTCCAGCGTTATTGATCAAGCCGTGAATCGGCACGCCACGCGCCAGCTCCTCGTCGGCCACACGCCTGACGGAGTCGAGCGAAGCAAGATCCAGCAGAACCAACTCCGCCTCACTCGCGGCCGATTCAGCCCCGGTTGCATCCGTTCGCAACTTTTTCAGCGCCGCTTCGCCCCTGGTTCTATCCCTGCAGGCCATCACCACGGAGCCGCCGCGGCGCGCCAGTTCGACCGCAGCCGAGTACCCCACTCCACTGTTCGCACCGGTGATGAAGAATCGCTTCCCCGCCTGCGAACCCATCTGCGCTAAAGTCCAGATTCCGCTCATACCGCAGATTCTAGCCCTAACCGATTTGGAAATCTGTCAACACACTCCGCCGTTACCATCCGACGGCAAATAACCCAGCGAGCGGCCACCGAGCGATCCTGCTCAATTGTCCCTGGTCCATCTTGTAAAGAGACATCTTGCTGCGGACTAGCGGGAAACCAGCGCTGATTCAATTCCCGTGTTCACCTGTGCCTGCGCGAATTCTGCGGCGACCCGGATCCCATTCATGACCGCTTTATCGTTTGAAGACCCGTGACCTACGATGCATACCCCACGCACTCCAAGCAACGGCGCCCCACCATATTCCGAGTAGTCCAACCGCTTTTTGAACGCCTGAAATGCATTCCGCGAGAGGAGCGCACCAACCTGCGACGTGATGGTTGACTTCAGCGACTCACGCAGAGAAGAAGTCACCAGCTTCACCACACCTTCGCTCGTCTTCAGCGCCACATTCCCCACAAACCCATCGCAGACAACGACATCAACTCGCCCATTGAATAGATCGCGGCCTTCAACGTTTCCAATGAAGTTGATTCCCTGGAGCGCCCGCATCAACGGAAGCGTGTCCCGCGTCAGTGAGTTGCCCTTGGAGTCTTCCTCTCCGATCGACAACAATCCGACTCTGGGCCAGCGGATCTTCAGAACATTCTGCGCATAGATCGAGCCCATGACGGCAAACTGCAGCAGGTTCTCGGGGTCGGAATCGACGTTTGCTCCAACGTCCAGCACGAGTGTCGGGTTCCCCGTCGATGTCGGAAAAATCGCTACAAGCGCCGGCCGGTCCACTCCGCGTAAACCGCCCAGCACCATCTTCGCCGTAGCCATCGCCGCGCCGGTGTTGCCCGCGGTAAAAAAGCCCTGCGACAGCCCTTCGCGTACCCGTTTGAGTCCTACCCGCATGGACGAGTCACGCTTGGACCGTACCGCCTGCGCAGCCTTGTCGTCCATGGTGATCCACTCGCTGGCGTGGCATACCGAGATCGATTCCGACAGATGCTCGAACCAGCGCACCCGCGAGGAAGCCTCAAGAGCTGCATTGAGTGCAGGCCGAATCGTCTCCTCGGGTCCGACCAGCGTCACCTTCACGTCCAACTGGCGCGCAGCAAGAATAGCCCCGCGAATCTCAGATTCGGGGGCTCGGTCCGAGCCCATCGCATCAACCACAATCTCGACTGGCATCAGCTCCGCTCGCGCTCAGCTTTCCTGCGTGTTGGCTCTCACCACGATCGAACATCCGGCAACGAACATCGTGCTCTTAGGCGGCCGATGTCGCCGTCGCGATGACCGCGCGGCCCTTGTACTCACCGCACTTCGGGCAGGCCCGGTGCGACTGCTTGCGTTCGCCGCAGTTCGGGCAGGCATTGCTATTCACTGGTGTCAGAAAATCGTGGCTCCGCCGCTTCGCAGTCCGCTGCTTCGAATGGCGCCGTTTAGGATTAGGCATTTCAAACTCCCTTATCGCCAGGTCCTGGTCTCCAGGTCCCGGCACTCAAAATGTTGCGCTACTGCTTCAACGTCAAACCCTGTAACGCGCTCCAGCGAGGATCGTTCAACCCCGCACTCTGTTCGCAAGTACAAGCCCTGACATTGAGATTTTGCCCGCAGTGGGCACAAAGACCCTTGCAATCCGGCTGGCACAGCGTACGTCCAGGCAGAGTCAACAGCACCTGCTCCCGCACGACGTCCTCCAGCTCCAGGCCGCTGTTGCCATAATACCCTATTTCGGTCTCGTCCTCAGTAATTGCGCGCTCACCCGCCTCGGCATCCGCGCCTTCCGGCCGGAACAGCAGGTCGAACTCGCCCTTCAACGGCACCGCCACCGGCTCCACACAGCGCGCGCACAGGACCTCGAACGCGCCGTCGTAGGCCGCTCGAACCCGGATGTCTTCGACTTCTTCCTGCGGCCCGCGATGCTCCACGATCAAGTCAGCCTTGCCTTCCACCGGCAAAACGCCAACCTGCCGAGTATCCGGCGCATAATCAATCGCGCCCTCGGCAATCTGTTCGCGAAAAACTAAGGGCTCTTTCTGCAGTTCCAAGGTAGTAATCAGCATATTCGTCTCTTGTCCATTATCGCATCGGACCGCAGCCGCTAGCCCAATTGCTCGCGTATGCCTCAAACTGTGTGAACCATGAACCCGGTCCTCCCACTCACGATTCTGGGCGCAGGCACAACTGTGGGTGCGACCCTCATGCATGGCGCGCGTTCGCTGACGTCACAGCTCTTCGCGCCTTCTATCCATCAGGGCGACCGCAACCAGCCCGGCATCGCGCTCACCTTCGACGATGGCCCCTCGGAATCAACGCCGCTCCTGCTAGAGTTCCTTGCCGAGCAGAAGATTCCGGCTACCTTCTTTCAGTGCGGGTTGAATGTGCAACGCCTGCCCGACGTCGCGCGTCGCGTCCACGCCGAAGGCCATGAACTCGGAAACCATACCTGGTCGCACATACGCCTTTGCCCACGGCTCGGATTCAAGCTCAATCTACGCTCTCCGCAGGAGATCCATCGCGAGATCGCACGCACCCAGGAGATCATCGCCCAGACGACCGGCGTCACCCCGCGAATCTTCCGCCCGCCCTACGGTCTACGCTGGTTCGGCCTCCGCGAGGCCCAGCGGCGTCTCCACCTTACGAGTGTGCTTTGGACCGTGATCGGTCGAGATTGGGAGCTTCCCGCAGACGAGATAGCCGGGCTTCTCCTCAAGCAGACCAGGCCAGGCGGAATCCTCTGTCTTCATGATGGTCGCGACATCCGACCGCATCCGGATATCTCTGAGATGCTCAAGGCACTGCGAATCATCGTGCCCCGACTTAGAGCGCGGGGACACAACTTCAAGACCGTAAGCGAGCTCCTCCACCAAGACCATCCAAACGGCTCACCAAGGTACTGAAGTACTCAAACCTCTTCAACTTCTTCTTCGCCGAGGCACTCAGCCCTAATACAAGCATGTAGACTCCAGTGGGCGGCTGCATCGCTTCCTGAACTGTTTCCTGCCATGTGGAATTTGCTCCAACTCTCCGACGGCCTGGACTTCGAGCTCGCTGCAGCTCTTGCAGAGTCCGTCAGCGTGAATGGTTGGCAACCTATTCGCTCGATCTCGCCGCAGAGAGGTTCGAGGCGAGTTGGCAGGCAAAGTGAAGGCCCCGGCCTCAGCATCTGCACCTTTCCGATCGTCCGCGGTTACACCCGCTTTCCGATCTCGCAGTTAGTCCCCACGAATCGCATTCTGCTCCAGATGCTGCTGGATGCGACCCCTGAACCGGCACAGTCTCCGCTGATCTGCACCATTCCGTACTTCGCCGGCCTGGCTGAGCTTTGGCCTGGACCTGTCGTCTACTGGCTCACCGACCTGATGGTCGCGTACGCCGGCGTCAACCGGAGTCTGGTCACGCGCTCCGATCGCCGTCTCTGTCGCGCGGCGACCCTGGTTTGTGCCAATTCGCAGCGCATCGCCGATTACCTGGTCCAGGAGGCAGGCTGCGATCCCGCCAAGATCCACCTCCTGCCCAATGCGGTTCGCGCTCAGAACCTTCTGCCGGCTCCCCTGCTGAAATCTCTGCCGCTTCAGGCCCCGGTCCCCCATCTTCCGCGTCCGGTCGCGGGCGTGATCGGGAACATGGCCGCAAACCACGACTGGGTCATGCTTCAGAAGGTCATTGAGTACACGCCGGCGTTCTCCTGGCTCTTCATCGGCCCTACGTCGATGCGCATCGAGGACGGGAGCCAAAGAAGGGCGCGCGCAGCTGTCATGCGTCATCCTCGCTGTACTTTCGTTGGCAAGAGGCCCTATGGAGAGCTCGTTCATTTCAGCCGCGCTCTCGATGTCGCGATCCTGCCCTATGCCGATCGCGAACCCACCTCGGCCGGTTCCTCTACGCGCTTCTACGAGCATCTCGCCGCATGCCGTCCGATGATTGCGTTCCCGGGCGTTGCGGAGCTTCGAACCAAGTCACCGCTCGTCTCCCTTGTCACATCTGCCGAGGCAGCAGCGAACCAATTGGAACTGCTTCGGCACCAGCAGTTTGACGATGGCGTCTGCGAACTCCGCTGGCGCGCAGCAGTCACCGAGACCTGGCAGACCCGAGCGCGTTCGCTCCAGAAGGCGCTCGCCACACGGCTTGCACCGCAGCACGCCTACTCGGAATCCGACTTGGAGGTTCCGTCTCTGCAGCACTAAGCCTCACCGAAGAACATCCGGATCCCTGCGACACCACTCGCTCCGGCCTCGACGCAGGCGTGCGCGTTTGTCGCCGTCACGCTGCCGAGCGCAAACACCGAAAGACTCTCGCCCGCGATCTTACAGGCCTCGCGCAGCGTCGCAAGCCCGCATCCTGCAACCACCTGCGATCCATCTACAGTCTTGCCAAACACCGGCCCGAACAGACATACATCCGCTCCGGCGGCACGGGCTGCCGTCACATCCTCTGCACTGTGGCAGGAGACGCTCACCCGGCTCTGGACGAAGATTCGTCTCGCCTCGCGCACCATCGCGTAATTGGAACCGACATGAACGCCGTCCGCGGCGGCCGCGCACGCGACATGCGGAGCTCCTGCAACCAGGATCAACATCGCGCTACCCTCGACCGCCTTCACCACACGGCGCGTCGTGAGGTAGAGCTCCCGATCCGTAAGCTGCTTCTCGCGAATGAGCAGGAAATCGACGCCATCCTGTCCAAGTGCCGCACACTGCGCCGCCAGCCGTTCCAAATCGGAACCATCCCCACCACTCTTGAGCGTACCGTTCGATATGGCAAAACGCTTCACCCGTCAAGTCTATGGGGGCCTACGGAGTTGTGGTAGCTTCAAGGCAGCAGCGGCAAAAGCACATCTCCGCCCGTCCGGCCCCGTTCGGCGTGCGCCAGAGCGATCCCGCTGCCTGGAAGAAGTCTCACGCGTATGAGCAGTGTCTACGATCTCCTCGTCATTGGCTCCGGCCCAGCAGGCCAACGCGCCGCTATTTACGCCTCGAAACTCGGCAAGAAGGTCGCCCTGGTCGAGATGCGCGAAGTAGTCGGCGGCGCCTGTATCAACACCGGCACCATCCCCTCGAAGACCATGCGAGAGGCCGTCCTCCATCTCTCGGGTTACAACTATAAGTCCATCTACGGGATGAACTACCGGGTGAAGGAACGCATCACCATGGCCGACCTGGCCTTCCGCGTTCAGCATGTGATCAAGACCGAGATTGACGTTACCGAAGCTCAGCTTCAGCGCAACAATATCGAGATGCTCACCGGCACCGCCTCCTTCGTCGACCAGAATCATGTCAAGGTGACGAACTCCCGCGGCGACTTCATCTACGAAGCTAAAAATATCCTGATCGCCACCGGGACCAAGCCGGCCTCAAGCCCCAAGGTTCCCATCAACGGCCGCTCGATCATCAACTCCGATCTCGTCCTCGACCTGGTCAACCTGCCAAAGACCATGATCGTGGTCGGCGGTGGCGTCATCGGCGTCGAGTACACCTGTATGTTCTCCGCGCTGGGCGTCCGCGTAACGCTGATTGAGCGCCGTCCGCGTCTGCTCGAATTTGCCGACCAGGAGATCGTCGAGGCCCTCAGCTATCATCTCCGCGACTCACGCGTGACCATGCGCCTGAACGAGGAAGTGGAGTCGGTCGAAGAGATGCCCGACGGCACCGTCGTCGCCAACCTTGAATCCAAGAAGAAGCTTCAGGGGGACGCGCTCCTCTATGCAGTCGGACGCCAGGGCAATGTGGACGAACTCAACCTTTCCGCCGTGGGCATCGAATCCGATTCGCGCGGGCGGATTCCCGTTGATAAGGACTTTGCCACCAAGGTTCCGCACATCTACGCAGTCGGCGACGTCATCGGCTTCCCGTCTCTCGCGTCCGTTTCGATGGAGCAGGGTCGCATCGCCTCCGCCCGCGCCTTCGGAGACGAGACCGTCATCTCGAATCCCAGCTTCTATCCTTATGGCATCTGGACGATTCCCGAGATCAGTTTCCTCGGCAAAACCGAAGAACAGCTCACCGAGGAGGATGTCCCCTACGAGGTCGGCGTCGCCTACTACCGCGAGATCGCACGCGGCCAGATTCGCGGCGACACCACGGGGCGCCTGAAGCTGATCTTCCACCGAGTCACTCACGCCCTGCTTGGCGTGCACATCATCGGCGAGGGCGCCAGCGAGCTGGTCCATATCGGGCAGGCTGTGATGGCGCTCGGCGGAAAGCTCGATTACTTCGTCGAAACCGTCTTCAACTATCCAACTCTCGCGGAATGTTATAAAGTGGCGGCGTTCAATGGATTGAATCGCGTCAGTAAGTTCGAGTAGAACCAGGCCCGCAGTCAGTCCTCATTGAACATCTTGCCTCCTCCCAGGCCACCAAGCAGTTCAGCTGGGAGCTAGAAGCCAGAAGCTCGCACTCTAGGCGGATCAGACAAATGGCTAAGACCATCGGCGTCGTTCTCTCTCACAGGATCAGCGTAGGTCTCGTCGTCGACTACAAGCTCGCTGGTCCGCTCCACTCGTTTCCAGATGAATCCGAAGATGACGAGGCTGCGCTCGTCGAACTCCATACCGATGCGCTCGTCAAAGTGACCTGCGAGCAGGTAATGGCAGTCGCCAAAACGCACAAGGACATCACGGCTGTAGGCGTAGCGCTGCCCGGCATCATCCGTCACGGCGTGGTTGAAGACTCTCCCAATCTCCCGCAGCTGAAAGGCGCCCGGATCGCTGAACTCCTCACACTGGAGCTTCGCTCAAATGGATTGGATACGTTCGTCCATGTAATCAACGATGCGGACGGCTTTGCCGCCGGCCTGGCCTCGACCATCGGCCGTCTCGACTCGCTGATCCGTGTCTGGACGCTCGGCATCGGCATCGGCTACGGCCGCTACCCCTTCGTCGAAGGCGTGCTTGAAGGCGGACACACTGTCGTCACGCTGGATGAAAAAGAAAACTACTGCGGCTGCGGAGGTCGGGGACACATCGAAGGCATCATGGGCCATCGCGCGATGCGTCTTCGCTTCCTCGATATGGAGCCCGAAGAGATTTTCGAGACGGCGCGTCAGAACGGCCAGGCGGGTGAACAGACCGACAGCAAAAACGTCATCCGATGCCGCGACTTCGTGCGGCTCTGGCACAAAGCGCTCGCCGCCGGAACCGCAGGGCAGATTCACATGAACGGCCCTGGCAAGTTCTTCATCACCGGCTTCAACGCCAAGTTCGTCGACCTAAACCTGCTGAAGGAGTACATCCACCAGATGGTGAAGATGTCGCCGCTCCAGGGCTACACGCTCGAGATCGTCGACGACACGCCGGAAACCCGCGTGATCGGCTCCGCCGTAGCTGCACAGGCCGCCCACTAGTTCTAGTAGAACGGCATCGGCGCCAACATCTTCGGATCCTTCTTCTCGTCGTAGCTGAAGTTCACCAGATTATCGCGGTAGTCGATCTGTAGCGTCAGCCGGTTCAACACGGGTGCACCCAGGAAGCCTGAAACCTCAAAACCCTCGTCTTCTGAGATATTCTTCGTATCCATCGCGGTCATGCTATCCACATGCAGCCTCACATGGGAGAAGGTGACGAGAAATTGTTGGGTCTGGTAGACGTGGTTCACCTCACCCGACAAGCCGAGGACATGGGTGTCGAAGTCTCCATGAACCTTGGTCACTTCTCTTGCCGCGGCGGGCGAGATGGACATCAGGCTGGACCCGGTATCGACGATGAACAGCTTATCCCTGGCACCGCCAATACTGACCGGTAAGACCAGATCGTGGCCATCCCGCCAGATCATCGTCCAATCCTTCATCTCGGGAGCCACGTACCGGTCATGGAAGACCGGTGCCGCATCATCGTCCTCCTGGGCTGCTGCCTCATCCGAGTCGCCCGGCCGCTTTGGAAGAGGACTGAGTTTAACTTTGTGGTCAGGAAAATCCAGAGTAACGAGAAATTTGCTGAAGAAGTCCGTACCGATCAGCCCATCGATGCCAAGCTTGTCGCGATCTTCGAGAATCGTCACCGGACAGTTCCTGAACTCCATGCCACCGATACGAATGCTTTCCACGTGGGCCACGGCGCTCTTGATCCCGCCCTCATCCCCGATCCCGCCGACAGCGACCTTCTCGTCGTGGACGACGCCGAGCTTCGCCGCTGCGGCGCGGGAGAGCAGGATCCCGCTCGCGCCGCTATCAATCTCCAGCGTCCTCGGCTTACCATTCAGCTTTACATAAAGGCCAAAGCTCTGGCGGTTGTTAGAGTCCTAGAGCATCTCTTCCATGTGCATCTCGGCGCTCTCGACCGGTTGCACCAGCTTGCAATCCTCTTTGCTGTAGTCCTTCGCGTGACCGATACTCTCCGCCAGGTTCTTGCGATCTTTCGCATTCAGCAGGCTCTCGTCCTTCACAAGGACGGCGACATGCTCGAGTTGTTTGGACCTCGGCTGCGTCTCGGTCCATGCATTGGCAATCTCCATATCGTTTGGCGCCAGCATGTGCGCCACCTTGAACTGCCTTGCCGCCGTTGCATGGTTCCCCGCAAGGTCCTGCACGCGCCCCACCACCAGGTACACACGCGCATTACAAGGAGAGAGCTTCTCGGCGCTGAACGCTGTCCTGAGCGCCTCCGGTAACTGGCCGTCCCGAAAGAGAACTTCGGCCCACGTCTCCATCGCCAACGCGCTCTGCGGTTCGGCATCGGTCCACTTCTTTGCCAGGTCTTCGGCATCCTTTTCTTTACCCTGAGCGAGCAACGTCCGCACTACTCCGGCCTTGCTCGCGTCCGGCGAGGCAGCCTCCATGCCGCGATACAGTCCTAGCGCCGCATCGTACTCTCGTCGGGAAAGTGCCTTTTCGGCAGCAGAAACGGGCTCGCGGTCGATCTTGCATTCAGACGCGCCGGACGCTGCCGCGCCGTTCGTCGTCTGCCCGTAAGTACGTTGCCGATTGCCGAATCCAGCAACCAGGATCAGGCCGCAGAAGAAAGAGAAAGCTCTGGAGATTTGCATCGCTCCTCTTTATCTCAGACGCCCGCAGCGAAGTCTATCCAACTTTTTGGGAAGTTGTGACACCCTGTTGCCGAGCATGGTAAGTGCGACTCGCTCCGACTTCCCAGAAAAGAGCGGAGGAGTCACACTCTGAGTGCGCTTCAGCGCACCGAATCCTTTTTCTCGTCGTAGTCAAACTTGATCAGGTTATCTCGATAGTCGATGTGCATCGTCAGCCGGTTCAGGATGGGCGCTCCCAGGAAGCCGGAGACCTCAATGCCCGTGCGATGTGAGATCTCCGTAGTATCGAACGCGCTCATGCTTCGGACCATCTGTCGCAGATGGGCAAAAGTCAGCGTGAAATCTTCCGTCTCCAGCACCTTGTTCACCTCGCCGGAGATGCCATACACGTGGAGGTTTGAGTTCCCGGACACCTTCGTGACTTCTCTGGCGGCCGCAGGTGAAATTGCCATCAACCCTGCGCCTGTATCCACCAGAAAAAGTTTTTCCTTGCTCCCGTTCAAACCGACGGGAAGTAGCAGCTCATGACCATAGCGGAAGATCGATTGCCAGTCCTTCATCTCCGGCGCGATGTATCGGTCGTGCACGACGGGCGGTTTCTCTGCTGGTTCATCCTTGGTCTGCTCGTCGTCCGCAGGCACATTCGGAGCAGGATCCTGCGGCCGCTTGGGCAACGGATCCAGTCGCATCTCCAGATCGGGATAATCAAGGGTGACAATCCAACGACTGAAGACGTTCCCGCCAATCAGCCCGTCGATGTCCAGTCGCCCCTTCTTCTCCAGATACTCCACCGGACAATTCTGAAATTCCAAGCCGCCGACCTTGATGCTTTGAACGTGCGCGACCGCGCTTGAGACTCGGCCCTTGTCCCCCACCCCGCCGGTGTCGATCTTCTGCCCTTCAAGCAGCCCCAACCCGGATGCCGCACCATGCGTCAGCAGAATCCCACTCGCGCCGGTATCGATCTCCAGCCGCCGCTGCTTGCCGTTGAACAGCACATCCAGCGCCAGCCCAATCTTTCGATTGGGCCCATCCATCATTGGAACCATCTTCAGCTTGGCAGACTCGAGCGGCTGTGCAAGCCGGCAATCGTTTTTACCGTAGTCGTTCGCGTGGGCCAGGGCCTCTGCCAGCCGGGCACGATCATGATCGTTCAAGGCTTTGCCATCTTTCAGCATCGCGGCCTGTTCCTCCAGCCGCTGCTTACGCGAGAGCGTTCCCATCCACGCCTGGTGAATGCGCAAGTCGTTCGGCTTCAAAGAATGCGCCAGCTGGATTCGCTTCTGTGCGGTCGCGTAGTTCGCCACGAGTCGCTCCACCCCGGCAATCAGCAGGTAGGTGTCCGGATAGCAGGGATCCAGCTTCAACGCCCTGCCGGCTGTATCGAAGGCCTTCGGCAACTCGCCCGCGCGATAGAGCGCTTCGCTCATCGCTTCGGTCGACGCGGCCTGCTCCTCCGGGCCGGCCGTCTTCGCTTGATCGATCCATGCCTGCGCGCTGGCTTCAGCCGCCACAAACTGGTTTTGCTCGATCAGCACCCGGATCGTTCCCACCTTGCTCGCGACCGGACTTGCCGTCGCCATCTTCTGGTAGAGATCCATCGCCGGCCCGTACTCTTCACGCGACAACGCCAGGTCGGCGTCGCTCGGCTCACCCCGGTCGATCGGGCAGGTCAACTTCGCAGGCTTCGCCGCCTCCGCAGCCTGTGGAGGCGCAATCGGCTGGCCAGCCTGGCCCCCTGCTATCC
>CAXTNM010000097.1:0-14855 GCA_964245715.1 uncultured Acidobacteriaceae bacterium | reverse complement strand
GATCGCAGCCCCAGCGATCCCAGCCGAGGTCTGCCCAGCCTGGTTCTGCACATTCACGGCTGAACCGATCTGGTACGCAAGCTGATCAAGAGCCGTGCTGGCTGACGGCAGATCGACACTCTCAGCCGTCAGCTGCCCTCCAACACTCCCACCGCTCACACCTGCGGTGATATTCGCCCCTGCGTAGTCGAAAAGGACGGGGTTGCCGCCAACTTGTGAACTCGATAAGGCATACGACTGCTGCCCCGCCACCAGCACCGTCCCACCCGTCGTCGTCAGCGTCACGCCATTCGACTCGGTATTTGTCTGATTCAACCCCACAAGCGCTGAAAGCTTGGTGATGTCTTGCTGCCGCGTATCTTCAAGCTGTCCGGCATCCTGGTTCGGATCGTTCGTCGCAATCTGTGCGTTGAGCGTGGCAATCGACTTGGTCAGCGCGTTCACCTGCGAGACCGAGGTCGACAGGTCCGAGTTCACGCTTGTCTGCACCCCGGCGAGGCCGCTCGCCGCCGCATTGAAGGCCTGCGCCAACGTCTGTGCCGCGCTCAATACGCCCTGCTGCGTCGATCCATCCGATGGATTGGCGGACAGCGCCGTGAGGGAGCTGAAAAATGAATTCAAGGCCGTGCCGATCTGGGTTGAGCCCGCGCTGGTCGAGCTTCCCGTGATGCTGAAGACGCCTTCCATCTGGCTCAACACAGCGGCTTCGGCCGCCGTTCCGCTCTGCGCCTGCGTCTGCTGCTGCACCCGCTGGTCAAGCACCCGGTCGCGCAGCGAGGTCGTCGTCACCGTCGGCGCGGCCGGAGCCTGGTTGTTGCCGCTCAGCGTCACCGTATCGCCCGCAGCCCAGGAAACCACCTCATCGGTGTATCCAACCGTATTCTGATTCGCAACGTTATTCGCGGTCGCGTTCAACGCAGACTGGTCGGCCTGGAGCGCACCGCGCGCCAGGTCGACCAGGTTCATCAGGGTGCTCATGCGCGCCCCGGTCCACTCTCATCCGTGATCTTCGGCGAGGTCGCTGCCCGGCGCGCCCGTGCCTGCGCCATCCGCCCACGAGGCCAGATCGAGTCGTCAGCCTCTTCGTCACCATACAATCCAAAGCTTTCAAACAAACCGCGTGGAGGCGCGTAGCCAGTCGGCGGCAGGGTCTCGATCGCATGGAAGCCTTGCCTGCTGAACGACTCAGGTCCAAACAACTCCTTCGATTCGGCACGGCGCAACGTCGCCAGGTTATCGCCCGTCGCCTTCAGCAATGCGGCGAACAATCGGAACCTGTGTTCAAGCACCGGAACCATCGCCCGGCTGCTTACGCCCGCTCCTCCAAGATTCAACGCAGCCAGCGCCTCGGCTCGCACGCCGAGCTCTTCAAGCGCAGCCGCGTCGAGATGTGACAGAGCTTCCGTGGCCTCAGCGATCAAGCGCGCCATCGTCGAAGCCGCATCGCCGCTCGTCGAGGCCGGCAACCCCACATCCGCTACTTCAGCAGGCTGTCCACAATCTTGCTCGCCACATCCGACGACGACACGCTGTAACTGCCGTTCGCGATCGCCGTCTGCAACTGCGCCACCTTGTCCAGGCGCACATCCGGTGTCGTCAACGCCGCCGCTACCAGTCCCCCCGTCGAGCTCACGCTCGATGTATCCGTCGCGACTACCGGCTCCGAGCTGAGCCCGCTGGTCTTGCCCAGGTTCGACCCTGACGTCTCCGCCACCGAAGATACCCCGCCCACGCTGCCACTCGGGTTCAAGCTCCCGAGCACCTGCGTTAGTGTGCTGATCCCGTCCAATCCTGCCATCGGTAGTTCCTCCTACACGATCAGTGTATCGGCTCATCTTCATTGGACTTTAGTCTCCCCTCTTTGTACTTTTGTGGACTCTTCCTCGGCAGTCACCTGCTTCACAATCTTGCGTGCGATGCCTACCCCTCCACTCGCCGCCAGCGCCTTGGCAAGCGCGTCCGTCGCCAACCCCTTGACCGTGTCCGACGCGCCCCCCTCGCTCTCCTCCGCGCCGTCTGCCACCCCCGCCCCAAAGTGCAGCGGCTTCAGCATCTGGGTCAGCATCATGGCCTCAAACGACTGCGCTGCACTGGTCAGCTTCGCCAGCTTCGAATCAGGGATCTCCGCTCGTATCGCACCCGCAGAGGCCACCTCGGGCTTCAGCAAAACCGGTTGAATCGTCATAGCACCTCAATCTCCGCTTCCAGAGCTCCCGCAGCCTTCATCGCCTGCAGAATTGAAATCACATCGCGAGCGCTCGCCCCGATCGTCTGCAGGCTGCGTACCAGGTCGTCGACCGTCGCGCCCTGCTTCAGCTCAATCCGACTCACAGGCTTGTCGTTCGCCTCGATCTTCGTATCCGGCACCACCTGGGTCGAGCCCGCGGATAGTGCACCAGGCTGCGACACCTTGAACTCTGTCACCACGCGCACGGCCAATCCACCGTGCAGAATCGACACAGGCTGCAGCACAACGTTGCCCCCGATGACCACTGTCCCGGTCCGCTCGTTCACCACGACCTTGGCTCGCGGATAGATTGAAACCTCCACCGCCTCCACCCGTGCCAGCAGCTCCGGCACGTCTTCGCCCTTGGCAACCTCCAACTCGATCCGTCGGCTGTCATGCGCCCTTGCAGCCGGACGCCCGAGTTCCATGTTGATCGCGTCCGCCATCGACTCCGCCGACTTGAAGTCCGCATCGTCAAGCAACAACGAGAAGCTGCCGCGCTCGCCAATCTCCATCGGCAGCGCCCGCTCGACCATCGCACCATACGGCACCCGCGCCGTGGTCGGATGATTGACCTGCTTCGTATTCCCATTGGCGCTCACCGAGTAACCGCCCACCACCAGCGCACCCTGCGCCTGCGCGTAGATCTTTCCGTCGGTCCCGTAGAGCGGCGTCAGCAGCAGCAAGCCCCCTTCGAGCGAACGCGCATCGCCGGCTGAAGATGCCGTAATGTCGAGCTTCGTGCCCGGCCGCGAGAACGGCGGCAGCGTGGCCGAGACAAAGACCGCCGCCAGATTCTGCACCCGGATCGAAGTCGCCGGCACACTCACCCCCATGCGCAGCAACATCGCCGCCAGCGTCTGCGTCGGAAACGTCGTCTGCTGCGAATCGCCGGTCCCCTGCAAACCCACAACCAGTCCATAGCCAACCAGCTGATTGTCCCGGATCCCTTCGACCGACGAGATATCCTTGACCCGCGCACGACGCTCGCCGGAGTTCGGCTTCGTCCCCTGCCCCTGCATCAGCGTTGCAACCAACAGCAGCGCAACGCCGGCAACAAGCATCAGCACTCTACCCGCCTTCGCCCGCATCGCGGGTCGGTTCATCCGTCGCTTCATCAAAACACCAGAATTCGTTCAATCAATCGCACCAGCGGATTTTGCCGGTAGGTGGAATCGTTCACAATGCCCTTGCCCTTGACCTCGAGTTCAAGACTCGAGATCGCCGTCGACAGCACCTGATTCTCCTGCGAGATATCCTCGGGCCGCACCAGGCCGCGCAGCACAATCGTCTGCGTCTGCTGCGAAAACTCCACCTGGCGCGCCGCTTCAATCACCAGGGTCCCGTTCGGCAGCACATCGATCACCTGCCCGCCCAGCGTCGTCGTCAGGCTGGAGTTGGTCGCGCTCGCCCCAGCCGCGTTCAGTGCCGAAGCCGACGTCTGCCCAAGCAGATTCTGCAGTGCATTGCCGGACTTCAACGCGCCGATCAGGCTGGTCACCTGCGAACTTGCGCTCGACGCCCGCGAGTTCTTCACCGTGCCATCCGTCGACGCCGCCAGGCTCTCCTGCACCACCACCGAGATCAGGTCGTTCGGCCGCATCGCTCGCATATCGGTCGAAAACCGCGCCAGCCGCCCGTTCTCCGTCCAGATCGCACCTTCGGTCGGCTTGGTATCCTTCGTCTCCGCCTTCACCCGCTGCAGATAAGCCGCAAGCGACGTCTGCGCCACATTGCCCTTGGGCGCGCCCGTCTTCGACGGTGAGGCGCTCTTGCTGAAACTCGCAGCGGGCGCAGGCGAGCCGTATGGCGAGGCCAGCACTACAGGCGATGTCTGTGCCTCGAGCGAGATGGCGAGCATCAGCAGCAACACTCCTGCGGTCCATGCCGCAAACTCACCCAGGTAGCGAGTCGTCCGTCTCCTCATCATCGCGTCACCCCCTCAACGACGTCGCCGCCGCGCACAATCGCATAGACGAACCGCTCGCTGCCCTCTCCGCTTAATGTCAGCAGCCGAATCTGGATCCGGTCCCCGACCGACCCACTTCCCTGTGCCACCCCCGGCATCTCAATGCGAACCAGACCATCCGTCTCGATCAGGGTGACCTTGGTTCCCGCCTTCAGAACCATCGCCGCCGGCTCACTGGTCGCCTTCACTCCGGCTCGCCCAGGCGCACCCGTCGCCATCATCAGCACGCCCGGGCGCTCAGGATGTGTGCAGCTCTTGACCGTCGCCCAGATCACCCCGGAGAACACATCCCGCTCGCGTCCTTCCAATCGAAACCCATCCACCCCGCGAACCCCGATCTGCATCGCCGCAGCCTCGGCCGTTCGGTAGCAGACCGGCTCCGACGCTCGAGCCGCACCGTAAGCCAGGGCCAGCAGCACCACGCAAACCGTTCCAATCCTCATCACAATCCCACCTCTCTGATCATCAAGCCAGTTTTCTACCGCACCAATCCGTTGATCTGCGAGTACATGTCGTCGGCCACGTGAATAACCTTCGAGTTACTCTCATACGCCCTCTGCGCCAGGATCATCTGCACAAACTCGGTCACAACATCCACATTCGAGTTCTCCAGGTACCCCTGCTGCAGCGTGCCCGTGCCGGTTGACCCGCCCGGTACATCCGTCACCGGATTCCCCGAAGCCGCTGTCTGTTGAAACAAGCTCCCGCCTAGCGCCGTCAAGCCGCTCGGATTGGCAAAGTTCGCAAGCTGGATCGTCCCGAGCGTAGCCGGTGTCGTCTGCCCCGGCAGCGTCGCCGAAACCACGCCATACTGCGAAATCGTCACACTCGTCGCGCTCTCAGGTATCGTGATCGCCGGCAGCAGCTGGTCGCCTTCGGCAGTCACCACCGTGCCTTGCGCGTTCATATGGAAGCTTCCCGCGCGGGTGTAGGCCGTCGTGCCATTCGGCATCTGCACCTGGAAGAATCCATTGCCCTGGATCGCCATATCGAGCGTGTTCCCGGTCTGGTTGAAGTCGCCCTGGGTTTGAATCACCTCGCTTGCCGAGGTTCGGGTACCTAGCCCAATCTGCAATCCGGCCGACACCGTCGACGTGCTCGAAGGCGAGCCCGGCGCGATCATATTCTGATACACCATGTCCTGAAACTGCAGCTGCATCTGCCGAAATCCCGCCGTTGCTGAGTTCGCCAGGTTATTGGCAATCGTGTCCAGATTCGACTGCTGCGCGCTCATCCCACTTGCCGCTGTATAAAGTGCACGTATCATCCCGCCCCCATCTGTCCGTAACCAACAACCAAACTGTCGCTAAACCTTGCCCAACTGCTCCACTGCCGTCTTGTCGAACTGTCCATCGAACACTCCCAGCGCCTTCTGCATCATCTCGGCCTGCCTCTGGATCAGCACCAGCTCCATGGTCCCGTGCACCGCGTCCTGGTTCGAGCTCTCGATCGCGCCCTCATGCACGAGTGCCGACGACGCCTCCGGAGTTACGCCCTCGGCGCCCATGAATCGGTTTGCTCCTTCGGCCGTCAGTCCCGCAGGATCGGCAAAGTTGACGATCTCGAGTTGCCCGACCACCCCGCTCCCCGCATCGGTCGTGACCGAGATCGTCCCGTCCGGCCCGACGCTGACCTTGCCCGTGGGCAGTGCAATCGGCAGTCCTCGCTTGCCCAACACAGGCTCACCCGCCTGTGTCGTCAGGTTTCCGTCGGGCGACTTCAGAAACGAGCCATCGCGTGTATAACGAACTCCCTGCTTTGTCTGAATCTCGAAAAAACCCTGCCCGCTCAGTGCGAGGTCAAGCGGGTTCGACGTGGTCACCAGCGGCCCCTGCCCGAAATCAGCCGCCGTTCCACCCAGGACGCCGTACCCGTTCACCGTCTCGCCCACCTGCGAATCGCCATCCGCCACCGCGCCGAGACCGGATGGTGTCAGCCCCTGTGCCAGTACGCCCGAGAAGCTCTCCCGTGCCGCACGAAACCCGTTCGTGCTGGCATTGGCCAGGTTGTTCGCTGCCGTATCCAGCGCCTGTGTCCGCGCGAGCAATCCCGTATACGCCGCATACAATCCACTGTCCATGCCCGGTACAAAGCACGTACGTGACCATAGGTTACCCGCGCAATCTTAGAACTCTCCAACGCACAGCGATCCAGCATACGCAGCCCCGCCCGTCCGGCGTCAGGACGCACTTGCCATCACTTCGCCCCTCAACACGCAAAAACGCCCCGACCGGAGCCGAGGCGCTTTAATCCAACAACAACCATCAACCGTAACCAACGATCTACTTCCCCACCCGATCTACTTCACCACCGACTGAAACAGCGGCGAGCTCAACAGACTCGAAAACTGGCTGTCGCTCGACGAGTAATCCACCGTCAGCGTGCCCGAGTTTGAATCGATAGACGTCTCATCAAGCGCACTCTTCTCAAGCGGCGTTCCTGAAGTCTTCTTCATCGCCTCGACACCCTTCATCAGCGTCGCCGCGGTCGCCGCCGTAATCGTGTCCGACATCACCACCGCCATATCGAACTTCACGCCGTTCGAAAAATCCATCGTATACCGCGAACTCTTCATGCGCTCTTTGACCGTGTCATAGTCGGCCAGTCCCGAAGCCCCGCCAAGCACGCTCTTCATCATCGTCTGCGTGCCCTTCTGGTCGAGCAGGCTCCACACTGCCTTCGAGTCCACCGCCGTCATCTCGTTGACCATATCGCCGTTCTGCAGGAAGTTCCCCGTCACCCCGTCGCGTGCATCCAGCGCATCCTTCACCGCGTTCTTATCGCCGAAGACCATCGTCGTCTGGTTCAAAAACACCACGCTCATCCCGGCCGACCCCAGCGGGTAGATGCTCGTCCCACGCACCACCTCGGCCTTCGTCTTGTTCTTGGCGAAGTTGGACATGATCGTCCCGGTATGGAACTGGCCCTGCGCAACCCCAACCATACGCGTACCATCCTTCACCCGAAACGCCGCAAACGCCAGCGTATCTGTATCCTGATCCACCTTCAGCCCGGAGTTCTTCAACGCCGTCTCCAGCCGCTTCAGCTCCGGCGGTAACACCCGATCCTTCAAGTTCATCGCGGCACTCGAGTTCTGCATCGCACGGTAGTCAACCACGATCACCTGCTGCACATCCCTCGGAATCGCAGCCTTCGCATCGTTGCTCAACTCGGCCGCCTGAGCCCAGCTGCCTGAGAGCACGGTGCACGCAGTCAAAGCCGCAATCGCTACATTCCGCTTCATCGTCAAAAGATTCACCATAAACTCTCTTCTACTCCTAAAACCCCACCGAAACTCGTGTTTCACGTTGTCCGTCCATTCTTCCCCGATCCGAGCCGAATGGCAAGCGTCACAATGGCTTGGACGGCGCCGCTACCCGAAGGTTGTTGCATCTTCGCCAGACCGTCTGCTTCCAGCTAACGCTGAAAACTGAAACTGCTCGATCATCCATTCTCCCCGACTACGCAAGCAATCCCCTATCCGAACCATTTATCCTTATCCTCGATGTCCACCGAACTCATTCGCCCTGCCCAGACCCTTCAGGGCTCCGTCGTGCTGCCTGGCGACAAGTCCATCTCGCACCGTTACGCACTTCTTGCCGGCCTCGCGCAAGGCACCAGCCGCATCGCCAACTTCTCCACCGGTGCCGATCCCCATAGCTCTCTCGCCTGCATGGCCGCACTCGGCACCACCATCAC
Organism: uncultured Acidobacteriaceae bacterium; assembly: GCA_964245715.1. Lineage (GTDB taxonomy): Bacteria > Acidobacteriota > Terriglobia > Terriglobales > Acidobacteriaceae > Edaphobacter. The sequence continues at coordinate 6,960 of CAXTNM010000097.1, read as the reverse complement.
CACCCACGAGCGCCATATCGAGGTCACCGGAACCGCCGGCGTCTTCAAGCAGCCCTCCGAACCGCTCGACTGCGGCAACTCCGGCTCGACCATGCGCATGCTCGCCGGCCTCATCGCCTCGCACCCGCAAACCTTTACCCTCGTCGGCGACCACTCGCTCACCGTCCGCCCCATGGAGCGCATCCGCAAGCCGCTCGCCCAGATGGGCGCAAGAATCGACCTCACCGAAGGTCACGCGCCCATGACCATCCATGGCGGACCTCTCCAGGCAATCGAATTCGACACGCCAATCCCATCAGCCCAGGTCAAAACCGCCGTGCTCTTTGCGGGCCTGCAGGCTGCCGGTGTGACCTCTCTCTCCGAAACCATCACCACCCGCGACCACTCCGAACACGCCCTCAGAGCCTTCGGCGCCACCCTCAACCGCAAAGATCAGCGCCTCTTGATCGAGGGCGGTCAGAAACTCCACGCCACCAGCTTCACGATCCCGGGAGACCTCTCCTCCGCAGCCTTCTTCCTCTGCGCCGCTCTCCTCTTCCCCGACTCCAACCTGATCCTCGACGCTGTCGGCCTTAACCCCACGCGTTCGGCCCTGCTCGACGTCGTCGCCGCCCTCGGAGCCAAAATCCGCCCGCTCAATATCGAGACCTCGAACGGCGAACTCGTCGGCACCCTTCAGATCAACGCCAACCCCGCCGGAGCCCCGGCCAAACCCTTTGTCATCGCCGGCGCACTCACCGCTCAGCTCATCGATGAACTCCCCGTTCTCGCCGCCATCGCACCCTACACCCCAAACGGACTCATCATCCGCGATGCCCAGGAGCTTCGCGTCAAGGAATCCGATCGCATCGATCTCGTCGCCCGCAACCTGCGCGCCATGGGCGCAAACCTGACCGAGAACCCTGACGGCCTGGAGATCCCCGGCAATCAGACCCTCCACGGAGCCCAGATCGACTCAGGCTCCGACCATCGCATCGCCATGGCCTTCTCGATCGCCGCCCTGCGCGCCACCTCAGATACCGAAATCCAGGGTGCCGAAGCCGCCGCCATTAGCTTCCCCGAGTTCTTCACCCATCTCCGCACCCTCACCAGCACCTAGAGTGCAGACGAAACTTCGAGCTCATCCCCCGGGATCATTGAACCTGCGAAGGTCGCCTCCACAAAGCCGTCGCCCGTTACATAAAGGCCGCGGCACGACAACCCAGGTGCCGCTCAGAGAAGAGACAAGAGAGGACGATAAGCCCCAACACATTGGTATCTCCAACGACCCAGGGCAGATGCCCCACCACCGTGAGGACACCCTCCACTTGGCCCCACGCGCTATCTGGACTCGTTCAAAGCGATTGCTACATCTTGTATCCGCCGGTCTCATCCTCATTCAACGAAACCAGCCACTCCCGCAGCTTGTCGGCATCCATATTCGCGCCCGGATTCACCTCATCGGCAACCGTCGTCCGCGTCCGCCCCAGCACGCTCTTCGCCACAAAGATCGGGCAATCGAACCGTAGCGCCAGCGCAATCGCATCGCTCGGGCGCGCATCGACCGTGATCGCCTCCTCCCCCTGGGTCATCCAGATCGTCGCGTAGAAGGTGTCATCCTTCAAATCGGAGACCACGACCTTATCCACGACCGCGTTCAACCCCCGCGCCACATTCCTCAGGAGATCGTGCGTCATCGGCCTCGGCGTCGCCGTCTTTTCGAGCTCCAGCGCGATCGCATTCGCCTCGAACACTCCCACCCAGATCGGCAGAACCAGCTCGCTGGCGACATCCTTCAACACCACAATCGGCATATTCGTTACCGGGTCCAGCATCAACCCGCGAATCTGCACCTCAACATCGTCTGCGAGCAGCTCTGCAACCCTGTCCATCAGCCAACCTCCGCAAACATACTTCCTTCACTCTCCGCAAAATGCCTTTGACGTTCTCCCAGCGCCTCCGGCGAAATCGCCTCCGCCAGCAGACTGTTCGGAAAGGTTCCCGTGATCCGCACTGTCTGGTAGCTGCCGAGCGCCGGCAGAATAGGCGAGTTCGTCGAAAAATTCACCGTCTTGTTCTGGGAAGAACGTCCCACGACCTGGTTGCGCACGCGATTGTGGCTCTCCACCATCACGTCCATCACTTCGCCCAGATGCCGCGCGTAGCTGACTCGCTGAATCTCCCGCTGCCGGCTCAGCAACACCTCGAGTCGCGCCGCCTTCACCTCATCCGAGAGACTATCCGCCATCGAGATCGAGGGAGTATTCGGACGCGGCGAATATTTGAATGCAAAGATCGCGTCGTACTGCACCTCGTCCAGCAGCGTAGCCGTCTCCATCAGGTCTTCATCCGTCTCACCCGGAAAGCCCACAATAATGTCCGACGTAATCGAGATATCCCGCCGCGCCGCCTTCATCCAGCCGATCCGTTCCAGATACCAGTCGCGCGTATACTCCCGCGCCATCGCCTTCAAAATGCGCGTCGACCCCGACTGCACCGGTAGATGCACATGGTCGCAGAGCGTCGGCGTCGCATCGATTGCTTCAACGATATCCTTCGTAAAATCCCGCGGATGCGACGTCGTAAACCGCACCCGCCGAATCCCCGGAATCTCTCCTACAGCGACCAGCAGCTCGGCAAAACTCTTCTTCCCCAGCGGGTCGCAATAGGAGTTCACGTTCTGCCCGAGAAACTGCACCTCGGTATACCCCGCATCCGCCATCCGCCGCGCCTCTTCCATCACGCTGATCGACGTCCGCGAGCGCTCATTTCCACGCGTATACGGCACTACGCAGTAGGCACAAAACTTGTCGCAACCCTCGATAATCGTGATGTATCCGCGATGCTCGTTCGTCCGCGCGACAAACGGTGTCTCAAACGTCTCGGTCGTCTTCTTGTCGTCGAGCCCGGTGATGCGCGTATCGCCCTGCTCCAGCCGCGCCAGCATCCCCGGCAGATTTCTGTACGAGGCCGACCCGGCCACGATCGAAACATACGGCGCGCGCTCGAAGATCTTTTCGCCCTCCTGCTGCGCCACGCACCCGATCACCGCAAACCGCTTGCCCTCGCCCTGCAGCTTCTTGTACTCATTCAGCCGATGAAACACCTTCTGCTCAGCCTTATCGCGGATCGAACAGGTGTTATACAGGATCAGTCCCGCATCGGCTTCGTCCTCAACCCGCGCGTAGCCCTCCTGCTCCAGAGTCCCGACAACCTTTTCGGAGTCATGCGCGTTCATCTGGCAGCCAAACGTCTCGATATAGAAAGTCTTGCTCACCCTACGAGTATATTCCCGCTGTCTTCCCGCCCACCCGAAACTGAAAACCTATAGCCTTTTCACCGACAGCCGGCCATCGCCTCCCGAACGCTCGCGCAAGCTGCCAAGAAGCGCATCCGCCAGGCTTGCGATGGTCGCTTGCTTCGCCTCGACGGTCGGTTCCATGCCAAACTCGCGCATCGCTTCACTCGTCACTGGCCCGATCGAAGCCAGCACGATGCCCTCCGGAATCTTCAGAGCAGCCGCTTCGAGTAAAGCGTGGAGATTCTGCGCGGTCGACGCGCTGGTGAAAGTGATGGCATCAGGCGCATCCTTGGCAAAGAGCTCCCTGATCTCCTCAATCGAAGCTTCCGGAACAACCTTACGATACGCGCTCACGATCGTCACGCGTGCCCCCAACGCCTTCAGCCCCGCAGGTAGAACATCGCGCGCGACCGCAGCGCGAACCAGCAGCATCGACGAGTTCGGGGCTTCGTACCGTAGACTTTCGACCATCGCCTCAGCCACGTAGCGCGCAGGCATACGATCCACTGGAAGCTTGAGCGCCATGCGTACCGCATCTGCGGTCGCAGGACCAATCACCGCGATGCGCCGGGGTTTCTCCCATAAGCCGATCGCCGCAGCGCGTTGCGCAAACACCTCAACCGCATTCGCCGACGTAAAGAGCACCCAGTCATAATCCTGGGCCGAGGTGATGGCGTGATCAAGCGCCCGGTAGGACGACGGTGGCACAATCTCAATCGTAGGAATAAGGATTGGGATCGCGCCCGCCGCTTCAAGCAGCTTCGCAAGACTTGAGGCCTGGGTCCGCGGACGCGTGACCAGGACTCGGAATGAGCCCGTAGTAAACACAACGATAAGTGTAGAGGCAATTCGTTCCTGGCGAGACCTGACCCGCTTCAACAGTGGCCGACAGTTTGAGCGCCCGCGTTACTTTGGTCAGATTCATCAGCGCCCCGGGTCGATCCTGGCCGACGCATAGCCGGTTTCGCCTGAAATAAAAGATCGTCGTCAGCATCAGGGGTCCGATCAGCCGCACAACAAACGCGCCTCATCGCGATCCAGGTGTCGAAATGCACGCAAGCCGTCAGGTTCGGCCCGCACGTGCGAAAAGGGCCTTCACGCGCTCAGGCCGCTTTGCGCGCATCTATAGTTCCCTGGGCAGACGCGCTTCGGCTCCGCGCCCGTGATGAGGGATAATAAGCGTTCATGTCTCAGGCAGCAAACTCCTCAGCAGCCCGGGTCGGCATCGACTTCGGCACCACCAACAGCTCAGTCGCGCGTGCCACCCCGCGAGGCGTGGAACTGGTTCGCTTCGCCCACGAATCACCTAGTTCGCGGTCGATCCTGTACCTCGAAAAAGCACGCAACGGTATCCTCTCGAGCTCCGGCCCCGCAGCCATCGAGCGGTATCTTGAAGCCCACGAAGACGGCGACCGGCCCGGCCGTCTCATCCAGTCGCTCAAGAGCTATCTCCCCGTAAAATCGCTCACCGGCACCGAGGTCTTCGGTCGCCACTACACCCTCGAAGACCTCATCTCGCGCATCCTCACCGATCTTCGCGTCCGCGCCGAGCACCAGTTTGGATCGCCCGTCCGCCACGCCACCGTTGGCCGCCCGGTACGCTTCGTCGGCGCAGAAACCGACGAAGATGAGGCCTTCGCCGTCTCCCGTCTACGCTCCGCCTTCACCCGCGCAGGCTTCGAATCGATCGAACTGGAGCTCGAACCCCTGGCAGCTGCCGCGGCCTACCAGTCAACGCTCGACCACGAAGAAACCATCCTGATCGGCGACTTCGGCGGTGGCACCAGCGACTTCTCCCTGCTCACCGTGGGCCCGAATCGTCAACGCAAAGTCCTCGGCAACGCCGGCCTCGGCTTCGCCGGCGACGCCTTCGACGCCAAAATCGTGCGCTACCTCATCGCCCCCGCGCTCGGCTCCGAGTCGCAGGCGCGCGGCCTCAACAAGATGCTCCCCGCCGTCCCGGCATGGATCTATTCCAACCTCGAACGTTGGCACTATCTCTCCTTCCTGCGCACAAAAAACGTGCTCGAACTCCTCACCTCGGCCCACAAACGCGCCCTCGAACCAGAGAAGATCGAAGCGCTCCAGGCACTGATCGATCAGGATCTCGGCTATCAGCTTCACCAGGCCGTGCAGCGCACCAAGACCACACTCTCGCGCGAGCTCGTCGCCCCGTTCGTCTTCTCCGGACCCGAGGCCGGAACCCTCGACCTCCGCACCACCGTCACCAGGTCCCAGTTCGAGCAATGGATCGCCCCCGAACTCCGCCAGATCGAGGAAACCGTCGACACCCTCCTGCAATCCTCCGGAGCCACCGGCGCCGTCGTTGATCGCGTCTTTCTTACCGGCGGCACCAGCTTCGTGCCCGCCGTCCGCGCCATCTTTGAATCCCGCTTCCCCAAGCGTGTCCTCACCGGCAACGAATTCACCTCCGTCGCACAAGGCCTCGCGCTGGCACAATCACAAGCCCAACTGACAACTGACAACTGACAACTGACAACTGACAACTGAAAACTGAAAACTGAAAGATCATGCCCTTCTACCCGGCACTCTCCAACGTCCGGCTCACACAAGATCACCCGGAGAATCACCAATGAACATACAACGCGACATGGAACTCGTAGCCGAGCAGGAGCGCATCCTGCGCTTCGACACCTTCAACGCCGAAACGGCTTGGACCATCGGCTCCGCCCTGCGTGCGGACGCGCTCGCCCGCGGCGCCGGCATGACCTTCGAGATCCAGGTCGCCGGACGTACCCTCTTCCTCGGCACCACAGACGGCGCCAAGGGCGAACACGCCGACTGGATCCGCCGCAAGCGCAACGTCGTCATGAAATTCGGACGCAGCTCCTACTGGATGAGCCTCGAGCTCGAAGCCAGGGGTAAGTCGATGGTCGAACGGCACGAAGGCACGTCCTACGCCGAGTACGCCATGCACGGCGGCGCCTTCCCCATCGTCCTCAACGGCACCGGCCTCATCGGAACCATCATCGCCAGCGGCCTCCACCAGCGCGTCGACCATGCCATGGTCGTCAATGCAATCGCGGCCGCGCTCGGCTCCGATGTAGTGCGACTCGAAGCTTGAAGCATAACCCCAACACCAGTCGCCGCCTATCTTCGAGTACTTCTCCCAGGCTCGGAAGTCCTCCACTCCCAGCAGTCAACCGCTTGCCCCTTCAGTGATATCTCACCCGCGTGCCGTATTCTGGTGAGGTGATGACGGAGATAAGGATTGGTTCGCGTGGTTCACAGCTCGCCCTCTGGCAAGCCAACCACATCGCAGACACCCTGCGCTCGCAGGGACACAAAGTAGAAATCGAAGTGATTCGCACCACCGGCGACCGCATGCAGCAGCCCGGCTTCGAACCACCCGCCGGCCTCGACGGCAAAGGCATCTTCATCAAGGAGATTGAAGAGGCTCTCGCCGCCGGCCGCATCGACCTCGCGGTCCACTCCCTTAAAGATCTCCCCACCCAGCTCGACCCCCGCTTCACGCTCGCCGCCATTCCGCCCCGCGCCGACGCCCGCGACGCCTGGGTCTGCGAACCCTTCTGGGCGCTCCACACCCTGCCCCATGCCGGCCGCGTCGGCACCACCAGCCCACGCCGCCGCGCCCAGCTGCTCGCCCTCCGCCCTGACCTGAACTTCGTCGAGCTCCGCGGCAACGTCGACACCCGCCT
>CAXTNM010000096.1:0-14982 GCA_964245715.1 uncultured Acidobacteriaceae bacterium | reverse complement strand
ATCTTCAAGCTTGCTGCGAACTCCTCGGGGGCGGCGGCACAATTATCTGTGATTCCGACGAATGCAAGCGCGATTGCGACTGCGTCGGTTGGTGGAGGTTCGACCAACAATACGAATGTGAATGCGCTTGTGAATCTTCAGACGGTTGCTGGCGGCGCGGGCGGGACGATGAGTGAGAATCTTGCGACGATGTTGTCCGGGATCGGGTCCGCGTCGGCGACGCTCGAGGATGAGAGTACGACGCAACAGTCTTCGCTGACGCAGTTGACGACGCAGCAGGACACGTTGAGCGGCGTCAATCTAGACACGGAGGCGTCCAATCTGACCATGTATCAGCGGTCGTACCAGGCGGCATCGCAGGTGTTCACGATTCTCGACCACCTGATGGCGACGGCGATCAACCTGGGGACCGATACGGCGGTCAACTAACGAGTGAGGAGTCATTGATGCAGGTTGATCCGAACTACATTTCGAATCTTTCTTCGGCGATCTCAGCGTCAACGGCGCAGGAGCAGACGCTGACGTCGGAGTTGTCGAGCGGCCTGGCCGTGGCGACGTTGTCGGACAATCCGGTCGCGGCGAGTGCCAACGTTGGACTTGCGAGTTCGCTGGCACAGCTGGACTCTTTTGTGCAGAGTTCAAGCACCACGCAGGGCTTGTTGCAGGTGACCGACTCGACGCTGGGCGAGGTAGTGACGCAGTTGACGTCTGCCATCAGCCTGGCAACGCAAGGCGCGAACGACACGCTCAATGCCGCGGATCTGACATCGATCAGCAAAGAGGTTGCGGGGATCCGCGACACGGTGTTGACGCTTGCAAATACGAGTTTTCAGGGAAGTTATCTCTTCAGTGGCAGCCAGGGTTCGGTGAAGCCCTTCACGTTGAACTCGAGTGGCTCGCCAGCGACTGTGTCGTATGCGGGCGACGTGGCGACTTCAAGTGTCATGACGCCCGGGGGCCAGAGCTTGCAGGTCAATGTGCCGGGCTCGACTGTCTTTACGGCTGCGGGGGCAAGTGTTCTTGGAACGTTGAATCAACTCGTCAGCGACCTTGCGAGCGGGTCGACTGCTGCGGTTGCCGGCGATGCGCAGGCGTTGAGCAGTGCACTGGCGAACGTGAGCCAGCAGCGCGCAACCATCGACACCTCGCTGAGCCAGTTGACCGAGACAACTACCTATGCGCAGACGAAGGCGACCTTGATTCAAGCGGAGCAGAGTAGTCTGATCTCGGCGGATACCGCGACCGTGGCGAGCGGTCTCCAGATGGCCGAGACGCAGCACCAGGCGCTGATCAGCGTCGTGTCGACGCTCAGCCAGAACAATTTGTTCAGCTATCTAAAGTAAAGCCCGTTTCCTTCGGGTGCGGTCGCGAGACGCTTGTCGGGCGGAGTGCCGGGCCAGATTAGAACCTGGATGAAGAAGCTGCGGGCCCGAGTCGAGTCCAGGCTGGCTTCCCAGGAAGACGATTCAGTGTGAGCGAGGAACCGGGTGGGGTGAAGGGATACGGGCACACGCCAGCCCCGTGTGCCGACCGTTCTCCGATTTGCCTATACTGAAGCTGTGATCAAGGCGATTTGGAGTGCGATTCGGTTCTGGTGGAGAGGCTGCAAGGGGTATCGATTGACTCCCTGGCGTAGCCCCTATGTGCGGTGGAGAGTGGAAACCTACTCCGGCAAGCCCGCGGATAGCTTGCGGCTCGGAGATTTCTGGGCGCTTGCAAAGGCTGAATATGGACAGTTGGGCAACTACTTACGCTGGGTTGGCGAACTTCGGACGCTGGCGCAGGAGAGGGAATCATGCTGAACAGGCGACGGTTTGTGGAAGTGGCAGGGTTGGGCGCGGTGGCACCCTGGGTGGTGGGATGTGCGAAGAAGGTCGGGGTGCAGGCGGGTTCGGCTCCGACCTTGCAGGATGGTGTGGGTGGAGCAAAGTCGCTCAAAGTCCATGCCGCGGCAAAGGGGTTGTTATATGGCTGCGCAGTGAACGTTGGGCTGCTGGACCGGGATGAGGCCTACACTCGGCTCGTGCAACAGCAGGCGGCCATCGTGGTTGCCGAGAATTCGATGAAATGGGGGCCGATGCGGCCTTCGCCGACTGAGTTTCGCTGGGACGAGGCGGATAAGCTGATGGCTTTCGCCGCGGCCAACGGCATGAAGGTGCGGGGACACAACCTGTGCTGGCATCGGCAGCTTCCGCGATGGTTCGAGGATTATGCGACCAAGGAGAATGCAGCCGCGTTGCTGACGTCGCACATTGAGACCGTCGTTACTCGGTATAAAGGCAAGATTCAGTCATGGGATGTAGTCAATGAGGCCGTTCAGCCCTCGGATGGACGTCCGGATGGGTTGCGCGATTCGCCCTGGTTGAAGCTGCTGGGGCCTGAATTTATCGATCTGGCGTTTCGGACGGCGCGCGCCAGCGATCCGGCGGCGAAGCTGACGTATAACGACTATGGCATTGAAGCCGAGGACGAGGCTTCATCCAAGAAGCGGGCGGCGGTGCTTGAGCTGGTGAAGGAGCTTCACGGCAAAGGGCTGATCGACGCGGTTGGCGTGCAGTCGCATATTTCTGCTGGAGGGGAGTATGGACGCGGTCTGAGCGATTTCCTGAGCGCAGTGCAGGCGCTCGGGCTCGAGATCTATCTTACGGAGACGGATGTGAACGATCGCAAGCTTGGTCCGGATGATGCTGCGCGAGATAAGGCAGTGGCAGCGACTTACCGCGAGTACTTCGATCTTGTTTTGAAGAATTCTAATTTGAAGGCGGCACTCACCTGGGGGATTACGGATGAGTTTACCTGGTTGAACGGGGAGGATGCGCGTGCGGACCACCTTCCGGAGCGCTGCCTGCCATTCGACAAGGAGTTGAAGCCCGTGCCCGCGTATTTCGCGATTCGTGATGCCTTCGATGGCAGGACAGCAGGTTCCTGACGTCTCGCACTCGTTGGTTTTAGAAGCAGCCGGCCGATGGTTCAGGGGTAGGATGGCGTTCAGGGCTTCCGTCGATGAATGTTCATTGCGTCCGGCGCGGCAGTGGATTCGTCTGCATCACAGGTAAGAACAGCTAATTTTCGAATTGAAGGATTTCTATGAGCGAGTTTGTGACGTTGACGGCGAATGATGGCAATGAGTTGAGCGCGTATGTGGCGCGTCCGGAGGGCACCCCCAAGGGTGCCGTGGTGGTTGTGCAGGAGATCTTTGGCGTGAACTCGCACATCCGCAGCATCGCGGACGGCTACGCAAAAGAGGGCTACGTCGCCATTGCGCCCGCGCTCTTCGACCGCATTGAAAAGGGTGTGGAGTTGAAGTACGAAGGCGAAGACATGCAGAAGGCCATGGGCTTTTACCAGAAGCTGAAGCCGGAGACGGCGCTGCTGGATGTGGTCGCGGGCTACAAGTTTGTCGAAGCCGAAGATCACAAGGGGATTGCGGTTGTTGGCTTTTGCTATGGCGGCTTCATGAGCTGGCTGGCAGCCACACGCGGTGAAGAGTTTAAGATGCAGCCGTCGTGCACGGTTGGCTACTATCCTGGCGGTATTGGCGGCGTGGCCAAGGAAGAGCCGAGCTGCCCGGTGCTGCTGCACTTTGGCGCGAATGACTCGCATATCGGAACCGACCAGATCGATGCGGTGCGCGAAGCTCATCCTGAAGTAACGATTTACGTGTATGAGGGTGCGGAGCACGGGTTCAACTGCGACCAGCGCGGGAGCTATAACCCTGAAGCCGCGAAGCTGGCGCGGGAACGGACGCTCGAGTTCCTGAGAACGCATATTGCGTAAGTGTGCGGGAGCAGCGCTGGGTGCTCCCGCTGGTTGCAAGGATACCAGCGACTGGCGGGAGTGCCGCGCGTTACGATACGGCATGAAGAGAATTGGGAATGAGGCAAAGAGTGTGGTCAGGGCTTTTTGCGTGGCCGCGGTCCAGAGACCGATAATCGGTGCTAAACTTTTCTAGACACTTTGAGAGTGGATTCGAGAAACGGGAGTAAGAACTGCTGTGTTGGCAACCGCTAAAAAGACGGACATTATTGAGAAGTTTCGCACCCACGACTCCGATACCGGGAGTCCTGAGGTGCAGATCGCTATTTTGAGTGAGCGCATTGGCGAACTCACCGAGCACTTCAAGTTGCACAAGAAGGATCACGGCTCGCGCCGCGGCTTGCTGATGCTGGTGAGCAAGCGTCGTAGTCTGCTGGACTACCTGAAGAAGGTGGACGCGGACCGTTATCGCGAAGTGATCGGCAAACTGGGCATTCGCAAGTAGACGGCGCGTCAGGCGCACGAGTCCATTTTTCGCGGGACTGGAAAGTCCGAGGCCTGACGGTTTTGACCTTGCGTAACAAGGCCGGGACGCACATGCGCTTGCCCGGCAGGAAATCCGCTTCATGAATCCAAGCACGGCCCGTACAGTCAACGTCTTCGCTACAACATCGCTAGTCGGGAAGTTCCAACGACTCTGCTGGCGGAGGGCGTGACGATGAAACGGCCTGCTAACGGATTGAGTTTGAATTTCGGGCGAAAGCCTTTCATGGAATTGAAGCAGTACGGAGCGCAGCCAGGTGTGAATGCCTGAGCTGCGCTTTGGTGCGTCTGCGCGGCAATCGCGCATGGTACGCACCGTGAGTAAGTTCCTATACTGATTGACGAGACGACGAGAGAAGAGGGCACACGCCATGAAGCAGGATGTAACCGTAGAGCTTGCCGGCGGCAAGCATATCAAGTTTGAGACGGGCCGCATGGCCAAACAGGCGCCTGGCGCCGCATTTACTACCAGCGGCGACAACGCCGTTCTCGCGACCGCAGTCGCATCCCCTGACCCGAAAGAGGGCATCGACTTTTTCCCGCTGACGGTTGAGTATCGCGAGTTCACGTATGCGGGCGGACGTATTCCGGGCGGCTTTATCAAACGCGAAGGCCGGCCGAGTGAGAAGGAGGTCTTGACCAGCCGCCAGATCGATCGGCCGATTCGCCCCTTGTTCCCGGAGGCTTTCCGGAATGAGACGCAGGTCGTTGCGTTTGTTTACTCAGCCGATAAGGAGAATGATCCAGACGTGCTGGGCATCAATGCGGCGAGCTGCGCGCTGGCGCTGTCGGACATTCCTTTCCACGGACCCGTTGGTGCGGTGCGGATTGGCATGGTCGAAGGCAACTTCGTCGTTAATCCCACCTACTCCGAGCGCGCCCTGAGCGAGATCAACATCATGGTGGTCGGCACCAAAGACGGCATTGTGATGGTGGAATCGGGTGCCAAACAAGTCTCCGAAGAGAATGTTGTCGGCGCCATTGAGTATGCGCACGAGGAGATCAAGAAGATTTGTGCCGGCATTGAGGAACTGGTGAAGCTCGCCGGCAAACCGAAGCGCGCAGTGACCGCGGTCGAGGTGGATCAGGCTTATCTGTCCGAGCTGAACGCCAAGATTGGCGACCGGCTTCGCGATGCTCTCGACACACAGAAGCACCCCAAGTTTGAGAGCTATGCGCTGGTGAAGACGATCAAGGATGAGTTGAAGAAGGACCTCCCGAGCGACGATCCTTCGGCTCCGAAGAAGCTGAGCAAGTACTACGAGCTCCTGCGTGAGAACATCTTCCGCGAACAGGTTTTGAATGACCGTATTCGTCCTGACCATCGTGCTTTCGACCAGATACGTGAAGTAACGGTTGAAGTGGGAGTACTTCCTCGGGTCCACGGTTCCGCACTATTTACCCGTGGCGAGACGCAGGCGCTGGTGTCGGCGACGCTTGGCACGACGGATGATGCGCAACGGCTTGAGAGCTACGAGGGCGAACAGAAGCGACGCTTTATGCTGCACTACAACTTCCCTCCTTTTTCGGTTGGCGAAGTGGGCCGCATGACGGGCGTTGGCCGGCGCGAGATCGGCCACGGCGCGCTGGCGTCACGTGCCATCGAGTCAGTGCTGCCGGCTGAGGATGAGTCGCCGTACACGCTGCGCGTGGTTTCGGACATCCTGGAATCGAATGGTTCGAGCTCGATGGCGTCGGTTTGCGGCGCGTCCCTGGCGTTGATGCAGGCTGGTATTCCGCTGAAGGGCGCGGTTGCCGGCGTGGCGATGGGTCTGGTAAAGGAAGGCGAGAAGTATGCCATCCTGACGGACATCGCAGGCGCTGAGGATCACTACGGCGACATGGACTTCAAGGTGGCCGGAACGCGCAAGGGCATCACCGCGTTGCAGATGGACATCAAGATCATGGGGATTACCGCCCAGATTATGCGCGAGGCACTTGAGCAGGCTCGGCGCGGGCGACTTGAGCTGCTGGATACGATGGACGCGACGATTTCGGCTCCGAATGAGCAGAAGAGCGCATTTGCTCCGCGCATTCACACCATGCAGATTCCCACGGACAAGATCCGCGACCTGATTGGACCTGGCGGCAAGGTGATTCGTGGGATCATCGATGCGACGGGCGTCAAGATTGATGTCGATGACTCGGGCCGCGTCAATGTGGCTTCGAGCGACGCCGACGGTCTGGCTCGTGCGATCCAGATGATTACTGACCTGACCGCAACTCCGGAAGTGGGTAAGACCTACCTCGGCAAGGTGGTTCGTCTGGCGGAGTTCGGCGCGTTTGTCGAGATCTTCCCGGGTACGGACGGTCTGCTGCACGTGTCCGAGATCGCCGAGCATCGCGTTAAGGAAGTGAAGGACGAGTTGCGCGAAGGCGATCAGATTCTGGTCAAAGTACTCGCCATTGAAGGCAGCCGCATCAAGCTCTCGCGCAAGGCTGTGCTGCGCGAGCAGCGCGAGAAGCTCGGACTGCCGCCAGTTGCTGAGGCTCCGTCCGAGGGTCGTCGCGAGGGCGGTCGTGATTCTGGCCGAGAGCGCGCACCCTTTGCTGCGCCTCCCGTTGCTCCTCCGCCGGTGGCAGCGATCGCTGCATCCGACGAAGAGTTCGACGGTGATGAGGACGATCTCGATGAGGAAGATGACGATGAGGACGAAGATGAGCCGAACTTCAACCGCGCAGATGCGCAGCCGGTAGGCGTTGGACAGCCTGGAATTGCACCGCGGACCCCGGGCGCTCCTGGAGCAGGTCCAGGTGGCGCGAGTCGTCGTCCGGGCGGACGTCGTCGGCGCGGCGGTCGTCGTCCTGGCCAGGGCGGCGGAGCACCGGGTGGAAACACCGGCGGGGGACGTCCTCCGCAGGCCTAGCCTGGTTGCAAGGATTGAAGGATGAGGGCTGCGCTTCGGCGCGGCTCTTGTCGTTTTGGTGAGGGGCAAAGCGGATGAAGGCGAAACTCTGGGTCGGGCTGGTGGCGTTTTGCCTTTGGGCGGGCTCTGCGTGGCTCTATGACCTTTTCGCTCCCGGTGTGCTAACGGGGCTTCCACGAACGGCGGTTCATAACGGAATGGTTGCGGCCGGGTGCTTCGGGTGGGCCTTGTGGCGGCGCGAAGCCCTTCCGGGGATGCGAGTCTGGTTGAGGCTGGCCGTCGGTGGAGCGTTCTTGTTCGCGATTCCGGGAATCGTGCTCGCGGGGGCCACGCGGAATGTGACGCAAGCGACCGAGGCGCTGGTGTTTTTGCTTGTGCCGGTGGTGGTGGTGTTCCTGGTGGGGCAGCAAACTGCGAGCTTCGGGATCGCCGGAGGTTCGATGAGGGGGCTTGTGCCAGCGGTGGCGGGAATGGGTGGCGCGGCCTTGATCCTACCGTTCGAGTCGCCGTCTTCGCTTGTCGGGAGGTTGTGGCTGGCCGCTTTGATCGCGAGCGCCGTAGCTGCTGCCGCAGCCGCTGTCGCGACGCATCATTTGCTGACCGAGAATGGTGTTCTACTCGCGCCGGCGGGCGCCGTGTTCTTCGGCGTGAGCTGCTTGCTCAGTGGGAGCTTTTGCCGAGTTGGTTCGTCTGGGCTCCCGCCTGTTACGTCGTCTGCCGTGATGTATGAGGTGCTGCGCGTTCTCCTGATTGATGCTCCGATCCTGCTGCTGGGGATCTGGCTTTTGCGCGCGGCGCGGCCGGTCGCGTTCTCATCGAGGCTTTTGCTGGTTCCGGCTGTGACGGTGCTGGAAGGGATCATCGCAGAGCGACCAGATGTAGGCTGGTACGGCTGGTTGGGGCTCGGGTTGATGATAGGGTCGGGATTTCTCCTGGCGAGACACCCGGTAGAAGTTGAAGTTGAGGAGCGAAACTAGGCGTGCTGCCACGCGTGACAGCAGCGGCAGTCGCCTCGCGGCTTGCGGGTGGTCGCCAGAGCGGGTTATTGTGAGCTTGTTGATGAGCCGCCGTGCGCCTGGAGGCAGGATGCGGCGGGTGAATGAACGCGTGAACTCAAGCAGCACAGAGGACGGAAATGGCACTGACACGGCAGGTCATCACATCGCTGATGGGCGACGGCACGGATATGCTCGGGACGAAGGTCCTGGCGGTGAAGATTGCGGATGAGTCAATCGTTTCGGGCTCGCTGCTGACGGTGGAGTCGAACCATTTTTGCGTGTTGAAGTCGCGGGGCGCGGTGCTGAATGTCTACGAGACCGGGCAGTATGCGCTGACGACGCCGGACAAGCCGCTGCTGGGTTCGATCGCGCAGGGGTTCTTTGGGGGGAACTCGCCGTGGGTGTATGAGGTGATCTACATCAACCGGTCGAAGCTGCTGATTCGCTCGCAGGGCGTTGCAACGTCGGCCGAGATGGCGGAGATGGCGTACCAGGTGGACTACTACATCCATGTCGATACCAGGCAGGCCGCGCTCGATTTGATTACGCATCTGCCGTTCAACGGTCACCTGATCAATACGCAGGAGGTTGCGGATTATGCTGGGCCGGCGATCGAGCAGGCGATCAACCAGGTCGTCCAGGTGACGAAGATGGAGGACATCAACGAGCACATCCAGGAGGTGCGTGAGTTGGTCAAGCAGCACCTGACGGACTTCCTCGCGACGTACGGGATCACGCTGAACGACCTGAAGATCCTGATTATGCCGAAGGATGAACGCATGCGCGAGCTGATCTCGCTGCAGGCGATCGGGCTGACGCCGATTGAGGCGGTGCGGTATTACCTGGCGCTGCGCATGGCGGAGAAGGGGCTGGTGTCGGCGCCGAATGCGGCTGCGGGATTGCCGTTCAACATTGGCGGGTCGGCCAGCGGGTTCTACTCGATCGATGCGGGAGTGGGCGGTGACGCCGCGATGAAGAGTTCGTCGGCTCCGCCTCCGCCGTCACCGAGCAAGGGCTGGGAATAAATGGACTTTTATGATGAAGGCGCGCTGCGCCAGATCGCCACAAACCTGTTTTATGGGTGGGGCTACAACTTCTATCGGCAGGAGAACCAGCTTCGCGCAGACGATCAGCTGGTGCGGGCAAAGGCCGGTTGGCTGCTCGGAGTGGCCGCGGCCGGGGTTCTGGCGGCGGAGGGCGAGTTCAGGCGGGAGTTTCTGCCGGCTCCTTCCCGCGCAAAGCCGTTCCCGGATGCGGAAGCTGTTACCGGTGCGCAGAAGCTTGAGCGGCTGGCGAAGGCGCTGATGGCGCTTGCCGCGAAGATGACGGATCAGCCTGTGCCCGAGAATGACCGTATGACACAGCGCTTCCGCCAGGAGGGTCCGACGCTGGCTGCCCTGATCGCCATCGATGAGCAATTGGTTGGTCAATGCGAACTGCTGCGGAGCTCCCTGGAGCGCCGCGCCGGAGGTTGGATGCTTGAGAATCTACCGGCAGTTCTTACGGGAGTTACGGCGATCGAGGAGTCGCTGCTGCGGCGAGAAGCCTTGCTGATGGGGAGGTCACGCTGATCCTTTGCGTGACTTCAATGGCGCTTTTCGCAGACCTTAAGAGCCGCACGTAACTTACGATCTGCCGTAGTTTTCGGTGGGGGATGCCCGGTAACACAATTGGTATTTGCGAGACCCCGGAGTTGCATTGAGTGCCCCGGATGCCGCTGGCAGTATCGCTGCATGAGAGTCAACCTGATCACCGAAACCGCAGGCCCGGCCCGTCCCGGTGCCGGACCCGTTCCCGTCTCGATCACCATTCGCCCGGCATGCGGGCTACCCGGCGACTACGTTTACCGGACGAACAGTTCGGCGTTGCTGAGGATGCTCAACTCCAAAACCGACCTGCCGTCCTCGGTACTGCGCCGCTTTGAAGTGGATGTGCTGTCGTCCAGCCATGCCAAGCTGCTTGGTGTCGAGATGAGCGAAGGCCTGCTGGAAGACATCGGCTACTTCATCGACTAGGGCGCGCAACTGGGGTTTCGCACCTTCTTTTCAACGGGGCTGCGCGTTGAGTTGCAACGAACGCGCGGATACACTGAGGCTATGGCGGCTTCGATGTATATCGTGGTTGAAGGCGAGGACCCCGGGTTCGATATCTTTGTGAACGGACGGGCGCTGGCGAGGCACGAGGATGCACTGGAGAAGCTGGCGATCTCGCTGGGCGTAAAGCCGCTGATCGAGTTTTTCTCAGCCGATGAGAACTCGATGTCGCTGCTGATTGAGGAGGGTGCGGGGAATCCCGAGTTGATCAAGCGCCTGCCCCCGCCACAGTGGTATTTCGGCAGCGAAGGGCTCAGCACCATCGAAACGCTGATCAGCGCGCTGAAGGATGAACCGCAGAAGCTCGGCACCGAAGGCGTGCAGGTGCTCGAAGAGCTGCAGGAGTATGAGCGCGTCTTGAGGAAGACCGATGAGCGTGGGCTTCGATGGCACCTGGCTGTGAGCTGGAAATAGAACGACGTCCAACTTTGTGTTTTTAGGGGCGGGACTCGGCGGATGTGGACGCGATCAGGTCGCCGGAGCCGAGGCGCCGGTGAAAGAACTCGTAGACCAGAGACATGAGAGCGTGGGCGTGTGCCGGATCGTAGCGAGGGCCTTCGTCGCGCAGGAAGGCGTGCGCGCCGTTGACCTCGTGCCAGTTCAGCCGGGTATTCAGCTCGGTGAGCCGCGTCAGCAGCTTGAGACGACCCTCGGCGGGCACATGCGGATCCTGACGTCCCCATGCCATGAAGAGCTCACCTTTAACGTCGGCGGCGCGCACGAGGGAGTCGTCGTGCTTGCCTTCGCCTAGTGTTCCGGAGTGGATATCGGTTGCGTAGAAGCAGACGGTGCCTGAGACTTCCGGGTTCATCGCGGCACGGAAGGCGAGATGGCCTCCCATGCAGATGCCCATTGCACCTACTTTTCCGGTGGCGTCGGGACGGGCGAGCAGGTAGTCGATCACGGACTTCGCGTCCGAATCGTAGGCGGAGAGGGGTTTATGGGTCTTCAGGAAGTTGCCGCGGTCGGAGCCGGCCTGGTCGTACGCGAGCGCGGTTCCGGCGGTTTCGAACTCGTGGTAGACCTCGGGTATGGCGACGGTGTAGCCGTGTCCGGCGAGTTGTGCGGCGGTGCGGCGGATCGGGCCGGTGACCTGGAAGATTTCGGAGAAGAAGACGATGCCGGGATAGTTGCCGGGTGCGGAGGGGCGAACGATATGCGTCCGCATGGGACCCGTCGGTGTTTCAAGGTCCACGTGCTCATCGGAGATGATTGTCATTGTTGAAGATGGTAGCACCGGCAGGGTACGGTTTGTGCTGGGCACTAGAAGGCGGGAAGTGCCTGTGCCTTCAGGGCGGCAGCCTGAAGTGTCTGGATGAAGCGTTCGAGTTCGGCGGCGTCTGGTGCGCTCAGGCGCTGGAATTCAATGCCCAGCAGCCGGCCTTTTTCGCTGACGTGGCGGACCGAGCTCATGACGCGGAAGGTGAGCTTACCGCAGCGCAGATTGATCTCCAGGAACTCGGAGGGATCGAACTGGCAGACGCGATCCATCCAGATCAGGCATCCACCGGAGCTGAGGTCGAAGAGTGATCCGGTGACGGGCGGCAAGGAGACTGCCCGGCGGATCGTGACGGAGCCGCTCTGGCCGTATCGCATGGCCTTGCGACGTCGTATGACGAGAACGCTTTCCATGATTCCTCTGGGCGCCGGTTTCCCGAGCGTCTGAGTGTTCATCGGCTGGCTCCGGAGATGCATTAGAAGCACCTTGCGAAAGTTACCGGATCAGCTGCTTCAGCGATGGATGTCGGGGGAAGATCTCCGGGTGCATCGCCGAAGCGATCGCTTGCAGGCCGTCAAGCAGGTTGAAGGAGGGTGTATTCAGAAAGTCATCGGGAATACAGAAGACCCGACCCGCCTTCACGGCGCGGAGGTTCTGCCAGCTCCGCTGCTCGATCACGCGCTGAAGCGGGACTCGATCGCCCGCGCCGCACCAGGCAAAGAGAAGCACATCCGGATCCTTCTCGGCGATCGCTTGCGCTGTTGTTTGCGCGCCAGGCGCCCCGATGAAACGCCCGTTCGCGGCTGCGATCAGCTCCGACACCCAGGGCTGGGAGTGGATGAGCGGCTTGCCCCACTCCTCGCAGTAGACGGTCTGCGAAGGGAGTCTGGCTGTCTTTGCAAGGACCTCGGCGATCGTGGATTCAAGCTGATCCACGAGCTTTTCTGCAAGCGGGAGGGCGTCCACCTGGCGCGCGATCAGGAGAATGTCGTGAGTCACATCGGCCAAGGTCCTGGGCGCAAGGGCGAGCGTGGGCGATCC
The DNA here is from genome assembly GCA_964245715.1 of uncultured Acidobacteriaceae bacterium. Taxonomy (GTDB): domain Bacteria; phylum Acidobacteriota; class Terriglobia; order Terriglobales; family Acidobacteriaceae; genus Edaphobacter. The sequence goes on along the minus strand of CAXTNM010000096.1, from coordinate 2,465 downwards.
GGTCTTCAAGATGGCTGCGAGTGTCTCCAGCCGGTAGGGAACGGAAGCGATGATAAGCTCCGGCCTGGCGAGCAGGAGAGTCTGCTGATCCGATTCGCCGAAGCTCCAGGAATCGTGAATGACGGGAAGATTGCGGGCGGAGAGTCCCGGCACCGCGGCGAGGCAGTACTTCGTCACGGCACACAGATGGTCGAGCGCCTGCAGATGGTGCAGCGTGAGGGAGATGGAAGGTTGAAGGCTTGCGATGCGCATGCGTGCCGGTTCCCCCGGTTGACTACTGCTTTGGAGGTGCCGGGAGCGGGGGAACGTTGGCCGGGATGCTGTTGGGCGGAGCCGTATCTGGAAGGGTGCGTACGGGAGGTGCGGGCGTGGGGGTTGTCGCGGGCGCGGCGGCTGCCCTGGCCGCAGCTTTGCGCGCCCTTCGTCGAGCCATATACTGCGAGAAATCCGGGGAGAACTCAAGGAGTTGGGCGCCCAGCATGCCCTCCGCGGTGACAAGCGAGCCATTTTCGAGGGTCAGCGCCACCCCTCGCTCATTCGACGGATAGTAAGCGTTCGAGATGGCTCCGGAGATGAAATTGCCACCCACATTCGAGATGTTGAACTGCTTGTGGCCGTTATCGCCGTAGCAGATGAAGGTGGTGAGGGCGGAGTAGATGATGCGCGATCTGACCGAGCCGGTGCCCTTGCGATAGTAGCGGGGATCCTGATGGAGGAGGACGGGGAGAGCGGCGTTACCGATCAGGTTGCCTATGGCATTATCGGCATAGCTTGCGCCGATACGCTTGAAGAGACCTGAGGGGCCGTGTCCGTAGCCGGTGTGGCTGTCTTCGAGTTCGCCGAGGCCGCCGCCAAACACGACGGCAAGACCGAAGGTGTATGGATCGATGATGGTGTGGAAGGACAGGTCAAACTTCTGCTTCGGAGTCAGCGGAACGGTCTGGCCGCTGATGACGACGTTGAACAGCGGCAGGACTCCCCCAGCGCGCTGCTTCTCCTGTTTCTTGACCTCGGCCTCAGCCTCTGCCTGCTCGCGTGCTTTTTTCTGCTCGGGCGTCTCATTTGCGGGCGCCTGGGCGGGCGCGGCGGGCTTGGCAGCCTGTTGCGCACATCCGGGGTCGTCCGGCAAGTTGTCCGGTCGTCGACTGGAAGAAACTTCGTCGTCCTGCGCGGTCGACTGCGGCTGAGCGATCGAGGTGCGACCGATAGCTTGAGCGGAGAGGAGGGAGGGTGCCGAGAGCGCCAGGAACGATAGGGCGAACAGGGTTTGGCGCGGGAAAAGGGTCACTGATTAATGCTATCTCAAGTTGAATTTAGCCTGCATACGTCAGACGCGCCGAAGACCGGCGCGGACTCACGCAAGTGAACCGGAGTCCCCGAATTGACACGGCCAGCATCCGCCCGTGGGTGCTGGCGCAAGCTGCAAGGCAAAGGATTTAGCTAAAAAGAAACTCCTTCGTCCTTAACTCCTTGACGGTATCGCGCAGCTTGGCCGCCTTTTCGAATTCGAACTTCTTGGCGGCTTCGCGCATATCGGACTCCAGGTTGCCGATGTAAACATCCAGCTCTGCCTGGGTTGCAAACTCCGGAACGCCGTCTGTCTCGTCGGTCAGATCGGCGTAGTCGGCCTTGAGGATCCCGGCGAGCCCCATGTCGATGGCGGAGATGACCGTGCGTGGCGTGATCCCATGCTCTTCGTTGTAGGCCTCCTGCTTCTCACGGCGGCGGTTCGTTTCGTCGATTGCGCGCTGCATGGAATCGGTCATCTTATCCGCGTACAGGATGGCACGGCCTTCCACATGGCGCGCGGCGCGCCCGATGGTCTGAATCAGCGAACCCTGCGACCGAAGAAAACCCTCTTTGTCGGCGTCGAGGATGGCGACCAGCGAAACCTCTGGCAAGTCGAGTCCTTCGCGCAGAAGATTGATGCCGATGAGTACGTCGTATTCGCCCTTGCGCAGATCGCGCAGCAACTTGATGCGCTCTAACGTCTCGATCTCCGAGTGCATGTAACGGCAGCGAACGCCGACTTCGGTGTAGTAGTTGGCGAGATCCTCGGACATACGCTTCGTCAGCGTGGTTACGAGCACACGCTGGTCGAGTTGCACGCGGTCGCGGATCTCGGCGAGGAGGTCGTCGATCTGTCCTTTGACCGGCCGGATCTCGACGGGAGGATCAACGAGCCCGGTGGGCCGGATGACCTGCTCGACGACGACGCCTGCCGCTTTGGTGAGCTCGTAGGGTCCTGGCGTGGCTGAGACATAGACAATCTGCCCGGTGCGCGATTCAAATTCGTCGAACTTGAGCGGCCGGTTGTCCATCGCGGAGGGCAGACGAAAGCCGTAGTCGACCAGATTCTGCTTGCGGCTGCGGTCGCCATGCCACATGCCGTGCAGCTGCGGGACGGTGACGTGGGATTCATCGATAAACAGGATGTAATCGCGTGGGAAATAGTCGAGCAGGTC
>CAXTNM010000095.1:6847-15114 GCA_964245715.1 uncultured Acidobacteriaceae bacterium | reverse complement strand
GGCTCCAGGTTGTCCTATCATCATTCCAGCATGACTCTCCTCCCCACCGATGCCCTCCTCCTCATCGATCTCCAGCCCGATTTCATGCCTGGCGGAGCCCTCGCCGTCACAGGTGGACACGAAATCCTGCCCACGATCAACGCCCTCGCCCGCAAGTTCGACCACGTCCTCCTCACCCAGGACTGGCACCCCACGCAACACATCTCCTTCGCCAGCACGCACTCTGGCAAGCAGCCTTTCGAGCAGATCAACGCCCCATACGGCCCGCAGACGCTCTGGCCGGACCATTGTCTTCAGCACACCCCCGGCGCCGCCATCCATCGTGCGCTCGATATCCCCCACACCGAGATAATTCTGAGAAAAGGTTTCAGGAAAGAGATCGATTCCTACTCCGCCTTCCTCGAAAACGACCACACCACTCCCACCGGCCTCGCCGGCTACCTCCGCGAACGCGGCCTCAAACGCCTCTTCGTCGCCGGGCTCGCCTACGACTTCTGCGTCCGCTTCTCCGCCCTCGACGGCAAAGCCCTCGGCTTCGAAACCTTCGTCATCGAAGACGCCTGCCGCCCCGTCAACCTGCCAGGCTCCGTTGCCGAAACCAACGAAGCCTTTGTCGCCGCCGGCGTCCCGCGCATCCAATCCACAGATATTCTCCGATGACAGAAGCCGCACCCTGGATTGCCACGACCGCCACGGTCACCACCTGCCGCTTCCAATCCCCTGCGCTCACCACCCTCATCATCGGAGTCAATACCAACGAAAAGTTCCTCATCACCTTCGACTACTACGCCCACGGCCGCCTCTACTCTGACGAGTTCCAATCCCCGACCGCCATCCCACAAAACACCACCCTTTCCATCACCTACAACCCGCTCGACCCCGCACAGAACAGCCGCACCAACCACCCCACCGAACCTCCGGCCAAGGCACCGCCCACGTGGCTGATCGGCGTCGGCGGTTCCGTCGTGCTGTCGCTCCTCTGGCTTCTGATTCTCAGAAGCTGCCACTGACCAGGCGGATGCAGGCGCTCTCAGCAAAGGCAATCTCCATCACCAACCTCGCCAAGCTCCCCGCGTACCCAGTACCGGCCGCTCGGCTAAGGGCGCCCGTCCGGCAGGACCAGGCCGTTACAACCCCACCTCCGCAGCCCGAGCCTGCATCGCCCCCAAACACACCCCGACGTGCTCTTCAAGCGGCACATCCAGCAGCTCCGCGCCATGCGTCATGTCTTCTCGCTTCACCGCCCGCGCGAACGCCTTATCCTTCATCTTCTTGAGCACGCCCTTTACCTCCACATCGGCGATCGCCTTCGTCGGCTTCACCAATGCGCACGCGGTGAGGAAGCCCGCAAGCTCATCACACGCGAACAGAGTCCGCTCCAGATGCGTCTCCGGCTTCACCCCGGAATAATCCGCATGCGCCAGGATCGCCCGCAGGATCGCCTCGTCCCACCCATGTTCCCGGAGATACTTCACCCCCACAAACGGATGCTCCTCCATCGATGGATGTCTTTCATAATCGAAGTCGTGCAGCAATCCCGCGCACGTGTACGTGTCGACCAACTCATCCGCTGCAGCACCTTCAAGCCCCAATCGCTTAGCCTCCCGGCGCCCGTACGCCTCGCAGCAGATAGCCACACTCATGCAGTGCTTGCGCAGGCTCTCACCCGCCGTCCACTCTTCCATCAACGCCAACGCTTCCGCACGCTTCAACGCTTCACCTCGCCTTAAACCATCCTAACGAAAACTTCTAGTTACTCTTCAGGTTCCACTTTGGGTTTTTCCGGTTTTCCTCGGTTCTGTTCTGTAATCGCCCTTGACTCATCCGATACCCGGTGTCACTCTAGCTTCATCGCAAGTGCACCATTATCGGACACTCGCGCCGCGGTTGACCTTGCTCTGGCTACCGCTTCCGCAATACAAAATTTATGGCAACCATGATGGCTCCCCTGGGACCAAGCGAGGTCATGTACCCCGCGGCAGAACGTGAAGTTCTGAAATGTGGTCACTGCAAGCTGGTGCAGTTCCGCACTGCTTCCGCAGCTTGCCGGCGCTGCAAACATTCCCTGGAAGTCGAGAAGCCTGCACCGGCCCCAGCCCCACTCGCCCTGGTTCCAAGCCCCGTCGAACCCGCACAGGGAATCCAGGTTGCGACTGCCGTGCGCGATCTGCGCCACGTCCGCAATCTCTCCCAGCGGCAGCTCGCCGCTCGCATGAACGTCCCGCGCACTTACATCTCGAAGATTGAGAATGGCAAGGCGATGCCCACGCTCTCATCGCTCGATCGCCTCGCGAGAGCCCTCGATGTCGATATGTCGGCATTGCTTCGCGACGCAAACTCTCGACACTCAAACGAGGCTTCTATGCTAGTGGCGGATCCATTCCTGGCGGAGATCGCGGCTTACACCTCGAAGCTCGACTCGCTCCAGCGTTCAATCTTTCTCAACCATGTCAGAGAGCTCGCAGCCGGACGTCGCCGCACCGCATAAGCGGCACAGGCGATCTACGCGCAACCTCCAGGCCGCACTCGCGCACAGTGCGGCCCTCTCCCCACCTTCTTCCCACACGAAGCGATTGAGCGTGCCCAGCACCGCCCGTCTGGCGTCAGCAAGTGGTTGCAATTGCAATTGCTCCTTTTCCACCATAACTACCCGCCCGTATCCGCACCCTAGTATGCTTACCAAAGCACTTCGCGAGGCAGACTGTTGCGTTCCGGAATCTTGGTTCCTCCTCATCCCATCAGCGCTCCCAAGCGCCCCAGCCGCCTCGGTGAGCTCTCGCCCGAGGAGATGGCGATCTACGCCCAGCTCGACTCCACCCGAATCCCCGAGCACGTCGCCATCATCATGGACGGCAACGGCCGCTGGGCCGGCAAGCGCGCGCTCAAGCGTTTCCTCGGTCACCAGCAAGGCGCCGAATCGGTCCAGTATGTCGTCGAAGTCGCCTCGCGCATCGATCTCCCCTGGATCACGCTCTACGCCTTCTCGATAGAAAACAACCTGCGCCGCCCCAAGTCCGAGGTCAGCTTCCTGATGAAGCTCCTCAGTAACTACCTGACCGGCAACGTCAAGCGCATGAACGATAACAACGTGCGCGTCGCCTACATCGGTCGTACCGAGGGACTGCCGCAGGAGATCCAGGACACCATGCAGTGGGCATCGCAAGAGACGGCCAGGAACACCGGCACCACGCTTACGCTGGCACTCAACTACGGCTCGCGCGCCGAGATCATCGATTCCACCCGTTCACTCGTCCACTCGCTGATCGACGAAGCACATCAACGCGGCATCTCGCTCGAAGACCTGTTACAGGTCGAAGGCGTCGAAGCCCGCATTGACGAAGCCGCGCTCGCCGCCAACCTTTACACCGCGCATATGCCCGATCCGGACCTGGTCATCCGCACCTCCGGCGAGCAGCGCATCTCGAACTTCCTGCTGTGGCAGATCGCTTACTCGGAGATCTTCGTCACCGATCGCCTCTGGCCCGACTTCCGTGGCATCCACCTGCTCGAAGCCATCCACAACTTCCAGCAACGCGAACGCCGCTTCGGCGGTCTGGGCGAGGGTACCGACGAACACCTGGAAGGCAAGGACGATGCCCTCGAATCGACCGAGTCAATCGCCGCTGAACTGCTGAAACGATAGGATAAATCCTGCCGAACGGGCGCCCTCGACGCGGGCGGCGAGCCCTTCATGCCATCTTGGACCTCGCTCGCTCCTCCCGCTGGTCGGCATTCATCCTCATGTTTGCGACGAACGGGAGCGCCACGCGAAGCCCCCGGCGTACGCAGTACCGGCGCCAGGGCGCACTTTATATCCTGACCGTATATCCTCACCCTTGGACATCATGAAACGCATCCTCACCGCCATCGTCCTCATCGCCGCAGTCTTCGCGATCATCTTCCTGGGCCCGCTCTGGCTCCTTGCCGCTACCGCCGCTCTCGTAGCTGGGCTCGCCGCCTTTGAGTACCGCGCCCTCGCACGTTTTGTGGATGTCTACATCCCACTCTGGTGGCTGCTCGCCGCTACCGCCGTCATCTTCTTCTTCACGCTGCGCCTCCCCGATTTCGAGCTCCCGATCCTCACCCTCTTCACCTTCATTCTGCTCGCCTGGTCGGGCTTCCGGGCTAAGCTCGACCGTGTCCTTCCCGACACCGCTCTGGGGCTCTTTGGCCTGGTCTATATCGTCTATCCACTTACCCTGCTGCCGCTCATCAAGGCACACGAAGACGGCACTGGTCTACTCGTCTTCCTGTTCCTCTGCGTCTGGTCCGGTGATACCGCTGCGCTTTACATCGGCAAGAACTTCGGCAGGCTCAAGCTCGCGCCTCAACTTTCGCCAAACAAGACCATCGAAGGCGCGATCGCCTCAATCGTCGGCTCGGTCATCTTCGGCATGGGCGTCTATTATCTCGGCGATTACCTGATGACGCGCGGCTACACGGATCTGCACATCGGCATTCCCGCCTGGCAGATGGTGCTCCTCGCCATCATCCTCAATCTCGCCGCGCAGCTCGGCGATCTCCTCGAATCCGCAATCAAGCGCGGGGCCGGCGTTAAGGATTCGGGAACCATGCTTCCCGGCCACGGCGGCATTCTCGACCGTATCGACGCCCTGCTGCTCGCAGCACCCGTCCTCTGGTACATTCTCCTGCTCAAGGACTGGCCCGGCCTCTTCCGGTAAACTATTCCGAACCTTACGAGCTACCTCCGCTTCGATCCATGTCGCATCGCGACCTGATCTGGGCTCGCGAAGAGAAGGCGCCAACCGGCCGAACCTGGAGCCGCCCGCTCATCCTCGCAGCACTCTCGAACAAACGTCTGCCCGGCTGACTGATAGACTTAGCAGCCGCCCCTCGCTTCGGTACGAGAACACCCTTCATGAAAGTCCTCAGAGTAATCTTCATCGTAAGCCTCCTCGCTCTCCCTCTCGGCTGCAAGTCGAGGAGCGGGCTTCGGGAACCGGTTCTTACCCCGGATGGAGCCCTGAACTTTGCCATCCGGCCGGCCGGTGCGGCTGCGGGCTCGACCCAGCTATGGGATTGCTCCTACTCCTCCTCTGGGAAAACGGCAAAGTTTCGACTGGAGTTTGACGCCGCACACTCTCGCACTGAGTCCGATTCCGCGCCTATGACCTTCGGAAAAGGAGCTTTCCTTGCCGTCCCGGGCTCGGATGCCTCAAGCCTTATCCAGGATCTGCAAAAGCCGCTGCAGGCAAACGGCATTCCGCCGTCCCTGCACAGAGTCCCGGAGCTTGCCTTCACCTACGCTCACTACGGGGACCACATGAGCCAGGCAGCGAGCGGAGGCTTTGCTGAAGATCCGTCAGGCGACTGGTCAGTCTACAAGCTCTTCGTCGGAACCACGAAAGACGGCGAACCGGCAGAGATCTTTCTGAACGTCGATGCACCTGCGGGAGTAGGACAGTTCGCACGGAAGGATGCGCAATACGGAGAGACACTGCTGAGCTATCTCAGCAGTGTTCTCTAGCTCAACGTCGCATGGCGGCTCCCACCCATCTTCCTCCCAATCCTCCTTAACCAAACTTCATCACCACGGCTTCTGCGAAAATAGCCAAGTGAAAAGAATTGCAATCCTTGGCTCCACCGGCTCCATTGGCACCTCCACCCTCTCCATCTGCGAACAGTTCCCCGACCGCTACACCCCCATCGCGCTTGCCGCCGGCACCAACACCGATCTTGCCTTCGAACAGGCGAAACGCTGGCGACCGCAGCTCCTCTCACTTGCCTCCGAGTCCCACGCCGACACGGTTCGCACCCGTCTCAAGGCCGACGGCGTTACCGGCATTGAAGTCCAGAGCGGCACCGCCGGCACCATCGCCGTTGCCACCCACTCCGACGTGGAGTTCGTCGTCTCCGCTATCGTCGGCGTCGCCGGCCTGGAAGCTACCTATGCGGCCGTGCAAGCCGGCAAGACCATCGGCCTGGCCAACAAGGAGTGTCTGGTTGCCGCCGGTCACCTCATCATCGCTGCGGCCCGTACCAACAACGTCGCCCTCCTGCCCATCGACTCCGAGCACAACGCCGTGCATCAATGCCTCCGCGGCGGAGCCTCCGGCGAAGTAGCCCAGATCTGGCTCACCGCCTCTGGCGGCCCATTCCGCAGCACGCCCATCGAGCAGTTCGAGCACATCACCCCCGCGCAGGCGCTCAAGCATCCCACCTGGGTCATGGGTCAGCGCATCACCATCGACTCCGCCACCATGATGAACAAGGGTTTCGAGGTGATCGAAGCCTGCCGCCTCTTCGACCTGCCGCCCGACAAAGTGCGTGTCACCGTTCACCCTCAGTCGACCGTCCATTCGCTGGTCGAGTTCATCGACGGCTCCATCCTCGCGCAAATCTCCGTCACCGACATGCGCCTGCCCATCCTTTACGCCCTCGCCTACCCCGAGCGCCCTGCCTCGAACCTCACCTTCGACCTCGCCCGACTCTCCCAGCTGGACTTCTCTCAGCCCGATTTCGAGCGCTTTCCATGCCTCCGTCTCGCCTATGAAGCCGCCGCGACCAGCCAATCCGCCTGCATCGCCCTGAACGCCGCCGACGAGGTCGCAGTGGCCGCATTTCTATCCGGTCAAATTCCGTTTCTGGGCATCCCCCGTACAATTGAACGTGTCCTGGAGCTAACACCCCGGAGCCGGCCTGCGTCTATCTCCGAGGTATTGACCATTGACCGCGAATCCCGCATGATCGCCGAACAGGTCATCGGAAACGCCTGAAATCGTCTCCCTAGCCACCAGCGACAACCAGCCAGGAGCTAGTAGCTGGAAGCTGTCCTTCGAGGTTCTTGATTTGTCGCTTTTCTCCGCTTCCAGTCTGTCGGCCATCCCCGAACTCGGTGTCGTGCTCGGCATCATGGTCCTCGTGCACGAGTTCGGTCACTTCGCCGCGGCCAAGCTCTGCCGCGTTCGCGTCGAGGCCTTTGCCATCGGCTTCGGACGCAAGATCCTCGGCTTCGAAAGTGGCGGCACGTCCTATCAGCTCAATCTGCTCCCGTTGGGCGGCTACGTCAAAATGGCCGGCGAACTCCCCGGTGAAGAGCACCACTCCGACGATCCCGGCGAGTTTCAGAACCATCCCCGCTGGCAGCGCGTCATCATCACCGTCGCCGGCCCCATCGCCAACTTTATCCTCTCGATCGCCCTCATGACTGGTCTCTTCATGACCCACCATGAGGTTGAAGACTTCGTTACCCAGCCGCCCATCGCCGACTACGTCTCGCCCGGCGGCGTGATCGCAAAAACCGGCATTCAGGCCGGCGACAAGATCGTTCACATCGACTCCATCGAGAACCCAACCTGGCTCGACTTCGAGCAGCGTGCAGCACTCGACATCAATCGCAAGACTCCGTTTTCCTACATCCACGACAAAAAGCGCGTCGACACCATGCTCTCCGTCGACTACGCCGGACGCCAGCAGGACTTCGATCCAGGCGCCGACCTCGGCATCGGCCCGCTGATGCAGACCGCACCGGTCTCCGTCTTCAAGGTCACGGACGGCATGCCGGCCAAAGCCGCTGGACTCGAGGATGGGGATACCTTGCTCGCGATCGACAACCAGCATCTCCACTCGGTCGAATCGCTACTCGCCTACCTGAAGGATGATGCCGGAAAACCTGTCGTGCTCACTGTGCAGCGCAAGCAACCGGACGGCTCCTCGAAGACCCTCCCCGTCTCCGTCACTCCCATTTACGCTGACGCCCAGCAGGGCAAATCCTGGCAAACGGGCTTTACCCCTGTCCGTCCACCCACCCACATCGACCGTCTTCCGCTCGCCGCCGCGCTCTCAGCATCATGGGACGACAACCTGAAGAACTCCAAACTGATCTTTGAGGTCCTGCAACGTCTCGTCACCCGTCAGGTCTCAGTCAAATCTCTTTCGAGCCCCATCGGAATCGGCGTCCAGGTACACCAGGCCTTCCAGGCCTCCGACTGGCTCGATCCCCTGCCAGTCATTCAGTTGATGGCGATGATCTCATTGAACCTCGGCATCTTCAACCTGCTACCTATCCCCATCCTCGATGGCGGAATGATCGTCTTCCTTGCCATCGAGTCGCTCATCCGGCGCGACCTGCCGCCGCGCTTCAAGGAGCGTATCTACCAGGTCGCGTTCGTCTGCATCATCCTCTTTGCGGCTGTAGTGATCTTCAACGACATCACCAAGTTCCTGCCGGTGCACGCCAAACCCTAGCCAAAGCAAGACGCGGGGGGGCCCAACACCACGCGGCCGCCCCCCCCCGCGGGCCGCCC
>CAXTNM010000095.1:0-6837 GCA_964245715.1 uncultured Acidobacteriaceae bacterium | reverse complement strand
AACCCAAGCCGCGGCGGCTCAAAACGCGGTGAGCAGCCGCCCGAAGTCTTCCTACCTACCTGCAATTTCGCCGAACCTGCTCCTAATCATCCCCACCGGACGCGCGCCCGGCATTCGCTCGCACCTTCTCCTGCCGCTGAGCCGTCACCACCGACTGGGCGCTCTGCGCATGCCGCCCCCCGGCTTGTCCCTTCGACACCACCATGTAAACCACTCCCACGACGACCAGAACCCCAACCACCAGCAGAATGACCGTAACCATAACCGCACCTCTCCAAGGTCTGAGGGCGCGCCTGCGCTTATCGTTGCCTTTCGACCTCGCGCAGCTCGCCAACGATCTCAGCCGCAACCACCTTCGCGCGCTCCTCATCACCCGGTCCGTAGCTGATCGCACCGACCCGCGCATGTCCACCACCGCCAAAACGGCCGCAGACATCCGATAGATTCACCAACTGCTCCGGCGGTACGGTCGTCCATGGGCTGGTTCCAACCGAGATCTTCGTGCGCGCCCTGGATTTCGTCACCGCGATCGTATACGTCGCTTCCGGATGAAAGTAGTAGGGGATGAACTTGTTGAGCGCATCGGTATCCCGATCCAGAATCTCCAGGTAATTGACCCCATCCTTCAGCACCGTGCGCTGCCGGATCAACTCCTTCGTGGCCTGGTGCTTCTCCCAAAGCGGAGCCAGCCGTTCCTTGACAAAGGGCTGCTCCAGAATTTCCGCAAACGGCATGGCGGTCAGCAGCGGAATGATTCGCGGAATAAAATCCGCATCCTGCGCATTCTCGATCACCAGGGCGACCTTCATCGCAGGCTCACGCATCTCCACCGCAGCCTCGGCGTTTTCAAACCGCGCGCCATCGATAATATCCGCCCACTTCAGCAGGTCCTCTAGGCCGCTCGTATCCCAGCCAAACCTGTTCTTGCCGACATCGGCGATCCAGCCCGTGCAGGAGATGAAGTCAGGATTGAAAAACTGACGTTTCCCTCTCCCTTCCAACTGTCCCATCTCGAAGTCCGCCCGCATCTCCGGCGTAAGGAATGCACTCTCGTGGTGGTCGAACCACCAGGTCAGTTTCGGTGAGGTCGAGTACTTGAAGTCGACAATCGCGTTTTCGCCGGGCCCAAAGATGTCCTGACTCATCGTCCCGCCTGGCTGATGTGCCAGACCGCAGTATTCGTAACTCTCTGCTCCGCCTACGCACTCCCGGTGAAACTTGGTAAACACGGCGGCTGAGCACGCTCCGTCGAAACAGTTATTGTGGTGCAAGACCCGGAACTTCATCTGTCATCCTCCTTTAACAGCCTCGCACAACACGGCAGAACTTCGAAATCCCGAGCCACGTCTTCCCTCATATTCGGCCCTCAGCTAACATCGAACATCTCTTGTGCTGATGCAACCATTTTCAGGAGCTTTATGAACGATCGTGCTTCCATTAAGCCCGCTGGCGATTCCTCCTCCGCGATCTCTGCCTCCGCAGAGCTTGGCCCAGCAGCGGATCCCGTTGCCTTTGCACCCGAACCACCAAAGCCTTCCCTGCATCAGCTTTTTTTCGGTGACGACGGGCTACGCGCGGGCTGGAGCTTCGCCCTTTTCCTCCTCATCCTCATCGCTCTCGGAGGCCTCTTCAACTTCATCATCTTCCACTTTCATCTCCTACCGAAACCGCCAAAGAACGCCGCATCACAGCCCATGAGCGCAAAGAATGCCATCCTGTCTGACGGCGCCACTTTCTTCGTCACCGCTTTTGCCGCGTGGCTTATGTCGCTCATCGAACGCAGGCCGTGGTCACGCTACGGCATCACCAAACTGCGAGCCGTGCCCGACTTCTTCACCGGCCTGTTCTGGGGATTCTTCTGCCTCTCCACCCTCATCGGCTTGCTTCTGATCACGCACGGCATCGCCTTCTCCGGTCTCGCCCTGCATGGCTCAGCCGCTGTTGTCTCCGCAGCCAAATGGCTCCTCGGCTTTCTCTTCGTCGGCCTTGCCGAAGAGTTCCTTACCCGCGGCTACATCCAGTACACCGTCTCACGCGGAGTCGCGGGCATCACCCGCGCCCTCGATCCCACCAATCGCCACGCGCACGTCATCGGTTTCTGGGTCGCAGCACTCCTCTTCTCCGCGCTTCTCTTCATGTCGGCGCACCTCGGCAACAAGGGCGAAACTCCCTGGGGAATCCTCCAGGTAGGCCTCGCCGGGGCGGTCTTCGCCTACTCGCTCTGGCGCACCGGCTCCCTCTGGTGGGCGATCGGCTTCCATTGCTCGTGGGATTGGGCGCAGTCCTACTTCTACGGCACCAACGACTCCGGCCTCGCCGCACTTGGCCACCTCCTCAACTCGCACCCGACCGGAAACGCCATGCTCTCGGGCGGCAACACCGGTCCCGAGGGCAGCATCCTCTGCACGCCAATCTTCCTGCTGATCGCCACCATCATCCACTTCACCCTGCCCCGCCGCGCCTACCCGCTCACCCCCGATCAGTCGCCGCTTTAGCAGTCCTCGGAGTAGCGTGGACCCCACGTCTCGCCTCTGAGACACGGGGCGTCGCACGCTTCCGCTCCGGGGCTCCTCACCCACGGCGCTTCCGTCACAAGCGACGAACCAACGTCGGCCACAGCGCGACCGTTCTCCTCAGCCCGGGCCTACGCTCCCATTTAGACTCAACCTCAGCATGAGTCTCCAAAACCCAGACGAATACGAACCGCGCCTCGTCACTCGAGGCCGCGGCCAAACTGACGAAGACACTCTCCACCCGCACCATCCCGCTTCCGTAGCCGCCGCAATTCCGCCTGCCAAGCCCTATCTCCCCGCGCCCCGCAAGCGTCGTCGCCCATCCGGGCAGCGTCTGCTCGCGACCGCGATCGTCTTTGCCATGGTCCTCTTCTTCGCCGCAGTCGTCGGCTACTTCATCGGCCGCCATTGGGTTCGCTCCACCACCGCCGCATCTCTGCCGCAGCTAGATGGCAGCCTGCAGGTCACCGGCCTCAAAGCCTCCGTTACGGTCCAACGCGACGCCCAGGGCGTTCCCCACATTCACGCGCAATCGCTCGACGACCTCGTCTTCGCCCAGGCTTTCATCACCACCTCCGACCGCCTCTTCCAGATGGACCTTATCCGTCGCCACGCCGCCGGTGAGCTCTCCGAGATCGTCGGCTCGGCCGCGCTCCCGGCCGACAAAATCCAGCGCGTACTCCAGATCCGCGCCTCCGCCGACCACGCCGTGGCCAGCCTGCCCGCCGATCAACTCCACATCCTGCAGGTCTACGCAGACGGTGTCAACGCTTCAATCGCCGAGCAATCCCGGCATCTTCCGATCGAATTCCACATCCTCGGCTACACCCCTGAACCCTGGACCCCACGCGACTCTATGCTCGTCCAGCTCGCCATGTTCGAGGACCTGACCAACAACTACCCGGCCAGGCTTGCCCACGAAGCCCTCACCGCCGAACTCCAGCAATCCGGCGCCGCCGCCCTCATCCCCGACCTCTACCCGGCCACCACCTGGCGCGATCATCCCCCCGCAAGCGCGGTTCCCGACCTCACCATCCCCGGTCCGCCCATCGAGCAAGTCCCCCTGGACGAGAGCCAATCGTCTCTGACTTTTCCCGACCACCCGACAGCTGACACCTGCTCCTCCTGCTTTCCCGGCTCAAACAACTGGGTCGTCTCCGGTGCGCACACTGCCTCGGGCAAGCCTTTGCTCTCGAACGACATGCACCTCACCCACACGCTCCCGGGCATCTGGTACGAGGCCGATCTCGAGACTCCTCTTCCTGACTCCGCGGAACCCCTGCATGTCGCCGGCGTTACCATCCCTGGCCTCCCGCTGATCGTGGTCGGACACAACAATCACATCGCCTGGGGCTTCACCAACCTCGGCGCCGACGTCCAGGACATCTACATCGAAACCACCCGCGGCTCCGGGGACTCCGAAGAGTTCCAGTCTCCCGACGGCTCCTGGCATCCCGTCCTCCACCTTACCGAAAAGATCAAGGTGAAACACGGCCGTAACCTTACCCTCGATGTCCTCGCCACGCAGCACGGCAACGCCACGACCCCGCTGCTGAACCCGCTGCTCGATCACGAACAACGCGCACTCTCTCTGCGCTGGACCATCTACGATCCCACCATCTCCAGACTCCCCGTCTACGATATCGCCACCGCGCGTGATTGGCCCAGCTTCCTCGCGGCCTTCGCTCAGTTCCCGGGCCCCTCGCAGAACGTCGTCTACGCCGACGACCAGGGACACATCGGTTACCACGCCGCTGGCAAAGTCCCCCTTCGCGGCCCCGCTACTCCGTCGACCTCCGCGAACGCCGGAGAACTTGCCCAGATACCGGCCGATGTCGCAGCCGCGCCAAACGCCAGCAGCAACGCGGGCAGCGTTCTCACCACTCCCAGCTCGATCCCGCAACCGAGCCTTCAGCCAACGCCCAATGCCACGCTCGCGCAACTCGGCGGGCCGCTCAGCGCCGTCCCCATTGCGCCGAGCCCAGCCCACGAATGGTCCGGCTACATCCCCTTCAACGAGCTTCCGCAGGTATACGACCCACCCTCCGGCGTGATCGCCACCGCCAACGCTCGCGTCACCCCCGATGGTTATCCCTATCCCGTCAATCTGGACTGGGGCTCACCCTACCGCACCGAGCGCATCCTGCACCTGCTGATGCATCGCAACGGTCTCACCCCAGCCGACATGCTCGCCATCCAGACCGACGTCTACTCCGACTTCGATCATGTGCTCGCGCAGCGGCTGGCCTATGCGATCGATCACTCGACGCGCACCTTCAGCCCATCTGAGATCAAGCAACTTCACCAGGCCGCAGACCTCCTCCGCACCTGGAACGGTCGCGTCAACATCGACTCGTCCGCAGCGGAAATCGTCTCCTCCGTTCATACCAATCTCTGGCCCCTGCTGCTGCAGCCGCACCTCAAACCCGGCGCCGACCCGAAGCTTCTCTACATCCACTACTCCCGCGACTTTGCCCTCGAGGAGCTCCTCACCCATGCGCCGCAGCGCTGGCTTCCGCCCGGTTATGCAAGCTGGGACGACTTCCTCGCCGCTACCGTCCTCACCAGCCTCAAGGAATCGCACGCCCCCGGCGACCTCAGCAAGTGGCGCTACGGCAGCAGCCACACGGTAGACATCGAGCACCCCATCTTCGACCAATCCGAGCTGCTGAAGAAGCTGCTTGGCCGTCCTACTGGCACCGGCCCGCAGCCTCAATCCGGCGATGGCACCACGGTCAAGCAGGTCGGCCACACCTTCGGCCCCAGCGAACGCTTTACGGCGGACCTTTCGAACCTCGATCACTCCACCCTCAACATCGTCGCTGGTCAATCTGGCAATCCCGACAGCGCCTGGTTCCTCGACCAGTTCTCCGCCTGGTATCACGGCACCACCTACCAGTTCCCTTTCACCGATCAGGCTGTCACCCAGGCCACCACCCACACCCTGACACTCACCCCCTAAGCCGACGCCCAGCCCCGTCGATATCTTGGGTCGGACCGGGGGTGAATGGTCGAAGAGACGTAAAGCCTCGTCTCTTCTTTCCGTCTTATCCTTCTCGTCCCATCGGTCCTCTGCTCCTCGTGGCACACTTGAAAAATGCCGGCCAGCGCCCATCGCATCCTCATCCCGCTCGCCGCCCTCTTGGCCATCCTGCCTCTCCTCCTGCACGGTCCCTCCTGCGGCCACGACTTCGACTTCCACGTCCTCTCCTGGCTCGAAGCCTCTACGCAGTTCGCTCACCTGCACTACCCGCGCTGGGCGTACACCCCCGCCTTCAACGCGGGCGAGCCCCGCTTCCTCTTCTACCCGCCGCTCTCCTGGGCGCTCGGCGCCATCCTCGGCCTCATCCTCCCGTGGACACTTGTTCCCGCTGCCTTCACCTTCATCGCCCTGACCCTCTCCGGCTTCACCGCCCAGGCGCTCGCCCGCCGGTACGCCACCCAGAATGCCGCGACCCTCGCCGCGATCCTCTACTTGCTCAACCCGTACATGCTCTTCACCGCGTACGAGCGCACCGCTTACGGTGAACTGCTGGCCGCCGCCTGGCTCCCGCTGCTCTTCGCAGCCGCCCTCGCCCCCCGTATCCGCGTCGTACCGCTCGCCCTCCCCATCGCGCTGCTTTGGCTCACCAACGCCCCCGCCGCTGTTATGAGTTGCTACGCGCTCGCGTTCCTGACTTTCATACGCCTCTCGCTTGCTCGAGAGACTCGCCAGCAGCTTGCGACCACCACCATCGCCGCCACGCTCCTCGGCCTCTCCCTGAGCGCCTTCTACCTCCTTCCCGCCGCTTACGAGCGCCGCTTCATCCAGTCCGACATGGCCACCATCTCCGGCATGCGCATCGCCGACAACACCCTCTTCCACCATATGCTCCCCGCCACCGGCGACACCTTCGCCCATGACCTCGTCCTCCACACCGCCTCCGTGATCGCGATCCTCATCCTGGCCGCCGTCTTGATCGCCATCGCCGCAGGCCGGCTGCCCCATCCTCGCGGAGCCACGGTGGGTCTCGACGACCTCAGATCTACGGACGCTGTGATCACGCCACTCATCCTGCTTACCATCCTCATCACCTTCCTCCTCACCCCACTCTCCCTCCCGGTCTGGGCTCACACCCCTGAACTCCACTTCCTGCAATTTCCGTGGCGCCTCACCGCCATCCTCTCGACGATCCTCCTCCTCTTCGCCGCGCGAGCCTTCACCCGCCTCAATCCCACCCTCACCCAAACCACCTTCGCAGCCGCAGCCCTCGCAGCCACACTGATCCTCCCCGCCTGGCACACCTTCAACCAACCCTGCGACCCCGAAGATACCGTCCAGGCA
>CAXTNM010000094.1:0-15224 GCA_964245715.1 uncultured Acidobacteriaceae bacterium | reverse complement strand
GGCGTGGCGGGTGCGGCGGCCATGCTCGTGGGGGCAAGCCACTCCGACCGGACCGGCGAGCGGACGTGGCATATAGCCGCGCCGTTTCTGGTGATGGGTGCGGCGTATGGGGCGGGTGGTCTGCTGCATCGTCCGCTGTTCGCCGTGGTAGCGTTTTCGGTTGCGGTGGTGGCTTATAACGCGATGCAGGGTCCACTGCTGATGCTGCCGTCCACGTTCTTCTCGGGGCCTAGGTCGGCGGTCGGGTATGCGGCGCTGAATGCCGTGGGCATCCTGGGCGGATTTCTGGGTCCCGCGTGGATGGGTTGGGCGCGCGAGCTAACGGGCGACTATCGGCGGGGTCTGCTTTCGCTGGCGCTGCCGAGCCTGGTGGCGGCAGGGCTGGTATGGTTCCTGGGACGGGAGCGCGTATGTAAGGTTCCCGACATAGCCGCGGAGGATTGAGGCGAACCTCTGCGGAGCGGCAAAAGGTTTTTAGAAATGCTGCGTACACGGTGCAATCGTTGGTAAGCTTGAAGGCCTAGACGGAGAGCATCACGTGGCGAACTACCTGATTACAGGCGTGGCAGGATTCATCGGGTCTCACCTGGCGCATGCTCTGGTGGAGTGTGGTGAGAGTGTGCGCGGATTGGATAATTTTTCAACCGGCGTCATTCAAAACCTGGCAGGACTGAAGGGCAAGATCGACCTTCATGAGATTGATCTGCGCGACGCGAAGATGGTGGCCGCTGCGTGCGAAGGCATGGACTACATTCTGCACGAGGGCGCACTGCCGAGCGTGCCGCGGTCGGTGAAGGATCCGCGTACCAGCCACGAGAGCAACGTCGACGGAACGTTCAACCTGCTCGAGGGTGCGCGAGCCGCGGGGGTGAAGCGGGTGTTGTTTGCTGCGTCGAGCTCGGCGTATGGCAATCAACCGGGTTTTCCGCGCAAGGAGACGATGTCTCCGTCGCCGATTGCGCCTTACCCGGCGCAGAAGGTGATGGGCGAGATGTACATGCAGTCGTACTGGCGGGTTTATGGGGTCGAGACGGTCTGCCTGCGATACTTTAACATCTTCGGGCCTCGGCAGGTACCGGACTCGCCGTATTCCGGGGTGATGGCCAAGTTCATTCTGCAGATGATACGCGGGGAACGGCCGGTCATCTTTGGGGATGGCGAACAAGGCCGCGACTTCACCTACGTTGACAATGCGGTGCAGGCGAATCTGCTGGCGTTGCATGCGGATAAGGAACGGGTAGCGGGAAAGGTGTTTAACGTCGCGTGCGGGCAGAGGCACACGCTGAACGAGACGTTCGCGGTTCTGGCAAAGCTGCTGAAGTACGATCGGCCCCCTGACTATGGACCGGAGCGCCGGGGGGATGTGCGGGATTCGCTGGCGGACATTTCGGCGGCGAGCGACGCGTTTGGGTATAAGCCGCATGTGGGCTTCGAGGAGGGTCTGCGACGGACGGTGGAATGGTATGTCGGGCAGACCGAGGCTGGTCGCTGAAGCGGGCTGATTCCCATTACAGAACGAGATCGAAGATAGCCCACGGATTGCCGGACGGGGTGCGGAGCGGCGGTGGTAGGGTGAGGGCACCGCGCCGTTCAAGATGAGTCCAGGAAGTGCCGATGAAGTGCTTGGCGGACTGATCCCGCGACGCCGCAGTTCGGATGGAGTCGATGCTCTCTTTTAGATCGGATGGGCGGGTCTTGTGTTGGCTTGCCCGGCAGCTAGGTTGGCTCGCGTGTGCGTGCGCCCTCGCGTCGAGTGCTGCTGCGGGGCAGGCGGTGCTTGGGGTGCGCGCACCTTCTCTGCGGCAGAGGTTTTTAAAGTCACGCACGGTGGGCGGGAGCGGCTCTCCTGCGGCGGCGCTGGCGCAGGCGCGCAAGCAGCATCTGGCTCTGGCGGCGAGGCCCCGGGCCTCCAGTCTCAGTGCGTCGTGGACGGCGGTGGGGCCAGCTTCCGTGGCGAACCCGGTTTATGGTGCGGTGAGCGGGCGCATCACTTCGATTGTGGTCGATCCGAGCGATCTTTCGGGGAACACGGTTTATGTTGGCACAACCGGCGGGGGTATCTGGAAGTCCGTAAATGCTGCCGGAGCCGCGGAGTCGGTCCTCTTCTCTCCCTTGACGGATACGCTTCCCGTGTACGACCTGAATGGGGGCTCTGGCGTGCTTCCATCGCTGAGCATCGGCTCCCTGGCGATCGGTGGAGGCGTGCTGCTGGCGGGAACCGGCGATCCGAATGATGCGACCGACTCCTACTATGGTGAGGGAATTTTGCGTTCAGCAGATGGTGGGGAGACCTGGACGCTGGCCACCGAAGCGGGCGACGGGACGGATGTGAACCAGAGCTTCAGCGGGTTGAGTGTCGCCGCGCTTGCCTTCTCGTCGGTGAACCCGAATGTAGTCGTTGCGGGGGTGGCGGTGTCGGCTGAAGGTCTGTTGGTGAATGCAGAGGTCGGGGCTGCGTCGCTGAAGGGGCTGTATGTTTCAGAGGATGCCGGCGTCACGTGGCAGGTCGCGACGGTCATGGATGGCGGACAGACTGTGGAGTCCGCGTCTGATCTGCCGGGCGATGGCGGCGGCGTTGGAGCAACGGCGGTCATCTGGAACCCGATACGACAGATGTTCTTCGCGGCCTTGAGCGGCCATGGCTACTACGGTTCGCCGGATGGGTTCAACTGGACACGGTTGACCGGTCAGCCCGGCGTGGGGATGAACGTGGTGAACTGCCCGACGCACTCCGCGGAGGGACCGAACTGCCCCATCTTTCGCGGGGCGCTGGCAGTAAACACCGCTACCGGCGACACCTTCGCGCTGACGGTCGATGCGGCTGATGGCGATCGCGGCCTCTACCAGGATGTATGCGGGATCACTTTTTCCAGAGTTTGCGCCCAGGCTCAGGCGTTCGGCACGAAGCTGAACTCGACACCGCTTGAAGTTGGGGGTGGCAGCTCAGCGATTCTGCAGGGTGGCTATGATCTTGCGCTGGCGGCTACGGCGTCGGGGTCGGACACGCTGTTATATGTCGGCACAGTGGATCTCTACCGGTGCAGTCTGGCTGCGGGATGTGTGCTGCGCGATACGACCAACGCGCAGAATGGATGCGCGACTCCAGCGGGCGTGGCGGGGGCGCACCACGCAATTGCACCTGGGAGAGCGACGGCGATTTTCGACGGCAACGATGGCGGCTTGTGGCGTTCGGTTGACGGGATCGCGGAGACGGGCGGGGTTTGCTCGGCGACCGATGCGGCGCACTTCGACAACCTCAATTCGGGGCTGGGTTCGCTCAGTGAGGTGGTCGGGTTTGCGCAAGATCCGGTGAATCCCGGGACGCTGCTGGCGGGTCTGGGAGCCCTGGGTACTGCGGGCACAGGAGCGGCGAACGCCGGCGAGAGCTGGGCGCAGATGTCGACTGGTGAGGGCGGACTGGTAGCGATTGACCAGGAGAATCCGCTGAACTGGTATGTGAGTACGGGCGCCGGCGTGGAGATCTCCGAGTGCTTGCATGGTCCTGGGTGCGGACTGCCTGATTTCGCAGCCACCCAGATTGGCGCGTCGCAGGTTAGTGGGGATGAGGCGCTTGATCATGCAGCCTGGGGTCTTGATCCAGGGATGCCGAACGAGGTCCTCGTAGGGACGTGCCGGCTGTGGCGTGGGACAGCGGGGGCCTGGGGGGGCAACGATCTGCTGAGCGCACCCTTTGCTGCGAGGAAAGCCGTTGCTTGCGGGCCCACGTTTGGACTTGTGAGAGCGATTGCAGCGGGTGGACCGGTGAGCCGGGGAGTTGCTGATCCGAACGTGGGCTCAGAAGTTATATACGCCGGGTTGGCGGGTGAGGCTGACGGCGGGCAAGGACTCGGCGGGCATCTCTTCACGACAGCAAATGCGCAGGCAGCGCAAGGTATAACTGCGTGGACCGATGCGGCGCTGGCTTCGGTAACAAACGACCATGCGGATGCGGAACAGTTCAATCCTGCGGGGTTCGACATCTCGTCTATCGCCGTCGATTCACACGATAGTACGGGCTTGACGGTGTATGTCACGGTGATGGGTTTTGCGGGATATGGCGTCAGCGCTCCTCACCTCTATCGATCGACGAACGGCGGCGCGAGCTGGCTGGATGTTGCGGCGAACCTGCCGAACGCGCCGGCGAACAGTGTCGTAGTGGACCCCAATGATGCGAACACGGTTTACGTTGCGCTCGATACCGGGGTCTATGTAACAAGATCTATTGCGAATTGCCCGAGTGCTGACTGTTGGGATGTCTACGGGGTGGGGCTGCCGAACTCGCCCGCGATCGAGCTGGCAGCAGCTGCAGCTATGTCGACCGGCGACGGGCGTACGGGCGAGTTGAGGGTCGGGACCTACGGACGTGGGATCTGGTCGATTCCTTTGCTGACGGCCACATCACCAGCGGTGCCGAAGATGACCCTCAGCCCTTCGAGCCTGATCTTTGGGAGTCAACAGACAGGCACGCAGAGCCTTTCGAGGACTGTAACGGTTACCAATAGCGGAGATGCTGCGCTAACTGTAACAGCAGTGGTAGCGAGTAGTGATTTTGTGGAAACGGATACCTGCTCGGGCGCTTCGATAGCAGTGGGTGCGGATTGCCTGGTGGCTGTAACTTTCGCGCCGAGCGCTTCCGGAACGCGAGCCGGTCTGCTGACGGTGTACGGCAATGTTGCGGGCGGCCAGGCGACGGCGGTGCTCAGCGGGGCAGGCACGGCCGCAGCAGCGATTGTGCTCACGCCGTCATCGGCAGGATTTGGATCGTTGACGGTTGGGGGGACGAGTGCGGCTCAGAACATCACCATCTCGAATCTTGGCGGGTCCTCAACGGCATTGCAGTCGATTACAGCGTCAGGGGATTTCGCCATCTCGGCCAATACGTGTGGGCCTACCCTTGCATCGAGTGTCGGATGCACGGTTTCGATAGAGTTTGCGCCGGTTGCTGCGGGAGTCCGGAACGGGATCCTTACGGTCGTGGATGCTGTCGGCTCCCAGGTGGCACAGTTGACGGGTACAGGCGTGAACCCGGCGACGGATTCATTGACGCCGCTGTCTCTGACGTTTGGACCGCAGGAGATCACGACGACGAGTGCGGCGCAGCGGGTGACGCTGACCAACGGGGGGCGATGTTTCGTTGACGCTGCTCACAGCGTCTACCACTGGAGACTTTTCCGTGGTCAACGGGTGCGGTGCCTCGCTCTCGGGGCACGCAAGTTGCACCTTCCAGGTGACGTATGTGCCTAAGAATGTGGGCGCAGAGACCGGCCTACTGTCGGTGGCGGATGAGTACAGGACACAGACAGTTCCGCTGAATGGAACGGGGAGCGCGCCACCCGGTGTCTCGTTAGCGCCGAGTGGAGGTCTGGCGTTTTCGGCGACCGCCGTTGGGCAGACCTCGCTCGGGCAAGTGGTGACGTTGACGAACAACGGTGGGCTTCCTCTAGCGGTCGGTGGGGTCTCGCTGAGTGGAGACTTTACGATTGCGGGCAACAGCTGTGGAGGGTCAGTGCTGGTCGGCATGGCCTGCGGAGTCGCAGTGACGTTTGGGCCTGCGGCGGGCGGTACGCGTACGGGAGTGCTGACGTTTTCGGATAATGCGGCTTTGTCTCCGCAGACCGTGACGCTGAGCGGCGTGGGAGTTGACTTTGCGCTGGCGCCGGATGGCCCGGTTTCCCAGACAATCTCGAGCGGGCAGAACGCGAGCTATCTGCTGCTGCTGACGTCGGCTGCGGGTGTCCCGGGCAGCGCCGTCTTCACGTGCTCGGGTCAACCTGCGGGCGCAGTTTGCACGGTCACGCCGTCGACGACTCCGGTGTACGCCGCCGGGGGGACGGTGGTGACGGTGACGCTGGCCACTGGGGTCACGGGGGCGAGGCTTGAGAGTCCGATGAGGTTCTGGACGAAGCCTCTAGCGTGGCTTGCGCTCCTGTTGCCGGTCGGCCTGCTGCGAAAGCGACGGCGAAGCTGGCTCCTGGTTCTGCTGGTTGGGTTGGTGGGATGCTCCACAGTGGGGAGGACGATTCCAGCGGGAGGAGGTGGTGGTGGTACCGCTCCACCGGTGGTGACACCGAGCGGTTCCTACACGATTGTCGTAGCGGGCTCAAGCGCGGGGTTCGTCAGCGCAGTGAACTTGACCCTGGTTGTGCAGTAAGGGCGAGAGTGCCCTGATCGTGGGTGGCAACCACTTCGTGGGGTGTTCCGGGTGCGTCCGATGGTCGCGAGGATGACGTTTGAACCAGGTCGAGAAGCTTTACGAACGTATGAAGCATCCGGCGGGTGGGGTTATGCTGATTGTCCCGCGCAGAAGCCACTTGCCCAGGCCCATTGAAAGTTGTAGCCGCCGAGCCATCCGGTGACGTCGACTACTTCTCCGATGAAGTAGAGGCCAGGAATCTTTTTCGCTTCGAGGGTTCCCGGGTTGAGTTCGGCGGTTGAGACACCGCCTGCGGTGACCTCCGCCTTGGCGTAGCCTTCGGTACCCGCAGGGGTGAGTTGCCAGGAGTGAAGCTGATGTTCGAGCGTGGCAATCGCCTCATTGGAAAGGTCTTTCGCTCGAACCGGGGGATGGAGTGTGAGCCAACGCTCTGCCCAGCGGGATGGCAGCGTGGCACGGACGGCGGACGCGGCGGCTGCAGGATCACGGCGAGCTTGTGGCGCCAGAAGCGGGGCAAATACTTCGCGGTTGGGGGCGAGGTCAAGACTGACAGGCTGACCTGCACGCCAGTAAGACGAGATCTGCAGGATGGCCGGACCGCTGAGGCCACGATGCGTAATGAGGATCTTCTCGCGGAAGGCCGGCAGGAGTGGCTTGCGGTTGCGCGCCGTACCTGAGGAGGGCGTGGTTGCGATGGCTTCGGTGGAGACGCCGGAGAGATCGCACCAGCGGGTGTGATCTTCGGGCTTCAGGGTGAAGGGAACAAGCGCCGGGCGAGGCTCGACGATTGTGAGGCCGAAGTGGCGAGCGACATCGTAGCCGAGGGCGGTCGCACCCATCTTCGGAATTGAAAGGCCGCCCGTCGCGATGATGAGGGATTCACAGAGATAGCTGCCGCGGCTGGTTTCGAGTTGAAAGCGGTTCTTCGGATCCGGACTTGCCGAGACGCTTTTGATGTTCGTCTCGAGCTGGATTTCGGCTTCAGCGGAGGCGCATTCGTTGAGCAGGAGCGAGACGATGTCGCGCGCGCTGCGGTCGCAGAAGAGCTGGCCAAGGGTCTTCTCGTGATAGGGGATGCGGTGCTTTTCGACGAGCGCGATGAAGTTCTGCGGGGTGTAGCGTGCGAGCGCCGAGCGGGCGAAGTGCGGGTTTTCGGAGAGGTAGTTTTCCGGTGCGGTGTGGAGGTTGGTAAAGTTGGCGCGACCTCCACCAGAGATGAGGATCTTGGCGCCGGCGCGGTCTGCGTGGTCGAGGACGAGGGTGCGACGATTTCTCTTCGCGGATTCAATCGCGGCCATGAGGCCGGCAGCACCGGCTCCGAGAATGATGACGTCGTAGGTGCGGAGTGGAGCCACAGGTTCGATTCTATTGGGGAGCCTGGATGCAGGTGTGCGTGCGAACATGGAAGGATGGCAAAGCAGGACGAGTTGAGGCCGCTACGGATCGGGTCGGCGCGCGAAGAGGGGCCGGCGGTGGTGGTCTCGCGCCGTGCAGTGGACAGGCTGCGAGACGGGTCGGTCTGGGTGTACCGAAGCGAGGTGGAACAGGTCTTGCCCGGAGCGGGCGAAGCGGCGGTCGAGGGTGGAAGCGTTGTTTCGGTTTTGGATGCACGTGGTGTCGGGGTCGGGAGCGCTCTGTTCAGTTCGGCTTCGTTGATCACGCTGCGAATGGTTTCTGAGCTTGTTGGGCTGGACCGCGCTGGGTATCTCGCCGAGGTTGAAGGGCGGCTGGGGGCGGCGCTGGATCTACGCGAGGAGCTGGCGCCGACGGACGCCAAAAACGATGCCTGCAGGCTGGTGTTTTCTGAGGCTGACAGGCTGCCGGGCCTGGTGGCGGATCGGTATGGCGACCTGGTGATTGTGCAGATGCTGACACAGGGAACTGCCCAGGCGGATGTTCGAGCGGTGGTAGCGAAGGTCTTGAGCGAGCGGCTACAGGTGCGGACGATTGTGGAGCGGCCCGATCCCCGGATCCGGCAGGTGGAGGAGCTGGGTGTTTCGCCGGAGGAGCCGCTTTTTGTGCGCGAGGAAGCGGGGCAGGACGGGGCTAAGCTGAAGACGGTCTTTACGATCAACGGGCTGAAGTTTGCCTATGACGCAACGTCGGGCCAGAAGACGGGCGCATTTCTCGATCAGCGACTGAACTATGCGGCTGCGGCAGCGATTGGTCGCGGGAAGGCGCTTGATATCTGTACCTACCAGGGTGGTTTTGCGCTGCATCTGGCGAGGAACTGTGAGCGGGTAACAGGAGTGGATGCGAGCCGTGTGGCGCTCGAGGTTGCTGATGGAAATCTGGAGCGGAATGCCGCGCAGCTGAAGGGGAAGGTCGATTGGCTGGAGGCCGACGCCTTTGATGTGCTGCGCGAGTATGAAGGGGCGGGAATGCGGTACGACACGATCGTGCTCGATCCGCCCGCGTTTGCGAAGTCGAAGCGTGCGCTTGAGGGTGCGTTGCGCGGCTATAAAGAGATGAACCTGCGCGCGCTCAAGATGGTAGAAGCGGGCGGGACGCTGGTGACGTGTTCGTGCTCGCAGCATGTGTCGCTCGAGGATTTTCAGGCGATGCTTGCGAGCGCGGCTGCGGATGCGAAGCGTCGGGTCCAGGTGCTGGAAGTCAGGGGCGCGGCGCCGGATCATCCCGCAATTGTCACGCTGGCAGAGACGAATTATTTGAAGTGCCTGGTGTGCCGCGTGGAGTAGCTCGGGAGGCATCGATCCTGGGTGCAGGAGGTGGATGGAATGCTGCAGGGTTTGGAGATTCGTGAGGCACAGGCGGACGATGTCGCCGGAATTCTGGAGGTCTATCGCGACGCTGGGATCGGCGCTGGAACTGAGTTTACCGAAGAGGAAGCTGTCGCGCACCTGAAGCGAATGGGTTCGGCTTCCGTGTTTGTGGCCTTGGCGAATGGACGCATCGTCGGCACGTATGAGCTGTTGGTGGTGGAGAATCTAGCGAAGCGCGGGCGACGATCGGGAGTCGTTGAGGATGTAGCCGTGTTGCCGGCGTACCAAGGGCATGGAGTTGGCAAGGCCATGATGCAGGACGCGATGGAACGATGCCGCGAAGCAGGGTGTTACAAGGTGATGTTATCCAGCAACGAGAAGCGTGAAGCAGCGCACGCGTTCTATGACTCACTGGGCTTTGAGCGGCACGGCTTCAGCTTTCGCATCGACTTGTAGATACAGTGCTATCGATCCTGGGTTCACTGACTGCATTGGGGTGTTTCGCTGGCGCTACCTGCGCTTGTGACGGTCGATCAATTCGCGTTTTGTAAGCCTCGGAACCTTTGCGCTTTGCTTTGCGTTGAGGGAGGTGAAGCGAGAGACGAGCGATATACTTCAGGCTTAGCCTTTAGGAGGATTCTGGATGCAGTTTTCGAAGTTTGCGGGAGTTTTGTTGTTTGGTGCTGCATGCATGGGCGCGCACGCACAAACGAAGCCGGATGCGGCGAAGGACGGCGAGAAGAAGGTGGTGGTCGAGGGCAAGCCCGAGGTCACGACTCCGCCGCCGGCTCCTGATTCGACGACGGAACACTCGATTGTGGTGGGTGGCCAGACGATCGCATACAAGGCTGTCGCAGGGACGATTACGGTCGGTGGAACCGAGACCTTCGATGCGATGCTTGGGCTCGATGGCAAACTGCTGCCGGACTCGGGCATGAATCCGCTCGATGCGGCGAAACCTGAGGAGTGGCCGGCGACGGCGAGGATCTTCTACACGGCCTATTTCAAGAAAGATGCTGTACCGGGGACGCGTCCGGTGATGTTTTTGTATAACGGCGGACCGGGTTCTGCGACGATGTGGCTGCACATGGGGTCGTTTGGGCCACGTCGCGTGGTGACTCCGGATACCGAGCATCAGGCCGCGGCGCCGTACACGATCGTTGATAACAAGTACAGCTTGCTCGATGTCGCGGATCTTGTGTTTGTCGATGCTCCTGGGACCGGGTTCAGCCGGATTATGGGTAAGAATGCGGCGAAGGAGTTCTGGGGTGTGGATGAGGACGCCCATGCGTTTGACCGATTTATTCGGCGGTTTCTCACCAAGTACGATCGTTGGAACTCGCCCAAGTACTTGTTTGGAGAGAGTTACGGAACGCCACGTTCGGCGGTGCTGAGCGCGGATCTGCAGTCGCAGGTCGACCTGAATGGAATCGTGCTGCTTTCGGCGATTTTGAGCTTCGATAATTCGATCGATGGACCGCAGGCGAATCCCGGGGTCGACCAGGCGTATGCGATTGGGCTGCCGACGTATGCGGCAACCGCCTACTTTCATCACAAATTGCCGACGCAGCCAGCCGCGCTCGAACCATTTTTGCACGAGGTGGAGACGTTTGCGATGGGCGAGTACGAGAGTGCGTTGCTGCAGGGTTCTGCGTTGCCAGATGCGCAGCGACAGGCGATCGCCGAGAAGCTGCACAACTACACGGGACTGCCGGCGGCTTACCTGTTGAAGAGCAATCTGCGGGTTCCGGGTGGAGCGTTTACCAAGAACCTTCTGGACATGGATGATCAGACGACCGGGCGACTGGATACGCGGTTCCAGGCTCCGTCGCTCGATCCTTTGTCCGAGTATGCGGAGAGCGATCCACAGTCGGATGCGATCTCCTCGGCCTACACGTCGGCGATCAATATGTATGTGCGGAACGAGCTGAAGTTTGGCAAGGACTGGACCTACAAGCCGGGCGCTTACACCGATCCAACGTTTACGTGGAACATGAAGCATAACTCTCCGGGGTTCGGGCCACAGGATGGGACGACCAACGTGATGCCGGACCTGGCGTACACGATGAAGACAAACCCGAAGATGAAGGTGTTCCTTGCGGGCGGCTACTACGATCTCGCGACGCCTTATTATGAGGGTGAGTTCGAGATGCATCATCTGCCGATTCCGCAGAAGCTGCAATCGAATATCAGTTATCACTACTATCCCGCAGGACACATGGTTTATGTGAACGAGCAGGTGCTGAGCCAGTTTCACGATGAAGTCGCGGCATTCGTAAAGAGCACTGAAAGTGGAAAGTAGTCGTTGAGGCTGGACGAAGGTGTTGGAGGTTGACATCTTCGTCCTTTCGCTGTCTGGTGGGTGGGACCCCCCCCGTTAATCGATCAGTTAATTGGGCAATGGCTGCAACGACTTAGCGATTTGCTGCCGCTAAAATCCTGCAACCACTGGGGTTACGGGTAAAATCTTGCAAACAAAAGAGTTACGGGTCCAGCTGCAGGAGCCCTGCTACGCGCGGGGGAGGGTGGCTACGAATCGGGGCGTCGTTCTTCCCGGGTCCCAAGCTGACCGCGGCGGTTGGTGGGCGCTTGATCGTCTCTCCTGGAGGCTAAGAAAGCCCACGGCTTTTAGGCGTGGGCTTTTAATTCTCACTACTTCTAGTTTAGCAAGTTGAGCGGGGTAGATAAGCCAAGTATTTTTGGTGTGTAAGTGCTTGTTAGAAAAGGGTTTGCGCTATTTGTGAAAACCTGAACCCCTTGACAGAGTTTTCCACAGTTTCAGAGGGAGAGTTGATCTGAAGTCCTGTTCTCGCGCTAGGATGGCAGGTTGAGGCGGTGGAGGAGCTGGGTGTAGCGGGGGTCGTGGCGTATGGGGTCGAGCATGGGGTCGACCTGAGCCCAGGTCATGCGGTAGCAGTGCTGATCGAGCGCGCGGTTGAGCGATTCGAAAGCGCGGTCGAGGTCGCCGAGCTGGAGTAGGTCAACGGCTTGCTGGTAGGGGACGCAGCCCTGGCCGGCGTGGGGGTTGAAGGCGCGTATCCTGGCGACGAGGTAGCCTGTCCATCCCCGGTGTTGGTAGGCGGACTGGATGGCGGAGGTGTCAAGGGTCACATCCTGCTGGCTGAGGGAGCGCAGGTCGAATTCGACGGCCTGATCGTGCATGCCTTTGAGGGCGAAGATGCGGCTTTGGTACTCGGCCGCGGCGAGGCTGTGCTCCGGCTCCAGTTCGAGCGCGCGGCTGAACTGGGTGATGGCCTGGTCGTAGTCGCGCGCGAGGTACAGGGTGGCGGCGAGACGACGATTCATAAAGAAGGAGAGGGGATCGAGGGAGAGGGCGCGGCGCATGTGGGAGACGGCCTCGTCGGGGCGACCGAGGGCGTCGAGCAGGGCGGCGTATTTCATCTCGGCGAGCGGGTAGCTGGGGCTGAGTGCGATGGCGCGTGCGATATTCCGTTCGGCCTCGCGCCAATTCCAGAGATAGATGGTCTGAATGCTGCCGAGGGCGGAGTAGGCCTCGCAGTTCCGGGGGTCGAGCTGGATGGCATGTTGCGAGGCTGCGATGGCCTGGGGCATGGCCTGGACGGGATCTGCCATGCCGAAGGTGGTCTGGGCGTCGAGGGCGTCTGCGAGTCCGGCGTAGGCCGACGCGTAGGCTGGCTCGAGGGCAATGGCCTTGCGGAAGGAGGCCGCGCTGCGGAGGAAGTCGTCTTTCTGGAAGAAGTAACGACCGCGAAGATAGGCGTCGTGCGCGTCGGGGGCGATTTCGCGGCGCGGCGTCTGTTTGGGAACGAGGGCGACGCGTGTTTCCTCCGCGATCTGAGTGGTGAGCGAGTCTTGAAGGGATAGGATGTCGGTGCTGCGGCCTTCGAAAGTCTGAGCCCAGAGATGGCGGTCGGTGCGGGCGTCGATGAGCTGCGCGGTGATACGGACGCGATCTCCGGAGCGGACGATGGAGCCTTCGACGATGGCGTCGACGTCGAGCTCTTTGGCGATCTGGGCGAGGGATTTGCGGGCGCCTTTATCCTGCATGACGGAGGTCCGCGAGACGACGCGGAGGGTCGGGATGCGGGCGAGTTCGGTGATGAGCTCGTCGGTGATTCCGTCGGCGAAGTACTCTTCAGCGGGATTTCCGGAGAGGTTTTCGAGGGGGAGGACGGCGAGGGAGTGGATCTGGTTCTTCGCGGTTTGGCGGGAGACGACGTGATAGAGGAAGAGGCTTGCGAGGGCGGCGAGGAGGGCGAGAGCGGACGCGGTTCGGAGTTGGGGTAGCGATGCCGGCTGGGTGGATGGGTGGTCGGCGATGATTCCGGAGGGCGCGGGTGATGGGGCGTCCGACGTCGAGGGTGGGATGGCGGCGCTGGTTACGACTGGGGCGATAAAGCGGTAGCCGACGGTTGGCACAGTTTCGATGAAGCGCGGCTCGCGGCTGGGGTCGTCGAGAGCGCGACGCAGGAGGCCGATGCTGCGGGTCAGGGCGTTTTCGCTGACGGCTGTGTCCGGCCAGACGGCGTCGAGGAGTTCCTGTTTGCGGACGAGCCTTCCGGAGTTCTGGAGGAGGAAGAGCAGGAGCCGGAGTGTTTTGGGTTCGAGCGCGATGGGCGAACCTTCGCTGGAGAGGCGAAAGTCTGCGTCGTCGACCTGGAACGAGCCGAACTGGTAGATCAAGCGACCTCCCAAGCCTGTAAGGGTGAGCCACCATTATGGCGGCTCGGGTGGGAATTGAAAAGAATCACTTTTCGATCAGAATTTGGTTGGAGTTCCATCAGGACGCGGGACCGGGCTGCCTGACAGGATAGGGCTCACGGGCGGCAGAACGGCAGATTCGAGGTTAGGGGTCGGCGTATGGATCGCTCGAACAGAGGGGGAACAGGAAATGTTTACGTCGACGAACAAGCGTCATTCTCTTCTTCAAGGGCTTTGTATTGAAGAGGACGGGCTTCATTCAGCAGCCAGATTGTCTGGCGTTGCGAGGGCAGCGGGAGGGAGAAGCCGCTCTCTGTGGGTCGGACTGGTGATGCCGGCGCTGCTGGCTATTCCGGTTCATGCGACTGAGGCGGTGAAGCGGATCGCGGGTGCACCGGGACACACGGTGTGGCAGATTACGCAACCGACGGTGAACAAGGCAATGACGGATTACCCCCAGATCACGTTTTCGCCGGGGGAGCTTGTGATGGTGACGGCAACCGGGTGTGTGCAGACCGGGGGCAAGGGCCATACGTGGAAGCGTTATGTGGACCCGGCGGAGTACGGGTCGGGAAGCCCGCTGTATCACGGGCAGATTTCGATTCCGGGAGCGACTTCCGGGTTGATCGATTTTGATCCGCGGCAGCCGACAATTTACACGATTCCGGCGAATACCTCGATGCCCGCGAGCCAGATGCATCTGAAGCTAGGTTATACGGATGACCACTACACGGACAATGGGTACTCGGATCGCAACAGCGATAACGGCAATATGGATCAGTGCTGGGGGTTGGGCGATGCGAGTGTGACGATCGATATCTTTGGGCTGCCGGCGTCGGTGGCCGCACCCGCGCAGCGGGACTACACGTTCACGATCGACAGTATTATGATCCGGAATCCGCGCACGCATCACGCGGGGGTTGACGGGACAGATACGGATGTCCTCGGGACAGCGGTGATGGTGAACGGGACGCAGGCGGCAGTTGCCGGAGAGGCACTGGGGGATGTGAAGCGTGGGAATCATGCGGTTAACTTTCCGATTGTGGTGACGCAGGTGCGACCGGGAGACAGAGTGAGTTTGCTGGATACGCTGGTGAATGCCGGGGATCCGAGCTCGCAGGCGACGACCTCGGAGGTGACCGGGATTATCGGCAAGGTTGCGAGCGTCGTTCCGGGGGCTGGCGGGGTGTTGGCCGCTGTAGTGAGCGCACTGGGCGACCTGATCAACGTGGCGAATGCGGACTGCGACGGGCCGGTGGTGGCGGACGCGGTACCGGCGACGGGGAGCGACCTGGCGCTGTGGACGGCGGCAGGCCCGTATACGCGGACGATCGGGTTTCCAGGGGTAAAGTCCGCGGTCGGGTGCGGATCGAACTCGTACTATGAGGTGACGTATACGGTTTCGCGGTATGAGGGCGGGCCGCAGCCATATAGCGTGCAGGTGAATGCACGTTCGCTGGCGACGAAGTTTGGCGCCAAGACGCGGGTGTTCAAGCGTTGAAGCGGAGTGGCCGAGAGGGTAGGTAAGGCGGCTTTCAAGCAAACCTCGTGTCGAGACGAGACACGGGGTTTGCGGCCGGTGTGGGCTGGTTGCGGCGCTTCTCCTGCGATACTGGGGAGCGACTATGCGATTTGTTTCTTATTCCTGGCTTCTTGCTCTTTGC
>CAXTNM010000093.1:2877-15689 GCA_964245715.1 uncultured Acidobacteriaceae bacterium | reverse complement strand
ACCCTCGCCTTACCCCCCTTCACCGGAGCCACCCGCCGCCTCATCCTCATCCTGCTCGCCATCTTCTTCGCCGACGCCATCCTCTCGCACATCATTCCGGACGCCACCTACTTCTTCCTCAAGCTCCATCTCAGCCTCGTCCCCTACTACGTCGTGCGCGGGCAGATCTGGCAGCTCCTGACCTACGCCTTCCTGCCGCTCTCGCTCACCGGCACCCTCTTCGCCCTGCTGACGCTCTGGTTCGTCGGCTCCATGCTCGAAGACCTCCGCTCCTCCCGCTGGCTCTACGAGCTCTTCCTCACCTCGGCTATCGGTGGCGCCATCATCGCCTCGGCCGTCTCCTTTACGCACCTCCTCGGCCTCAGTGACCAGACCGTCAACCTCGGCTCCTGGCCCGCGCT
Organism: uncultured Acidobacteriaceae bacterium; assembly: GCA_964245715.1. Taxonomy (GTDB): domain Bacteria; phylum Acidobacteriota; class Terriglobia; order Terriglobales; family Acidobacteriaceae; genus Edaphobacter. Next base: position 15,288 of record CAXTNM010000093.1, on the reverse strand, counting down.
CTACGGCCTCCTCATCGCAGTCGCGGTCCTCATGGGCGACACCGAGTTCCTCTTCCTCTTCATCGTCCGCATCAAGGCCAAGTACCTCGTTGCCATCTACATCCTCATCGACATCGGCACCCTGCTCAAATCTCGCAACGCCTTCGAAGCCCTCATCGAGCTCTCCGGTGCCCTCGCCGGCTTCCTTTATCTCCGCTACGCCCCCCGCCGCGGCATCGCCTTCGATGCAACCGAGCGCCTCTATGCCTTGCGCAACGAGTACTACCGTTCCAAGCGCCGCCGCGCCGCCCGCAAGTTCGAGGTCTACATGAGCAAGCAGGGCCGCCAGGTCCACTTCGACAAAGAAGGCCGCTACATCGACCCCGACAAAGATCCCAACGACAAGCGCTGGATGAACTAAGCCACTCCTCCACACCACGCATCCTTCAGGCGGTCCGTCCCTGGACCCTGACCCCCGCAGCAATCCATCCGAAAGCGTCTTTTACGAGAGCCGGCGCCGATTCTTCCAACCGCGCAGTGGCGTGTGGGAACCACCGCATCCATACCAGTCCCGCCGCAGCTGGCTTTTTTGCTTGTGAAACAGGCACAACATGGCGTAAACGTATTGCACAGTTCACCATGGGCCAGAAATGATTTGGACGACCCTTCCTCCTTCAGAGAGTTGCCATGCCACCGCGACCCGCGAATCCTCGTGTGCCCCCCGCCAGCCTCTCAAACCGGCTTCAGGTCGCGTATGGCGAGTGGAGGCAACAGAGAGCCCGCAACTTCGCCAAAGAACTCGATCGCCAAGTCGATGGCTATAGCGGCGATCTCGCCTACTGCCAGCGCCTGCTCGAACAATACAACCAGATGCGCCGCGCTCCCGACGCCGATCCCCCACTCCCTTCAAGACTGCTCTCCCACGTGCCGGAGTGGGCACAGTCGCTCCAGACTCCAGATGGAATCTCCAACGAGGGATTTGACCTCGACACGATACGAGCCATGCCCCGGCTGCAGGCCGCCCTCGCCAACTGCACCGCCTACTCGCCCAGTAAGTGGCTGCTCGAACAGGAGCTCGCACAACGCTTCTCCAACCGGACCGTAGCGGACGCCGCCGGTTTCTACGCCGACTATCAGGAAAGGCCGCTGCAGGCAGCTTCGCAAGCCGCACTCCAGGAAGAGACCGGGTTCCAGCCCGAGGCAGCTCTCACCCCCCGCGCCTGGCTCTTGCGTCAGGAGCTCAGCGGCCGCGCCGAAGGCTCCTCCTTTATGTTTCCTGAGACCGCCGAAGAGCTTCGGCAAAGCTATCTCGACGCGACCGGAGAATCGTCCTCCTGGACCGAACGGCAATGGCTCTTCGAGCGCGAACTCGCCATCCGCACCGCCGACCGTATCGCCAGCGAACAGCCCGCGCCCGACCCCGTCGACGCGGACGACGTCATCGACCGCTTCGACGGCTGGAGCGAAGGCGCGGTCTCGTGGCCACCCGAAGACGCGCCCGATAAAGATGTCTACGAGGTCGCTGCCGACGAGCAACTCGCCGGTCTCTGCCTCTCCGGCGGCGGCATCCGCAGCGCCACCTTCTGTCTCGGCATTCTGCAAACCCTCGCCGCGCGCGATCTGCTCAAGAACTTCGATTACCTCTCCAGCGTCTCTGGCGGCGGCTACATTCACCAGTGGCTTGCCGCCTGGATCCACCGTGAGCCCAGAGGCCTTGCCTCCGTGCAGCAGAAGATGATCCCCGTCCCCAGCCCCAACTCGCTTGCGCGCGCGCCCGAACAGATCAACTGGCTGCGCCGCTACTCCAGCTACCTGACCCCGCAGCGTGGCTTGTTCACCGCGGATACCTGGACCATGCTCGCCATCTGGTTCCGCAATACCTTCCTCAATCAAATCATCCTCTTCTCGTTCTTTGCCGTCATCCTGGTTCTCATGCGGGCGATCATGCACCCGTTCACCATGCCCGCCTTCCGCGATCTTCATGGGGCGCTGACGCTTGCGATTCTGGTCAACCAGGTTTGGCAGTGGACCTTCGCCATCGCCACAATCATCTGTCTTCTATGGGCCGCGTGGGGTGTCATCGCGCTCGGCCGCGCGCTCGCATCGCTCACCTCCGAGCCGCTTGAGGGAGGTCAGCCGCCCCGCGGAGCCCTCGGCGACGCACAGGTCGTCCTGCTCGTCGTGGCGCCCGCCTTCCTGCTTTCGATCCTTCTCGCGCTCGCGTCATCCGGCATATTTCGCGTTCACGATCTCGCCATCTCTTCCTTCCACCGACTCCACGCCGAATACGCATCCCACGCCGGCACCGTCCATCTGCTGCTCGTCGTGTGGGTCGCTTATGTGGCCGCGTTGCTCGTGGCCATCACCGTTGGAGGCCGCGCCATGGAAACCTCCGAGCGAACCCACCGCATGGGAAGTGCAGCCCGGCGATTCATCGGCTTCTTTATCGCCATTCTCGTCAGTACCCTGCTGCCAACCACTGGACTCATCGCCGGCGTGACCCATGGCTTCCGCGGAAACTCAATCTGGATCGCCGCGGCCAACACAGCCCATAGCCTCGACCATCTGCTCCAGCACGAACTCCCCCTCGGCTCAACCAACGCAAAGCCTGGCCCCGATGCAAAGCCCGGCCCCGATGCAAAGCCCGCCGCCCTCAACCCCGCTGAAATCCAGCAGCAGAAGCATCGTGTGCCGCCAGGAGCCCTCGTCGCCCTCTTCCTGCCGTTGCTTTTTCTGATCGCGCAACTCTTGGCCGTTCGCCTCCTGGTCGGTCTGCTCGGTCGTGCCTTCGAGGAGTCACGCCGCGAGTGGCTCGCACGCTACGGCGCATGGGTCGGCATCCTCTCCGCCCTCTGGCTTGGCCTCGGCCTCATCACGCTCATCGGACCCTACGTCTACTACTGGTTCTTCGATGTCAATCTCACCCGAAGATTCGTCAGCACGGCCGTCGTAGCCATCGTGCACGCCATCACGCTCTATGCCGGCAGTTCGTCGAAGACAAGCGGCACGCCCGACCCGCAGAAGTTCTTCGGCTACAGCCTGCTCGATCTCGCCGGCATCGTAGGTGCGCCCATCGCCATCCTGGCTCTCCTGATCGTCACCTCCGGCTGGATCGATATCATCACCAACTTCTCCTTCAACCACATGTACAGCGCCTTTGCCGGCCCTCTCGCGAACCCTTCGCCGACCGCCCTGTCCGGCTGGTTAACTGCGCTCCGCCACTATCAGGTCGCAGTCTCCGGCCCAGAACTCGCCTTCCTCCTCTACCTGCTCCTGCTGCTACTCTTCGGCTGGCGGGTCGATGTCAACGAGTTCTCGCTCCACCCGTTCTATCGCGATCGCCTCGCACGCTGCTACATCGGCGCCAGCAACGGTCGCCGCGTGCCCGATCCCTTCACCGGCTTCGATGACCATTCCGAGGTCAGCTACAACGGCATCGCGCTGGCAGAGCTGCTGCCCGCCCGCTTCGGCGGAAAGCCCAAGATGAACGACACCCGGCCCGCCTACGATGGCCCCATGCCCATCTTCTGCTCGACCGTCAACCTCACCTTTGGCGAAGACCTCGCCTTCCAGGATCGCAAGGGAGCCAGCTTCGCCTTCACACCGCTCTACTCCGGCTACCACATCACCTGGACCGCGGAGGCGGATGCCGGCTTCACCACCACCTACAACGGCTTCGTGCCGACGATGGATTATGCCTATCGAAGCCAGTCGCCGGGGCTTGTAAACACCGCGGCCTCCGGCATCCCTCTCACCACCTGCGCCGCGATCTCCGGCGCGGCACTCAGCCCGAATCAGGGCTATTCTTCACAACCTACGCTCGCCTTCCTGATGACCTTGTTCAACGCCCGCCTGGGCTGGTGGATCGCCAATCCACGCAAGCCCTGGATCTGGCCCAACGAGCTCGACCAGCCCACGCCGCGCTTCGGACTCCGCTACCTGCTCTCCGAACTCTTCGGCTACTCGGACGACACCAGCAACTACGTCTCGCTCTCCGACGGTGGACGCTTCGACAATATGGGCCTCTACGAACTCGTGCGCCGGCGCTGCAGAAAGATCGTCATCTGCGACGGCGAGGAAGATGACAAAACCACCTTCGAAGGCCTCGGGCTGGCCATCACCAAGGCCCGCATCGACTTCGGCGTTGAGATCGAATTTGCCCCCGGAGAACTCGACGCACTTGCCCCGGATCCCAGGACCGGCCGCTCCGGCAGCCACTTCGCCACGGCAACCATCCGCTATCCCGCACCCCCCGGTGGCGACAACGATGACCCCAAATACATGGGGCGGATCCTCTATCTGAAGACCGCCTTCGTCGGCGATGAGCCCGCCGACCTGCTCCACTACAAGCGCGAACGCCCCGACTTCCCGCAGGAGACGACCCTCAACCAATGGTTCACGGAGCCGCAGTTCGAAAGCTACCGGCGGCTCGGCCAGCTCACCGCCGAACTCGCATTCCAGAAGATCCCCTGGTGAAGCAACCGACCCCAGAGGAACCCTTCCTGAGCCCCACAGCACTCGGCCCCTGCTTCTCCCAAATCGTCGTCGAGGATGTCGTATGTACCGTGGTAAACCCTTCCTTCTTCTTGTTACGTCTGTCCTTCTGCACAGCCTGTCCACCCTGGCACAAAGTGCCCCCGCTCAGCCAAACCTGCGGATCGCCTACACTGGCGGCCTCTTCGGCTACTACCGTCAGGATGTTGCGGACGCCGGCAAAGCAGAAGGCCGGCCGACCGCACCCTCGCTGCTGCTGGACGCACTCACCGCCGAGACCAATCCTACGTCTCCGCTGATCCTCGGCATGGGAGATAACTTCGCACCCGAATACGGCGCATCCCTGCTTTGGGCAGGGCACGCGCCCGCAGCCTGCCAACCGCCTGCAGCCGCTCCCTACCCGGAAGCTCTCTACAAGACCGACCTGACGCTGTACGCAACGGCCGCATGCGACAACATCGCCGCCTTCCTCATGCAGGCCGGCTACCGCGCCCTCGTTCCCGGCAGGGAAGACTTCATCTACGGTTCGGTATGGCTCGAACACATGGCGCTGCTGCTCACACGCGAGAGCGGCCGCAACAAGCCCACCAGCCCGCAGTTCGCCAATCAGGATCACACCCTTCAACTGCTCGCCGCCAACCTTCGCCTGCAACTCACCACGAACGATGCCAGGTCGAAGCAGTTCACCGTAGGCACCAGAACCATCTGCCCTCTGCTGCTCAGTGAACCTTCCACCTGGGGCAGTGCGGGAGGCTGCCAGTCAGGCGAAGCCAGGCCCGAAGAAGGCGCCGTACTCAAGGAGGTCGGCTACACTCACACCACGCTCGGCGGGGGCTCGAACACGGTCCTCATCGGCGTCGTCGGTTCGGACCTTCTCGACGCCGTCTCAACCCAGAACAAGACCTTCTGTGGAGTTGCCTCCGGCAGTGCGCCGCACCTCACCGGCTACACCTCCGCAAGCTGCCAGGCAGCAGCCGGCTTCAAGGCCAGGGTCATCGTCACGGATCCGCTCGAAGCCGTCACCTCCGCCATCAACGCCGCGGTCGCGAGTGGTCCGGTCGATTCCATCATCGTCATGGCCCAGATGAAGCGAGGCGATGCCGAAGAACTCGCAGCCAAGCTCCAGGCCTTCGCCAGGTTCGATCCCAAGTACCGCAAGATCGTCCTCGTCATCAGCGGCGCTTACGCGGCCCAGTCCAGTGGCAGCTTCAGCCTGAGCATGAAAGGCCAACTCAGCCAGATTCCCGTGCTCACCCCACACCCCGCCTACGACACCGATAACCTGAGCTACCAGCAGTTCCCCCTCGTCCAGCCTCTCTCTTCCGCCGAGCTAAACCTGAACGGCAGCTATGAACTCGTCAGCCGGTCCGAGAGCGCGCCGCTTCCTCTCCCCGCCGCGCGTTCTACCTGGAGCCTGCTCCTCGATGAACTCCAACGGCTGCAATCAACGCCTGCCGCCGCAATCTCCAGTGCTAAGTCCCGATCGTGCGACGCGCAGCGCTTCTATCCCGCATCGCTGCCCCCCGTCAGCTCCTCCCTGCACCAGCTCCCCGTCGACGCTCGCGACGCCATCGATAACTGCGACGTGGAAGGCATGCAGTACCTCCTTGAAGCCATGCGAGGCATCCACCCGGGCGCAGCAGACGTCGCCGTGCTCGAGCGCCGCGACTTCTTCTTCGGTCTCCTCCCCCAGGACTACATCGACTACAACATGTGCAGCAAGGCCGGCCCTCCCGACAGCGACGCCCAGAAAAAATGCCGTCTCAACGTAGCTCTCGATCGCGTCCTCTGGAAGGGAGACTACCTCGAGAAGGTCATGTTGAAGGGTTCCGACCTGAGCGCAATGATCACTGCCTCCACCACCCAGGCCGCCCAGGCAGGCGCGCTCGCGCAACCGACCACCTCCGGCACCTGGCTCACCACCTTCGGCCTGGTCAAGTCGCCTGAAGGCAAGTTCGACGCCCTCGTCCAGAACGGCAGAACCTTCGCCATCCCCGAAGACACCAACTGCATCGCCCTCACACCGTCCGCCTCCGGGGCGCAATCAAAGTCCTACTGTGTCGGCGCCAACCCCATCCAGAGCGATGGCGCCTACTGGCTCGTGACCAGCGACCATCTCGCCAGCGACACCACCACCTACACGGCGCTCGCATCGCTCCCCAGGCCGTACGACTTGCTCCTGCCCGACGCCTCCGGCCAGCCGAAGTTCCTCACCCAGTCGCTGACCGATGCCATCTACGCCCGTGCACCCGCGCCACCAATCGATAGTGTCACCGTCGCCGCGCAGAAAGATGATCCCAGCCTTGCCACCAGGGATCTCGGCAACCAGGCCGAGATCGAGGCCCAGCAGAAGCGGCACTTCCAGCTCGACCTCGGCAAGGTCTTCTTCGGCTATGTCAACAGCAGCGCAATCGGAGGCGACCAGTACATCGCCCAGAACTTCCAGGGCGTGACCGATTCGCACGCCGACGCCGTCTCCGTGCGCGAGCTCGACGCTGAAGATCAGCTTCGCGGCCTCTGGTCCTGGGGCTACCTCTACGCCCACCACTACGCCGCGCAGCCGCAGCTCGGCCACTACGCTCAGCACCTGGGCTTCGGCTTTCAAACCGACACCGAGTACGACCGCTCCGCACAGGGCAACCTCAACGGTCAGCCCGCAAACGCCTCCTACGCCGGAAACAACTTCGCCATCGGACCCCTCTTTCAATACTCCTACCCACTCCACAACGGCAGTGTGCGCGCCAACCTCGGCCTCATGCGTCTCGCCCGCCTCGGCTTCACGCTCTCGCCGCAGTATCAGCGTCAGTTGCGCGGCACCTTCCTCTACTTCTCCTTCTCGCAGGGCACAAGCGAGCTCGCCATCCCCATCGACTACTCCTTTTCCTGGAACGTACGGGAGGGCCTGCGCCTCGAATCGGCCGCCCCCGCAAAGTGGTACCAGCTCAGCTCCGGCAGCTACCTCGAGTTCGGCCCCGAGGTCTCAGAACAACACCGCGTCCTCTCCGGCCTCACCCTCGTCAACGCGCCCCTCAACCAGCAGATCACCTGCTCGGCAAGCTCAACCAGCACCATCAGCGCCTGCGTCAGCAACGCCCTCCACGCGAAGACATTCACCGTCAACGCCAACGTTCAAACGCGCAACATCACCTACGCCGCCGAACCCGCCGACGGTCTCTACTGGGACCTGCAGTTCAAGCGGCAGCTTCTAAAAACCGCCAACCAGCAGCATGAGCTCGACCTCCTCATCACCAGCAAGGGAGACGCCTTCGTCCGGCGCGGCGCAGCCTCCGTTCTGTCGACCCAGACCCTCTACGATGTGCCCCTCAACGTTGCCTTCACCTTCCAGGTTCTTCCCAACCTCAGCTTCGCCCCCGCGATGAACTTCTTTTACTTCGAAAATCAACTTGCGGAGCACCAGCTCCTGATTCGCAGCTTCAACATCACCGCGCGCTGGTACTTCGATCGCGACTCCCACGTGCCTTTTCTGCGTCAGCTGCTCTTTCAGGGCCCCGCCAGCGGCGACTCCACCAGGAGCACCAGGATGAAGCAATAACAACGCGCCCGCTCCTCTCCCCAGGGACGTCCTCTTGCCATTCAGGCATCCAACCCTCCATGGAAACTCGCAGACTCGGCACCACCAATCTTCAGGTCGCACCCCTCATGCTCGGCGGCAACGTCTTCGGATGGACCATCGACGCCGAAACCAGCTTTCGCGTGCTCGACGCCTTCGTCGATGCCGGCTTCAACTTCATCGACACCGCCGACGTCTACTCCGCGTGGAAGCCCGGCAATGCCGGCGGCGGGCAGTCCGAAACCATCCTCGGTCAGTGGTTCGCGCGCTCCGGCAAACGCGACAAGGTCGTCCTCGCTACCAAAGTCGGAATGGATCTCGGCGAAGGCAAGAAGGGTCTGGCCCGCAACTACATCATCCAGGCTGCCGAAGCCTCGCTCAAGCGACTCCAGACCGACCACATCGACCTCTACCAGTCGCACACCGACGATCAATCCGTCCCGCTCGATGAGACCCTCAGCGCCTATCGCGCGCTCATCGAACAAGGCAAGGTCACCATCATTGGCGCCTCCAACTACAAGGCAGACCGCCTCCGCGAGGCCCTCGACGTCGCGAAGAAGGAGAGCCTCCCCTGCTACCAGACGCTGCAACCCGAGTACAACCTCTACGACCGCCAGGACTTCGAGCAGAACCTCCAGCCCGTCGCAAAAGAGGTGAACCTCGGCGTCGTCCCCTACTTCTCGCTCGCCAGCGGCTTCCTCACCGGCAAGTACAAAACGAAGGCCGATGCCGAAGGGAAGAATCGGGGCTCGCGGGTCATCAAATACTTCGACGACCGCGGCATGAAGATCCTCAAAGCCCTCGACGACGTCACAGCCGAAACCGGCGCCAAACAGGCCACCATCGCCCTCGCCTGGCTCCTCGCCCAACCCACCATCCTCGCTCCCATCGCCTCCGCCACCAGCACCGACCAGCTCAAAGACCTGATCGCCGCTCCCAACCTCAAACTCACCGAAGCGCAACTCCAGAAGCTCACCGCAGCCAGCACCTACTGATGCGAGTCCCCCGGACGCGGCCAGAGCTCGCACCGGGTGCCCCAGGTCTCGACCCTGAGACCTGGGCGCCAATAGCCCTGGGCGAGCAGTGTCAACCGCATCAAACCCGCGACTGCAACAACATCAAGCCTCGACTGAACAAATCCGCGATCACTCAGGAACAGTCGCGAGCCTAAGCTTTTGCCGGTGTAAGCCGATCTTGCCTGTTAGTGATCGACTTGCGACTGGCTGCGACAATTCGGCCTAAGCTGCACAGCTTGAACGCGACAGTTGCTGAAGGGATACACCGCTTTCACTGGGTCCAGGCGGCAGCCATCTTCGTTGTGAGCGGGGTCGTCTTCGGCGTTGGCTTCAGGTTCAGCACGGGGACGTTTCTGCGCGAAAATCTCTCGGTTTGCTGGCCTCTGGTCGGCCTTCAGGCAGCCGCGCTCCTGCGCGTTCGCCGGCAGCACTGGCCGGCTACCCTCCTCGGGATGGCGCTCAGCCAGATTGTCCTCGAGCGTGCAGAGCCGCTTGCCGAGATAACGGCGGATACGCTCTGCGATGTCTGTGAAGTGCTCATCGCCGCCTTCTGCCTTCCCGCCCTGAACGGCCTCTCCGCTTGGATGAAACAACCTCGCCTGTTCCGTCGCTTTCTTCTCTGGCCCACGCTGCTGGGTCCAGCGCTCACAGCCTTCCCGATCGCCGCAATCTTCTCGCGGGAACTCCACGTCAGCTTCTGGAGTTACTGGGCCCGATGGTTTCTGGGCGACGCTCTAGGTATCGTGCTGTGGCTGCCGCTCGGCATCGTGCTGATGAGCCAGGAGACCCTCTCGCTTTTTAGGGTGAAGGCGAGCCCTCGAACCTTCGGACTCCTGGGGATACTTTCACTCACAGCCTGGGCCATCTTCCAGCTCAAGCCCATGCCCATCGATTTCATCCTCCTGCCGCTTCTTCTTGTCATCGCACTCAAGCTTGGTTTCAGCGGCTCGGTGCTCGCGGTCAACCTCCTCGGTATCATCTCGGCGCGTGGAACCCTGCATCACCTGGGTCCCTTCAGCCTGCTCCCCGATCCTTACAGCGTGACCACGCTGCAGGTGTTTCTGGCATGCTCCATGCTGATGTGTTTCCCGGTGGCCATTCTCCTGCTCGAGCGGGATAGCTTTGAGTTCGATATGCAGGAAGCGTACGCGCGGATGGAACAGCTCGCCATCTGCGATGGACTGACCGGTCTGGCCAATCGCCGCCGCTTCGACACCGTCTTCGACGAAGAATGGAGACGTGCGCTGCGCGATGGTGACTCGATCGCCATCCTCATGATCGATGTGGACAGCTTCAAGCTGTTCAATGATCTTTACGGCCACCTTGCCGGCGACGAATGTCTACGCCAGGTCGCGAACTCGCTCCGCGGCAACGTGAAGCGGGCAGGCGATCTGGCCGCGCGTTTCGGCGGCGAGGAGTTCATCGTCATGATGCCCCGCACCGACCTGCCCGGAGCCCTGGCCGCGGCGGAGACACTGCGCGCAGGCGTTCAGATGCTCCAGCTCAAACATCAGCGGAGCTCGCACCTCGTGGTGACCATCTCGATTGGTTGCTGGAGTACGATTCCCGTCGCAGACATCATGCCATCGACACTGGTCGATACTGCAGATCGCGGTCTCTACCTCGCAAAACAAAGCGGGAGAAACAGGATCGGCACAATATCTGCTGCTCTCTCATCCCACGCCGGAATTCTCCCCGTCGACAGTTCCCAGCCGGAAGACGTCCTTGGCTCGAGCACTGTCCACAGCTCAGTTCCCCGGACCGAACCTGCCGCCGACTCCGCAACCTTGTTAAACGCTTGAAGAACGATTCAATCGTGCCCCGGGCCATGACCGCCCGACACTCACGGGAGCCGGACGGAAGTCGCCACGCCGATCAACCCTCGTGCTGCTCCCGTATATCGATATACTCCTGCGTAAACGGTCTCTTGCGAAACGTCGTCCACAGATAGTTCAACGTATACCGCATCCCGATCGTCAGCATGCCTTCCTTCTTCAAACGACGCGCCGACGAGAACATCTTCAGCTGAAACGTGAACACCACCTTGCCAACGCGATTCAGCCGCCGTGCAATGTCGGTATCTTCGCCATAAAACGCAATCGACGTATTGAACCCGCCGATCGAAGCCAGCGCATCCCGCCGCAGCACGAAATTCCCGCCCTGCACCATCGACCCCGCACGCAGTACATACCGATTCAGCGCATACAGCATGAACGCAAGCAAATAGAACAGCTGTACACTCACCCTCTGCGATGCGGTCAGGTCGTAATACACCACCGGCCCGCTCAGCGCCACCAGGCTCTTTCCCCTGCGCTCAAACTCGGCAAAGGTGTCGAGCACCTCCGTCACCCAGCCAGGCGTAAGCCGCGAATCCGAATCCACATTGGCAATCAACTCACCGGTGCTCGCCGAGAACCCGGCCTGCCGCGCCCAGGGCAGCCCCTTGCGCATCTCGTCCACCACCATCACGCCCGGATAGCTCAAAGCTACCTCGCGCGTTCGATCTGAACTCGCATTGTTGACCACAATGATCTCGACCCCGTCGCCGAGATCTCGCGTCTGCGCCAGAATCGACTCCAGGCACGCAGGCAGGTAAAGCTCTTCGTTATAAGCAGGGATGACGAAGCTTAGCCGCACAAGGTTCACCTTAGGTCACCCGTGTTACAGCACCAAGACAATCGAAGAACCTTCGAAGGTACCCTCGTTTATTGCCCAGGCATTACCGCTCCGGCCTTCACCCAGCGCTCGACCACCGCGATATCCGCATCCGACAGCTTGGGCTTCTTCGGCGGCATGTCCATCGGATCATCCGCCGGTCCCTCATGCCGAATCAACCGCACCAGCAGCGACTTCGTCGGATCGCCCGGCACCAGCACCGTGCCGTCGTGTCCGCCCTTCAACATCCCCTCGCGCGTATCGATATTCAAACCGCCGCGATGGTTCTCGCCGCCATGGCAGCGCGCGCAATTCTCATCGAATATCGGCTTCACACGAGTCGTGTAATACTCGGGCTTCGCCGGGTCCTCATCCGCCACAACACGAGCTAAGTTCATACTGGTCAAACCGATACCGACGACTGTGAAAGCTACTGCAAGGGCACGCATCCAGGCTCCTATTAGTGAACTGCGCAACAGAATCAACTTGGATACTTTCATGTCTGCGAAGAAGAATCTAGTCTCAGTTTTGCTCTGGTGTCTCCGCGGCCGTCCCATCAACATGCGCGAGAAAGCCTCCCAAATCGCTCTCATCCTGCTGTGTGTCGCCATGCTCGCACCCTTTGCATCGGCGCATCCGCTCAAGCGCGGGCGCAGCGCAGCGGCTGCGAAGGCGGCCCAGACCGCTGCGCACGCG
>CAXTNM010000093.1:0-2728 GCA_964245715.1 uncultured Acidobacteriaceae bacterium | reverse complement strand
CAGAAAAACTCAGCCAGCACTCGTACTCCGACACGCGCCGCATCGCCGACCGGCACTCGGCGAGCCGTCAGCTTGACGGCCGTCGCGTCCTAAGTCGTTGGACCGAAGGCGGCCGCAAGGAAAACAGTCATCTCGCCAGCCGCCACATCGCCGAGCCACGTGCAGAAGAGCCGCGCTCTACCAGCAAGCATCGGCCCGCGCTCGTCGAAGAAGCTCGCGTTCAGCCTCGGGTCGAACCTCCCGCTCCCGAAGCCGCGGCCGTCGAGTTGCCGCATCTCGCTGTCCGGCACCACCGCAAGCTTCCCCTGACCCCCGATTCCGCCGCCCGCACCGCCCCGCGCAAGTCTACGCCTGACGACTTCCTCGCGACCCCGGCTCTCCCAACCGAAAACAACCCATCCGATCTCCCTCCCATCTCAGAACCGCTCCCCGTCACTCCAGCAACCAAGCGCCCCGTCTCAGTCGTTGAGCGCAGAATCCCTGCCCTGCCTGTGCTCAAACCCGTCATCGTCCCCGACCCCGTCACCGAACCCGTCCTCTACACCTCGCGCGGCCACCTCATCGTCCCCCCGGCCATGAAGGGTTCGCACGAGATCCTGCTGCACCAGAACGAGATGGCAGACCAGGACGGCCTCATCCGCGTCCAGGACGACAACGATCTCGACCGCCTCAGAGGATCCGGGCAACTGGTTGCGCTCCCCACCGGCGCCGCCCTCGAAGTCGACGAGCGTCTCCCCCTCAACCGCCGCTACTGCCGCCCCTGGACAGCCCAATTCCTCGCCGCCATGGCACGCGCCCACTACGCCCGCTTCCACACCCCCATGCAGGTCAACTCCGCCGTCCGCACGGTTGAATTTCAGGAGCGCCTGCGCTACACCAACGGCAACGCCGCCCCCGCCGGAGGCGAAACCGCATCGCCCCACCTCACCGGCCAGGCCATCGACCTCGCCAAACACGGCCTCTCCATGACCGAGATCGCCTGGATGCGCGGCTACCTCATGCCCCTCGTCCAGCAAGGCAAAGTCGACGTCGAAGAGGAGTTCCAGCAGTCCTGCTTCCACATCAGCGTCTACAAAAAGTACATGCCCGAAGCCGCTCCCAAACGAGAGATCCCAACCCGGCGCACCACCGCCACCGCACTCGCCGCCGCCATCCAGTAACCCGCGTCCTCTCCAAAAGGCAAGGCTGCGGAGCGATCCGCAGCCTTTTTCTTTGCCATCCTCAAGGGAACTTGCTTCCGTCTTTCTACCTCACAGCCACTTCCCTAAGCCTCCGAACGTGCGCTCTGGTCGTTCTTCTCCGGAAGCTGTACCTGGTGCGCCTCGAGCGCCTTCCGAACCTTCTCGACCTTGGTCCCATGCACGCGAATCGCCTCGTGCAGTACCTGGCCCGTCGTCTTCAACTTCTGCGTCCAGTAGTGAACATCGGACGCAAGCTTCGGATTGATCTCGGTCTCGCTCGACGGAACCTTGTGCCCGTGCTCGGTGGCCGGATGCTCAATCGGTGCTGCGCTTGCAATGATGGTGTCGTCTGCCATGCTTGAACCTCTTTCATCTTCCTGCATAAGTGGATGTCCCTACGCCACCCGGGGATGTCCCGGATCCGAACGCTACTCTCCCGATTCTCCGCCAACCGACGACTTTCTTCTGGTATTGCAACAGGCTCTCGCGTACGCTGACTCATCCGAGTTTCAAAATCGAGGACCCCCGTGAAGATCATCGCAGCAGCCCTCGTGTGCCTGCTCTCCTCAGGCAAATCTGCCTTTGCTCAACAATCTGTACCCCCGCAAGCAGCTATCACGCCAGCATCTTCCGACCGGGCTATTCCATCCCAGACCGCTCCCTTCAGTCCTCCTCCGCCCAACACCATTCTTGACGGCACAGCCGTGAAGCTGCGTCTCGCCGAGAACCTTACCTCGGCCACTGCAAAGCCCGGTCAGCAGGTCTCCTTCGAGGTTGTGGAGGAAGTCGACGTTCAGGGAGTCCCAGTCATTGCGAAAGGCGCGCAGGCACTTGCGACCGTCACGGACGCTTCGCCGAAAAAGAGCATGGGCCGCGGCGGCAAGCTCGACGTGAACGTAGACTCTGTCCGCCTGGTAGACGGTGAAAAGCTTCAACTCCGCGCCGTGCAGGACGGCAAGGGCGGCGGCCACGTCGGCGCCATGACCGGCGCAATGGTCGCCACCGCCATCATCTTCTTCCCCGCTGCACCGCTCTTCCTCTTCATCCACGGCAAGGACATCGTCATCCCCGAAGGCACCCCCGTCACCGCCTTCGCTCAGGGGGACACCCACGTCGACATGGCAAGGATGGTCCCGCCTCTAACAGCCGGCGACCCTGCGTCAAGAATCCTCCTCGCATCCGCTCCAGCACTCGCAACCCTCGTGGTCGACTCGACCGTCGCCGGCGCCGACATTGAAGTCGATGGAGCCTTTGCCGGTAGCACGCCCTCCAACATCTCGGTGCAGCCGGGACCGCACACCATCATCGTTAGAAAGAAGGGCTATACCGACTGGACCCGCACCATGAACGTTTCGGGCAGCAGCGTCCATCTCAGCGCCGAGCTCGAAGCGAAGTAAGCCTACATGCCATGCCATCCATCGCAGCCTCTTCGCGATGGGTGGCATGTCCACCGCTTAGACCACCGCCTTCTTCCATCTCCCGCTTCCACCGAGGCCCCCATGAAGCTCCTACCCACCATCCTCCTCGCCGCCTCTTCGCTCTCAGCC
>CAXTNM010000092.1:355-15703 GCA_964245715.1 uncultured Acidobacteriaceae bacterium | reverse complement strand
ATCGTAGACCTCGTAGAGGAAGTAGAGGTGTTGGTCCTGGCGGAAGACGTGGGGGATGTTCGGGACCCACTCCTGGCCGTCGCGGATGAGTGGGTTTACTGGATTTTTGTCTTTGTTGGGCAGGCGCTGGCTGGCGAGGACGATGGAGCTGAGCTTGAGCGGAATCTTCTTGAAGTCGGGCACGTTCAGGTCGGTCTCGAAGCTTCCCATCTGGCCGGTCTGATTTTCGCGGACGATGAACTTCAGGTGGTATTTGCCGGTCGCGAGATCAAAGCCGGTGGTGTACTGGATATTGCGCTGCTTGACGTTCTCATTCGCGGTGAGGTTGAGTTTGACCGTCTCGCGGACGTTGCCGACGATGATGCCCTGGGCGTTCTTGACCTGGCCGACGATGTCGAGGTTGGCCTTATCCTTGTCGCCGTTCTTGAGGAAGGGGATGGCGGAGCCGGGGACGATGAGGCTTACGGGGACGTAGAAGGTCCCGTTTTCGAGCTTGAAGTAGAGCGCCTGTAAGTAGAGGGGGACGTCGGTTGCGGGGAGGTCGGAGCGCATTTGTTCGGTGAGCGCTACCTCGCGATCTTCGGTGGTGGCGTGCTTGAAGTCGGCGGGGGCGTAGTAGCCGGGACGGTATTCGAGCTTGACGTCCTTCAGATCGCCGCGGTTGAGCTTGATGGTGAGGTGTCGAAAGCGTCCATCGCGGGCCGGGTCGGTCGATTTGAAGCCGAGGATGTAGTAGGCCTCGGTGTCGTGCTGAATCTGCTGGAAGGCGGGAGCGAAGTCGTTGTTGTCACCGAAGAATTTCCCACCGGTGTCGGAGGCGAGGGTGCTGAGCGTCTCCTGCGAGGCGAAGTTGGAGTTGAGATTGGCCTGCATGGCCTGGCCGTTGTAGCTGGCGGTGCCGCGCAGGCTGCCGGTGGAGGCGTCGCCGAGTGGCGGCAGGGCCTGCAGGCCGCGCGTGTCGACCGAGTAGATTGCCATATTGGCCTTGACGGCTTCGTTGGTGGCGACGCGCATGCTGGCCTGATTTTCGACGCCCTGGCGGGTGAGGCCGCCGGAGAAGTAGAGCATGGATTTGCGGCCGTCGACGCGCTCGAGCGACCTGGCGATGGATTCAATCGCGTAGAGCTCGCGGTCGGTGTTGAGCGAATCGTACTCGCTGTCGTCGGCCGAGTAGGAGCCGGCGTCGTCGGCGGTGCCGGCGGTTGAGCTGGTGGTGCCTCCGCCGGCGAAGCCTGTGCCTTCGGTGCCGCCGTACTTCGAGAGGCCGCGGAGAAGGGCGGTCTTGTCGGCGGTGAAATCCTGGTCCATGGAGAGGCTGGTGTCGAGCGAGACGAGGGCGACGAGGTCGGCCGGTTGCATCTTCTTGTTCACGAAGTCGACGGCGGAGTCAACGGCGCGGTCGACGTCCTCGGGCTGCATGCTGGAGAGATCGAAGAAGAAGACCATCAGGCGATGGTCGTGGAGGTCTTTTGGGTTGGCGGCGAAGTCGTTGTTGAGCAGGTCGGCGATGGAGCTATGGCCGGAGACGGTGCCACGGTCGGCAAGCTGGGCGGCCTCGTTGACGTCCTGGTAGTCGAAGCTTGCGATCTTCTGCTGCTTGCCGTTTTCGTAGATGGAGAAGTCGGAGGGCTTGAGATTTTTGACGATAGCGCCGGTTTTCTTATCGCGCACGATGACGTTGGTGAGGACGATGTCGGTGTTGACCTTGAGGGTGTAGGGTGAGGCAGCGCTGCCGTCCTGCTGGGCCCTGGCGAGAGCGGGCGCGAGACTTTGCATCACCAGGAGAGCAGTGACTGCGAAGGTCGCGATGGCTGGACGGATGTTCATGGGGTTAGAACCGGTAGCGAGCGAGGAAGCTGAGCGAGCGCATGCCTGCAACGGAGTCGACCTGGCCGAAGGTCTGCGAGTTTTCGGTCGTGTTGATGCCTGCGTATTGGACGGTGTTGAAGGCGTTTGTGGCAGTCATGCGGGTTTCGACCGAGCGATCACCACGGAACGAGAAGGTACGCGAGAGAGAGGCATTGAAGGAGACGGTGCCGGGGCCTTCGATGGAGAAGCGCGAGGCGGTGCCGTAGCTATCGGCTGCGGGTGCGGCGAAGGCGTTGGGGTTGAACCACTCGCCGAAAGTTTTTGGGCCGGAGATGGATTGCGTAAGGACGCGGTTGGGCCGCAACGACGTGTTGGTGCCGGTGGCGACTTCAGCGGCGGCGGCGGTGTATTGCGGGGTGAAGTAGCTGCCGCTGGCAAAGGTGAAGGTCCCTGAGACGTTGAAGCCGTCGAGCAGCTTTGAGACCTTGCCGCCCTGGGCGAAGAAGGCGCGGTTGGGACCGAACGGCAGCTCGTAGAGGAAGTTGCCAGAGAGCGAGTGGCGGATGTCGAAACTGGAGTTGCTCTCTTCGGCGACGAGGTTGTTGGGGTTCTGCGCGATTGAGTTGCCAGTG
Organism: uncultured Acidobacteriaceae bacterium; assembly: GCA_964245715.1. GTDB lineage: Bacteria > Acidobacteriota > Terriglobia > Terriglobales > Acidobacteriaceae > Edaphobacter. Next base: position 13,262 of record CAXTNM010000092.1, on the reverse strand, counting down.
CCGTTGATCGAGGAGGCATCGTCGATGGAGTGGCCGTAGATGTAAGTCGCCTGGAGAGAGACGCCCTTCTGGAGGCGCTTGCGGGCGTTGACGGCGAGATTGTTCTGGCGTGAGAAAGCGAGTGAGTTTTCGTAGTTGAAGGCCGAGATGCCGGGATTGAGGAGGCCGCTGGCGGTGCGGTTCGGGGCCGTGAGGACGTCAAGATCCCCGCCCTTCGAGCCGGTATAGCCGACGTTGAGGACGACGCCGAGGCCGAGAGTCTTCTGGATGTCGAGGTTGTAGGTCTGTACGTGGCCGATGCGGTAGTTCGGGTTGATGCCGTAGTTGCTTTGGACGGGGGCGGTGGAGCAGCCAAAGGGCGCGCTGGTGCCGGCGAGCCCTTGCAGGCTGATCAGGCCGCAGCCTTCGGAGAAGTCGATGTTGGTTTGCGTAACTGCAAAAGGTGGTTCGTCGGAGAGGTTGGCGGCGAAGCGACTGTATTGCGTGGTGTTGAAGTTGATGCCGTAGCCGCCGCGGACCACGGTGTCTTTGAAGAACTTGGGCCGCCACGCGAAGCCGATGCGCGGCGAGTAGAGATCGTGATCGGGGTTGACGAGCGAGCGGGAGAATTGAGCGCCGCTGATGGGGCCGACCTCGCCGGGCGTGACGATCGCGACCTGCGAGAAGTCGGCGTTGTGATCGATGTTGGTGAGGCGGTTGTACTTCTCGACATACGGGCCGAAGTACTCGTAGCGGAGGCCGTAGTTGAGGGTGAGGCCGGGGAGCACGCGCCAGTCGTCCTGGGCATATCCGTCGTAGACGTTTTCACGCAGGTAGAGCTTGTTGTCGCTGGCCTGGATCGAAGTCTGCTGTGGCAGGCCGAGCAGGAAATCGGCAAACCCCGCGCCGGTGGAGGTTGCGGTGGAGCTGCTGGTCGAGGGCGACTGGCATTGGCTTTCAAGCTGGCCGGTGGATGCGTTCGCGACAGGGACTTCGGTGGCGCAACCGGAGAAGGTGAGTTGGCCAAGAACATTAGTGCCACCGATAACATCATTGTGAACGCGGCGAATGTCGAAGCCGAAGCGCATATTGTGCTTCTTGTGGTTGTAGCTGATGAAGTCCGAGAAGCTGATGGTCTGGTTGATGTTGTTGCTGGGTGCCTGGTTGGTGAGGCCGGTGAAGCCGCTGAACTGCAGGCTGGGAACGCCGTAGTAGAAGGGGTTGCTGTAAACGGCCGGTGTGCCGACCTCGACGCCTGAGGCGACGGCGGGGTTCATGGCGGTGTTGGTGAAGTAGTTGAAGACATCAGTGTGTGCACGGTTCCAGGTAAGGGAGGCATTGTTGCGCAGACGACCGTAGCCGATGGTGTAGCCGGCAACGGCGTTATAGCCGGTCGTGAGGGTGCCTCCGCCGAGCGGGAGGAAGACGTTGCGATTGTCCTGGGCGGAACCGGTGTAGCTGCCGTTGAAGTTGATGTTCTGCGACAGAGTTTTGGGGCCGTTCTGTTGACGGCGGTTCTGGCCGAAGGTAGGTTGCTGGCCAAAGTTGCGAATGTAGCGCAGCGAGACCTGAGTCTGATTCTGGCCGGCGGTGGTGACGGTCTGATAGTTGTTGACGTTGTTCCCGGCAAGGGCGACGTTGGGCGCAGGGTAGTACTTGAGGAGCGCGAGCGCCTGCGGAGCGATCTGGGCGGTGGGAATGACGTTGCAGCCCGGGGTGGTAGGCGCATTAGCGCAAACGGCGCCGCCGAAGGGCACGCCCAGGATGGCGGGATTGTAGAGGGTGATGGGAACGGATTGGCCGGTGACGTCCTGGGTGAGGGCGGAGAAGTCGCCGGCGCGCTCGGCGAGGGTGGGAACTGTGGCGTAAAGATTTTGAGGCGTGATGTTCCGGTGGCCGGTGAGATTGAAGAAGATGAACTGCCGGGTATCCGCTTTCAGCAGGTGCGGAATAGAAGGCGAACCGATGAAGGTGACGCCGAAGGCATTCTGCTGGTTGCCGAGACGAGCTTCGGGTGCGCCCTCGAGCGAGTAGGGCAGGGCATTCAGTGCGCCATAGCTGCCCTGGTAGAAGACGGAGCCGTGCGGCTGCGCGGGATTGAAGTTGCGGAAGGCTCCACCGCCACCGCCGCCTCGTCCGCCACCACCACCGCGACCCGCTCCACCGCCGAAACCGCCGGGCCCGCCCATGATGGCGCCGAGGATGCCGACGGCAGCGTTGGCCTGGTCGGCGGCGACTCCTCCTTGTGCGCGGGCGCGGGAGACTGCTTCGTTGATGCGATCCTGGATCTCGTCCTGGGTAAGGTTGGCGAGGCCGTTGGTCTGCCCGGCTGCGCCGGAGATGGCGACCGAGTCGCTGCCGCTGGCGGCGGAATCGGCGAGTCCGCCAAGGGACGGAGCGCCGGTGCCGGCGCCTGCTCCTCCGCCGGTGCTGGCGTCGGTGAGCCCTTCGGCAGCGCCGGCCATCGAGAGCGCCTGCGTACCGCTTCTGATCGCGGCGGCGAGGTTGGAGGTCTGGGCGCGTTCGCTTGCGGCTTGGGCCTGGGCGGCGCGGGATGCGAGTTCGAGGTTGAAGGCGGCGGTCTGGTTGGCGGCTTCAGCGGTGATGCGGACTTCGCTGGTGATGGATGCGAAGGCGGCGATTTCGGCGCGAACGACGTAGCGACCGGTCTTCGGGATGGTCATGCTGTACGCGCCGTTGAGGTCAGTGGTGGTGGCGTACTTCTTGCCTGTGAGGGTGTTGGTGGCGGTGATGGCTACGCCAGGCAGAGGGGTGTTCCCGGCTTTGACGGTGCCGCGGATGATGCCGCCGGTGAAAGTGGTTCCGGTGGCCGGGGCGGGTGCAGCAGGTGAGATCGGGGTTGAGGTTTGCGGCGTGGCTTGCGCGCGCGATGGAGTTGCTGCCGCCAACACGGAGGCGCCCGCGAAGGCCATTCCAAGCTGCCGGAGACAAGGCTTCACGCGGCGCGCCTATTGAGGCTTCGGGGCAGCACTCGGCGCTGCCGCGTTCGCTGGAGCGTTGGAGTCTCCCGGTTGGCGGTGCCGCCGCTGCGACGGATCGGAGACGGCAAGGGTGGTCGGAACGAAGATGCCGCTTTTGAGCGCGCCCTGTCCGGCAACTATGTCGCCGACCTTGACGTCAGCCAGGGTGATGGATTCGCCGGCGTCGGCTGGCTGTTGATGGTCCGCGCCATTGCCGCGTCGGTAACCGCCACCGCCACCGCCTATGGGGATGGATGCATCTCCTTGCATGGCCATCGCCATGCCGCGTCCGCCGCGCTTGAACGAGGTGTCTTCGTCGACGGCGATGCTCTGGGTGACTTTGTCGCTTCTTAGTACGGTGATCTTAAGCTCGTCGATGGAGGTGACTTTGCCGGAGATCCAGGTTTTGCCGAAGGAGTCTTTCATCTTCCGGACTTCTTCTGCGCTGACGAGTGAGACGAAGAGGGCGTGAATGGTCCGGGTAGGCTGGTCGAGTTCGCCGCCTGCGCCGATGCCGTCGCCAACCTTGATCTCGGCGGGTTTGATCTGCTGACGATCCTTCATCACGCGGGTGTTGGGCGTGAGGGCGACCTGGAAGGTGTCGCCGGCCTCTGTTTTCAGGGTCACCTTATCGCCTGCGACCGCGGTCACAGTTCCGCGGACCATGCGTCCGGAGCCCATCGCCATGGCGGGTGCGTTGTCCTGGCCGGCATCGTCTGCCTGGGCGATGGCTGCCGGCGCGGCGAGCAGGATAGCCAGGGACAAGGCACCGGCGAGTTGGGCGAGGCGGCTGGTGGAGTGGCAAAGCATGAAGCGTTCCTCTTGCTGGTTGTCCTTACAGACGCTTTCGGGTGGGGAAAGACGCGAGCGCTGATTTGATTTTGCCACCTGATCGAAAAGTGGGGAGGGTGGCGGGTGGGGTCGGATAAACTTGCCGGTATGCATGATGTTGCTCACACTCCGCACGCTGAACACCACTTCGAAGCCACTGAAACGGTTCGGGATATCGTGATCGGGCTGTCGGATGGCCTGACGGTACCGTTTGCCCTGGCGGCGGGTTTGTCGGGTGCGGTGGCGAGCGCGCATATCGTGGTGCTGGCCGGCCTGGCCGAGATTGCAGCGGGGTCGATTGCGATGGGGCTCGGCGGCTATATGGCTGCACGCGGGGATGCCGAGCACTATGCCTCGGAACTGGTGCGGGAGCAGACCGAGATTGTGACCCGGCCGCAGGACGAGGCTGAGGAGATCTACGAGATCTTCGAGCAGTATTCGGTCTCGCGCGAGGCCGCGACGCCGGTGCTCCGGGCGCTCGAACAGAATCCTGCTGCGTATGTGGACTTCATGATGCGCTTTGAGCTTGGACTCGAGAGACCAGCCGACAACCGGGCGCATCGTTCTGCGGCGACGATCGCCGTAAGCTATATCTTTGGCGGACTGGTTCCGCTTCTTCCGTACATGTTGGTTCCGGATATCGGCCTGGCGCTGAAGCTTTCCGTCGTGATTACGCTGCTGGCGTTGGCCGTGTTCGGGGCGATCAAAGGCCGGCTGGTGGGAACCGGGACACTGCGCAGCGCGGTGCAGACGACGCTGATCGGCGGGGCTGCCGCAGCGGTTGCCTACGGCCTGGCGAGGGCACTGAACCACGGGTGACCTGGGCTTAGGGAGTGTGGCTGGAGCGAGCTTTCGTTGAAGATTGAAGCTGGTGAACAACGATGGCATCGAAACCGTATTGGTTTCTGAACCATCCCTGTGTCAGACTGTTCCATCGAAGAGACGGAAGAGGAGAGATGCGATGCCCACCCAGATTGCGAATCAGACCGCCGCAACGTTGCTGAACAGGTTCAAGGCGGTGCGGGCGGCGACGCTCGACTTTGTCGCACCGCTCTCGCCTGAGGACATGATGGTGCAGTCGTGCGGCGAGGCGAGCCCGGTGAAGTGGCACCTGGCGCATACGAGCTGGTTTTTCGAGACATTTGTGCTTACTCCTTACGTGAAGGGGTACAGGGTCTTTCATCCGGAGTTCCATTGGCTCTTCAACTCGTACTACAACACGTTGGGAGAGATGCCGGCGAAGAATCTGCGGGCGAGTTTTTCGCGACCGCTGCTCGATCAGATCCTGGCCTACCGGACGTATGTGGATGCGGCTGTTGAAGAATTGCTGGCGGGGGAGACGGACGAAGGCGAGTCGGAGAAGGAAGAGATCCTTAAACGCATTGTGCTCGGTCTTCAGCATGAGCAGCAGCACCTGGAGCTGATTGCTACCGATATCAAACATGCGCTGTTTACGAATCCCCTGCATCCGGCTTATCTGGAGGGTGACGTTCAGCAGGAACAACGCAGGACGCTCGGCGAGGCTTCCTTCAGGAGCTATGAGGGTGGATTGGTGCAGGTGGGGATCAACCTGGATCAGGAAGATCCGCTGGCGTTTGCATTCGACAACGAGACGCCGCGGCACTCGGTTTACCTGCAGCCATTCGAGATTGCTTCCAGGTTGGTGACGGCGGGTGAGTATCTCGCGTTTATTGACGATAATGGGTACACGCGACCGGAGTTGTGGCTTTCGGAGGGCTGGAGCACGATGCGTGCCGCGGGGTGGCAGGCGCCGATGTACTGGCGGCGGGATACGGCTGCGGCTTCGGGCTGGAGCGTTTATACGTTGCGGGGAACAGTAGCGCTCGAGTCGATGCTCGACACGCCGGTGTGTCATGTGAGTTACTTTGAGGCCGACGCCTTCGCGCGGTGGAAGGGTTGTCGTCTGCCAACGGAGTTCGAATGGGAGCACACGGCTGGCTCGCTGAACACGCTGGTTGAGGGAACGGTGGAGGAACCGGAGTTGATGTCGTATGCGGCGCCGGATGGGCGGCTTGAGGCTCCGGCGGTGACGGCGAACATGCTTGAGTCCGGACAGCTGCACCCGGTGGCAGCGCAGCCTGGCGAGCTGCTGCAGCAGCTCTTTGGCGATGTATGGGAGTGGACGGCTTCGGGGTACACGGGATACCCCGGGTACAAGCCGCTGCCCGGCGCGCTTGGCGAGTACAACGGGAAGTTTATGTCGTCACAGGTGATCCTGCGGGGTGGTTCTGCGGTGACGCCGGCGACGCACATCAGGGCGACATACCGGAACTTCTTCGGGCCGGCGACAAGGTGGCAGTTTTCGGGCCTGCGACTGGCAAAAGACTGACGATGGTCAGGCGGCGAGCGCGGTTGTACTCTCACCGCCAAGCGCGATTGTGCTCTCACCGCCGAGCTCGGCAAGGTGTTGCAGAATTTCTGGAATGGCCTCCGACTGGGTGGATGACTCCTGAGCAGCCGCTGTGGACTGCTCGGAGCCGGCGGCGTTCTCCTGCGCGATCTTTTCCATGGTCTGGATGGCACGGGTGATCTGGGCGATGCCGACGGATCGTTCAGAGCTGCCCTTGCGCGTGGGGTCGGCCGATGCGTCTCTCAGCTTGAGCATGATGCCCGACCAAAGTCCGAGACGTTTTAAGAGGCTTTGCATCATAGAATCGTTAGGATCGCGAACTTGAACCTGGAGCCGATGTGATTGCTGAAGCCGTTTCGCCTGTTGCCGCCGCAGCCCGGAGTGGGCTCGCCAGCTCACCCAAGACGCTCCCACCCTGGTTGTTTTACGACGAGGCCGGGTCGCAGTTGTTCGAACAGATTACCGTCCTGCCGGAGTACTACCTGACGCGCACGGAGCGTGGTTTGTTGGTGCAGTACTCGGAGAAGATTCTGGTGGCAATGGGGGCACCGGTCACGGTGGCGGAGTTGGGGGCCGGGACCGCGACGAAGACTGGAGTGTTGCTGGCAGCCGCCGGGAGACTGCAGAATCTGGTGCTTTATCAGCCAATCGATGTAAGCCCTACCGCGCTCGATGAGGCGAAGACGCAGTTGGAGGCGCAGCTCGAAGGCGTAGTGGTGCGGGCGCAGGTGGCGAACTACGTAGCCGAGCCAATCCGGATCGAGCGGGTGACCGACGCGAAGGTTCTGGCGTTGTATATCGGCTCGAGTATCGGAAACTTTTCACCCGCGGAGGCAAGGGAGATTCTGGCGAAGCTGCGCGGTCAGTTGCACCCGGGAGATGCGCTGCTGCTGGGGACGGATCTCACTCCGGGGGAGCAGAAGACGGTGGAGCAGCTGCTGGAGGCCTACGACGATGCCGCGGGTGTGACGGCGGCGTTCAACCTGAATGTGCTGGCGCGGTTGAATCGCGAACTGGGTGCGGACTTTAATCTGGATCGGTTTCGCCATGAGGCCCGCTGGAATGAGGCCGAGTCGCGGATCGAGATGCACCTGGTTTCAGTGGGTGGACAGGTGGTGACGCTCGGCGGGAGCTCGGGTGATTCGATCAAGGTGCGCTTTTTGGACGGCGAGTCGATTCATACGGAGAGCAGTCATAAGTTCGACCGGAGAAGTGTGAGTGCGCTGGTCGAAGAGACCGGATTCGCGGTCATGCATAGCTATGAAGATGAAGATGGTTTATTTGCGTTGACGCTGGCTGCGGCGGTTTAGGCCGGTGACCAGTTCAATACAGGCTTGGAATGACCCGTTGAAAGCTTAGGGGCGGTGGTAGTCGCCGGACTTCCCCCCGGACTTGCGGAGCAGGACCACGTCACGGATGCGAATGGACTTGTCGAGCGCCTTCGTCATGTCGTAGACGGTGAGGGCGGCTACCGAGGCGGCCACCATGGCTTCCATCTCGACCCCGGTACCGGCTACTGTAGCTGCGGTGGCTTCGATTGCGACGCCTCCGGCCACGATGCGCGCTTGGACATCGACCAGGGTGAGGGCAAGAGGATGGCACATGGGGATGAGGTTGGAGGTTTGTTTCGCGGCCTGGATGCCGGCGAAGCGGGCGACCTCGAGCGGGTTCCCCTTGGGGTTCGAAGGAAGCGCGGCAAGCACTTCTTCCGAGAGTTCAACGAAGGCTGCGGCGGTCGCTTCGCGGCGTGTTTCAGACTTATGGCTGACATCCACCATGTGGGCCTGGCCGGCCTCGTCGTAGTGAGAGAGTTTGGACATTGCGGAGTCTCGTTTCGTCAACGTAGCAGGATGCGGAGGGTGTCGCCGGGGGCATAGGCGTAGCCTGGCTTGAACTCGACGTAGCAGTTGGCGCGGGCGTTGGCGGCGAGATCTCCAGAGCCTTGCCACGGGGTAGTGGTGATGGAGGTGCCTTGGAGACGGGCTGGCAGCAGGCGCGTGAGGCCAGGTTTCGCGACTATATCCTCGGTCAGAGTCGCAAGAGCCCACCTGGGAGCTGGTTCGGGTTCGCCGGCCAGGACCCTGAGGAAGAGTTCGGCGAAGCAGTGGAAGGTCACCTGAGTGGAGATAGGGTTGCCGGGGAGGCCGAAGAAGTAGAGTTCCGGGGCGTTGTCGCGTGCAGGAAGTCGGCCGAAGACAACGGGTTTGCCGGGCTGCATACGCACACCGGTGAAGAAGAATTCGGCTCCGAAGCTGGTGAGGACCTCTTCGACGAGGTCGTACTCGCCCATGGAGACACCGCCCGAGAGGATGAGGAGGTTTGTTTCGCGGGCGGCAAGGATGTTGCGGCGAATCTCTTCGCGGAGATCGCGGGCGATAGGCAAGCGGATGGGTTGGCCGCTGGCTGCTGAGACCATGGCGGCGATGGAGTAGCTGTTGGAGTTGCGAATCTGCTGAGGGCCAGGAAGCTGATCCAGCTCCACGAGTTCGTCGCCGGTGGCGAGGATGGCGACGGCTGGGCGTGCGGTGACGTGGAGGTGCGTCTGCCCACAGGTGGCGGCGATGGCAATCTCGGCGGCGCCGATGCGCGTGCCGGCGCGCACGACCTGGGTTCCGGAGCGCGCTTCGCTGCCCTGTGGGACGATATTCTCTCCTGGTGTGAGGGTGCGGGGGGCATTCGGGCGGAGGTTGGAGCCGGAGCGAGCGGCGTGTTCGACCATGAGGACGGCGTCGGCACCGGCAGGGATTGGTGCCCCGGTCATGATCTCGATTGCCTGGTTTGCGGCGAGGGGTGGGCCGGACCAGAGCTCGCCGGCGCGGACCTGGCCGATGATCTCGAGGCTGGCATCGGGGTTCCAGTCGGCGGCGCGCAGGGCGAAGCCGTCCCGGGTAGAACGATCGAACGGAGGTTGATCGCGCTCCGCGAGGACCGGGTGGGCCAGGATGCGGGCTTGCGTTTCGAGCAACGGAAGCTGCTCGGGCGGTAGGCGAACTACGGCCGTTCTTGCCTGGGTGAGGACGATCTGAAGGGCTTGCTCGAAGTCTACGATGCTGGTTGGCGCTGAGCCCATGCGGTCTCCGTTGGTAGAAGGCAAAGCGAACGGCCCTGAGGATCTCCCAGGGCCGTGGTTGGCTTTGGCGGCTTGCTTACTTCTTGGCTTTGAAGGAGCTCTTCTGGGATTGACCGAGGTTGGCAAGAAGTTCCTTGACGTCCTGTGAGTGGGGGCCGTCCGGGGCGAGCTCGAGGTACTCCTGATAGGCCTCGAGACAGCCCGGAGGCAGAATGAATTTCTTGGTTGCGTTGTCGAGCTTGGCGTCCGGAATCAAGGCCGAGGCCTTGATGTAGTAGGCGTCCGCGCGCTTGGGGTCTGCAGCGATCGCTTTATCGGCTGCATCGTTGGCTTCCTTCAGCTTATTGGCGTTGAAGTAAACCGCAGACTCGTTGTAGAACGCAACCCCAGCCTTGGTGGGGTCGGCCTTGGCTGCACTCTCGTAGGCGGTGCCCGCCTCATCCGTTTTGCCGGAGCGTCCGAGTGCCTGTCCGAGGTTGAGGTAGCAGGTGAAGGCGAAGGAGGGATCCGGCTTCTTCGCGCCCTTGTCGTCCGGCTTGGCGGCGGCTGCGCTCAGGTCGAGCGCCTTCTGATAGGAGGTCGCGGCGTCAGCGTATTTCTGCAGGATGGCCGGATCGTTGGTGGGCGTCTTTGCCTTCATGGCGGCGGTACGGGCGGAATCGGCGGCGGCGAGCTGAGCTTCGCCGAGCGCGGCCCAGATGATTGGCTCGTTCGGCCGTTGCGTGGTGAGCGGGGTGAGCTCGGTCACAGCCTTGTCGGGATCGGTCTTCTCGTCGGCGCGACCGGCGATCAGGGTCTTGTTGACGTCGGCGATCTTGGCATTCTCAGCCAAGGCGGAGGCATTCTTCTTCTTGGCTGCCTCGATTTTGGCGCGATCCTCGGAGCTCAACCCCTTCATGTACTCTTCGCTTGAAAGATCGAAGTCGACCGTCTTGGTATCGCCCGCTTTGATATCCAGCTCGTGGAACCAGACGCTCTTCCCGTCACGGAAGTAATTGATGATGTAGGAGCCTGAAGCGACGTCGGTCGCCTTGTAGGTGCCGTCCTTGCCGACTGGGACCGTGTATTGGTACTTGCGCTTGTCGGCTGGAGAGGCTTTGTCAGTTGAAAAGCGGACTTCGCCTCCGTTGTACGGCTGCCCGCCAGGATCCTTGGCGACGCCTGTGATGGTGGCTCCAGCCTGGGCGACGAGGGCTGCGGGTTCAAGCATGATGAAGGCAGTAGGGGCCGCGAAGGCCAGAAAACCGAAGCTGCCGAGGACGCTGATGGCTGCACCCAACTTGTTGCGATTTTTCACGTTGTCTCTCCTGAGCCGAATGACGCTCTTCTTTTTAGCTTGCGATGTGCGTCTGCTGACGTGGTGCTGAATCTGTTGCGTATGGTATCGGGTCTGATGCTCCGATTTCGCGAAATGCTCTGAGCCGGAGCGCGCAGCTTTCGCAGACGCCGCAGGCTTCGCGTTCACCCGAATAGCAAGACCACGTTACATGGAACGGCGCGCCCAATTCAACCCCAAGCCGGATGATCTCGGACTTGCGGAGGGTAATGAGCGGGGTTTCGACGCGAATATTGCCTTCTTTTGTGCCTTGCTGAATGAGCTCGTTGAAGGCGGCGTAGTAGGCGGGCCGGCAGTCGGGATACCCGGAGCTATCCTGTTCAACCGCCCCGATGATGACTTTCTCGGCACCGAGGACCTCTGCCCAGCTGACGGCTGCGGCGAGGAAGTGGGCGTTGCGGAAGGGGACGTAGGTTACCGGAACTTCGTTGCCGATCTCTTCCCCGGCATCGGGAACGGCGATCTGGTCGTCGGTGAGGGCAGAGCCCCCGATCTGACGGAAGAGGTCGATTTTGAGCGGAAGGAACTGTTGAGCGCCGACGCTTTCAGCGATCTGCCGTGCGGATTGAAGCTCGCGGGCTTCGGTGCGCTGGCCGTAGCTGAAGTGGAGCGCGTAAAGCTCGTGGTCGCGTGCGGCGAGCGCGGCGCAGACGCAGGAGTCCATGCCTCCGGAGAGGCAGAGAACGGCGCGTGGTTTAGCGGCTGGCTGAGTCATCATCAACGGTGTTCTCGGAGTCGGCGAGAAGGGCTCGAGCGGCCGCTTCATCGACCTCCCGAACCTGGAGCCGGACGCGCAGGGCGCCGGGATAGAGGGCGTTGGCATTCTCGCCCTGGAGCAGGGTTTCGATGCCCGCGGCTTCGAGCATGCCCTGGGCGATGTGGGCTTCGGTAGGGTCGCGAAAGCCGGCGACAGAGACGAGTTGTTCTTCTTGTTCGGTCATATTGAGTTTCAAGGCCTCGGAAGTTACTTTGCTTCCATCGATTGCAGGTGGAAGGTGATGGTGCCCCAAAAGAGGCGGGCGCGAATCTGGACGGGGATGTGCCGTGCATCGTCGGTGTACCAGATCCAGATATTGCCGCGATTCTTGACGATGCCCTCGTCCGCTGTGGGTTGAACGCGGATGGTCTGGAAGGTACCGGCCGGCGTCTTGATCTCCTCCTTGGCTTCGACCTTCATGGCGACCGTGACAGTGCGCATGGAGTCGGCGAGCGGGAATCGGACTTGCTGTCCGACGACAAGGGGGCGAGACGCTGCGTAGAAGATGGCTGAGAGTGAATCGGTGACGCAGGCGGGGATGTTCGCGGTGTGCTCGGCGGCGGTGCCCTTGACCAGGTTTTTAGTGTTTTCGTGTTGCTTTCCGGTCTGATAGTTGAAGGCGAGATCGCTAGTGACCTTGCGGCGTCCTTCCTGGATCTGCTTGGCAAAGCCGGTGGAGCAGCCGGTTTTGGTATCAAGGCCGGCCTGGAACTTGTCGATGACCGGGAAAATCATGTTGATGTTGCCAACCGAGTCTGCGGTGGCGGTGATCTTTTCGGTGTTGCCCTGCTGCTCGAGATGGAAGACGGCGGTGCCGGCGGTGAAGACGCGCCAGTCCACTGAAAAGGTGAGCGTCTCGCGTGCAGGGAAGGTGTATCCGGGCTGCGGAGCTTCGAGGGTCGGGATAACGACCGGTGGGGCAGGCTTGCCGAGGCCGAGGATCTGGGCGTTCACCGCCGGCGGGATTGCCATGGCGGCAAGCAGAAAGAGGAGCGAGCGGGTTCTAGGCAAAGTGGGTCACCGGGGGCTTAGTTTGGGAGGATCGAGGTGCTGCATAGGTCCTTTTTGGACTCTGTTCTGGGACGTCTCTGGTGTTATCGGCCGGCCAACCCGCTGAAGAGATGGTGGTTCTTCAGCACAAGCTTGAGGATCAGCGCGAGATAGATGGCGCCTGCCCCCATAGAAGCATTGTACTCGCGGTGATGAAGGTAGAGGGAGCGGGAGAAGGCTCCGGGTTCAGTGTCATCGAGTGCGGGGGTAAGGCGTGGGAGCAGGCGCGGAACGTTGGCAGCGTAGCTGTCGAAGTTAGGGAAGTGAACGCGAAGATACTGCTCTTCGCCCTGGATAGTGGGGAGATAGATCGCGAGAAAGAGCACGGCGAGCAGGATGAGGAGGAACGCGCTTGCGGAGGCGGCGCCGAAGCCGAAGGCGATCAGCATGGAGCCAAGATAGAGGGGGTTACGGGTGTGGGCGTAGGGACCGGTGGTGGTGAGCTCGGCGTTTTTGCGGATGTAGCCGGCGGAGTAGGCGCGGAGCCAGAGACCGGGGAGGACGAGAATCAGGCTTAGCAGCAGCGTATGAG
>CAXTNM010000092.1:0-345 GCA_964245715.1 uncultured Acidobacteriaceae bacterium | reverse complement strand
GAGGGGTGGGGTGGGCGAGCCAGAGGAAGAAGGCGGCGAAGAGGAATCCCATGGGGACGCGGATGCGTTTGGCGATGCGCTGCCAGGTGGTGCGGTCTGTCGTGCTGGGCGGCAAAGTACTCTCCGGTTCGGAAATCTTAGTGGTACGTGGAGCAAGCGCAGAAGCAGTGCCTGAGCGGCTGGACCCGGCTGCGGGTAAAGCCTTCGCGGCAGGATAGACGTCGAGCCGTAACCAGCTTGTTGCGTCTTTCAAGAGTCCGCTATTCGCCGAGGAGCGTTATTGCAGCTTCGAGGACTTGTTCTACAGTAATTTGTTTCAAACCGGGGTCGGGGGCAGCAGTGCGG
>CAXTNM010000091.1:0-15710 GCA_964245715.1 uncultured Acidobacteriaceae bacterium | reverse complement strand
CCAGCCCAGCCTCTCGTGCAACCCGGACGGTGCGTTCAAGCAGCCGCTCTCCCCCCACCTCTACTAATTGCTTCGGCTCGCCTAGCCGGGACGACGCGCCCGCAGCCAGGACCACCCCCGTCACTCTCAAACCCCCGCCTCCATCGCACACTGCGCCTGCAGGTAGCGCGAGGCGCCGCCCTTCGCGACCTGTGCCGCCACGTCGTCGGCACTCAACCGCAACGAAGTACCCAGCCGTCCATTCACCACGCCTTGAACCTCGGCAACAATCGAAAGAGCAATCGCCTCTGGCCCGTCGCCCCCCAGATCCATACCGACAGGGGCAAACAGCCGCTCGCAGCACTCCGCGACCGAACGGTCGAGCATCACCGCAGCCTCGCTCACCAGCAGGCTGCTCCGATGCTTGGCTCCCAGCAATCCGAGATACTTCAAACCAAGCGGCAGCGTCGCGACCAGCAGCGCACGATCCTGTTCGTAGCTATGCGTCATCAACACCACGGCATCCTTTGCCCCAATCCCAATGCGCGCGCACCCTTCATCCAGATCGTCCCCCAGACAGATCACCCGTTCAGCCCTCGGGAACCGCTCTGCCCTGGCTAACTGCGGCCTTCCGTCCGCCACCGTGACGGCGAACCCGACGGCTGCCGCCAACTCCACCACCGGCCGCGCATCCTCGCCTGCACCCAACACAAACAGCCTCTGCGGAGCGATCAGTCGCTCCACAAACCGCCCTTCATACACCTCGTCGGGTGTCAGCCTTCGTGCGCACGCGACCTTTTCTTCACTCAGTCCCTCACTCCGGAAGACGACCGTACCATCCGCAGCCAGGATCAATCGGCGCAGCCCCCGATTGCCACCCGGCAGGAAGCTCACGACAACCGATTCCATGCCTTTGAGCGATGCCTCCATGGCTTCGAGAAGCGCACGTCCCTCCGGCGCATCAAGCGGCTCAAACAGCAGATCCACCGTCCCCCCACAGCCGAGCCCAAAGGGTATCTCCGCCGTATCGTCGAACAAGGTCGAGTAGCGCTCGACGCGTGCCCCATCCTTCACCAGCCACGGCGCCTTCCTGACCACCTCGGCCTCCAGGCACCCTCCACTCAACGTACCCGCCGTGCGAGCGACGTCCCTGCTCACCAGCAGGCGCGCCCCTGGCCTGCGGTACGAGGAACCCTCCGCCCGGACCAGCGTTACTAAAACTCCGGCTGCTGCCGCCCGATCACGCCAAAGCTCGACAATTTGTCGACGTTCCATGTCTCTTCCACCTGTATTTCGTTGCCGGGTTCTTACGACGACTCGGTCTTCGGTCTCAGCCGCAACGACCATCTCGCAAACTATGGATCAACCGATCTGTTTCTATGGGATGCGTCTCAACCCCTCCTCGACCCGGACTCCCAAATCTCTGCTAAACTCGAAGAGTCGAATCCGCGAGCCTGCAGGCACACCCAAACGCCTGCAATCAACGGGCAAGCGTGACAGCATCGACATCTAACCAGCAAACCCAGATCGGAATGTAGCGCAGCCTGGTAGCGCACCTGCTTCGGGAGCAGGGGGTCGAGAGTTCGAATCTCTCCATTCCGACCACTTCCCCCCATTAAATGGATCCCGGCTTACTTCCAGCCACTGGCTGACTTGCGTGCAAACTGCGGCTACCCGCCCCGGCCGCAGCGCCAACCGCTCCACTGCATGCATAAGCATCTTCCAGCGAGATCTCGACGCCCAGAAAGCGGCAATATCAGGCCCGAGCTTTTTCTGAAGCATTTCCGTTGCCTATTCACAAACCAGGTACACATGTGCATTTTGATCATATGCACCCAGAATGACAATTCCTGCTCGCTTTAGAAGGACATCCCCTTCGGATTTCCGATGCGCAAAAGTCCTTATAAATCAATAAGTAAACTGCGGATCAAAACCTAATCTCCGGCCAGCGCACCATGCGCTCCAAGGAGATTGACCCATGATCCGGAGACTTCCCACCAGGCTTGCACTCGCCCTCATCCTCAGCGCCACCCTCGCAACCAGCCATACGATGCGTGCTCAGTCCACCTCGCCCTGCATCGTCACAGGAAGCGATCCGCAACCCTGCAAACCCGCGGGCTCGATCATGGCCGCCATACTTCCCGTGCTCATCGCCTTCGCAACGTCGTAAACTACTCCCGCCGCCACATAGTGCGCCCAGAGGAGACGATTTGCATCTTACCGGCTTTGATCGTCTTCTCTGGGCCATTGGTCTAGCGGAAAACTGCATCCTTCTGGCTGTACTCTTCACCTTTCACCGCGCAAAAGTCTTTCCTCTCTTCACCACTCTCATCGGAACAAACATCGTCAAGACGGTCGTTCTCTTCTTCACCCTTCGCCACGCGCCAAACGCCTACTTCAACACCTACTGGACACTCGCGACCGTGGATCTCGCTCTTCAGCTCGCCGTCGCCTACGAACTGGCGTCCCACGTCTTCAAGCCTCTCGGAGCCTGGGCGCCGGAGGTGCGCAGAAGTTTCCTCGCCATCATCTTCATCAGTCTGCTCTTCGCCGCCGCCCTCACCTGGCTCGCTTCCCCGCCTTCAAGCTCATGGCAATCCGTCATCATCATTCGCGGCAACTTCTTTGCCTCCGCACTGATGGGCGAGCTCTTTGTCGCCATGGTCGCGCTCTCAGTCACACTCGGCCTTCCCTGGCGAACACACGTCGCCCGGCTTGCACAAGGTTTTGGCATCTTTTCCATCTTTGGCATCTTTACCGCCGCCGCACATGGCTATCTGGGCGCAAACTACTATCGGATGGTCTCGCACCTCGAAATAGAGCTCTACCTCACCGTGGTGGCGTACTGGATCGTAACCCTTGCGATCAAAGAACCCGAGCCGCGCCGATTCCCCGAGGAGTTGCGCTTGGAACTGCTCGCCCTCCAGCAGAAAGTCGCCGTGATGCTGAATCACCTGCGCGCCTCGGGATCCCACTCATGAGCCAAGTGATCTTTCTCTCCACAGCGATGGTGTTCGCCATGAGCCTGGTTGGAGTTGCAACCTACTACATCCTGCGGGCACGAAGAGCCTCCCGCACCGCCTGGAAATCGCTTCTCGCACGACTCAAGCAGATCGACCGCAGCAACGTCGCCGCCGTCGCGCTGGACCTGCTCGAAGATCGCGATCCCGAGCACCAGCTGCAGCCGGAACTCATCTTCGAGATGATCGATGGCATGCAAGGCCTCGACGCGCTCGAACAGAACTGCGACGTGCTCATCGACCTCGCCGCCTACGTTCAGCGATGGTATCCCGAAGCTCTCCAGCTGGCAGAGGAACTCCGGCTCAACGCACGCGAGATCAAGTGGCACATCGGCAGACTCCGCGGAGCCTCCGCGACCGGCCACCTCCGCGAGCAGTTCCCGGTCTACGCACAACGCGCTGTCGCCACCTACTACCTCATGACCCGCAGCCTGCTCGTCCTCTACGAAGGGGTACAGCTTCCCGAACTTGCAGAGTTACAGCAGGCAATCTAGGCTCACGGAATGCGTCGCACCATCGCCGCGACCACCGTCCCCACCACTTCAATCTCTCTCTTCAGCCGCCAGCGTCGATTCACTTCAAACGAAAGCGCATGCGGTATCACGGTCAGCCAGTCCGTCTCACGGTCCAGTTCACAGAAGCCGGCCACATAGCCTTCACGCGTCATCAGGAAGTAAATGGGCCGGTCAAACTCGTGATTCCACTCCCGCCGCCCTGCGATCACCCGCTTCTGCGTGTCGATCAGCACGACCGATCCAGCCCGGATCATTGGCTCGAGCGTACGGTCCTGCCTCCCGATGATGGCGCGGCGGTAGTGACTCGGCACTCCGTTCTCGGCAGGCGGAAGCAACGCGGTCGCTTCAGGCGGCGTGTCCGTCACCAGGTGATCCGGAAGCCAGATCTTCGCCTGCGCCTCCAATGGACCTTCGGCCATGAGCGTGGCATTCGGGCCTGAACTCTCCTCAGACGCCGTGAATCCCATACCAGCCGGCGGACAAAGCGCCAGCATCTGTTCCGCAGTCAAACTGTAAACCGTTGCTAAAACAATCAGTTTCGTCGCGGAGAGCCCGCGATTCTCCCGTTCCACGCGGTCAAGCCAGCTTGCGGAAATGCGATAGGACGGATTCCCCCACTGCTGTGCCAGCCGGAGACTCCGTTGTTCCACCTCACGTAGCGTAAGCTTCCAGGCAAGCCGAGTCGCTCTCAGCTTGCCACCAATACCTTCCATGAAGTTGTCCTGCTGACTCTGCGGATGAAAGACACATTCGCGTGCGTATGATCGGGTGCAGCTGTAATGCTATAACGGGCCTGAGACGAACCGCTGATACACAACAGAAGAAGCGAATACGCACTTCAATCTCATCAATAGGAGCAAGCTGAATCGCTCATTACAAAAGACTTCTTTGAGGATTGTGATTTCTGTTGCGTTTAGGAAACATCGTATCCTGCCATTCCAAAGAGCAATCCCGCCCAGGAGAGACTGAGTGCACCCCAGTGGCCCCAGAGAAAGTCGCCAGGGGGAGAGCATCTTCGAGACGGAATGGAACGGCAGATGGTGAGTTGAGACGTAACCCATCTGGTCCGTTCCGCTGCTCTCCGCTCCTCATGCCAGGCACCACGACGGCGATCTCGTCCCTCTCGCCAGGCAACCGCCGTCGAGAGCCCGCTCGATACGCACCCGCCCGCCAATCCTTCCGCGTTCCCATGTAACATAGTCTCCGTTCGCCCTCACGCGCCCATCGTGCGTCCAAGCCCACTTCGCTTCTACTGAAAAGAGAGACTGTCACCTCATGGCCATCGCCTCCACCAACCTCAACAGCCCCGCCTACTTCAACGGGCGCGACTCCACAGACTACCGTGCCATGTCGATCGCCACCGCGCTCTTCTTCATGTGGGGCTTCCTCACGTCCCTGAACGACGTCATCATCCCTCACCTGCAAAGCATCTTCGAGCTCAACAACTTCAAGTCGCAGCTCGTCAACTCCGCTTTCTTCGGCGCGTACTTCCTCTTCGCCCTGCCCGCAGGCAAGCTGATCGAGAAGATCGGCTACAAACGCGCCATGGTCGTCGGACTTATCGTCGCGGCCGCCGGCGCCCTGCTCTTCCTCCCGGCCTCCAGCATCACCATCTTCTGGCTCTTCCTCGGCGCCCTGGTCGTGCTCGCAGCCGGCATCACCACGCTCCAGGTCGCAGCCAATCCATACGTCGTCAATCTCGGCCCCGAGACCACCGCCTCATCCCGCCTCAACCTGTCGCAAGCCTTCAACTCGCTCGGCACCACACTCGGTCCCAAGCTCGGCGGAATCCTCATCCTCTCCGGCGCGACTCTCACCGCAGCCAAGCTCCACCTGCTCTCGGCCGGCGATCAGGCCCTCTATCGCACCCAGCAGGCATCGTCCGTTCGCCTGCCGTACCTCGGCCTTGGTCTCACCCTGCTCGTCCTCGCGATCGCGTTAGCTCTCATCAAGATGCCTACCATGAGCACCAACGCTCACACCCAGGACTTCCGGCCCGGTGCCTTCGATCAGGCTTACCCGGACGAAAGCATCTGGAAGCACAAGTGGGTCGTCCTTGGTGCGGTCGGGATCTTCGTCTATGTCGGTGCGGAAGTCTCCATCGGCAGCTTTCTGATTCGCTATCTCGGCCAGCCCAACATCGCTTCCATGTCCGAGGTCGCTGCCTCCAGCTTCGTGACCTACTACTGGGGCGGCGCGATGGTCGGACGCTTTATCGGATCCTGGATTCTGCAACGCGTGCGCCCAGGGTTAGCCCTTGCCGTCGCCGCGACCATCGCAGGCCTGCTCGTCCTCACCACCATGCTCACCGCAGGCCATATCGCAATGTGGAGCGTCGTCGCTGTCGGCCTCTTCAACTCCATCATGTTCCCGACCATCTTTTCGCTCGGCCTCACCAACCTGGGTTCGCTCACCAGCAAAGGCTCCTCGCTGATGGTGCAGGCCATCGTCGGCGGCGCGCTCCTGCCCGTGCTTCAGGGCCGAATCGCCGACAAGATCGGCATCCAGCATGCCTTTATCATTCCGGTGCTCTGCTACATCTACATCGCCTTCTTTGGCTTCGCATCCCGCAATCGCCTCGTCGAGGAAAATGCCCCCATGGGTGATCCTGTCTAGCAGCAACACGCAACGATCGAGGTAATAAGAACAGGCAATGACCAGAGTTGAACTTCTGGTCATTGCCTGTTCTGTTCCATTGATCCTGGCTGCGTCCCTGCTCTAAGCCGTAGGCTGCAACTCTCTCAAGTCCGGCGAGTAAAACGCGGCATTCTGGTACCCATCCTTCGCCTCCCGCGCGAACTCGATCATGTGGTGCGAGACCAGCGCCACGTGCACCACGATGTCAATATCGATCTCCTTCAGCGCAGGCCACGCCATCCGCCAGAACGTCTTGCGGTAGTTCCCAACAATCCCACACTTCCAGATCAGCCGCGAAAGCGCCTTCACGCCCAGCATCACATTGCGGAAGCTCAACTTGCCGCTCGGCGGAATCGCAACCCGGTTCGGATAGGTGTGTTGAATGTTGTACTCAAACCGTCTGTAGATGGCCTCCGGCTCGAATGCCGTCGAAAACGTCCGCCGATACATGGCAACAACATCGTCATACGGCAGCTTGAACTCCACGTTCGACTCACGTCCCGGTGCTTCGTTCAAGCGTCCCGACGCCGCCAGGCGTCTGTGCAGGGGCGTTCGCGGCAGAGCCTCCAGCAGATTAATCGTCAGCACAGGAATCTTCGACTCTTCGATAAACTCGAGAATCTTGTCCGGTGTTTCGTACGTGTCCGTATCCAGCCCCATGATCATGCCCGACACAACTTCCATCCCGTAGCTGTTCAGCTTCCGCACCGAATCCAGGATCGGCGCCTCATTATTCTGAGTCTTCTTCATCGCCGCCAGCGCATTCGTCTCCGGCGTCTCAATCCCGCAAAAAACCGTCCAGAACGAAGCCTCGCGCATCATCTCTAACAAATCCGGGGAGCGCGCAATATTCAACGTCGCCTCGCACGCAAACTCCACCGGATATTTGTTCTTCTTCTGCCACTCCACTAAGTGCGGCAGTAACTCCTTCGCGGCTTTGCGATTACCCACAAAATTGTCATCCACAAAATAGACCGCCCCCACCGCATTGCTTGCAACGATCTCGTCCAGTTCCTTGATCACCTGCTCCGGCGTCTTCAGCCTCGGGTTATTTCCATATAACTCTGGAATATCGCAGAACTCGCACTTATACGGGCATCCACTCGAAAACTGCACGTTCGCCAGGAAGTACTTATCCATCCCTGCGAGCTTGTAGGCCGGCGTCGGAAACTCTTTCAGCGGCAACCGCTCCGTCGTTGTCAGCCTCACCGGTTCGCCCGGCCGTTCCACGCTCTTCGCCAGTCGTCCGATCAGCTCATCGGTGGCATCTCCCAGCTCACCGATATGCAGGTAATCAAACTCGGGATAATACTCCGGACACCCCGACACCGAAGGTCCTCCCACTGCCGTCACTTTGCCAAACTGATGCGCCTTCTCGTTGATCTTGTTCATCTGGTCGCGCTGGATGTGCATCCCGCTCACCATCACCGCATCGGCCCACTTGTACTCGCTCGCCTTGGCCTCCCGCACGTTCTCGTCGACGAACTTCACCTCCCAATGCTTCGGCAGGTAAGCGCAGATCAGCAGCATCCCCTGCGGCGGCATAAAGGCCTTCACGCCCAGCAGCGGGTAGGAGTGGTGAAACGTGCCAAACGCGTTCCGGTACTTGGGGAAGACGCACAGAATCTTGCGGCTGACCTGCTCCACCTCGGGCCACACCTTGCGCCCCTCAGCCACCGATTCTTTTACCTGTGCAATCTGCGCCAGTTCCATGCAAACTCCAAATATTCCGCTTTTTCCACCGCTCCCCTCAGTATAGCCATTGCTGGTAAGCCGAGCTAAAACGACAAGGGTGCTGCCTGAACCTCCGGGCGGCACCCTTGACTCGAACGTTCTTCGTACACCGGCTGCGACACTCCTAGTACAGGATCTTCAACCCGAACTGAATCACCCGCGGCGTAAACGTGCTGGTAATCTGTCCGCCCGAACTTGGCGCCGCACCCTGCGTTCCACCGATCGTGCTTGGCAGATAGTAGTTGGTGTGGTTGAACAGGTTG
Organism: uncultured Acidobacteriaceae bacterium; assembly: GCA_964245715.1. Classification (GTDB taxonomy): domain Bacteria; phylum Acidobacteriota; class Terriglobia; order Terriglobales; family Acidobacteriaceae; genus Edaphobacter. The sequence goes on along the minus strand of CAXTNM010000091.1, from coordinate 7,562 downwards.
TAGAACTCCGTACGAAACTCGACCTTCATCCGTTCCACCGGCGTCGCAAACCGCTTGTTAAAAGCAGCATCCATCTCGTTGAAGGCCGGCGTCCGTCCCGGGTTGCGCGTTGCATCGCCAAACGGGCTCAGCACCGTTGTTCCGTTCTTGATCGCAGGCAGCTGAAACGCAGCATAGTTGATGTAATTGACGTATCCGGTATTCGCCGCACGATGCGTAACCCCCTGCGTCACCTTGGCGCCCGGCAGGATGTTCGGCCGATACTCGTTCGCACCGCGATAGGTCGCCGAGATCTGCGGTGAAAGCTGCTGCGCACCATTCGGCGTGTAGGTCAGGTTGAACGGCGTTCCCGCTTGCGCCGTATTGATAAGGCTCAGCTGCCAGCCGCCAAGCAACTCATTCACCGGTCCACCCATATTCAGGAACTGCTTGCCCTTGCCGACAGGCAGGTCGTACACCAGGCTGGTCACGTTCTGCAGCGGCAGGTTGTAGTCCGATTGGCCGTAATCTGCCCGAAGGTTGTTCCCATCCTGCGGCGAGGGCGTATTTCCTTCAAGCGACGCGCTCGCATTATCCAGCGAGTGCTCCCAGCTGAACGAGTTCAGCAGCGTCAACCCAAAGTCCATCCGCTGCTCATACTTCACCTGCAGCGCGTTGTAGTTCGACCAGAACTCGTTAAGCGCTTCGGTGATGTCACTCGGCCAATTCCCGAACGGCCGCGCAAACCCGTTCGCCGGATTCTTCTGGTTTCCGTTGACGAAGCCCTGCAGCTTCAAGCCATGGTTTCCCACAAACGCGATGTCGAGCACGCTGTTCTTCAACAGCGTCCGCTGCACATCCAGGAAGTAGCTTTCAACATAGCTATCCTTCGTGTTCTTCGGAACCCAGGTGATGTTATCCGTCGCCGGGTTGAAGCTCGTCACCAGCCCGCTCGGGAAGCCCTGGTCGGCCGTCGCATAGCAGCTCGGCGTCGTCTTGCCTTCCGCGATGATCTGCGCCGGCAGAGGGCTCGAGCAATGGTCCCCTGCCGTCGGAGTGATCTGGCTCACTGCCGCAAACTGCGCCTGCGGTGCGTTGATCCCGAGAATGTCGCCCGAACCCGCACGCGTATAGTGTGCATAGCTCAACCCGAAGCCTCCGCGGAGAGCCGTCTTGGGAGTCGCCGCATACGCAAAGCCAACGCGCGGGGCGAAGTCGTCATAATCCGGGTTGACCAGGGTCTTGCCGTAGGTTCCGCCCGGGCTCACCGGCGTAATGCCGTTGCCCGCCACCGCACCCGGAGCCGTCGTCAACACCGTCTGCGAAGCCGGATCAAAGTTCGACACGCGATGGTATAGATCCGAGTACGGCGAGGTGTACTCCCAACGGAGTCCGATATTCAACGTCAGGTTTGGCAGAGCCTTCCAGTCATCCTGCGCGTAGACGTTATGCGTGTTGTTGGTCAGGTGCGCCTCGTAAAAGTTCGCGAGTGAATAGGTATTCGTCAGCCCGAACAGGAAATCCGCCCAGTAGGTATCCGCCACCGTCGCGCCGCCGCCGTTTGAGTAGCCGCCGCCAAAGCTGAACGAACCATACAGAGGATTGTTGTCGTTCACCGCCATCCAGAGATGCTCGTACTCATACCCGAACTTCATCGAGTGATTGCCCTTCACCCACGTAAAGTTCACCTTCGGATCCAGGAACGCAGGATCCTGCCACTGCGGATTCGTGCTCTGGCGACCGAACGCCGTAAATCCGCCCGAGATGCTGATCGAGGGTAAGCCACCCGCGACGACCGCATTGGTCGTCGGCAGTCCCGGAATATTGTTGAAGTCCGTATTCCCGATCGACAGGTTGTACTTGCCGGCCTTCGTCCGATCCAGCCCTAACCGCACATCCAGCACTTTGTTCGAGCCGAACGTCTCCGTATACCCCGCCGCGATCTGCTGATCCAGCAACCGTATATGCCCGTTCGTCTGCCCGTCCAATGGAATCGGAATAGCCGCAAAGTTGATCGCATCTTCCTTGCGATCGCTGACGCGCAGGAACGACGAACGCGTCGGCGAGATCTGCCAGTCAAATCGCAAATCGCCCTTGTCCGCGTTATCCGTGAACGGCACCTGCACCGCATAATCACTGGAAGCAACACCCGTCGTCGCCAGGCCGGATATCGGCAGCGCACTTGAGAAGCTCTTGAAATAACCAAGAATCTGCGCAGACAGCGGGTTGATCGCCGCAGCCGGAATCGCCGCGCCCGCCGCATACTTCACCCCTGTCAACGGATTCGTGACAGGAACCACCAGCACGCCATTCAGTTCATTCTGCGTCGGCAGCGTCAGCACGCTCAGTGGCTTCAGCACCTGGCGAAAGCCTTCGTAGTCAAGGAAGTAAAACAGCCTGTTCCTGACAATCGGGCCGCCCACGTTGAAACCGAACTGATTGCGGTTGAACGTCGGCTTCTTGAACGGCGTCACAATCCCGGTGCCGCCCACCGTCGTCGGCTTGAAGAAGCCCGCCGCATTCAAATCCGTATTGCGGATAAACTCGTACACCGTCGCATGCAGCTGGTTCGTTCCGCTGTTGGACGCCACGTTGATCGTCGCTCCGGAACTCCTGCCGTACTCCGCACTCTCGTTATTCGTCACCACCTGGAACTGCGCCACCGAATCCGGTGGAACCGCAATAATCTGGTTATCGAAACCCTGGTTGCTTTCGCCATAAGCGTTGTTGTCGATACCGTCCAGCAGGAAGTTATTGAAGATACTGCGCTGGCCATTCACGTTGTATGAACCCGCACGTGTCAGCGAATTCACCGAGCTCGTGGTCGCCGCTGTCGGAGCCTGCCGCGAACCCGGAATCAGCCCCAGCAGGTCCGAGTAGTTACGCGTCACCAGCGGAAACGCCTCGCTCTCGTAGTTCGTGATCGTCTGCCCACGTTCGCTGGTCTCCGTCTCCAACTGCAGCGCAACGTCCGATACCTCTACAGTCGTGGTCGCGCCACCAACCTTCAGCGCAAGGTCGATCCTGGTCCGGATCCCAACCGAGACCGTAATATTCTGTGCCACCGCATCCGAGAAGCTCGGAGCCGTAGCCGCCACCGTATACGTGCCCACCTTCAACTCCGGCACCTCGTAGTTGCCAGAGCCGTCCGTCTTCGTCGTCGTCGCGATGGAGGTGCCGTTGTTGGTGATGGTGACGGTTGCCCCTGGAATCGTCGCGCCGGTCGCATCCTTAACCGTGCCCACCATGCTTCCGTTGTCATACTGCGCGTGCAGCAGGGGCGCAGCAGTAAAGAGCAAAGCACACGCCAGGGTATGGCAGGGAGAAGACGTTCTTTTTATCCGCATCCTCGCAACATAGCGCCCGAGCGATTACGGCACAGTAAAGAGAATGTAAACGCTCGGTTACGCTGTGGAAGTTCGCCCTGCCTTCCACAATGAATCGACCCGAAAGCGACTCCCAACGAAGCACTCAAGCGCACCCACTACCCGCCCGCCAGGATCCGCCCTTAGATCGAGGACGCTAGATTCGTTGCCAGGCTCTGCCAAAGCCAAAGCACATCAGCCGCCAGCTCCTTCAGCGCCACGATCGCCGAGAGACCCAGCAGCGCAGCCACCAACGCAAACTCCAGCTGATCCTGGCCGCTCTCTTCTGCGAGGAACTCCGCGATCGCCTGGCGCTTACGTCCGCCAGCCGCATCCGCATCGTCCGCTCCCGCAAAGGATAAAAAATCCATCTCAATCTCCTCAGGCTTCCTCATGCTCTTGCCCTGACGGCGCAGGTTCAATGCAACTTTCGTGTCACAAAAGGCCGATCGGGCGACGCCTCCAACAACCCGCACAGCTTCTCTCTTCGGCGTCCTTGCAGACCGAGCCTGACTCTGCCTCACCTTGAGACACGCGCTCGCCCAACCAGGTCGGTTCAACCGGATACAATCGTTGAAGCGCAACTCTTTTCGCCGTCACGCTGCAGCCGCGCTCTCCATGCCCATCGGTAAGCTCACCCTCGAACTTTCCATCCCTCACGCGCAGTCGCTCAAAGACCGCCGTCAGGTGGTCCGCTCGCTCAAAGACAAACTTCGCCACGCCTTCAACCTCTCCATCGCCGAGCTCAACGAAGGCGCCACCCTCTACAACCAGGCCACCTTCGCCGTGGCCGTCGCCTCCAGCTCCACCCAGTCGCTCACGCAGCACCTCGAATCCATCGACCGTGCCGCTCACCGTATTGCCTTCAACCTCTCCGCCGAGATCGCAGACTCCTACGCCGAGATCCTGAGTGAAGAATCCGAACCCATCCTGCTCGCCGACTAACGCGACCACCCCGAGACACACACCATGCCAGAACCTCGCGCCCGAACCTACCACCGCAATCGTGTCGCCCACTCCTTCTCCGAAGAGATTGGCGCCATGCTCGAAGGCGAACTCTCCGATCCGCGCATCTTCCCCTCCGTCGTCACCGAGGTCGTACTCGCACCCGGCGGCAAGTCCGCGCGCGTCTTCGTCTCGGTCCATGGCGAAGAGTCCGAGGAAGAATCCACCCTCGCCGCCCTTACCCAGGCGCGTGGCTACATCCGCGCCCAGATCCGCGAGCGCATGGGCGTTCGTCACGTCCCGGAACTCGTCTTCGCCATCGACCGATCCGAAAAGATGACCGGCCGCATGGACGAACTCCTCGGACGCATGAAAAAACGCGAAGAGAAACGCGACAAGAAATTAGCCACACAAGCCACGGCTCCTGAACAAAAAGGCGAAGCCTCCTGACCTCTTCGAGCGATGCGCTTTCGCGAACAGTACGAAGTACCCCGGCGTTCGAGCGCCTTTGTTCCTATCTGCTACCCTGAATCCGCTACCCAGACCCTGTGACCGAACCGATCCAACCCGCGGCCATCCCTCAGATCATCCGCGACCCTCACCCTTCTTTTTTCCGGCGAATCCTCAATAATGTCGTCAGCTCTCCGGCCTTCGCGTCCCCGTGGGAGTACGTCATCCTCTTCGCCGTAGGACTCTTCCTCCTGCTCTACGGCCTCGCCCCTCGTCTCGGTGGCGACCAGCTCGGCCTCGTCGGAGCCGACGAACCCCGCTACGCCCAGATCGCCCGCGAGATGCTCGCCCAGCACAATCAGGTCTGCGATGCCGAACATGCGGACATCCTCCCCCATGGCTTTACCCGCGAGGACTTCGAAGCCTCGAAAGACTGTCTCCTCGCCGGTACCGTCACCCCCATCCTCTACGGCAAGCCCTGGCTTGAAAAACCCGCCCTCTACTATTGGCGTGCGGAAGGCTTCTTCCGCGAGTTCGGCGTCTCCGACTGGTCCGCCCGCCTGCCTTCCATCTCCGCTGCAGCCTTCCTCGTCTTTCTGATCTTCCTGCACATGCGCCGCTTCCGCCCCGGAGGCCATCTCGATGCAGCCCTCATCACCGTCTCGTCCCTTGCCATCCTCGGCTTCGCCCGCGGCGCTTCTACCGACATGCAGCTCGCCGCACCATTCTGCATCGGCATGCTCGGCTGGTACGCCTGGTACGAAACCGGCAAGAAGTTCTGGCTCTTCGACCTCTACTTCTTCGGCGCCGCCGCCACCCTCGCCAAAGGCCCGGTCGCCCCCTTCCTCGCGCTGTTCATCATCTTCCTCTTCACCGCCCTGCGCCGCGAATGGACCCTCCTCCGCCGCACCATCTGGCTGCCCGGCCTCATCCTCTACTTCGTCATGGTGCTGCCCTGGTACATCGCCGTCCAGCGCCGCAATCCAACCTTCTACCGCGAGTTCTTCCTCGAACACAATCTCGAACGCTTCGCCACCAACAGGTACATGCACCACCAGCCACCCTGGTACTACCTTGCGGTACTCATCATCGGCCTTATGCCCTGGGCTGTTCTCGGCCTTCGCGCTCTCGTCGATGCCATCCAGACCTCGATCGCCGAATGGCGCGTCCGCGGCAAACGTATTCGGTATCTCGGCCACTCCCGCGCCGGCGACGCCTTCCCCGAGTTCCTCGTCCTCTGGGCCGTCATCCCGATCCTCTTCTTCTCCTTCTCCAACTCAAAGCTTCCCGGCTATATCCTGCCGTCTATCCCCCCGCTCACCATCCTCACCGGCGATTACCTCTACCGGACCCGCCGAACCGGCCTCAAACCCTGGCTGCTCTACACCCACGCCGCTCTCTGCGCCATCCTCGTCTTCGTCCTCATCCTCGCGCCGCAGCATATGAAGTACGAGACGCTGGTGCCCTCGCGCTCCTGGCTGATCGTGGCCGGCTTCACCGCGCTCCTCACCGCCCTACTCGTCATCGCGGTCGTCCGGCGTTTCGGCATCGCCCAGATCCGCAATGTGACCCTCGTTCCAGTCTGCGGTCTGCTCATCTTCCTGCTCGGCTTCCACGGCCCCGAACTGGACCTCAACTACAGCGCCCGACCGCTCGCCCGCGAAATAGCCGCAGTCGCGCCAAACGAAACGATCGTCGCAGTCCAGGACGTCAAACGCGACATGGTCTACGGCCTGGCCTTCTACCGCGACCAGGGCCCCGTCCACTACGACATGGACGGCGTTCCCAATGCGGAGCACATCCTGGTCACGCGCTCCAACGACCAGGCAGTCCTCGACCACTACCTCGCCGGCCGCATCTACGAACCCCTCTTCCTCTACGAAACCCAGGGCCTCGCCGTCTACAAGGTCTACCCCGCCATCAGCTCTCAGCTCTCAGCTCACTGACAACTGAAAACTGAAAACTGAAAACTGAAAACTGATAGATCATTTTTCCACCCACGTCTTCCATTACTCTCTCAGGATGCTTTCCTCTCCCGTCGCCCTATGACTTCACCGCAACAACTCGAGATCCTGGACCTTCGCCACTTTTCCGCGCAGAAGCTTCGTCCACTCCTCGAACAGCAAGCCAACCTCTGGAATGAGCGTCTCCACTGGGACTACAAGCCCTCGACTGAACTGCTCCTGCAGTATCTCGACTCTCGCATCCTGCCCGGCTTCGTCGCCCTCGATCGCGGCCGCATCGTAGGCTTTTGCTTCTGCGTCTACGAAGGCCACAAAGCCGTCATCGGCGATATCTACGCCTCGCGCTACGAGGCTGCGCCCCTCGTCATCGTCCAGATCCTCACCCGCCACATCCTTGAAACCCTCGAGGCCTCTCCCGACATCCGCCGCATCGAAGCCCAGCTCCTCCTCTTCGACGAAGGCGTCCTCGTCCCGCTCTTCGCCTCGGCCATCTCGCGCGAGACCCGCTTCCACGTCTACCCGCGCCTCTTCCTTCAGCTCCACCTCACCGGCCCCGCGCCCGCAGGCGACGCACCCCAGTTCCCCCAAGACATCGAACTCTGCCGCTGGTCACCCACCTTCTACAACCCGGCCGCCGAGCTCATCCAGAACGCATACATCAACCATCTCGATTCCGACATCAACGACCAGTACCGCACCCTCGCCGGCTCCCAGCGGTTCCTGCACAACATCATCCGCTTCCCAGGCTGCGGTACCTTCGACCCTGACTCCTCCTACGTCCTGCGCTCGCGTCGCGATAACTCCCTCATCGCCGTGCTGCTCGTCTTTCTCGGCAACTGGCGCGCCGCGCTCATCGTCG
>CAXTNM010000090.1:0-16029 GCA_964245715.1 uncultured Acidobacteriaceae bacterium | reverse complement strand
CCCACCGGGTTCCTGCCGTGCGCCCGACCCACGTGCCCCCTGCGAAAAATCTGAGAAATCAAACCCGCCGAAATCAAACGGAACTTCATGCGTCCCTCCCGCGCCAGCCCCGCCCGGACGTCCGCCTGCGCCAAATGGCCCCGCACCCGCGCCTGGTCCATACCCTCCGCGAGCCGCGGCTTCCGCCGCCGCCGGGTCGATCGAATCCGAGTAGAACCCGAATTGGTCGAAGATCTTACGCTTCTTCTCATCTGAAAGCACATCGTTCGCCTCCGAGATCTCCTTGAACTTCTCCTCAGCCTTCTTATCCCCGGGATTGACATCCGGGTGATACTTTCGCGCCAGCTTCCGAAATGCCTTGCGCACCTCATCCTGCGTCGCGCCCTTCTTAACCCCAAGCGTGCCGTAATAATCCTTCGTCTGTGTCGTCGCCATCTTCTCTTTACCCTTCTAAGCTGTCCGCGACAGCAATTCTCCATGCTCACTCACCGCAGCTGGTTTGATCGCCTTTTCGAACTCCGGTCCCAAACTGTCGCGGGCGATCTCCAGCTCACAGTGGCTCTGCAAATTCATCCAGAACGGTGCCGTCGTGCCGAAATAAAGTTCTAACCGCAAAGCAGTGTCCCCATGATGCCGCGCTTCTCCCTCACAATCTCCGCGAGACGAGTCGCCGGAACCTGCAGCGCCACAGCCAACGCATGTGGCGTGATCCCCATGGGAAGAGAAACTCCTCCCGCAACATCTCTCGACTCAACGAGCTTTCGGTAGATCGTCATCTGCAGCACGCCGTACCTTCGGCTCGGAAGTCGCCCGAATATGCGTTCCGCCTCGTCATCCCGAAGCTCTTGATCACACATCAAGCGTACACGCGAAACGTCATACGCTTGCCGTTATACGGGGATCCTCATTCTGCTTGGCAAACCGGACACCAGAACAGATTCCTCCCTCCGAACACCTTCGTCTCGACCTCCGTCCCGCACACAAAGCAAGGCCGTCCCTTGCGTCGATACACATAGTGCGACTCTTCGTTCAGCGCCTCTCCCTTCTTGTGCGGGCGATCCTTCGCCTCCGTCGTCACAATCCGGCGATCGACCATCGCCTGCGGCATCAGCTTCAGCGCATCCTTCCAGATCTTCTGCAGCTCCTTCGCGCTTACCTCGCTGCCCGCGCGAAACGGACTTACCCTCGCCCGGAAGAGCAGTTCCGCTCGAAAGATATTGCCTAATCCCGAGACAATCGACTGGTCCATCAGCAGCGCGCCCACCGGGGTCTTGCGCTTACCAATCCGCTCCATCATCTTTGCCGGTGAGTCCCCGTTGAGCGGGTCCGGGCCAAGCCGCGCCAGCAGCGTCTTCCACTCGTCCTCATCCCAGATCGAGCAGTCCGTCGGCCCGCGCAACTCCAGCCACTGAACCTTATCCCAGATCCTCATGCGCAGAGCCCCACGCGGCTCCGGCATCGGCTGCCTGCCTTCGATAAAGTCCCCGTACAAGCCCATGTGAACGTGCACGATCGCGCGTCGGCGACCCGCTCCCAGATCCACGACCCCGAAGTCATACCCCAGGTGCTTACCCACCGCCATCACGCCCAGCAGCTTGCGCCCGTCCAGCAATCCGGCCTCGAGAAACCGGCCCTGCGGCGAGTCCACATGAACCTTCTTGCCGGCAAACATGCCCGCATGCAGCTCCGCCCATCGATGCGTCTCATTCCCTTCAGGCATCGACCGCAGCCTCCGTATCGACATGCGCTTCCTGGATCTCCTTCACCACTTCCCTCGCGACCTCGCGCGCCGCCGCCTTACGACTCCGCCGCGGACGTCCGCCACTCTCAAGCTCATACTTGTAATGATCGATGATCCGGTCCGGTGTCCAAAGCGCCCAATGATTCGCATTCTTGGCATGCATCCGCTTCAACTGCAACTCATCCATCTTCCGCATCATTCCCTGGAGGTCATCATAATGATCGGCGTACATCGAATCCGGTGACTCGATAAGAGCCTGCATATCGACATACACCGGCTGCGCCCACTCATAGAACGTATGCCAGACGTCGTAAAGTTCTAGGTGGCCCTTCTTCACCAGCAGGGCAAGATGTTCATAAAAATCCAGCACCTCGAAGATGGTGACCGGTGGCTGCTCCACATCCCACTGCTGCAGCTTCGCCTCTTCGCTGCCCAGATCCAGCCGAGCCTGTGCCAGCCGGCGTCGCGCCCCGACGAAGTTATCCGACAGGAAAAAGCTCAACTGCTTCTCGAGGTTCGCCACCGAACGGTAATCTCGCTCATGCTTCAACTGCAAGCCCGCATAGGCGATCGCCCCAACGCTGGTAGACACCAGCATTACGGTCGCGATCGCCTGCACGGCATTCCAATCCACTACCATACGGACACCGTCTTATCGTTTTAGTTCCACACCTGAGCCGCACTGATCGCTTCGATCCGGAACGTCTGATCCGGCTCCATCTGCTGCATCCTCTCGGCAAATTTCTTCGCCTCAGCCTTCGTGTCGAACATCATCCGGTTGTACAACTGCCCGGCGCGAAGTTGGTCGCACTTCCAAACCGTTTCGGTCATGGCCTTGCCTCCGTGGAGTTCTTGCAGATGGTTGAACAACAGTTTGTTTACGGAATCCGCCGTCAACCAGATCCCAGCCTCGACTACATCCTTCCCTTGCTGTTCCGAGTTCGTCTTATCCTTGCCCCTGCTCTTACTCATGAATCGTCTAACACCCTTCTGCGCCATTTGACGCGCAACCGCTCGCAAACGAGCACTCCGGTAGCAGATAAAGCAAGAGGGGTGTCCCTGACCGGAACGCCCCTCCTTGCAACCGTACTACGGCACTACCCGTGTACTCGTTCCCCGGAACCTTCCCGGGTCCCTGCCTGTCTACTTCATATCGACATTACTTCTTATCTACATCAACGTACTCGGCGTCAATCACGCCCTCTTCCTTACCGGCATCATGGCCGCCTTCCTGCGTGTCCGCAGTGCCAGCCGCAGCCGCTCCGCCGTCCGTAGGTGCGCTCGAACCCGCCTTGTACATCGCTTCTGCCAGCTTGTGGCTCGCCGACTGCAGCTTGTCCTTCGCCGCATTCAGCTCAGACGCACCCGGCGTTCCGCCAAGCACTCCCTTCGCCTCAGCCAACGCACTCTCAACCTCGGACTTGTCGCTGTCGGCTACCTTGCCACTCGAGTCCTTCAACATCTTTTCAATGTTGTAGACCAACGAATCCAGACCGTTGCGCGCCTCAACCGCATCGCGCTGGTCCTTGTCCTCAGCCGCATGCGCCTCGGCATCCTTCGCCATCCGCTCGACCTCTTCCTTGCTCAGACCGGAAGAACTCGTAATCGTAATCTTCTGGTCCTTGCCGGTCGCGTTATCCTTGGCAGTCACATTCAAAATGCCATTCGCGTCAATGTCGAACGTCACTTCAATCTGCGGCACGCCCCGCGGAGCGGTCGGGATTCCCGACAACTTGAACTTGCCAAGCGTCCGGTTCTGCGCGGCCATCGGGCGCTCGCCCTGAAGCACATGCACCTCAACCTCAGTCTGGTTATCAGCCGCAGTCGAGAACGTTTCGGTCTTCTTGGTCGGAATCGTCGTGTTGCGCTGAATCATGCTGGTGGCAACGCCGCCCATCGTCTCGATCGACAAGGTCAACGGAGTTACATCGAGTAGCAGCAGGTCCTTCACTTCGCCGGCGAGCACGCCTGCCTGAACCGCGGCGCCGATAGCCACAACCTCGTCCGGATTAACGCCCTTGTTGGGCTCTTTCCCGAACAGGTCCTTGACCAGTTGCTGAATCTTCGGCATTCGCGTCTGACCGCCGACCAGCACAACCTCATCGATCTTCGAAGCATCGATTCCCGCATCCTTCAACGCCTGCTTGCAAGGTCCAATCGACTTCTGCAACAGATCATCCACCAGCGACTCGAGCTTCGCCCGCGTCAGCTTGCGCACCAGGTGCTTCGGCCCGCTCGCATCGGCCGTGATGAAGGGGAGATTGATCTCCGTCTCCTGTGCCGTCGAGAGCTCAATCTTAGCGCGCTCCGCGGCATCCTTCAGCCGCTGCAGCGCCATCTCGTTACCCTTCGAAGCAAGATCGAGGCCCGTTTCAGACTTGAACTCCGAGATCAGCCACTCCACAATGCGCTGGTCAAGATTGTCGCCGCCAAGGTGCGTATCTCCGTTGGTCGACTTCACCTCGATCACGCCTTCGCCCACTTCGAGAATCGAGATGTCAAACGTGCCGCCGCCGAAGTCATACACGGCGATCGTCTCGTCCTTCTTCTTATCGAGTCCGTACGCCAAAGCAGCCGCAGTCGGCTCATTCACAATGCGCTTCACGTCCAATCCGGCGATACGTCCGGCATCCTTGGTCGCCTGGCGCTGTGCGTCGTTGAAGTAAGCCGGAACCGTGATCACAGCCTCCGTCACGGACGTACCGAGATAATCCTCCGCAGCCTTCTTCAGCTTCTGCAGAATCATCGCCGAGATCTCGGGTGCGGTGTACTCTTTGCCCTGCGCTGAGATCGCAACGTTGTCGCCCTTTGCCACAACCTTATACGGCACCATCTTCATCTCGTCGCCCACTTCGTTCAGGCGCCGTCCCATAAACCGCTTGACCGAGAAAATCGTGTTCTCGGGGTTTGTAATCGCCTGACGCTTCGCGACCTGACCCACCAGGCGCTCGCCGCTCTTTGTAAACGCAACGATCGAAGGCGTCGTCCGTCCACCCTCTTCGTTCGGAATGACCTTCGGTTCGCCGCCTTCCATCACGGCCACGCAGCTATTCGTCGTTCCCAAATCGATACCGATAATCTTTGCCATCGCTATTCCCACACTCCTTCAAATTTCGGGCATCGATTCGATCGGCCCGCCCATCGCTTGCAACAACTTTAGTTATACGATGTGAGTGAGTTGTTGTCAACTTTCTTCAACGTCACAGCTTCTGCCTGCTGGCACTATGCCAATCGACTTCAGCAAGGCAAAGACCAGCGGCCGGCGAAGCTGCAACTGATAGACCTACCTTCATCTGCATAGGGCGTTCCGGCACCGCCATCGCAGGGGATGGTCCAGCCTCATCCCCTGAATTCCAGATACACGAACCACCGGCTTTTCCGGCAACACGCAAACAGCAGGCCCAGCGCGCCTACTGCGGAGTGATACCCGAAGGCGGCGTGGTCCCACTTCCACCAGTACCAGAATTACTGCCACCTGACCCGCTCGTCCCTGACCCGCTCGTTCCAGACCCGAACGTCCCCGACCCGAAGGCACTCCCGCCCGACTGCCCGTTCGAGTTCGTCGGCTGTCCGAGCCCGCTCAGCCCCGTACTCGTCGGCGCAGCACCCAACCCGCCGCCACCGCTGCCGCCGGCGCCATTCTGCGCATAGAGCTGCTCAATGCGCGGATCGTAGATAAACTCCCACTCCTGGTAGGTGCTGACCCCGTTTACAGCCAGGAAAGCCTCGCCGTCCTTCGGTACGCCAACCCCCATGATCGGGCCCGTACTCCCTTTGGCATCCGTGGCGTCCGTACTCTGAACCCCGCCGGTTCCCGTGCCCGTACTCGCTCCAGACGTTGTGCCCGAGCCGGTCCCGCCAAACGACCCACCCGTCGATGGCGCCGGAGAACTCCCGAACGTGGAACCCGTCCCGCTGCCCGTCCCAAACGAAGATGACCCCGAACCAGAAGACGATCCTGACCCAAACGAAGAAGATCCCGAACCGAACGAAGACGATCCAGAACCGAATGAAGACGATCCCGACGTACTCGATCCACCCATACTGCTCTGCATCCCCGCCGCGCTGCCTAACCCGGTTCCCATCCCGGGAAGATCTTTCCCGAATAGACCTTTGACCGTCGTCTTATTCTGACCCACCTGGATCAACTTCCAATCGTCCTTGCCGGTCAACGGATCAAGGTACCGCTGTCGCAGAAAACGCTGATTGCTCGTCTTCTCGAGTTGCTCGATCGACGTCGGATAGTTGCCGGTCTTCTTGTGAAACATCCGGATCGCCCGCACATACTGCTTCGCGCGGTTTTGCGTCTCAAGTTCCTGATCATGCTTCAACTGCATTGCGACTCTCGGAGCTGCAATCGACAACGTCAGCAGCATCAGGAACACCAACACAAGCACCGCAAGCAGAACATACCCTTCGTCACCCGTCGCACCCCGGGCCACTCTGCTCGAAGCCCCGCGTCTCGCTTGCGAGACATCGGTTCGTCCCGTCCCGAACTCTCGCAAGCCCTTCATCAGTTGGCCACCAATGGCAGATTCTGGCTGTTGCTATTCGGCACATCTTCCACCGTAATCGAGTTCGCCGCGATCGACACAATCCGGTAACGTCGCTGAACAATATCCCCCGGCGCAGCCAGGAACACGTCATCCCCCGCCAGCAGCAGTGCTCGCCGCTTCCCATCCTGGGTCGCAGTCCCAAAAAACTTCAGGTTGATCGGAGGCTTGGGTGGAGGCCCAAGATTCACCGGAACGATCGGGCCTTTCTGTCCCGGCCGAGCCGGTGCAATCGGTTTGGGGGCCTGCGCCAGCAGTTCCTCGGGCGTCGGTCCAGGCGCAAAGATGTTCCGGCCGCTCCCCGAATACACCAGGCTCTCGGTCGCCTCCATCCCGTCCATATGCAGTGTGGGATCCAACTGCCCGTTACCCGTCGCAACCTTCTTCGCACCCGGCCCGCTCGCCATGGGAACAATCGCCGGCACCGCAGCCACGCCCTGGGACGCTCTCGCACCCGCAGCTTCGCGGCCATCCGCAGGCTTCGTAATAATCACTGGAGGTGCCTGAACCGGGGGAGGCGTAGAGGGCCCGCCAAACACCGAAACATACATGTATCCGAGCGCCGCAATCGCGCAAAAGCCTCCCACGCCGGCCGTAATCAGCTTCTTCTTATCCTCTGTCCCAGCCCTCACCGTCGACCTCCCTGCGCCGCCGGCGTCGCTTGAACCTGGTCCTGCATCGCATCCGAGGCCGCGACCGGCGTACTCGCCCGCGCCGCTTCCTCATCTGAGCTCAATCCGCGCAAGTACGTCGTCAGCTTCACCCGCAGATTCACCCGGCCGCTCTCCTGCCCGGTCAGTGTCACGCCGTTGATGACGAAGAACACCTTGTCCCGCTCCAGGCCGTTCAGAAAACGCACCAACCCGATATAGTCCCCGCTGAGTCGCGCATCAATCCGCACCTCGGTCAGCTGGCCCATGGAGGACACGTCCACCACCGGCTCCTGCGAATAATTCGCGCCCGCCAGCCGAACATTATCCGTCTTCTTCAGCACACCCAGCTGCGTCGCAATCTCCGAGTAGCTCACCGGCAGCCGTTCCGCATAGAACCTGTCTGCCTTCACATCTGCCGTCTTCAGCTTCGCATCCAGCCCTTCGAGCGGCTTGGCTAACTGCTGCGCCGCAAGCAACTGCGTCCGCTGTGACGCCAGGGCGTCTGCGCTCTGCCCCTTCGCCTCCGACCACAGGATTCCGAGGTTCACCAGCAGGTACAGATTCACCAACGCCAGCAGCCCCACGGCCGCCCAGTGCAGATTGAGCGTCGTCAACTGCTCCTTCAAATTGAAGCTCACCGGCCTCTTTGCTACGCTCAGACCGCTCACCGGGCACCCCCCGCGCCAACCGAAGCCGCGGCGCCCTGTCTGCTCTTCGCTCTGCCCTCGTCCCTCTTCTCTTGCACCAGGCCGTTATATCCGGACAGAATCTCAAACTCCACGCCCGTTCCTGCCGCATCTGCATTCGCGCTGACGTTCTGGAAGTTTGCTCCTGCCGCGCCGATTGCCTTCGCCTTCTCGGAGGTGAGAGCCTGCTCCCCGCCCAGCCGAGGATCTACGAACCGCTTCGAAAGCTCAAGATTCCGCACAAGCTGGATCGCCTTATCGCGATCACCCGTCACCCGCAGGTGAATCGTCACAACCCCCTGTTTCGAGATCTCCGGGTCGATGCTCGTCACCTGGACGCCCTGCGGCACCACGCGCTCCAGATCCATCATCACACCGGTCCAGCTAAACGCCTTCTGCGCAAACAGGGTATTCAGAAACTGGGATCGCGCCAGCACTCCTTGATTCTGCGGCAGGCGCATCCGTCGCGCGTTCGCGTCCGTCTTCTCCTGAACCGCCAGCGTCTGCGCCTTCAACGCGTCCATGGCTGCGCCCGCCTGCTTCGCCTGGATACCATAAAAGTGCACCCCTATGGAGAGCAGGACAGCGAGCAACGCCAGCGCGCCCATGGCCAGCCGCAACTGGGCAAACAGAGGCCGAAGCTCAACGAATGGCTTTGAAGCCAGATTAATTGCAATCCGCATTAGCCTCTCAGCGCTCCCCTCACGCCGGCCATCCAGCCCCGCGGCACCCGCGACGTCACCGCGCCGCCCGTCAACATCGACGGCTCAACCATCTCCCGCACACGCATCTCCGCCTCGTCAAATCCCGCATCCCGCAGCAGCGCGCCCAGCGTATCCGCGCCAATCGATCCGGCCGCGAGCACCACGCCGGGTGCCATCTGCAGCGTATCTTCAAAGTAGGCCGCAGCCACGCTCAGCGCCTGGGTAATCTCCCGTGCCGCAGCCGAAACCTGCGCAAACTCGGCCTCCGCAACGTTCGTCGGAATGGGTGGAAGCATCTGTTCACGGGGCATCCTACCCTCAATCTCCGCCGCAATCTGGTCCGCCAGCCTCTGCGCCTGGAACGCGGCCTCGTCACTAATGTGATGATCATCCAGCACCCCGTACCCGTTCAAGGGCTGCTGCTGCGCCCACTCCCCTGCCGTCGTTTCGAAATCAACCAGCGGCAAACCCATCTCGCCTGCCGGAACAACAAGCGGCATCTCAGCCAGTTGCTCCGGGCCGACATGCATCCCCAGATCCACCGTCCGGTGCAGCAGGAGCACTCCACCCTGCACAATCGCCGTAGTAATCGATGTCTCACCCGCGTTGATAATCAGCTGTGCCGCCTCCATCTCGGGCAAACCGGCGCACGCAGCGATCGTACTCGGCAACACCGCACCCGGTTCGAACCCCGCCTCACGCACCATCGCCTCGTACTCGGCGAGCACCTCCTTCGGCACCGCTACCGCCAGCACGCGCACAATGCTCTTCCCGGACGACATCACCTGGTAGCTTACCGCCGCATCATCGGCGTCGAACGGCAGCAGCTTCTTCAAGCGAAACCGCACGACCGCCAGCGCCTCCACTGGCTTGGTCGGTAGCTGTTCAAAATCCAACAGGAGCACACGCACCGCCGCATCCGGCAACACCAGCGTTGTCTGCCGTTCCTTGAGCGCGACCGCCTCGAGCGCCTTCTTGACCGCCGCGATGGTCTCCCGCCGTCCTGTCAGAGCAGCCGCAGTGCCGGTCTCGCCCGTCAATACCGGCGCCGCGGCCCCACCCTGGGGAGCAGCCTGTGCCACCGCCGACACGATCGCCTGCGCATCCTCAGCCCGCGCCGCCACTACGCCTTCGGGCCGAATCTCCACTGCCAGCCGCGGCCGCGTTCCTAATGTCGTCGGTATCAAACCCATACGTCTAGACTACCTTCCGTTCCGCTGAATCCGCTTCCAACCGGCCCACAACACTCCAAGCAAAAGCAGCAGCAATGCCAATCTCAGGCCCATGGCAACATACAGCCAGGAGTCCACAACCCGCCCCGCAGCCCTGATCCCCAACACGCGATGCACTTCAAAGTAGAGACTGAAAGACAACAGAACAACCAGAATGGCCCGGGTAACCAGGGAAAAGTAAGCCGTCTTCATGACTTAACCGCCGAGTTTCCTCTTTCGTTCTGAGCTAAGAGCTGTCGGCGAAGAACTGATGGCTCTCCGCATTACCGACCTGCCTCGATAAACGTGACCTTATTGATCTCCTTCAGCGTTGTGACACCTTCGCGTACCCGATCCAACGCCGAATCCCGCAGAAAAGCCATGCCCTTCTCCTTGGCCTTCTTCCGAATCTCACTTCCTGGTTTCTTCGCCAGCAGCATCTCGCGAATCTCGTCATCGAGTTCCAGCAACTCGTGAATTGCCGACCGCCCCCGATATCCGGTGCCTGCGCACTCCATGCACCCGGGCCCTTCCTTGAACACGACGCCGCGCCACTCCTCTGGCTCCAGCCCATTCTCTCTCAGTTGCTCATCCGTATAGTGCACATCCTGCACGCAGAACTCGCAAACCTGACGAACTAAGCGCTGCGCGAGAATGCAATTCAGCGCAGAGACAAAGTTATACGGCTCCACGCCCATGTTCAGAAAGCGTCCCAGCACGTCGACCACGTTGTTTGCGTGCACCGTCGTGAAAACGAGGTGCCCGGTCAGCGCCGAGTTGATCGCGATCTGCGCCGTCTCGGCGTCGCGAATCTCTCCAACCAGAATCTTGTCCGGATCGTGTCGCAGAATCGAACGCAGCCCGCGCGCAAACGTGAGGCCCTTCTTCTCGTTCACCGGAATCTGCGTAATCCCGCGAATCTGGTACTCGACCGGATCCTCGATGGTGATGATCTTGTCTTCTTCGCTCTTGATCTCGTTCAACGCCGCATAGAGCGTCGTCGTCTTGCCCGAACCGGTCGGTCCCGTCACCAGCACCATCCCGTATGGTTCCTTGATGTACCGGCGGAAGCGCACCAGGTCCTTCTCGGCAAACCCGACCACATCCAGGCTCAGCTTCGTAAACTTCTCGGACATCGACTCTTTATCGAGCACACGCAGCACCGCATTTTCGCCATGCACGGTCGGCATGATGCTCACGCGAAAGTCGATCAGCCGGCCCTTATACCGGACGCGAAAGCGTCCATCCTGCGGCACGCGCCGCTCCGCAATGTCCAGCTCCGACATCACCTTGATACGCGAAAGAATCGTCTGATGGTGTTCCCGCGCAATCGGCGCCATGGCCTGTTGCAGCACCCCGTCGATCCGGTACTTCACCAGCAGCGAGTCGTCGAACGTCTCCAGGTGGATATCGCTCGCTCTCCGCTCCAAAGCGGTAAAAATCGTCGTGTCCACCAGCCGGATAATCGGCGAAATATCATCATCCGCCGTTAGCTTCTCGATCGAGATATTTTCGTCTTCGTTGCCTTCACTTGAGAGCACATCGAACGCAAGTCCTTCGCTGGCTTCATCGAGTACCCGCTGCGACTGTTCCGTCTTCTTCAGCAGGTCGGTAATCTGCGACATCGTCGCGACCCTCGTAATCAAACGAGTCCCCAGCAACCCCGAAATCTCATCCAGCACCATCAGCTTCGACGGGTCCGAGACTGCAATTGCAAGCCTCCCGCCGGCCTGCTCCAACGGTACAAAGTTGTACCGGAACATCATGTCCACGGGAACGCTCTTGAACAGCTCATGCTGGATCTTGAAGTTCTTCAGATCCACGAACTCCGAGTGATAGCGCCGCGCCAGCGCCTTCGCCCGCTCTGTCTCGTCCAACCCCATACCATTCACTGGCAGCGGTACTGCTACAGGTGTCGCCATATCCCTAAGACTCCCTTACTGCAAACTCGTCATACCGCTACCAGACACAATTCACTTCACCAGACTCACGTATCTTCCGATCCGCAGTAATGAGCGTTGCCCCATGGACAACTGCCGACGCGGCAATGATTCGATCATTCGGATCGCGCGGCAAACGCTCGAACGAGAGAGCTTGAACCGCGATTGCCGAGGTGAGAGGAAGAACGACAAAGGCTTGCTCCAGATAACGCAGATACTCCGGCAAAGGTCGCGAAATGCGCATCGTTCCCTTGGAAGCCGTGGCTGCAATCTCCCACAGCGTCGACGCCGAGATCGCTAGCTGGCGATTCGCCCTGGTTGCTCGCCGCAACTCCGACGCCGCCTCTTCAGAAAGCTGGCTCTTGTCCGTCGTAATCCAGACCGCAACGTGCGTATCAAGAATGAGCATGAAGCTGCCTGACGGAATTCTGCTCAAACTCGTCTAGTTCACCGTCCGTATACAGCGGCGCCATGATGTCACCCACAATCTCGATCTTCCCTGGAAACCGAAATGCTTCCAGGGGATCAATGTCGTCTGAAAGCTCAAGCGGCACCAACTTGGCAACAGGTCTCCCGTACTTGGTCACCAGCACGGTTTCCCTTTTGCTTTCAACATCTGAAAGAAGCCCGAGACACTTCGCCTTGAACTCCCCAGCCGCAATCGTGATCATCTCTGGCCTCCTTTGTGACCACTATACAGTGGTCACACTCCTGTAAGGCAGATCAAGCCGACGTGCTCCACCAAATGGTTGAACCACAACCATCCGCACGACCCATGCACTTCGCCCATCAGTTCCATAATCTAACTCTTGTAACGCGCTCACCCTTGACTCGGAACGGCGCAAAGCTCAGAAATGCTCCCTCACACGCCCCCCACGGGGCGTGTCTTTTTGCCCCGAATCTACTTCGAACCGCGAGCTGTGACTACGACTGCCCACCGGGATTCAAGGTGAAGATCGGCAGATACAGCGCGATCAGGATCACGACCACCACTACACCCATCACAATCAGGATCAGAGGCTCGATCAAGCTCATGATCCAGGCCAGGTTCGTCTGTACATCTTCCTCAAAGAACTCCGCCACCGAGTTCAACATCTGCGGCAGCGCACCCGTGCTCTCGCCCACCTCAATCATCTCAATCGCAAGCTCCGGAAAGATCTTCGTCGCCGCGAGACTGGGCGAGAGGCCGCGTCCCTCGCGCACCGTCTCCACCGACCTGTATACCGCCAGCCCAATCTGCCGCGAATCAATCGCCTTCGAGGCCGTCTCGAGCGACGGCACCAGCGGTAGACCACCCGTCAGCAGCGTCGAAAGCGTCCGCGAAAACAGCCCTACCTGGTACTTGGTCCAGACCGAACCAACCAGCGGCAGCGAGATCCGGATCTTATCCACCAGCGTCGCGCCCGCATCCGTCTTCATCCAGCGCGCCAGCAGAAAACCCACCACCCCCACCACCACCAACGCGTAGAGTCCATACGACTGCGCCTTGTGCCCCAGATTCAGCAGGAAGACAGTCAGCCAGGGAAGCTTGGTATTCAGCTGCTCATATAACTGCGCAAACCGCGGGACCACAAAGCTGATCAGGAAGATGAACATGAAGAACACCAGCACCACCAGGACCGCCGGGTAGACCAGGCTTGCCTTCAGCTTCTTCCGAAAGGTCAGCGAGACCCGCTGGAAATCGAGATACCGCTGCAGTACCTCTTCGAGGTTGCCCGAACGTTCGCCGGCCAGCAGCGTCGTCGTATAAACCAGCGGAAACCCGCCTTGCGCCTCAAACGCCGACGAGATCGATTCACCCGTCTTCACCCGCGCCGCCACATCCTCCAACTGACTCCGAAAAGCCAGGATCTTCTGCCGCCGCGCCAACAGGTCAAGTGATCCCAGAATAGGCAGGCCCGCACGAATCAACGTCAGAAACTGCTGATTGAACACCAGGAACGTGTCCAGCTTCACCTTTTTCTTCTTTGCATCGCGCCCCAGCAGGCCCTTTGCCTTCACCGAATAAACGTAGTAACCCGACTGCGTAAAGCGCGCTTTCAACTCGTCAGCCGTCGCCGCCGCGTGCGTCTGCTCCTGTACCCGTCCCCGTTCATCCGCCAGCCGCACCACAAACTCAGTCATCGAACGCCCATTGCCTCAACCAAAGTCTATGCCAAAGCAAAGGTTAGACGCCCCGCGCCCATTCTCCTCGCCTCGCCGCAAAAACGGGAGCATACTATCGACCTGGCGATCATCGTCCAACCACCCGACTTCCAGCACCCTGCTCCTGTCAATTCCGGCGAACTCTCCTGTGGCCAGAACGACGGACGCGAAGTCACCGTCGACCAATAGCTCACGTCCTCCTACTCGCCCGACTGCGACCCTCGTCGACTGCCACCTCCAGGAACGCAGCATGTGCGAGTTCGACCCCGGAACTGCAGGCCTCATGCGTATGACGAAGCTCGATATCGACCTCCAGCAGGCCGCCGAATCATAACCACTCCAAAGCAAAAGGCACTCCAGCCGTAGCCGGAATGCCCTCTTCTTACTGACACATCAACAACAGGTCTAGACGCTAAAGCTTGATCCACATCCGCACGTGCTCTTGACAGTAGGATTCTCGAACTTGAAGCCCGCTGCTTCGAGAGTCTCGACATAATCCACGACGCACCCATTCAGATACATCGCCGACGTCGCATCCACAAATACCTTCAAATCCTCCAGCCGGATCACCTTATCCATCATCCCGGCCTGGTTCTCGAACGACATCGAATACTGGAATCCCGAACAGCCGCCGCCTACAACGCCGATCCGCAATCCTGCCGGAATCGGATCCTGTGTCGACATAATCTCCTTCACCTTGGCTACAGCAGCATCGGTCAACTTCACCGGCGCACTCGGCGCCGCAACCGGCGCTTCGACAACTTCAGGAACCACGCTTGCAGTCGACATCTCGCAATCTCCTTATAAACCCTGGACCAAATTGGTCCGATATTCAGTCTAACCCCGGGCCACCAACGCCGCAAGCCCAACTCTCATTGGATTCACCTGCCGCATTCTGGATGCATCTCTCTGGACACTCTCCCAACTACAAAGCGCATAATGGCTTCTATGAAGCTCCTCTACTTTCTCGCCGATACCTTTATTAACACCTTCGGCATCACCAGGCCCACGGAGAAGGCCCGCAAGCAGGCCGCGTTCTTCATCCTCGGGCTGATCATCATCGCCCTGAGCCTGGCGGGCACTGCCGGCTTCCTCGTCCACTCCACCATGCACTAAAGGTAGATTGCAAAAGATTCGAGATTATGCTGTCCCATCCTGGAGGAACAGGCGTATCCTCGTGCTGGCTAAGAACGACGGTCGCGCCCTGCTCTTCACGCAACCGCACCGATCGCTTGCCGCACACAAATACATCCGTTCGACGGAGGTTCCGACATGATGACTGTAAATCCCATTCTCTTGACCATCTGGGCTGCTCTCGCTGTCTGCTTCATTGGCCTTGTCATGTACCGCGGCCAGCTGACCCGCTACGAAGATGAGCAGCTTTTTCTCAATGACGAAGTCAATCGCACAGAACGCGAGCA
Organism: uncultured Acidobacteriaceae bacterium; assembly: GCA_964245715.1. GTDB lineage: Bacteria > Acidobacteriota > Terriglobia > Terriglobales > Acidobacteriaceae > Edaphobacter. Next base: position 975 of record CAXTNM010000090.1, on the reverse strand, counting down.
GCAAACCCGAATCGTCAATCGCATCCACAAGATCGAGCCCGTCCTCCGCATCTTCGGCGGAGCCGCCGGCCTCGTCACCGCCTGCATCGTCGGCATGGTCGTCTACGACGCCTGGCAGCGCATCCACTAAAACCGCACCTGCACCATTCGGATCCAGGGACTCGCCAACCAGCCGCTATCCTCAGGCTGCACGCGTAGTCCCTGTCGTCGTTTAACCCCACCCCCCAAGCAACGCACATCCCTCCCCTCTACTCTGAACCTGCAGGCAAGCGTTACGAGAGGGCGTCACAGCAACAAGGACGCCCCTTCGTTTTAGCCGACGATCATGAAGAGGGTCTAGAGCATGGAACCGGAAATCAGCCGCAATATCGCCGTCTTCGGCATCTACACGACCGCCTATGAAGCGGAACGCGCCGTCGACCACCTGCTCCTCGCCGGCTTCACCCACCCCGACATCTCCGTTCTGTTGCCCGACGACGAAGCCACCCGCGCCTTCGCCCATGAGAAACACACGAAAGCTCCCGAAGGCACCGCCACCGGAGCCACTGCCGGAGGCCTCGTTGGCGGCACCATCGGCCTGCTCGCCGGCATCGGAGCGCTGGCCATCCCAGGCGTTGGTCCGCTCATCGCCGCCGGCCCCCTCGTCGCCGCGCTCGCTGGCCTCGGCGTAGGCGGAACCCTCGGTGGCATGGTAGGCGCGCTCGTCGGCCTTGGCATCCCTGAGTTCGAGGCTAGGCGCTACGAAGGACACGTCCGGGAAGGCGGCATTCTGCTCTCCGTCCACTGCGACACCGATCCCGAGATCGACGCCGCCAAAGACGCGCTCAAGGCCACGGGCGCTCAGGATATCTCCGCCACCGAAGAGACCGCAGCCCAGGAGCCTACGCAGAGCAGATCTTAGCCTCCAGCTCGTAGCTGATAACTGAAAACTGAAAACTGAAAACTGAAAACTGAAAACTGAAAACTGAAAACTGA
>CAXTNM010000089.1:0-16598 GCA_964245715.1 uncultured Acidobacteriaceae bacterium | reverse complement strand
ATGCCCAAGGAACGATGGATTTCTCCGGCGCTCAAACGCTAATGGGAACGTTCAAGACGTTCGCTGTTTACGCGGGTGCGGTCATTTGTTTCGGCGGACTTATCTTCGCCGGTATTCGGATGATGAGTGGTCGATTCCAAGATGCCATCCCAGGTCTGTTTGGTGCGCTGTTTGGCGCTGGCGTTCTCGGATGGGGTGCAGGCTGGATTGGCTCCCTAACCGGCCAGTCCATGTAAGGAGCTGCTATGCACACGACCAGGCGGGGAGAACCGTTACCAATCAATCAAGCACTGAACCGACCGAGGGCCAAGCTCGGACTCGATCTTTCAGCATGGATGGCGATCATATTCGTCGCGGTAACGGTTTTCCTTGTCGGGTTCCGCGTACTGGCGATTTTGAGTTTTCCAACACTCGCGGGCGGCGCATGGCTGATCGTCCGTAAACACCCAAAGATGTTTCAACTATGGGGCCTGAGCCTCAACCAGAAGAGCTACTATGACCCGCGCAAACGCTGAACAAACTAGAAACACACCATGGTTTACGAAAGCGGGAGCTGCTTGCAGCATCGTGCCAATCTCCCGCTTCGTGGGGCCAAATGTCTTCGCGCTGAAGGGCGGGGGGTACGGATGTCTCTTCTCCGTGGCCGGTTTGGACGAAGAAGGTTTGACCGACCGGGAGCTTGAGGCGCGGGTACGGCAGATCGAAGGGGCGTTGCGTGGCTTGCCCGAAGGATCGTGTCTATACCAATACACCCGTGTGATGTCTGGCTTCCATCTTCCACGGCAAAAGGAGTATGCGAATGAGGTAACGGAGACATTCGCCAGCGACCGCCTTGCTTTCCTTCAAGAGAATGGCGGCTTCAGGGATATCGATCTTCACTGGGGCCTTACTTTGGAGCCGTCCCAGGCAAAGTCCTTTCAGCGTAAGCCCGACGAAAATGTGGTCGACACGTCGCGGATGCTCTCCGACCTTGAAAAGACGGCTACTCTGCTAGAGGGACATCTCGGCAGCGCCCTCGGTCTGAAGCTTCTTGAAAAATTGGAAATCTTTCAATTCTTCAGCTACCTCTTCAATTTAGAGGAATGGGCCGGCCGCAGCGAACTTCGCGGCGATACGGGATTAGACCGGCAGATTGTGCAGAGTCCGATCGCGTGGCATAGCGACCATGTTCAAGTCGGGCAACGGCATGTACAGATGTTCTGCCTCAAGACGACGCCCGAGGCATCTCGGCCATGCCTATTCTCGGGACTACTAGGCTTGGATTGCGACAGCGTTCTTTGCACGACGTGGCGCGTGAAATCGACATCTGCAGCCCGGAGCGAGATCGACGCGCAGGAGAAGTTCATCTCCTTCTTCAAGGTCGGCGTGCTCAATCGCGTGATGAGCGGACGCGACGCCGCTTCGCTCGAAACCGGCGCAGGCGCGAAAGCAGCGAACAACAGCGTTGATGACCTCAGCGACGTTATTCGCTCGCTCGACAAGAAGGCACAAGGGGAGTTCTCACTTCGCTTGCTCGTAGCCGCCCGCAGCCCGGAACAGATTCGGAACGTCGTTCCTTCTGTACATCGTGTCTTCGTCGATGCAAGAGCGCAGATCATGGAGGAGACTTTAGGAAACCTGTCCGCCTTCTATGCCATGTTCCCTGGCAATCAGAAGTACAACGTCTTCTCGATGTGGTTGGCTGAGGATCACCATGCTCGCCTCTCCTCTGTGTTCGCTCCGCATCTGGGTCATCCTCATTCGGAAGATCTTGATTCGGAGTACCTGAACATTTTCGAGACCCGCACACGAACGCCATTCTTCCAAGACGTATATGTCGACGGCGTGAGGGTCATGCTCATCATTGGACCTACGGGTACTGGCAAAAGCGTGCATGGCAACAACCTGATCGCACTGGAGCAGAAGTACGGCGGCTTCACTTACATTTTCGACATCGGCGGCAGCTATGAGAGCGTGGTCGAGCTGTATGGAGGAAAGGTCGATCGTGTCGGTAAGGACGGCCCGCGCATCAACCCATTCGCCATAGAACCGACCGAAAGCAATATCAAGTTTCTGTACTCCTTCGTGAAGCTCTTGCTTACGAACGGGGGCGCGGAAGTCGAACCGGAAGACGATGACATGATCCATAAAGCCGTGCAGGATATGTACCTGCTGGAGACTGCGAACCGTCGCCTCTCGAATCTCTTTCTGCCCAAGAAACTCGACAGATATCTATCGAAGTGGGTTGGCAAGGGCATCTACAACGCCGTCTTCGACAACGTGGAAGACAGCCTCTCGCTCTCTCGGCTTCAGTGCTTCGACTTCCAGGGTGTGAACAACGAACAGTACGCCGATCTCATCGAGCCTTTGATGGTGTGGCTGTTACGCCGCATCAACGATGTTCTCTACAACCCCGCCAATCTCGGAGTACCGAAGCACATTCTGATCGAAGAGATCTTCTCTTCAATGAAGAACAAGCAATTGCTTGATGGTGCGTTGGCTTCGATCAAGACGGTTCGCAAGAACCTTGGCGGTGTCACCTTGATCGGCCAGTCCGCTGACGACCTGGGCGCGAACGCCGACAGCATCGTGAACTCCTGCACTTCGTTCCTATTCCTCAAAGATGCGACGTTCAACCGGAAACGGTATGCAGAACTCTTCAAGATGAACGAGCAGCAGCTCGCTCTCTTCGAGAGCTTGCAGGATCGCGAAGGCCTTTACATACGCCGGGATGGGTTGACCAAAGTTGTCACGCTCAATCTGGACAGCAGAAGCTACGCAACGTTCTCGACCAAGCCGAAAGACCGGGTACGCCGGACGAAGCTGATCGACAAGTACGGACTCTCCGAGGGCATTTCCCGCTTCGCTCAGGGCGAGACCGCCTAACCCGCTTTCAATCCACAACAGAGGGCTTCTATGAAATCGCCAATGATCCTGACCGTTGCACCGCTTCTCTCCCTTCTCTGTGGCGTGGCTCACGCGCTGCCGGCGACTCCACCGCATCATCTTGAGCCAAACGCGCCGCGTTCCGTCACCGTATCCGAGGCGCAGACCCCGCCCGTCATCCGCGCCGGGCTGCTGCAGTCAACACTTATCCTTCTACCAGCTGAGGAAAAGATCGCCACGGTGTTCGGTGGTGACACGGTGGATTGGGTGTTCGACGCCGGGCATGTTGCAAGTCGGTTTATCAGCGTCAAGCCGAAGCTCGCGAATGCAACAACGGACATTCATATCGTTTCGGACCACGGGAACGAGTACACCCTTCAGTTGCAGGAGATCTCGAACGACGCGGATGTTCACTTCGATTCCAAGGTGTTCATCCTCCCCGGAGATAAGGCGGCGAAAGACAAGCTGACTGACCTTCCAGTCTTCGTCCCAGCGGCAGAACTTGATAAAGCCAAGCTAGAAGCCGCCACCGCCAAGGCCGCGCAGGCTGCGGAGATTAAGGCTGCGGAGACGAAGGCAGAGAGCTACCGCAGCCAGTATCCCGGCAGCCTCCACTTCGACTTTGCCTGGGATGCAAAGAAGGGCAAAGAGCTCGGCTTGCAGCAAATCTGGCACGACGACAAGTTCACCTACCTGCGCGGCCAGTTCCAAGAGACCCCCGCCCTTTACGAGATGAAGGATGGCAAGGGCTCACTCATCAACTTCGACTACAGCAATGGCCTGTACACCGTTCCCAAGCAGCTTGAGAACGGCTATCTGGCAATCGGCAAGAAGCGTGTGGACTTTCACCGCAGCGAGGAGAAGAACTAGCCATGTCAGACCTCAACCAAACTCCAGACGCCACCGTGCCGCCTCAACGTGAAGCCGTCGGGCCGGTAAAGAAGAGCACGCCAGTGGTCATCGCGCTCATAGCAATCGTTGCCTTGATCGGAATTGCGAACATTTCCAGCCTTGTAAGCGGCAAGAAGAAGTCCGCTCCCGCAATTGCCTTGCAGATGCGCCCTTCGACTGCAAACGCGCAGCAGGTGTCGAGCTTCGAGACCATGCAGCAGGTGCAGGCCCGGAAAGATGCTGATGACCGGCAGCGCCAGCAGGAGCTTGCGGCAGAGATGCAGCAGCTTCAGCAGCAACAGGCCGTGCCCGGTCCAGAAGCGGACGGAACGCCCAAGATGACTGCCGCGCAGCGGTCAGCCATCTACGGCGACAGCTCCAATGCACCCAAGCAGACCTCCAACGTGTCGCAGGCGCAGGCGGATGCCAAACAGAAGGTGCTGGAGCGGGAGAAGTTGCATCAGGACGCCTTGAACAGCGATACCGTGGCCGTCGACTTTGCACACCCCAGCTCTGCGGCTTCTGTGGCGGGGCAAAGCTCGGCAACGTCTGTCTTGGCCGAACACAAGGAGCTAACGACTGAAGCCTCAACAGAAACGATTGTCCCTGTGGGACCGGCGTCCGGAAGCCAAGGCAAGACTCCTGCGAAGGCCGAACCTATGGCTTCTTATGACTTCGATGGATACCAGGGGAATCTGTATCGAGTCTTTGAAGGAACGGTCCTCGAAGGCGTAGTCACAAACCACATCGACGGCGGACTAACCGGGCCAATCCTCATCATGCTCACGACGGATTATTACTCCCACGATCATCAGCAACTCTTGATGCCCCAGGGCACACGGTTGATCGGCACCGTCCAAAGCGTCGGCAACGCTCAGCAGCGGAAGATGTTCGTGACGTTCCATCGTGCCGTATGCCCGGATGGTTTCTCGCTTGAACTGGACAAGTACGTCGGCCTTGACCCATTAGGAACGACGGGCCTTGCTACCAAGGTGGATCACGGATATCTCCAAGCGTTCGCCGCGGCCGCAGCGGTCGGCGGGTTGGGGGGTCTCGCACAGATCGGGAACAGCGGAAGCGTCCTCTCCTCATCGACGCAGATCAGGAACGGCATTTCGGAGCAGTCGGCGAACGAAGGCGAACAGATCCTGAATCACTTCCTCAACCGTTTGCCGGTCATCACGCTAAAGGAAGGATCTCGTGCTCGTGTCTATATCGGGACCGACATCCTGATTCCGTCCTACGCGCAGCATCGCGTCGACCCAACCCTCTAAACGCTGGCACTGGAGGCATAGATGAAGTCCCGTATTCCCAAGATCGCTCTTTACGTCGCTTTAGCCACTCCCGTCGGCTATGGCACCGGACAGGTGGTGCGGCGGGTGAATATGAGCGATGTGATGGACACGGTGAGCTTTTATGCTGACATTCCCAGTCGCGTGAGTGAAGCCGTGACCAACTTCAAAATGCTTCCGGAGCGGATGGACCCTACCTGCTCTGAGTGCAATGAACCCTAACCCCTTAGGAGCCTCTATGAAGTTCAACCTTACAAAACGACGGAAGTACCTGCTTGCAGGCGGCTTGTTGCTTGCAACGGCTACGCCAAGCTTTGCGCTATTCGGTATCGGAGATATCGTGTTCGATCCGACAAGCTACGCAAGTCTTGTCTCGCAGCTCACAACCCTTGAGTCGCAGTACAACATGCTCAAGAACAACATAACCCACTTCTCAGCTAAACAGCAGTGGCAGACGACGCTCAATGCTCTCAAGAATGCGAACGTGGCGAATATGTTCGGCGAGACGGCGGGCATCAACATTGCCCTCAACAGCAACTCGCCAAGCGGATCGATCACAGCCTGGAAGACAACAGCCGTGCCGGTCAGCACTGGAACGACCACCTACCTGCAAGGGCAGACGGTCGGCAACAGCGCGCAGCTTTCGCAGCTTGCCATGATCGAGATGTCTGATTCCGTCTCGCCCGACTGCCTTACGGCAGTCGGACAGTACCGGGCGGGTCGCAGCCAGAACGGCACCGCCAACACGTCTCTTTCACTCCAGCAACTTGATACAACGTCAGCGACCAACAGCGAGGTTCAGCAATTGAATCTTCTGAATGCCGCCCAAGCCCAGCAGTTAACCGAGATGCAAGCACAAGCCGCCATGCACGTCTGCCTCGCTTCACAGATGACCGTCGCGAACATGCAGCAGCGCAATGCGGCCGCCGCTGACCTGAACACGGCAGCGGCTGTGCAACAGCAACGCACGACGAACAACACCAGTGCCGCTAACGAAGGTGGCACCTGGACGACCTACCTGCCTTAATCCGGAGAGCGAATGCTGAACGCGATCAACACGAAGATTCTCCTTGCAATCCTTGCGGCACTGACCGTCATAGGCGGTGCCGTGCTTTATCAACGCGACCAGGCCGCGAAGAAAGCCGCGGCGACTGCCAAAGCAGCCGCGATCCTTCAAATGCAAAAGGATGACAACGATTACCTCAAGCAGAGGGATGAAGCTTTTCGAAAACAGGTTGAGGCAGACAAGAAGCGGCACACTTCAGCCGCTGCCCATGAAGGTAAGACCTGGAAGACTTACATCCCCTAACCCAGACTGAAACGCAATTCACCAACCCCAGAGAGCGCCCGCCATGACTTCCATTCTTGTACTAGCACAGGCCCTTCCGAGCACTAGTTCCGGCGTCGATTGGCTGTATCAGTTCACCAACAATCTAACCAACCTGACGACACAGAATGGTGGGGCTCTCACTCAGCTTGGAATGACCGAGTTGGCCTGCATCTCCTTCTTCATGCTCGTCAGCATGGTCATCATCTGGCAGACCTCCACCATGACCTTCCGCTTGCACCACCACACTGTTCAGGCGGGCGATCTCACCAAGTTCCTGCTCCAACTCATCATCTGCTGTCTCTTGGAGACCTATTGGGTCAACCCGTTCCCCGGTGCCAGCTTCGGTATCAATCACTTCTTTTCGTACATCGCCCAGGCGATGGTTGCAGCCTTCGATCAGAACTCGCTGGACTCGCTTCTTCAATTGCTCAAGACTGCCGGCGACCAGACACAAATGCCGTCGTTTACCGCACCTGTTCAGATACTTTGCTACTTCCTTGTGCAGATTCTTCTCGGGTTGGCTTCCGCCATCCTCTTTCTCATTAATTGCAGTGCCTTCATCCTCTATGGCGTAACCGCATTGTTTGGTCCCATTTTCATTCCTTTGCTCATGACGAAGACGTTTCGGAGCAAGTTCTTCCACTTTCTCGATATTCTAATCAGCTTCGCGATGATTCGGGCAGTTGCCGCCGCTTTCATCTTCGTGTGGGGAGGATTCATGAATGCCTTCATTCAGCAGACCTTCAACGGCAACTACTCGATGGAGATGTGGCTCGCCAATCTGATTCCCTGCGTCATGGTCTTTATCGCGTTCATTATCAACATGCTCTTTATTCCAAGTATGACTCAGGCCATCTTCGGCGGTGCCGCCGGAGCCGCTGGGAACATCTCAAAAGCAGTGGGAAGTATTGCTTCAACAATTGCTATGGGAGCCGTCTAGCTATGTTTCAGTTTCTCTTGCGTGTCAAAGCGATGCATCGACTTGGACTCGCCAAGCCTTTCGCTTTAGTTGCTGTACTAGTGCTCGCGGTGTCGTTGATTGCGGGCTTGGTTTATGCCATCGTCATTTTCAATGCTGTAAACGAAAGGAATCAGGCCCCCCATGTCCACCGCCACTCTACCCCTTGAAGCTAGACTGACCCCAGAGCAATCGCTTCTCACCGATCAGATCGGGAACGAGGTCTATGCGTCCCACTACGCGGAACGGAAGCTCAGCCGATTCATCATCGGAACCGAGTCCATTCTCCTGCTCGGAGCATTCGGTCTCATCTTCTCGTTGGCACATCGACCCACGGCGAATCGCTATATTCGCATCGACGAAATGGGCCGCGCCCAGGCGATCGCTTACACCGACCTCAACTACAGCCCACGCGAAGGCGAAGTGCGCACATACCTGACCGATTGGGCTAACTATCGCTACACCCTCAACCGAGACACCATCGCGAAGAAGTATCCGCTCAACTACTACTTTCTTTCGCAGACTTTGGCCTCGCAACTGATGGGCCAGGATAACCAGAATCACCTTGTTTCCGAGGTGGTAGGCGGACAGGTTGAGCAGAGCGATGTGGAGGTAAAGAACGTCACGATCACTTCCATGTCCGAGGAGACAGTCCAGAACGCCACGATCTCCAAGGGGACGGCTTTGGTCACCATCGATAAGCTCTACTCTCAACGGAACTCGCGCGAGCCCCGGACAGAACATTGGCTGCTCAGCATCACCTACTATCTGAATCCCAAGCAGGTGAGCGACCAGGCGCACATCTTCCCGCAGTTCGAAACCATCAATCCGCTTGGAATGACGATCACGGAGTTCCATGAGAACCGAATGTCCGTCGATCCGGTTGCTCCGGGACTTGCCGCGCCAGTTGCTGGCCTAGCGCCACAGTCCAAGACAGGAGACGCGCGATGAGTTATCACCTCATTCTCCCGTTCTTTCCCGAGGAATTGCGGGTGTTGCTGCTTGACCCTTCTATCTCGGACTTGATGATCAACGGTACGACCGGAGTCTATGCCGATCGGGCCGGAGTGGTGCAGCATATCCCGCTTTCTGAGCCGTACACCAATGAACGGTTGCAGGCAGCGATCGAGCGCGTCGCGCGACTACTAGGCCAGGACCTGACGACCCAGAATCCCATCCTGAATACCCGTCTGCCTGATGGCTCCCGGGTTGCGGTCGTAGGAGCACCGTCGTCCATCAATGGACCGACGCTGACCATCCGCAAATTCAACCGTTGGTATACGTCGGATGAACTGATCGAATCGGGAAGTATGCCAGAGCATGTGCGGGATACCGTGGTCGAGCTCATTGGCAACAAGAAGAACGGGATCATCAGCGGTGGAACCGGGTCGGGAAAGACTACGTTGATGAAGGCGTTTCTCGACCATATCCCGGAGACAGAGCGCCTGCTCATCATCGAGCAGCCAGCAGAGCTAAAGGTCTCCCACAAGAATGCTGTCCGCTGGGAGGCCGTTGACGAGATTCCGGGGCAAGTTGCCATCACCCCCAGTGAGCTTCTAGCAGCCGCTTTGCGCCACCGTCCCGACCGGATCATCATGGGTGAGATCCGCAACGAATGCGGGTATGACTTGCTCCAGGCCATGAACACAGGCCACGGCGGAACGCTCTCTACGATCCACGCAAAGTCTGCGTGGGATGCGCTGAACCGTCTCGCAAATCTTGCCCTGAGTGCCAGGCCGAATCTGAACCACGCTTTCATGCGGTCTGAGACCGCAGAAGCCATCGACTTCGTGCTGTATTGCGAGCGCGACCATACAGGCCGGCGTCGCGTGCGCGAGTTGATTACTGTCAGCGGCTACAGCCATGCAGACCAGAGCTTCCAGACCGAGGAGGTCTATCGCGCCTCCGCAGCCTAACCGCCAGTCCAAACACTAGAGAATCCAACCCGTATCCGAGGTCTTACCGATGCTCCCTCATGCTCCCATTCCGGCGGCACAGCCCCACCTGTCTCTAAAAGCCTTCTGCGTGTCGCCCCTGAGCGGCGAAGAACGCTGCGGCAGAGGCGAGAGGCCATCCTTTCGAGGCACTCTAGCCAGCAGGGTTCGTTGCGGTTTGGGCGAGCTTCTGCAGCCGGGAAGTGAGAGCGTGACTTCGGTCCATTGGAGATCTTCCGTTCCGTATCCCTCCTTTTGCACGGTCACTGCTTCGGGGCCAAAACCGGCGCCCAGCGGCTCGGCGCTCTTCTGCTTCGACTACGTCGCCCTTTGGGTTACGGTTTCCAGCTTCGCCGGACCCTCCGCAAATGCAGAGCTTGGCACTTGGGAGCCGGGCCCACTTCGCTTCTTAGTGACCCGAGCAAGATCGGGAAATTCAACAAAACGGAGATACACCATGTACTCAAACAAAGTCACCCTCATCGGCTTCCTCGGCAACGACGCAGAAGTTCGCACCAACGACAACCGCAGCTTCACCACTCTCTCGCTGGCAACCAAGAGCTCCTACAAGAAGGACGGCCAGTACATCTCGCACACCGAATGGCACCGTTGCGTGATCTTCGGCAAGCTCAGTGAGTTCGCCGGCACGCTGAAGAAGGGCGCTCATCTGCAGGTGGAAGGCGAGCTGCGCAGCCGGGAGTACGAGACCAAGAAGGTCGGCAAAAAGCCAGTTCAGAAGAAGACCATCTGGGAGATCCGGGTGAACTCGATTCTCAAGCTGGACCGGGCGGAGAAGGCCAGCCCGGAGGAGCAGGAAGCAGACTCCCAACTCCATCTGGAAGCGGCCGAATAAGCCGCTTCACCTCCATCAACTGGGGAGCCCGGTAGACGCCGGGCTTCCAACCCTGTGAGACACCCGCAATGAATACCCAGACCGCACACGAATTCCTAACTCGATGCTTCCACCCAGGAGAGACGATTGCTCTCCTGCTTCGACGGGAGAAACCCCCGTCAACGACACAGCGCATCGTTACGTTGGAGCAGGCCACCGACCCACGTTATCTCGCTTGGTTGCGCTATGAGAACCACAACGGCGCCAACGTCTATGTCGCTGCCAATCCACTTCGCTCCGGCAGCCGCAAGAGGACGAAGGACTGCATCGCGGTAGTTCGGCGTCTGTACCTCGACATTGATGTGGAAGGTAACGAGCGTATCGCCGCATTGAGAGCGTCCATTGCAGTCCCCGTTCCAAGCACGATCCTTTCCACTTCGCCGGGCAAGTATCAGGCTCTTTGGACGGTCGAAGGTTTTGACTTCGAGCAGCAGGAGGACACGCTGAAGTTGCTGGTCATCGCCTTTGGTGGAGACTCCGCCTGCACTGACCGCAACCGGGTTCTCAGGGTGCCGGGATTTGTGAACTGCAAATATAACCCCGCCCACCCAGTTTTGGTCGAGTATCCGAGCAAGTCCATCTACCATCCCAAAGACTTCCAGCTTGGTACTTCGTTGCTGAATGGCGTGCCAGCCGTCAGCCGCGCTGCGAGAACATACCCCAGCGGTAAGAACACATTTTCTGAACAGGATTGGGCATGGGCAGTACATCAGCTTTCACTCGGAGAAAATGCTGACAAACTGACGGCGGCACTTGCTTCAAAGCGTTCGGACAAGCCCAACCCTCTCTACTACGCCCAACGCACCATCGACATCGCTTCGGCCCGCTTCATGCTGCTGAATGGCTCAGCGATCGGGGACGTAATCGTCATGCTGGAAGACCGTCGTTCCGCCGATGTCTCAACAGCCCTTGGCTCCTCCAGAGCGCGGGAGATCGTAGCCACGGCACAGCGGATGATTGCGCGTACAAAGTTTGCTTCAGTTCACAACTCAAAGGAGAACCACAATGCCACTGCTTGAAGTCGTCCAAACTCGTCAGATCAGCGCATCCATTCGGCTCACTGACACCACTGCCACGCAGGTCGACCAGTACGCCGCTTTCATCCGGGCTTGCGCCGACGATGTAGTCGAACAAGCTCTTGCCTATGTCTTCAGCAAAGACTGCGACTTCCAGGACTTCCTCAAGACCCCAGAAGCCCGGAAGGTCGCTTCGACGTTGCGGATTCGGAAGGTTCCGGCTGCCGAGGCTCCCGAGCTTGTGGCTCCGAAGCCTTCTCCAGCATCCGTAGCGGCTTCGACATCCGCAGCCAAAAGCGCATGATCCTCCATTTCATTCCGGGGCAGAGCCACAACGGTGCTGCGCACCGGAAGAATGTTGACACTCCATCCCTAGTAGGGAGACGTATGGCTACTTTTGCAGCCATATAGAGACTTGTTGAAACGCGACAGTTTGCCGCGTTTCGGTAGCCATATGGCTACCCCTAGAAAGGAGCTTTGAAATGGCTGCCTCACACCAGATTTCGCCACCGGACGCTCTTCGTCGGCCCGCCCGCATCAGCCGCCACAAGACAACCAGCACCAAGTTGACCGAGACGGAGTATGCCCAGGTTGAACAAATTGCAGAGAGTCGCGGCCAATGGCTCAGTGAATGGGTGCGGGATGTGCTGCTGGCCGCCATCCGGGAGCAGCGCAGCCCCCAGGTAGTCGCGGCGTTCACCGAGCTTCAGTCCATTCGGCTGTTGCTCGTGAACACCCTGGAGCCGTTATTGCGGGGAGAAAAGATGACGCCGGAACAGTTCAAAGAGATGCTCCGGTATGTGAAAACCAACAAGCGTAAAGCGGCGGCGGACATGCTTGCCAGCTATACAGAAGGGACAACAGAATAGACATGTCCGACACCCAATGGGGACGCAAAGAAACCATCGTCCGCCCGCCTCACTATCCCGTTTACAGCTTTGGAGCCATCTTCGTCTCGCTCTTCGTCGCCGGCCTCTCCATCTACCTCCACCTTGCTTTCGCTATGACTCCGCTGCAACGCTATTACCTCGACTGCTATGCCGAAACGGGCGTGCTTGGCACGATGCGCCAGAGCAACGACTACCAGCTCGTGACCGTCGCCGACCGTCAAAAGCATATCCGGCCGGTGGCGGAGGCCGACGTGCAGCCAGGCTCAACGCCACAACCCATCGGCAAGCCGATTCCACTCGCGCTCTCGCAAGCGGCCCATGCCTCGGGAGTCGTTTTCCTCTATCGGGGAGCGAAGGTCAAGTATCAAAACAGACCGCTCCATCAGTACCTGCGCCGTTTCGTCTTCGACGACGATAACTTTCTGGCGATCTTCCGCGTGCCGTTGTGGTCCGGTCTCGCGGTGTTCCTCTTGCAACTTCCATTAGCCGTTCGCAAGGACGTTCAACGGCTGAAAGAGATGAAGTATGGACGCTTGCTGAAAGGGCCGGTCTTGGTCTCGCCGAAAGCTTTCAACAAGGCCATCAAAGGCGATGGTGTCGGATTCAAAACGACCGAATCGAAGAACCTCATGCGTATTCCCCAGCGTGCCGAAGGCCAGCACATCGAGCTGATGGGCGACACGGGGACAGGCAAAACCCGACTCATCATGCAGCTCCTTGTGCAGATCAGAGAGCGGGGACACTCCGCCATCGTCTACGATCCGGCTTGCGAGTTTGTGCAAAGGTTTTATGACCCGAGTAAAGACATCATCCTGAATCCGCTGGATGCCCGCTGCCCTTATTGGGGGCCCTCCGAGGAGCTGCGCCGCCGTGCCGAGGCCAAAGCCATTGCAGCCTCCCTCTACCAGCCAACCTCGGACAAGAAGGGTGAGTTTTTCACCGAGACACCGCAGAAGATCTTTGCCCATCTGCTGACCTTCAAGCCGAGTCCGCAAGAACTGGTCGAGTGGATGGCGAACCCTGATGAAATCGACCGCCGTGTCCAGAATACGGAGATGGCAATGATGATTGCGAAGGGCGCGCAACAGCAACGCAATGGTGTTCTTGCCTCCCTTGGCTTGATTGCAGACAGCCTTCGAATGCTGCCGAAAGAAGAGACAGCGCACAGCAGCTGGAGTGCTACCGAGTGGGCTGAACATCGCGAGGGATGGATATTCCTTACCTCGAAACCGAGCGAGCGCGAGGCGTTGCGGCCGCTGCATAGTTTATGGATCGACCTGCTTGTCTTGCGCCTTCTCAATGAACCGAAGGCTAGTCAGCATCCGGTCTGGTTTGTGCTGGACGAGCTGGCAAGTTTGCAACGCCTGCCACAACTCCACACCGCGATCACAGAGAATAGGAAATCGAAGAATCCTTTGGTGCTTGGATTCCAAGGCAAAGCACAACTTGAAATGATCTACGGCCACTTGGCCGAGGTCATGCTATCGCAACCGACCACGAAGATTTTTCTGCGCACCACGGAGCCGAAGGCTGCCGAGTGGGTGTCGAACGCCATCGGCAAAATCGAGATTGAGCGCCTGCGTGAAACCCACTCCACTGGCCTCCGTGCGGGCAATAATTTCAGTATAGAGCGGCAGGTGGAGCCGTTGGTGTTGGACTCGGAAATCTCCGGCCTTCCCGATAGGCACGCTTTTTTGAAGCTGGGTAATCACGTTTCACGCTTCGCGTTTGACTATTGGAATATCCCCGCCACCCAGCCTGCCTTCATACCGCGCCCGCTGGAAGACGATGACCTCACGTTCGAGCCTAAGCCTCTCCCCAAGAAGGCCGCGAAAGCTGTGACCTTGACAGCGGTTGTAACCACCGAAGCCGACGAAGACGAACCGATTGAGAGCGGATTCTCTCTGGGGGACTGACCATGCTGACCATCTCAAAACCACTATCCGCAGCGCAGGCTCAGACCTACCATGCGAAAGAGTTCACGTCTGCGGAACAGAATTATTGGAAACAGGATGACCGGGCTTTAGGAGAGTGGCATGGCAAGCTGGCTGAAAAGTTCGGCCTCGCCGGAGGCGTGGAAGAAGAGCATTTTGCGCGGCTCGCGGACGGCCAGCATCCCATCACTGCCGAGCAGCTTGTCCGCCATCGCATCGTCCAGGGGTATGAGGGCGCAGATGGAAAGGCTGTCGCGCCGGTCGAACACCGTGCCGGGTGGGACGCCACGTTCTCAGCGCCCAAGTCTATATCGCTCACGGCTCTCGTGGGAGGCGACGAACGGGTACGGGACGCACATCGCGCGGCGGTCAACGTCGCCTTAAACGAGTTGGAGCGCTACACGCAGGCTCGCATCGGTGGCAACCACGCCGCCGAGACCACCGGCGAATTCATCGCCGCGAAGTTTGAACATGACACCGCCCGCCCCGTCGATGGCTACGCCGCGCCGCAGCTCCACACGCACGCCGTCATCTTCAATGTCACCGAGAGCGAGAAAGGACAGACACGCGCGCTGCAGGAGCGCGGCTTATTCGAGTCGCAGCAGTTTGCAACGGCTGTATATCAGTCCGAATTGACGTACCGGCTCCGTGGGCTTGGCTATGAAATAGAAGCGGGCCGTAGCGGAGCGCCGGAGATCAAAGGCTACTCGCAGGAGTATCTGGACGCCTCAAGTCCGCGCAGCCAACAGATACGCGAGCATCTGGAAAAGACCGGCTTTCAGGGTGCGGAGGCCGCGCAGATTGCCGCACACTCTACCCGTGACCGTAAAGATATTCACTCACCCGCCGAGGTGTTGGCGGCGCACCGGCATATCGCCGCTCAATTCGGCAACCAGGCGGACACTGTGGTGATAGAGGCACGCACTCGGGCTCAGAACCACACTCAGGAGCGTAATCCTGCAAGTTCGCAAGAGGCCGCACGGCAGGCCGTCACCTACGCCCGCGACCGCAGCTTCGAGCGCGAAGCTGTTACCGAAGAACGCGATCTTTACCGCGATGCTTTGCGACGCGGTATGAGTGAAACAACGTACTCGGAAGTTCGCGCCGGGTTTGAGGCTCGCATTGCCATAGGTGAGTTCCAGCTTGTGTCTGGACGAAAGCACGACTCAGGCAGGAGCTTCACGACCACCGAAACGATCCGCGCTGAGAAGGAGATATTGCGCCAAATGCAACAGGGGCAGGGTCGCACCAAGCAGATCATGTCGATACAAGCTGCCGTTGCACATACCGAAAAGCAGCAGCATCTCAATGCCGGACAGAGGTCCGCTGCCGAGGAGATTCTTACCTCGCGCGATGTCGTGCAAGGGCTGGAAGGCAGGGCTGGGGTCGGGAAAACCACCCTATTGAAATCGGTTCGTGAAGCAGCCGAACAACGCGGCTATGTCGTCGAAGGCTTCGCCCCGACATCCCGCGCCGCCAACCAGCTCCGCGACGCCGGTATCTCTGCCGACACCCTACAGGGTTTCCTCATCCGTCCGGCCCAACCAAACCTGGACCGTCATCTTTACATGGTGGATGAATCCAGTCTTGCCAGCACGAAACAGATCCGCGACTTCCTTGCCAAAGTCGAATCAACAGACCGCGTGTTGCTCATCGGGGACACCCGCCAGCATCAGGGCGTCGAAGCGGGCAAACCTTTCGAGCAGTTGGTCAACGCTGGGATGAAGACCACCCAGCTAGATCAAATCGTGCGTCAACGAGCAGCCCCGGAGCTGCTTAAAGCGGTCGAGCACCTGTCGCGTGGCGAAGTCGCCGAGGGCGTGGCCCTCCTGGAACAGCAGGGCCGCGTGACCCAGATTGCCGATGCACAGCAGCGTATCGCGGCGATTGCACGAAGCTACGCTGCCACCCCGGACAACACCATTGTCGTCTCGCCCGACAATGCCTCACGCCGTCAGATCAATCAGGCCGTGCGTTCCGAACTGCAAACCCTCGGCACAGTCGCCGCAGAAGATCATGCAATGCGCGTACTCGCTTCGCGTTCCGATATGACCGGTGCCGACCGTACCTGGGCTGCTCGCTATGCCGTAAACGACGTACTATATTATCCGCGCGGCAGTCAGGACATCGGGATTGAAAAGCAAAGCTATACGAAGGTCGTTGCTACCGATCCCAAAGACAACCTGCTGACCGTTCAGAAAGACAACGGAACAACTGCCACTTACAACCCTGCGCGGCTATACGGCGTAAACGTATACCGCGAGTTGGAGCGGGAGTTTGCGGTTGGAGACCGCCTGAGCTTTACCGCACCGTCCAAAGAGTTAGGCGTTGCCAATCGCGACCTCGGAACTCTCCAGAAAATCGACCAGAACGGGATGCTGACGGTGAGGATGGATGGCGATAAGGAGCGGTTAGTCACCTTCGACCCTACTCAAATGAGTCACTTCGACCACGGCTACGCCGTCACGTCACACAGCTCACAGGGGCTTACTTCAGAACGCGTACTGATAAACATGGATACAGAGGCGCATCCGGAACTCATCAATCGTCGTTTTGCCTATGTGTCCGTTTCACGCGCGTCTCACGACGTCCAGGT
>CAXTNM010000088.1:0-17007 GCA_964245715.1 uncultured Acidobacteriaceae bacterium | reverse complement strand
TAATGGGCCTATGAGCAGAAATGAGACAGGCGCGGGGAATGTTCGTCTGGTGCGGGAGTACGCCGCGTATCTGCAGGTGGAGAAAGGTCTGCGTCCGGCTACGGTCGAGGCGTATGTGCGCGACCTGGAACAGTTTGCGGAGTTCCTCGAGACGCGCAGTGGGCAGCCCAACGGAATCCTGCTGACGGCTTCGCAGGGTGAGGTGAGTGGGTTTCTGGAGGATCTGCGGGGCCATGCGGTCGAGTCGAGGTCGATTGCGCGGAAGCTGAGCGGGCTGCGTGGATTCTACCGCTGGCTGCTGATGGATAAGCGCGTGGCGCATGACCCGACCCTGAATGTGGAGACGCCGTCGAGTTGGAAGGTGCTGCCGAAGTCCTTAGCCGAGAGTGAAGTGGCAGGGATGCTCGAACGTACCGGCATCGCAGCGCGAGCGGCCGATGCGGACGGGATTGCACTGCGGGATCATGCGATTCTGGAGCTGTTGTATGCGGGCGGACTGAGGGTGGGAGAGATTTGCGCGCTGCGGGTGGAAGACGTGCGGCTCGACCAGCAGCGGGCCCAGGTGCGGGGCAAGGGCGACAAGGAGAGAATTGTGCCGCTTGGACGGCAGGCGTGTGAGGCGCTCGAGGTGTACCTGGCGCGTGGACGGGTCTCGCTGACGAAAGCGGGAGATGGGGTGCAGCGTTGGATGTTTCTGAGCGTTCGCGGCAAGCAGCTGACCCGGCAGTGGGTGTGGGAGATGGTGCGAGCGTCTTCCGCGACGAGGCCAAGCCCGCATACCCTGCGGCATAGCTGCGCCACCCATATGGTGGAGCATGGCGCGGATTTACGCAGCGTGCAGACGTTTCTGGGTCACGCCGATATCGCT
This sequence comes from uncultured Acidobacteriaceae bacterium, assembly GCA_964245715.1. Classification (GTDB taxonomy): domain Bacteria; phylum Acidobacteriota; class Terriglobia; order Terriglobales; family Acidobacteriaceae; genus Edaphobacter. Next base: position 16,139 of record CAXTNM010000088.1, on the reverse strand, counting down.
ACCACGCAGGTGTATACGCACGTAGCGCTGGGACACCTGAAGGCCGTCCACCGGATGCATCACCCGCGCGGCAAGGGTGCTGGAGAGAAGGTATAGCCATGCCACAAGCCAAAGCGAAGTCGGAGTTCTCGGAGGCGGCGGAGGCTTTTCTGCGCGTACTGGCCGCAGAGCGTGGGGCGAGCGAGCATACGGTGCGGGCCTATGCGCGGGAGGTTCGGTCGTTTGCAGAGTTTCTGGGGGAGGCGCCTGGGACTGGCGGAAAGCTTGCGCAGGTGGAGCACCTCCATATTCGCAGCTATCTGGGCGTGCTGTACGGGCGTGGCCTGGGCAAGGCAAGTGCGGCGCGCGCGCTGGCCTCCATCCGCAGCTGGTTCAAATGGCTGGCGAAGGAAGGGCGCGTGCAGCAGAACCCGGCGCTGCTGGTGAGCACACCGAAGCGGCCTTTGCACCTGCCGCGCGTGCCGAGCATGGAAGAGGTGAACCGCGTGATCACCTCGCTCGAACCGACGGCCAAGAAGACCGAGGAAGATGCCGGCGCGTGGCCGGAGCGCGATCGGGTGATCTTCGAGCTGTTGTATGGCTGTGGGATTCGCAACTCGGAGCTGTGTGGGCTGGACACGAAGAGCGTGCGTTGGGCCGATGACTGCGTGCTTGTGCGGGGTAAGGGCAAGAAGGAGAGACTTGTGCCGCTGGGCGATGCGGCGGCGCTGGCGCTGCGCGAGTACCTGCCGTCCCGCGAGGCCAAGCTCGTGGCTGCGGGCAAGGGCGCGCTGATCGCGGCTGGGCCGTTGATGATGAACCTGAGAATGCGCGGCACGTGCCGGCTGACGACGCGGAGTGTGGGACGCATCGTCAAGGCCATCGCGCAGAGCAGGGGGCTGCCCGCCGATGTGCATCCACACACGCTGCGCCACGCGTTCGGCACGCACATGTTGGAAGAAGGCGCGGATCTAAGGGCGATCCAGGAGATGCTGGGGCACGAACGACTTTCGACCACGCAGAGATACACGCAGCTGACCGTGACGCAGGTGCAGAAGGTGTATGAAGAGACGCATCCACGAGCTTTGTAAGGGGAAAGCCTGGTGAGTTGGCGCAAACGCGACTCGGCAAGATATGCCCGGCTAGGCGGCTGAGCGCTCCGCGAGGAGCTTTTCGAGCGTCTCGAGGAACGGCTGCTGTTCTACCCGCAAGACGCGAGAAGCATCGGCGAAGTCGAACCAGGCTCCGCGATCGATCTCAGGAATAGTAAGGCGGATTCCGGAACGCGGTGGCCACTCGATCTCGCAGGTATTGCTTTTTAGTTCGGCTGGATCGGCGTCACCCTCGAAGGCCCACCCGGTTACCCTCTTGCCGCTCTTCTGGCGCACGACTCCGAGGCTGAGGAACGGTCCTGAAGCGCGGAAGCCGGTCTCCTCGTCGAACTCACGTTTGGCGGCTTCAAGTGGCTCCTCGTCCTCGTTGTACTCACCCTTTGGGATAGTCCAGGCGCCCTCGTCCTTCTTCGCCCAGATAGGACCGCCGGGATGCACCAGAAAGACCTCCGTTGCTTCCAGCCGTCGCCGGTACATCAACAGGCCGGCGCTGCGCTTCGATGATCCTGCCACTTGGCCTCCTTAAGGCTAGATGGTTGCGTTGGCAGCCGTGAGCAGGAAGACCAGGGGCGCGTTCCAGTTGATCGCGATCTCGTTCACGGAGAAGGCCTCGGTATTGTCCAGCCACATGCGCATCGGCGGCATCTGCGGCAGGGTATGCGCCGCGGGGTCGCCGGGATGCTGGTTGGGGCCACCGGAGAGCATGCCGGGCCAGGGTGCGACGATGCCGTCGGCTGCGGACGGTCGATGATGCGGATGCATGAAGGGGCGCACTCCGAGATGCGTTACCCAGGAGACACCATGGCAGTTGCGTCCCAGGAGATAGTGGAGGTTCGCGAGCGCCGTCGTTCGATAGGTAGGATCTGGCGCAAACCTGTCGGCGAGGTAGAGGAGAAAGGACTGGTTCGCGCACGCGCCGTTTGATCCCCAGACGTATTCATGCTCGCCCAGCGTGTTGGCATAGCCGTTTGACTGGCTCGCCGCGACCAGTTGATTGGCTGCCTGGCGGAAGGCTTTGCGGATGAGTTCAACGATAAGCGGCTGAGCTGTTGGCACTTGCGCATAGGCAAAGCACCCGAGCGAGAAGAGATTTCCCCAAACCGGTTCGGGCATCTGCAGGCGAACAGCTCCGGCGGCGAATTCAGCCAGAAAGCGGGCCTCGTACTGGAGGTCGCCGGTGGTGCGGAAGAGCTCGGCTGCCGCCCAGAGGAGTTCGTCGGAGAGATGGCTGTCGCCGTAGTCGCCGGTCAGGATCCCGGGAGGATTCTGGTACGGCTGGCTCGGGTTTGCGACGGCCCAGATGTAAGCTTTCTCCGCTACCTCCAGGCAGTGATCTGCATAGCGAGAATCGAACGGGCGGTAGACGCGGGCAGCAACAGCCGCGGTGGCGGCGAGATCGGCTGTCGAAGCGGTCGTCTTGTAGGGTGCATGGCCGGAGCCGATGATGTAGCTGGTGAGGTGATCCTGCTCCGGCATGATGAAGGCGCAAAAGTGTTCGGAGGTCTGCTTATGCCAGACGCCGCCATCGCTCTTATCCTGCAACGAGATCATCCAATCCAGATTCCATCGAACCTCCGCGAGGATATCGGGCAGATGGCGATGATGCGGCGGGATATCCAGCTGGAGGTTGCGGAGCGTGTCGGGATAGAGTTCGAAGGCGTAGAGCAGCGTTGCGGTCGAGATGCCGGAGTTGACGACGTAGCGGCCATAGTCGCCGGCATCGTGCCAGCCGCCGAGATGCTTGGCGTGACCGGCGTGCCCGGAGGTTGGATGGTAGGCTCCGACCGTGTGGCATGTGGGGTGTTTGTAGCCGTCGCCAAGATCGACCGGGCAGCCGCACCGCTGGCCATAGAAGGCGCGGGTGCTGAGATAGAGCGCATGCTTGTACGCGTCGGGCGCGATGACGATGGGGTCGGAGCGAAGGTCGCCTACCACCAGCGTGTACGTTCCGGGCGTGGTGACGGTCGAGAAGTCGGCCTGGGCGATGTGGTCGCCGGACGCCTGGTCGAGCTGCGCAGGAGAAAGGCTTCCGGTCAGTACCTCGCTGTTCGCCTGGTTGAGCAGGCGAAAGGTCTGCGGAGTGCCTGCCAGGAGATTCGCGATTGACGCGATCTTCTGCGCGGCAGGCAGGTAGCCGACCTGGTTGAGGTAGATTCCGGGCGTGCTCACTGTCGGCGAGGGCGCTGCGCTGGCGGTCTGCGCGAAGAGACGCGCAGCGTGTGGAAGCAGGGTGCTGCCCGCTGCGAGGGTTCCGAGTTTCAAAGCCTGTCGACGTTGCATGGGGAGGGCGGCGCTAAAACGATTCACTCGATTAAAGTACAGAGGTCCCAGCGCAACCGTCAAAATTCGATTGCGCCGGGACCTGTATGCCGTGTCTTATTCCGAGTAGTTGATCGATTCGAGGCCGAGGTACTCGGCTGACTGGCCGAGCTGCTCCTCAATCCGTAAAAGCTGGTTGTACTTGGCGATGCGGTCGGTGCGCGAGGCGGAGCCGGTCTTGATCTGGCCGGCGCCGGTGCCGACGGCGAGGTCGGCGATGAAAGTATCTTCGGTTTCGCCGGAGCGGTGCGAGATGATCGACGTGAAGCCGAAGCGACGGCCGAGTTCAATCGCTTCAAGCGTCTCTGAGATGGTGCCGATCTGGTTCAGCTTGATCAGGATTGAGTTGCCGCACTTCTGCTCAATTCCCTGGCGCAGCCGCTCGGTATTGGTGACGAAGAGGTCGTCGCCAACGAGCTGAATTTTGTCGCCGATCTTCTCGGTCAGGTACTTCCAGCCATCCCAGTCGTCTTCGGCGAGGCCGTCCTCGAGCGAGACGATCGGATACTGCCTGGTCCAGTCGATCCAGAAATCTGCCATCTGCTGCGAGTCGAGTTCGCGCTTGTCCGACTTCTTGAAGGTGTACTTGCCGGATTCCTTTGAGTAGAACTCGCTCGACGCGGGATCGAGCGCGATGGCGATATCCTCACCCGGCTTGAGGCCGAGTTTCTCGATCGCTTCGAGGATCAGCTCGATGGCTTCGGCGTTCGACTTCAGGCTTGGGGCAAAGCCTCCTTCGTCGCCTACGGCGGTGTTGTAACCCTTCTTCTTGAGCACGCCTTTGAGCGTGTGGAAGACTTCTACACCCTGCCGGAGACCGTCCGAGAAGGTCTCGGCGCCGACGGGCATGATCATGAACTCCTGAAAGTCGACGTTTGAATCCGCGTGCGAGCCGCCGTTGAGGATGTTCATCATGGGTGTGGGCAGCAGGCAGGCATTCACGCCGCCGAGATAGCGGTAGAGCGGCATACCGAGCGCGTTGGCCGAAGCGCGGCACGCGGCCATCGAGACCGCGAGGATGGCGTTGGCCCCGAGGCGCGACTTGTTTTCCGAGCCGTCAATCGCGAGCATTGTCGCATCGAGCAGGCGCTGATTGGTGGCGTCGAGCCCTACAAGTTCGGGGGAGAGGATGCTTTCGACGTTATCCACCGCGCTGAGCACGCCCTTGCCGAGGTAGTGAGCCTGGTCACCGTCGCGGAGTTCGACGGCCTCGTGTTCGCCGGTCGAGGCGCCGGAGGGCACGGCAGCGCGACCGAGCGCGCCACCCGAGAGCAGGACGTCGGCTTCGACGGTAGGATTGCCGCGGGAATCGAGGATTTCACGCGCGGTGATGGAGACGATATCGGTATTGGCGGAGGTCATGGTGGTCCTTTGCTGGGTGGCGGAGCTTGCCGCAATGCGGTGCGTGAGGCGGTCGTTGAGTTTTGGGCGGCGATCGACAGGAATGGACGCGGAGCCGGGGGTCGCGGCGGCAATGGAGTAGATGAGCTCGGGCTTCGGTGTCACTGGAGGCGATTCTAACAAAGCGAAGCACGGCTTCGCTGCTCTGGGCAAACGCTTAACCGGATTGAAACGAGAATTGTTCGGCGTATTGGCTGCGGCGATTCCCTTCCGCGGATTACGGTGGCGAGGCGAACGGGGCGCAGCTAACGTTTGGTAGGGGCTTGCGTGCCTGATGCAAGACGCAGCAGCCAGGAGTTTGTGATGACGAAGAAACAGATCGGCCTTGGAACAGTAGTGGCCGGGTTGGTGGTGATGACGTCGGGAGCAGCGATGGCACAGATGACCGGGGTGAGTCACCCGGATGACGCCATCATCTCGACCAGTTCTCAAGCTGCGCCGGTTCAGGCGTCGAGTGTCCCGGTCGACCCATATGCGCCGCTTCCCGCTCAGAACGCGACCCAAACGGCTGGCGTTCCGGTTGATCGGTATACGCCAACCCCTCAGCGCCCGGCAGCTGCTGTCGTCGCGGTCAGCACACCCGTGCCGCTTTCAACTTATCAGCCTTACACGGGCGGCCCGGCTCCGGCGGATCAGGATTCAGGTGTCGTCGAGCGTGTGCCCGGACCTTCGGACCGGTTGCCCGAGGGCACGTTGATGAAGGTGCGGCTGGGTCAGACGTTGTCCACCCGGACGACTCCGCTCGGCACGGAATGGATTGCTGAGATCACCGAGCCGATGATGAGGGATGGAGTGGTCATGGTGCCGGCAGGTTCGACCCTGCGCGGCAAGGTGACCGAGGTTCATGGCGGCAAGCGCATCAGCGGGCAGGCTTCCATCCATCTGACGACCCTGAGCGTGACCCTGCCGGATGGAACCCTGCGTGGGATCCATGCAGAGGTGATTGACACCGACTACAACCACGGGGTCCGCGTAGGGAGTGAAGGAACGCTCCTTCACCGGGAGCCGCGCAAGGAAGAAGCCGGGGTACTCGCGTTGACGATCGGTTCAGGCGCCGCTGTGGGCGGAGTCGTCGCGGGTGTACCCGGCGCACTGGTCGGGGCGGGCGTCGGAGCGGGCGTAAGCGGCATTCTCTACCTGAAAGAGGACAAGCAGGCCGAGTTGCCGAAGGGCACCCTCATTACCTTCGAGCTCACACGTTCCATGGGCTTCGGCCAGCAATAAGCGCGTGCATGAGCCGACAGAGAATTAGAGATTCCCGGTAGCGCACGATCCGCCGGGAGCTACGAGAACCCCTGCCAGAGCTTCGGCAGGGGCCTTTTTCTGGTTCCTCCCTCTTTTCGGGAACCACACGGGCGCACAACGCGTAAGAGGTCGCAAGGAGATCTCCCATGCCTCAGCTCAGCAGCGTGCGCCTTTGTGGTCTGATCGTTTCGTCTCTTGCCGCCGCCAGTGCGTTGCCGCTTGCTTCGGGAGCGCAGGATGCGGCCCATGACTGGTCCAAGGTGTACCAGGTTTCGCAGAAGCCGTTATTGACTCTTGAGACAGGCGATGCCGGCGTTTCGATTCGCTCCTGCGGCGGGTGCCGGGCGATCCACGTCAGCGTGCATACCGACCAGAAGCTCAGCGACTTCGTGCTTGAAGAGCACCAGGAGCAGAATCGCGTGACCTTCCGGCTGAAACAGAAGCCAAACTTCGGCTTTCATCTGGGCTGGAGTGTAAACAGGAAGACGCAGATCACCGTTGAAACTCCCTCGAACCTTGCACTCGACGTACGGGTTGAAGACGGGAGCGTCGATGCACGCGGTCTGACCGGCGAGTTCCAGGTTCGCTCCTCGGACGGCAGCGTGACCCTGAACGACGTGCATGGAACCATCCATGCCGGTACATCCGATGGCTCTGTAAACATTCATCATTCCAGCGGGCAGCTCGAGGCACGATCGTCCGATGGCAGCGTGGATGTTGAGGGCAAATACGACAAGGTGACGATGCACACCGAAGATGGCAGCCTGAAGCTGGCCCTGGCGGACGGATCGCAGCTGACACAGGCATCCGAGGTTTCGAGTGCGGACGGCGGGGTGTCTATTCGGCTGCCGCGTGCTATGAATGCGGATCTCGACGTCCGCGCGAACGATGGTTCGATCCAGTGCGACCTGCCGCTGAAGCTGAATGGATACGCGACCCAGGAATTGTCCGACCATCACATCGCCGGACACCTGAACGGCGGCGGCGTTGCCCTTTCGGTGCACACGTCTGATGGAAGCGTCAGGATCGCCGCGTTATAGTTTGGTGCAAGCAGAAGGTGGCGGTCAGCATGATACTCGGAGCCGCCATATGGCTTGTCCCTGAGCTTAGAGGCTACTCTTCGCGTAGCACTTCAAGGGGCTTCTGCCCGAGGATCCGGTGGCTTGCCACCCAGCCGGTCACGACCGTGAGGGCAGCCGTCGCCGCCAGCGCGCCAAAGCTCCAGCCCCACTCGACGACACGCGGCACCCCGAGCGCTCGCAGCAATCCAGCGACCACGATATTCGCGAAGAAGATGCCGACGACCCCGGCCACCAGCCCCAGCACCGCGAATTCGATTGAGAAGATCGTGGCAATGCGAGCCCGCGTCGCACCCAGCGTCTTGAGGACCACAACCTCGCGAATTCGCCTGTACTTCGTGCCCGCGATGCTTGATGCCAGGATCACCACACCTGCGAAGATGGAGAACGCCGCCAAGAATTGCACGACATAGATGATCTGCACCACCACCCCGCGGATCGTCTCGAGCGCCTGCGCCACGTTGATCACGGTCACGGTCGGGTAAGCGGCATAGAGCGCACGCTGCAACTGCGCAACCTGCTCTGGCCGGGCATGCACGCCGCCATACCAGACTACCGGCAGGCCACTGAGCGACTTCTCCGGCAGAATGAACTCCGCGCGACTGAAGGCATGTTGCCCATCGGCCTGGATCAGCGCCACGACCTTCGCGTCGAAGTGCTGGTCCTGGGCAGCGAAGCTGATGGTGGAACCGACCTTGATTCCAAGCCGCTGCGCCTGGTGCCTTGCCACGGCGACAACCGGGTACTTGTCCGCGTTCTCCATCTGTCGTTCGGTCCACCACTGCCCGTCGACCACCGTGGTTCCGGGCTTCACCTCGTTTGCCCAGGTGAGCTGGATGGAGTTGAGCATGCGCCGAGGGAAGTTCTTGGTCTTGATCTCCGCAGCCGGCACCCCGTTGAGCGCCACGATCCGCGACGTCACGACGGGTAGCAGCTCCGGCGGTGCCGTGACGGCGGTTGAGCTCTCGAGCAATTTCTTGACGCCCGCGACCTCATCGTTCGCAATGTCGACCAGGAAGATGTTCGGCAGATCGGGCGCCGAGGAGATGTGCAGCTGGCGTACGACCGCATGCTGCATCAGGAAGACCAGCATGATCTGCATCACGCCCATCCCGAGGGCAGCAAGCAGCGCGGCAGAAGGATTACCGGGCCGGTACAGGTTGGCAAGCCCATGTCGTACCGCAGAAGGCAGCCGCAGCCGCGTTCGCGTGAGGAAGAGCTTCAACGCCTTCAGCACCAGGAACGACGCGACCAGCAAGACCAGAAGCACCGCCACCAACCCCACGGAGAACCATTTGCCGACGTCTTCCGAATCCGACACCCGCGAAGCGATGAACGACAATCCTCCGAGGATCAGCAGAAACGCGAAGATCTGAACTACGTTCTTCCGCAGCATGCGTGCAATCCGCGCAATTGGTGGAATCCATGGCCCCACCAGAAGCGAAACCACTGCACACGCGCCAAATTCGAGCGCGGCTCTGCTTGCCGAGGTGAAGCGGATGAGGTGAAGCAGCCGCAGCAGACCAACGAATCCAGCCGTTAGAGCGAGCACGAACAGCACTCGCGAACCGCTCGTCCTGAGTCTCTCGCCAAGCGGCATCGCGGGCTCTTCATCGATCTCGTCTACGGCCCGGCGCAGGATCAGGATGGGCCGAATTCCGCGGATATCGAGGAGCGGGGGCAGCGTAAACAGCAGGGTCGTCAGCATGCCCGCGCCCAGCCCCGCGAAGATCGCATGCGGGTCGATCCGCAGCTCTGGCCGCACGTTGATCAGGCTTGCGAGCAGGTATGGGAACGCCATCTGCACGCCGATCCCAAGCAACACACCCACCAGACCGCCAATGGCGCCGAGGATCAGCGTCTGGATGAGGTAGATCTTGATGATCTGCCCGGAGCCTGCGCCGAGCGACTTCATGATTGCGATCGTATCGAGCCGCTGCTGCAGGTGTGCGCGCATGGCCATTGCGACCCCGACGGCTCCGAGCACGAGCGCCACCAGGCTCATGAGCGAGAGCAGACTGGTCGCCTGGTCGAGCCCCGCCGTGAGCGCCGGATTGGTCTCGCGATAGTCGACGACCTGCGCCTCCGGCAGCAGCTTGATGAGCCGTGCTTTCAGGTCCGCAACGGCCTCGTCCGAGATGGGCGCACCGTTCTTTGGCTTCGGAACCTTGAACAGGAAGCGCTGCCCGGCATGGCTACCCGGAGCAATCAGCCCGCTCGCCTCGAGTCCCTCGCGCGAGATCAACACCCGCGGACCGGCGGCAAAGGATCCGGAGAGCCGATCCGGCTCATTCACCACCACGCTCGCGATCCGGAAGGTCTTGTTGCCGATCTTCAGCTCGTCCCCGACCTGCATACGCAGACGCACCAGCAGGTCATCGGCCACCGCGATCGTGTCCGGCGTCAGCACATTCGAGAGCTTGCCGGCAGGCTCGAGATCGACATTGCCGTAGTAGGGGTAGGCTGACGGATCGACCGCCTTCAACGAAACGAGGAGCGGGTCCATGGTCTTCGCGGAGCTTGCCATCGAAAGCAACTCGGTGACCGGCGTTATCTGAACGCCCTCGTGCTGGATCTCCACGAGGCCGGCGTTTTCAGCGGGCGTGGCCTGCGAGGTCATCCGTGCGGAAAGATCGGCTGCCATGATCGAGCGTGCGCGATTCAGCAGCGTTGCACGGAAGGACGAGCTGAAGCCGCGGACACCGGTCAGCGCCGCCACGCCGATTGCGACCGACAGGATGACGAAGAAGAACTTGCCACGCGACGAACGCATCTCGCGCGAGGCAATCTTCGAAGCAGAACGATACGACAGACTAGCCATCAAACTCCTAACAAAGCTACGAAAGCACTGCCTTTTCCGCGTTCATCTCGTCCTGGATGACGAGACCATCGCGCAGCACGATCCTGCGATCCGCATAGGTCGCGAGCACCGGGTCGTGGGTCACCAGCACCAGCGTGGTTCCTTCAGTTTTATTGAGATTGAGGAGCAGTTCCAAGACCGCGGCGCCGTTCACCGTGTCGAGATTCCCGGTCGGCTCGTCGGCGAGCACAATCGGGGGTCGCAGCACGAATGCCCGGGCCAGCGCTACCCGCTGCTGCTCTCCGCCGGACAACTGCACCGGATAATGCTCCATCCGGTCGCCCAGGCCGACGCTTGTCAGCAGGCCGCGCGCCCGCGCCATCCCATCGCTCTTGCCGTCGTCCGAGTTCAGCTCCCATGGCAGCAGCACATTCTCAAGCGCCGTCAGGGTCGGGATCAGCTGGTACGACTGAAAGACGAAGCCGATGGTCTTGCCACGCACCTGGGCCAACTGGTCTTCGGCGAGGTAGGAGATCGCCACCCCGTTGAGCGAGACCTGCCCCGACGTCGGCGTATCCAGCCCCGCGAGCAATCCGAGCAGGGTCGACTTGCCGCTACCCGATGACCCCATGACAGCCGCGAACTGACCCTGCGGCACCGTGAAGTCGATTCCCTTCAAAATATCTACTGTCCGGCTGCCGTTCTTGATCGACTTGCGCAGCCCCGTAACTTCAATCATGCCCACCCCGTCGTTCTTCAATCCGTCCAAGTTCCTCTGCCGCACGCGTCCTCGCTCCAATCTACGGCAACCTTGGCGACCGCCCGCGCGTTCCACTTTGGTATTTTGAAGGTATGCAGCATTCTCTCGTCTTCCTTATAGTAGCGGGTACGCTCCTGCCCCTCTCCGGCTGTCGATCGGACGCGCCCTCCCCCACCGACCGGGATGCTCTGAATACGCAGCCTGCGATCGCAAGCTCCAGCACGCCGCAAACCGCTGCGGATGGACGGCCAGTGGTCGCCTGCTTTGGCGACTCGCTTACCGCCGGCTATGGCGCGGACGACGGCCAGTCGTACCCTGACTTCCTGCAGAAGGACCTTGATCAGGCCGGCTATCATTACCGCGTTGTCAACGAAGGCATCTCCGGCAACACGACCAAGGACGGCGTTGACCGCCTGTCCGAAGTCATCGCGCTCCATCCTGCGGTCGTCGTGCTCGAGTTCGGCGGGAACGATGGTCTGCGCGGCCTCAAGACGGAGACCACGCGCGCCAATCTCGCGCACATGATTGAAGCGCTGAAAGCTGCGGACGCCCGGGTTGTACTCGCCGGGATCACGCTCCCGCCCGATTACGGCGCCGACTACGTCAACGCGTTCACCGCGAACTACTCCACCCTCGCACACAAATACGAAGTTCCTGTCTTGCCCTTCATCCTAAAGAACGTTTACGGCGTTCCCGGTCTTATGCAGGCCGATAACATCCACGCCACCGACCAGGGGAATGCCATCGTGGCGCAGAATCTGCTCCCCTATGTCGAACCGCTTTTGAAGAAATGACCTAGAGGAACGTCATCCACTGATCCGTGATGGCAGACGAGCGTAGCCTTGTACGCGTCAGCTTGTAGTTACCCGATTACCACATGCGGCTGCATCAACGTACCCGCAATCCGCCGCGCAATCCCCACCAGCTCCGTCGGGTCGGTAAACACCTTCACCAACGGAGCTGTGCCGAACTCCGGCAGATTCACCTGCATGCCGTTGCGCATGCGTCCGGCTACCTGTTCATCGACGGTGACAGATGGCAACTCCGGCAGCAGCGTTCGCGGATGCGGCAGCAGTTCCTGCCAGGCTGCGTCGCCACGGTCTGCCGCAGTCTTCAACTGCTCCACCGTGATGGCCTGCGCGAGCCCGAAAGCTCCTGCACGAACCCTGCGCAGCGAGGAGAGGTGTGCGCCGCACCCAGCCAGCTGCCCCAGCTCATGCGCCACCGAACGCACGTACCCGCCTGCCGAGACAGTCATCCGAAAAGATGCGGTCTCGCCCACCAGACACGTTACCTCGAATTGAAGAATGGTGATCCGCGCGGGCTTCACCGGCACCGGCAAGCCGGCGCGCGCGAGCTTATGCGCGGCCACTCCGCCGATTTTCTTGGCTGAATATACCGGCGGAACCTGGTCGATCTCGCCGTGAAAGCGTGCAGCCAGGTTGCGAAGTTCAGCTAGTCCGAGTCTGAGCTCGGTGGGCTCGCCCACCGCCGTGCCCTCTGCGTCGAAGGTATCGGTGGCCCAGCCGAAGCGGATGTCGCCGACGTATTCCTTCTCCGCCTGGCCGAAAAACTGCGCGAGCCGCGTATACCGTCCCAACAGCAGAGGCAAGACTCCGGTGGCCATCGGGTCCAGCGTTCCCAGGTGCCCGATTGACTTCTCGCCGGTCGCACGCCGCACCAGCGAGACCACGTCATGCGACGTCATCCCGGCCGGCTTATCCAGCACCAGCAGGCCATTCAACCCGGAACCCGAAGTACCTTCCGCCACTAGAGCCCGCTTCCGTGGCTGCGTACCAGCGACAGGAACTCGTTGCGCGTCTGCAGTTGCGTTTTGAATACGCCGAGCATGGCGCTCGTCACGGTGTGCGAGTGCTGCTTCTCTACTCCGCGCATCATCATGCAGAGGTGCTGCGCTTCGAGGATGACTGCCACCCCCTGCGGCCGAATTGCTTCCTCAATCGCATCTGAAATCTGCCGCGTGAGCCGTTCCTGAACCTGCAGCCGCCGGGCAAAAACATCGACGAGCCGCGCCGTTTTGCTCAGCCCGATCACCTTGCCATTCGGCACATACGCGACGTGCGCTTTGCCGAAGAACGGTAGCAGATGGTGCTCACATAAAGAGAAAAACTCGATGTCTTTGACGATGACCATCTCGTCGTAATCCACGTCGAAGAGCGCGTCGTGCAGGACTTCGGCCACAGTCTGATCGTACCCCTTGGTGAGATACGCCATGGACTTCTCCATGCGTTCCGGGGTGCGGAGCAAGCCGTCGCGCTCCGGGTTCTCGCCGACGCGGCGAATAAGTTCCCGGTAGAGATCCTGCGTGGTCGCGGATTCAAGCGTGGTCAGTGGAATGGTTTCAGTCGCCATACAGTTTCGTGCCTCTCTGTTTCGTGCCTCTCTAGTATCTGCCCGCGACAGGGAGGGCGTCGCCGGCAAAGTCGAAGGAGTTGTTCCCTGTCTCCTCGACATGGACGGATTCGAGGAGCGCATCAGAAAACTGACGGAAGATGCCCTCGATGGCGATCGCAAAATTCTCGGTCGTCGGAACCACTCCCTGAAAGAGATCTATCGTATTCAGGTTCATATGGTCGAAGCGGGAGATCAACTTGTCCTGGGCGAAGCGGTCCAGGTCGGCAAGATTGACGATCATTCCAGTAACAGGATCGACCGAGCCGCTATACGTCACTTGCACCACATAGTTGTGCCCATGCCCAAATGGATTGTTACACTTCCCGAACGTCTGTTGATTCACTGCGACGGAAAGATGGTCGACATGGAGCCGATGCGAGGCGCTGAAGCGGTATCGACGCGAGAGATATGCTTTCATCGCGTGGCCTCTACCTCGAACTCGCCGAAGAAATCCGCAAAAAGATCTGGCATCTCGTACACCCTTACCCGGTGCAGCCGCGCGTTGGGGATTTTGCCGTCGAGGCGCCGCCACACTGCGACCGCGATGTTTTCGGTCGTGGGAATCACTTTTGCAAACTCCGGGATCTCGAGGTTGAGATGACGATGGTCGTAGACTCCTACTACCTCACGCTCGAGAATCTCTTTCAGCAGCTTCAGATCCACGACGAAGCCAGTGACCGGATCTACCTCTCCGGCGACTGTCACTTCAAGCGTGTAGTTGTGACCATGGCCGTTGCGATTCGCGCACTTGCCGAAGACGCGCACGTTCTGCTCCTCGGTCCAGGCCTCGTTCCAGTAATAGTGTGCGGCGGAAAACTCCGCCTTGCGCGTCAACAAAATCATAGTTTGACCCTACCTCATTCGATGTGGCGCTGGTTAAAGCGACTCGTGCCGGAGAACTTCCTTCGAGATTCATGGCCGTCCACCCTTCGCAGCCGGCTGATCAAGATGACGAGAATCATCCTTCTCAAAGCCCTGTCCGATACGTTCTTCCCTTCCATTCGACAACTTTCGCAAACTTTACCTGCATCATGCTGCGCACCAGCAGGTATGCGAGGAGCGGGATTCCCAGGACCGAAAGCGCACAATCCGAGGCTGGAAAGTTGGACTTTGCCACCCGCGCGTAAAAACGCCAGAGCACGCGCAGCCAGACTACCCATAACAGCGTCCGCTGCAGCGTCGTCAGGAAGGGATAAACCAGCGTCACGAGGGGGATGCCGAAGATCAGCAGGAAGTCCAGCAGGCGCATCAGCGCCATGGCCACCGGGTTGGTGAACAGCAGCGCCAGGTTTTTGGTCCAGCCCTCGATCAGCGCAGACGTCGTCCGGTACATTCGGGTTGAGAGCGCATCCGGACCGTACCGGAAGCGCAATCCCTTCCGCTCACGCTTGAAGGCTCGCGCGAGCGCTACATCTTCGAGCACTTCGCGGCCAATGCCACGATGCCCACCGACGTCAAAGTATGCTTCGCTCTCGACCATCAGAAACTGTCCGTTGGCCGCCGCCGTTCGATCCGCGGGATCGTTGACCCGCTTCATCGGATACGCAATCGAAAGCTCCGCAAAGACCAAGGGCATCAGCATCTTCTGCAAGAATCCCGTCGTCAGCTGACGCGGGGAGTACGACAAGATCCCCACCTCATACTTCTCCAGCTCATGCCGCGCCCGCGAAAGGCTACCCGCCTCGTGAATCGTATCCGCGTCGGTAAACACCAGCAGCCGGCCCTTTGCCGCCTGCGCACCTGCCCAGCAGGCGTTCGTCTTGCCGGTGAATCCTGCCCTGGCGCCGATTTCGAGCTCCGGAGCCTCAATCACCGTCACCCCAGCCACGCCCTCGGCGATCTGCCGCGTCTGGTCGGTCGAGGCATCGTCGACGACGATCAGCTCCCACTCCTTGCCCAGCTCCCAGCCTGCCTCCGACTGGGCGGCCAGCGACGCCAGGCAAGCGCCCAGTACATCCTGCTCATTGCGCGCCGGAATCACGACCGAAAGCTCGCACGCCCCGGATCTTTCGCCTAAATCCACCGTTCGTTCGCTTGTCTCATCCACGACTTCGTATCATAAGGCAACGACCATCCATCGTCCTCACCGCCGGAGATTACTACGTGCACATACGCTGGGCCAAGGCCCTCCCTCTCGCAGCCGCGCTCCTCCTTTCCGTCATCGGCTGCGACCGCAACAACCAGCCCGGCAATATCGGCAAGCCGGCGCCCGAGTTCGTCATCGGCGACGGTTCGCAGTCAGTCGATCTCGCAAAACTTCGCGGCCGCATTGTCATTCTCAATCTATGGGCGAGCTGGTGCGCGCCCTGCGTGGAAGAACTCCCAAGCCTGCTTGAACTGCAGCGCCGCAACCCGCAGATTACAGTTGTCGGCATTTCCATCGACCAGGATCCCGACGTCTACCAGCATTTTCTCGTCCAGCATCACGTCGACCTGCTCACCGTGCGTGACGCCGACCAGCGCATTAACGCGCTCTACGGCACCGTGCAGATTCCCGAGACGTATATCATCGACCGCAACGGCATCCTTCGGCGCAAGCTTGTCAGCGCCCAGGATTGGACGAGCCCTGAGATCACCGACTATCTCGCCAAACTCGAGTAAGCCGGTGCCCTACCTTCGCTTTGCACTAAACTACTTCCATGACTCAAGTTGACGTCGTCTATCGCTACCACAAGAACCCTACCGAACAGGCCGCGCTCGGCATCTCCCGCCTGCGCGAGGTCTACGGCATCCGCCAGGTTCACCTTAATGAGCTCGAGAAGACCATCCGTGTCGAGTATGACTCCACCCGGCTGACCGAACAGGTGGTTTCGCAGCTGCTCCGCCGCGCCGGCCTCGACATCACGGATCGGGTCGTCCTCTACACCCCGCCGGCGCCTCCTGCGGAAGCCGCGCCAGCCGCCTAACTGCTGATTCGTCAAGCTTGCGGCAAGCCCGAAACTCCGGTATTCTTACTTAGTTGCCGTGATTGCAATGTGCGCCCGTAGCTCAGCTGGATAGAGCATTTGGCTACGAACCAAAGGGTCGGA
>CAXTNM010000087.1:0-17115 GCA_964245715.1 uncultured Acidobacteriaceae bacterium | reverse complement strand
CCCCACAACCCCATTGCAGCCCAGATCAACAAAGCCCTCATGCATTAATCCTCAACAACAACCTAACCGCTTTGCTGAAGGCACGCTACCTCCATCACGGTAGCGCCCGGACTTATCGCTGGCACACCGCGCAATAGTGTGTACTGCGTCCCCCCACGGTGATCTTCTTGATCGCAGCCCCGCACACGAGACAAGGCTGCCCCGTGCGCATGTACACACGATGCTCCAACTGGAAGAAGCCCCGTACACCATCCGCATCCACGTAGTCCGATACCGAAGATCCACCCAGCTCAATCGCGTGAGCCAGCACTACCTTCAGTGCGTCTCGCAGACGCAGAAGTTGCTTGCGCGTGAGCCTCCCGGCCTGCCGTCGCGGCCGAATGCCCGCGCGAAAAAGGCTCTCGTCCGCATAGATGTTGCCTACCCCATGCAGCAGCGACTGGTTGAGCAGCGCAGCCTTGATCGGCGTCTTTCTCCCCTTGAAGAGACCGACAAATTCGTCTTCACCGACGGTGAGCGGCTCCACCCCTGGGCCGCCGTATGCTTCATCTTCCCAGGCCCGTACCGAGAGCCGTCCAAACCGCCGCGCATCGACAAACCGCAGTTCGTTCCCGCCGCTCAGGCTCAGGATCGCATGCGTATGCTTTGGCACCTCGACAGCCGGCGCGGACACCAGCAAACGGCCCGTCATCCCCAGATGAACCAGGAACTCTGCTGACGATACAACACTTGAATCTTGATGCTGTGCAGTCTGGGAGCCAAAAATCGTCGAATCTGCCTGGTTCTCACGCGCAAGCGAAACCACAATGGTTTTGCCGACGCGTCGCACGCGCTCGATCCGCGCCCCTGTCAATACGTCGGCGATCTCGCTCTCCGGGCTCTTGAACGTCTGCGGTTTGCCGCTCGTCCAGACTCGTTCAATCCTTTGGCCGTGCACTCGTTCGTGCACTCCATTGGCAACCGTTTCGACCTCGGGCAGCTCCGGCATCTGCATCCAGAATACCGGCGTCGCCCGTCCGCCGCGCAAACTGCCCCACACTTACCTTGCAGGAGTCTCCTGTAACCGTTTCCACGT
This sequence comes from uncultured Acidobacteriaceae bacterium, assembly GCA_964245715.1. Lineage (GTDB taxonomy): Bacteria > Acidobacteriota > Terriglobia > Terriglobales > Acidobacteriaceae > Edaphobacter. The sequence continues at coordinate 16,040 of CAXTNM010000087.1, read as the reverse complement.
CCCTGCCAGAGCCCTGATCGTAGCCTCCAGCCGAGCCAAGGCGTCGTTCACCCGCTTCCTCGCTTCAGCCATTACGATTTGCCGTCCCCAGCCTGCTGGTGCTCAGCCTGCGTGCGCTCCGCCTCCGCAAGCCGTTTGGCCACGCGCTCCAGCTCCTCAGCGGTAATCTGGCGCGAATCCACCATCGCCATCAGCATCGCCTCCGGAGATCCACCGAACATGCGTCGCAATAGATCCTGCAGCGCACCCCCGCTTGCGCGCTCGCGGCTGACCGCCGCCTTATAGCGGAAGGCGCGTCCATCCTGCTTCCGCATGACCTTACCCTTGCGCAGCAACACGTTCAGCATGGTCTGCACGGTCGTATAAGCGAGCCCGGCCCGCAGCTTCGGCTGCACCTCGGACACTGTGCATCCGCCGTCGGAGCCGTGGCTCCAAAGCACCTGCATGATCTCGAGCTCCAGCGGCGTGAGCCCTTCCTTCTTCGTCCCCGCAATCGTCATGATCGCTTGACTCCTAATCAGTTAGTAGATTGTGGCTCGCCACGCCGCTGCTGTCAACTAACTCGTTAGGAGTGATGGCTCAAGGTCCCTTCCTCAAGGAAGCAATAGACCGTGGCTCGCTGCCAGAGGTACCGGCATCCTCACCCTGCCTGTCGCGGGCTGTTGGAGGTCGACAAGGAATACGTCATAAAGGACAAGCAGAAATACCACTTCCGTACTATTCTCTAACCAGAAATAAATCACCAAAGTTTGAGTATGATCAAAACCAGGCACTAAGCTCCTCACGGGCTAAAATCGCTTACGCGAGCCGCTCACGCGGGAACTCCAAATCCTCCCCAAAGTACCGTCCATGCTCGCAACGCTGCACGACGTCGTTCAAGCTTTGAACTCCAATGCGCTGCTGCCCGTCTTCCAGCCCCAGGTAGACCTGCGCACCGGCGGACTTGTCGGCTTTGAGGTTCTTGCCCGGTGGGATCATCCCAGCCGGGGTCTGACGCTTCCAACCAACTTCATCACACTTGCCGAAGAGAATGGGCTCATCGGCGAGCTCACGCAACAGATCCTCATTCAGAGCTTTACCGATTGCGCCGCCGTGATCGCGCCTGAGATGACGCTCGCGATTAACGTCTCTCCCGTTCAACTTCACTACAGCACCCTCCCTGCGCAACTTCGCTTAGCCGCCGAAGAATCCAACTTCGATCTCCGGCGCTTGATCATCGAAGTAACCGAATCCGCACTGGTCCGAAATCTTGAACTGGCGGGCCGGATTGCGGGCGGACTTCGCGAACTCGGTTGCAGGCTTGCCCTCGACGACTTCGGCACCGGTTACTCCAGCCTCCGGCACCTGTCCACGCTCCCCTTCACCGATCTGAAGATCGATCGCAGCTTCGTCAGCGCGATGGTCGACTCCCGCGATGCGCGCAAGATCGTCTCCGCCGTCATCGGTCTTGGACAGAGTCTTTCCCTCAACACCATTGCTGAAGGAATCGAAACCGAAGAACAGGCTGCGCTGCTCAAAGACCTCGGTTGCGATGTTGGACAAGGTTGGCTCCTGGGCCGCCCCGTGCCGGCAGACGATCTTCCCCTGGTGTTGGCCGATCGGTCCTGGCGACCTCCAATTTCAGTGAGAAAGCCGGACGTTCCCCGGCCACACCGTCTTGCCCAGCTCCAGGCCCTCTATGACAGTGCTCCGGTGGCTCTCGGCCTGCTCGACCGCAACTTTCGCTTCATCAGCGCCAATCAGCGCCTTGGTGACTTCCACGACACCGCACCCGAACTCCTGATTGGCCACACCGTCGCCGACGTTCTTCCCGAAGTCTTTGCGGCGTTCGAACCCATCCTGCGGCAGGCTCTTGCCGGCGAAGCAATCTCCGGGATCATCGTTCCCAAACCTTCAACCATCCCCGGAGATCCAGACAGGCTGTTCGCGATCTCCTTCCAACCGACCTTCGACGAAGACAACGAGGTGATCGGCATCTCCATCGCCGTCATGTCCCTCGCTCATCCTGGTTGACGAGACAGAGTCCTGCGATATCAGAACAGAACGTCGTATCCAGCCGCGATTTACCCTCGTAAGACCTCGCCCGCGAAGGTCGCCCCTTGCCAAACGAAACTCATCCGCGTTCCCAGGCTCTGCGTCTCGCAGGACTTGATACGCTGCGCGCCCTCGCGATCCTCGGCGTCATGCTTTTCCACCTGCAGTGGTGGCTCTCACCGTCGTTTCGTCCGGTCGCCCAGTTCTGCTGGGCCGGGGTGGACCTGTTCTTTGTTCTCAGCGGCTTCCTGATCGGCGCTCAGCTGCTCAAAGCTCACGCAACCGGCAATCCGATCCTCTGGCCGTTCTATCGCCGGCGCCTCTTCCGCATCCTGCCGCTGTATTTCACGGTAGTCGCGCTCTATCTCTTATGGCCGGCCTGCCGCGAAGCCGGGCCGCCCGCACCACTGTGGCAGCTCCTCACCTTCACCGAGAACCTCTTCTTCAGCTTCGACAACAATCCCTCCTTCACCCATGTATGGTCTCTCTGCATCGAGGAGCAGTTCTACCTCGTTCTGCCAGTCGCTCTCATCCTGGCGCTTAGAAGACCATCCGTCCAGCGCACCTCCGCGATCCTCCTCACCCTCGTTTCCATCGGCATTGCGGCCCGAAGCTGGGTCTTCTTCCACCAGCTAAGGCCGCTCGGTCCGGACGATGCCGGCGGACTTTACATGGAGCACATCTACTATCCCACTTACTCGCGCATGGACGGACTACTCGCGGGCCTCACGCTGGCGCTCATCCAGCGCTTTCGCCCCAACTGGTGGAGACACGCCGCCCGACGCGGCCACTGGACCCTTGTGGCAGGTTCAGCTGTCATCGCATTCGCGCTCTATCTCTTCAAGAACCGCTTTATTTCGCAAGCCGGCCCCGCTGCATGGAGCACCTTCGTCGGCTTTCCGCTGCTCTCGCTCGGCCTGGCCCTGGTCGTCGCCTCTGCACTGAGCGATAACTGCTTCCTCCGTCACAGAGTTCCTTTGGCAAAGCTCGTCGCGACACTGGCGTTCAGCCTCTATCTCACGCACAAATTTGTGGCGAACCTGGCTCGCACCTGGCTCCCCACTCTCACCGCGCAGCGCGATTGGAAGACCCTCGTCACTTATCTCGTCACCTGCTTTATGGTGGCGGGATTCTTCTATCACCTGGTCGAGCGCCCGTTCCTGGCTCTGCGCGCCCGCACCCCGAAAGCTGTTCAAACCGAGCTACGACAAGATCCTGCTCTCTGATGCAGCGATGCAAGCCGGAGCGATGCGGGCTGCAGTCTGTTCTCCGTCTTACTGCGCCGCTTCAACCCAATAGCTTGTTCGTGCGGCCACTCTGAGGTTCGGCCGATCCTTCAACTGCAGTACCACCGAGTGGAAGCCTGGGTGCGGATTCTGCGGATGAAAGCTCAGCATGTAGCGATTCGGTACGTGATTTGCAAGCTCCTGCAGCCCTTTCTCCAGGTTCTTGCGGTTGCTGAACGAGTAGTACTCGCCGCCGGTAAGATGAGCGACCGTCTCCGGCACATTCTTCTTCAGCGCGCCAGCCGCCGCGATAAAGGCAATCCGGGCCAATCGCAACGGCGGCGCCAGCTCTGCCAGGCAGTCATAATCCTGTGACGCCACGCTCGGCTGCTTGCTCGGATCGCCCGTCCATTCACGCGAGAAGCACCCATGCTCCGGCCCCGGCTCACTCGAGTTGAACCCGTGCGCCTCTTCCTTGGCATCCGCCTTCGTCGACGAAAAGGCGAAGCTGTAGATCGCGGTGTTCGTATCGCTCACCGCACGCACCGCGTCGGCGACCTTCAGGTGGCTGCCGTGGTCGTGCGTCTCCGTAAGCGTCAGAATCATCCGGCGATACTTCGGCGGCTGTTGCTTGAGCAGCTCGACCGAAAAGCCCAGCGCGTCGACCATCGCAGCTTTCCCATCGCCTGGACCGATCCCGTAGACTGCCTGCTCGGCTTTATTCAGGTCACCCGTAAACGGCTGCACCAGCGCCGCCTCGCTGTCGAACCCCACCACTGCCACAGTGTGCTCCACGCTTCCCACCAGATCGTCGATCATCGGCCCGATCTCACCATAATCCTCCAGGTGAGTCGCTCCTTCGCCGCCCGCCTCGACCACAATCACCAGCGCGACCGGCTGCTTGTCGGCGTCCTCTTCAAGCCGCAGCGTCTGCTGTACGCCGTCATCCCAGAGTTCAAAATCATCCGCAGTCAGCGTAAAGACAGGCTGCCCGTTCTTCGTCGTTACGAGGGCCGGAACCAGCACGATCGAAGTCCCAACCCTCAGCGTCGTCGTCTGGTCCTGCGCCGATGCGTCCGACGGCGCAGTCTTCGCGGTCGTCGCAGTCTTCGCGGTCGTCGCGGGCTTCGGCGGAGCCACCTGTGCCCTGCTCATTTCCATCAACCCTGCAGCGCAAAGCACCCACATCGCCAGCCCTAGTTTCAAATCGGGACCTCCACCAAGCTTCTTCGCCAGTATAAGAGCCTGTACCCTCTCCTCGCCCCTTCTGGGTTCAATACTGAACCGCCTCCACAAAGGCCGGACCCAGTCCAGGAGCCCCAAAGGGAACTAACAAGCTTTGCCCTGAAAAGCGAAGCGCCTCGGGGGTCAGCCCGAGGCGATCCCAAGGAGGAGATACGTTCCATGAGACGAATACGAGTCAGCTGGCGGGCTTGTGATGGATGTGCCAGTTGAGAGCGCACTCTCCCCGCTCGTCGAAGCTTTGCTGGTGTTGCATTTACGGAACATCTAGCGTCGTACGAATCCAGGTACCATATCCGGGGCCACTCGCCGCATCGGAGACAACCCGGCGAGGTCAACACCCAATCCGTAGCAGACATACCAGCAGATTCCGAAATCAAGAGCGTGGTACCCTCCGTGTGCTCCTTTACTTTGCCAACGCCTTCGCGATCGCCTTCTCGGCGAGTGGAGCCATGATCGCGTACCCGGCAGCCGTCGGATGCACGCCGTCCGAGGCAAGCTTCGCGTCCAGGCCACCGTCCGCGTTCGTCATCGCCGCGTAGTAATCCAGGTACACACCGCCACGCTTGGCGGCATAGCTCTTCAGCCAGGCATTCAGCTCGCGCACCTTATCGGCCGGGTGCAGCCCGCGCCGCCAAGGGTAATCCGATACCGGCAGCACAGAAGAGAGAATCACCTGGATGTGGTTCGCCTTTGCAATCTCATCCATCGACTCGAAGTTGTCTTCAATCATCTTCAGCGTCGACAGGCCTGTATTCCCGGCGATATCGTTAGTCCCGGCAAGAATCAGCACCACCTTCGGCTGCAGATCGACAACATCCTGCCGGAAGCGCACCAGCATCTGCGCCGTCGTCTGCCCGGAGATGCCGCGGTTCACGTAAGGCTTCCCGGGAAAGAACTTCGTCTCATCCCCGCGCCGCCCCCACGCGTCCGTGATGGAGTCGCCGTAGAAGACCACGCGCTGTTCCCCGGCAGCTGGCGGACCCAGCTTCTCGTTGTCTGCGCGATATCTTCCCAGCTGCGGCCAATCCGCTCCCAGCTTCTGCATCCCCGCAATCTGTTGCGGAGTCAGCGAAGCCGCTGGCGCCGTATAGATAGGGTCGATCGCCGCAGGCTCCTGGCCACCACTGACCGAACCCGTCTGCGCCCAACCCACCGTCGCGAACAAACCGAGACTCATCGCCACCACCAACGTTCCAGCAACCCGCATTCTGATCCTCCTCGAATCGTATATCGATCGACGACCACCAGAGTACGCGTTCCGAGCTCATACCCTCAAACGGCAGCCGGTATAAAATCAGCTATGGGCGCGAGCGGTTCAATCCTTCGCACGCGCACTCCCACCGGAAGTTTTCCTGGAGCACCCCACAAGTGAGCAACATCCAGCGTCAGTCCGCCGTCATCCTCGGCGCCCAATGGGGCGATGAGGGCAAGGGCAAGATCGTCGACGTCCTCTCCGAGCAGTTCAACGTCGTAGCCCGTTACGCCGGCGGCCACAACGCAGGCCACACCGTCATCATTCACGGCAAAAAGTACGTGCTCCAGTTGATCCCCTGCGGCGTCTTGCGGCCTGGTTGCAAAGGCGTCATCGGCAACGGTGTCGTGCTCGATCCCGCGGCTTTTCTGGGTGAGGTTAAGAAGCTCCGTGAAGCCGGTCTTCCTGTCGACGGCCAGCTCTTCGTCTCCAACCGCGCCCAGGTCATCCTGCCCTATCACCGGATGATCGAGCTCGCCGCTGAAACCGCTCCCGGCCGCCAGCCCATCGGCACCACCCGGCGCGGCATCGGCCCGGCCTACGAAGACAAGATCCATCGCAACGGCCTACGCGTCGTGGACCTCCTCAACTCGTCGCTGCTCCGCACCCATATCCAGAACGCCTGCCATGAAAAGAACACCATTGCACACGCGCTCTTCGGCACCGAACCGCTCGATCCGCGCGCGATGTATGAGGAGTACGCCCGTCTCGCCGAACAGGTCGCCCCCTTCGTCACCGACACGGCCGAGCTTCTGAACAAAGCCATCGCCAACGGAGACAAGGTGATGTTCGAAGGTGCGCAGGGTGCGCTGCTCGATATCGATCACGGAACCTATCCCTTCGTCACCAGTTCATCCTCGACCGCAGGCGGCGCAGTCACCGGAACCGGCGTCGGTCCGACCAAGATCGGCACCGTCATCGGCGTCACCAAGGCCTACGTCACTCGTGTCGGCGAAGGCCCATTCCCCACGGAAATCGACGGCTACTCCGCAGACCTCCTGCGCGCACGTGGCCAGGAGTACGGCGCCGTGACCGGCCGTCCACGCCGCTGCGGCTGGCTCGATCTCCCACTCCTTCGCTACTCCAACATGATCAATGGAACCGAATGGCTGGTGGTCACGAAGATGGACGTCATGGATGAATGCGCCGAGATCCCCGTCTGCACCTCGTACGAGATCGACGGCAAGATCACCGACCAGATTCCCGCCGACGTACGCGGGTTCAAATCAATCAAGCCGATCTACACGACGCTAAAGGGCTGGCACGAATCGACCGAAGGCATCACCGAGTTCGACAGGCTGCCGAAGCTGGCGCAGGACTACCTGCAGTTCATCGAGCGGAATACCGGCGCCCGGATCGGTATGATCTCCACCGGTCCGGACCGCACCCAGACCATCAATCTTCCAGCGTTCGAAGACTTTCTGCGCGCCTAACCCACAGCCTCACCTGGAATCCAGATATTATGCTGAGTTTTACCGTTCGCATGCGCTTTGAAGAAACCGAACACGACACCATCCAGCAGCACCTGATCGCGCTCACGCAGGGCTCCCGCGAGGAGCCCGGCTGCGTGAGCTACATCGCTCACTTCGTCTCCGGCGACGCCTGCACCGTGCTCATCTATGAGCAGTACATCGACGACGCGGCCCTTGAAGCTCATCGCAATACGCCTCACTTCAAGGAGCATGCAATCGGCGGCCTCTACCAGCGCATGCGCGAACGTTCCATGGAAAGTCTTACGGCCGTCGCATAATTCGCGCACAATCCAAAAGTCAGGCGAGCTCACCAAGCTTTGTTTTGACTCCGCCGCTCTCTCGGCTTAGTATCCGCCTAAGTCCATGTTGCGCCTGTCGCCGCTTTCGCGTCTTTGCTCGGTCGTCGCCATAGCGTTCGCGCTGTCGATCTGCCTCCCTCGCGCGCACGCTTGGATGCCCCACCCACACAAGGAAACCAGGCAGGAGATTGCCGAGCTCGAGCAGCAGTGGCGGGTCGCCACCCTCTCCGCCGACGTCCCTGCGATGGACCGTCTTCTCTCGGACGACTACGTCGGCATCTCGTGGAACGGCCAGGTCAACACCAAGGCGATGCAACTGGACCGCACCCGCAACCGCAGCTTTGCTTTGACGCGGCTTGACCTATCCGACTCCAAGGTGAAGATTGTAGGAAATGTGGCGATCGTGACCGCTCGCGCGGAACTGGCCGGAACCAACGATGGCGCGGATATGAAGGGAACCTTTCGCTATACGCGCGTCTATCAGCAGCTTCCTTCGGGTGCCTGGAAGATCACAAACTTCGAAGCCACGCGCGTCCCCGATCCGGGCGAGCACACCCGCCATAATCACAACACGTAAAAGAGCCAGGCAGAAACAGCAAACCCGCCTTTATCGGCGGGCGTTCTTTACTGTATCGACTGCTATCGTGTTTCGTTTTTTACATCTGAAAGCTAAGGCTCTCAAGCAATCTTTGATTCGATCAGGAGAGAAGTTTCAAGCCGCGAGCCCTTCATGTTGAGAGCCAGCAACCGGCGTTGCAGCGAGCGGGTCACGCCCGTCATGCGTGCATCTTCTGGTTCTTGTGGAAGCCGAGCGAAGCGGCTCTTCGAAAGCGCGGCGGCGCGCGCCGGACCAGCCGACATCATCACCGGACGATTCGAACGGATCGTCAAATTCTGCGCAAACCGTGACGGCTCAACTGGTTTCCGTAACGAAGAAGGCGTTGCATCATACAAATTGGACATAGTCATTCTCCAGGGTGTCCCCGTAAACCATGGCCTAAACGTAACCACAGCCTGGTGACTAAGATGCTATGACTTTATAGCCTGTTGCCCGTCTCGCATGGGCTCACGTGTCGGCGAACGACGCAGAGACAACAACTCAGCTTAGGCGCGAAAATGCCGTCCGAATCCGCTCCCAGGTAACCCCAAGCGTCTCCGGCAACACGCGAGTCTCCGCTGTGACGGTCATGAAGTTGGTATCGCCGAACCATCGTGGCAGCATATGAAGGTGCATGTGCTCTGCGACTCCCGCCCCTGCCGCCTCTCCCAGGTTGAGCCCCAGGTTCATTCCGTCCGGACGATACACCTCGCGAAGCACCCGCTCCATCTTCTGCGCCATCTGCATCAACTCCCCCGCCTCATCCGGCTCGAGCTTCGCCAGCGATGCGGTATGCCGGTACGGTACCAGCAGCACATGCCCGCTGGAGTAAGGAAAGGCGTTCAAACAGACGAAGCTGTGTTTAAGGCGCGCGACCACCAACCCTGCACGCTCCGACGCTTCCGACACCCCGTCCGCCTGCGCAACCCCCCACTCAACCGAGTGAATGAGATTGCAGAAGACGCAATCGGCGGGCAGGCCTGGGTCACCCGGCCAGGCTGCGAGTTCCGCCGGCACCCCTTTGCGAGCCGCTGGTGTTGCACCAGTAATGTAGCTATACCGCCAGGGTGTCCATAACCGATCCATCCCCTAAGTATAGGAGAGCCCTGATGAACTGAATCCGAAACGGGAAATGCCGCATCGTATGGGGAGATTCATTAACACCACGTGTTTGACGGCGCATGCTTCGGTTGCTATTCTTTTGACTGAGTTACTGCGTGTGGGATCCAACTGCAGCCGCTCCGTTACACCTCGCCAATCCGTCTTTCCTGTGTGCGCACCTAGCCCAGGGAGTAAGTTGTTCGGCTCGATGTCTCCGATCCCACTGGAGGCCTCCACTCCGAAGTCTCCCTGTCATCCGGCATCCCAGCCAGGCGCGTTACACCCGTAAGGCGCCTTGGAAGTAGTAGTTATTGGATCCCGGAGTCCGCATCAACATGGTAGACGACCATAATCCTGAGTACATCGAGAGCAAACCCCTGAACACCGAAATCGAAACCCTGGCGCCCGAAGCGACAGAGGAGCACTCCTCCCTGTCAACCGATTCCACCCCTAACCCGAGCTCTTCGGACGATCACACCCCTACGGCCGTGACCCCCTCCGAGAATCCAGCCTCCGGCGAGATTGCCCCCTCACTCTCCGCGTCCACCGAGACGACGGAAGAGCCCGAGCAGGACTACGACGACTCTGACTTTGCCGCCGCCCTCGCCAGTTTTGACCGCGAACAGGCCGTTGAATCAGCAGCCGCCCAGAACCTGACCGCAGAAGAGGTCATCGTCACCGGAACCGTCGTCAAGATCACCGACAAGCACGTCGTGGTCGACATCGGTCTCAAGTCTGAGGGTCTGCTCCCGCTCGATCAAGTGGTGGACATCAACGGCGTCTCCAAGTTTCAGCCCGGCGATTCCGTCGAAGTGGTTGTCGAGCGCGAAGAAGCGCACGGCGGCGGATACATCGTCTCGCACGAGAAGGCGCTCCGCCACAAGGTATGGGACAAGCTCGAAGAGGCCGCAAACACCAAGACTCCGGTCAAGGGTATGGTCGTCTCACGCGTCAAAGGCGGCCTCACCGTCGACATCGGCATTAAGGCGTTTCTGCCCGGCTCGCAGATCGAGGTTCGTCCCGTTCGCAACCTCGATGGCTACGTCGGTACCGAGATCGAAGTCCGCGTTATCAAGCTGAACAAGAAGCGCGGCAACGTCGTCATCTCTCGCAAGGAGCTGCTCGAGGAAGAACAGAATGCCAAGAAGTCGGTCACCCTGGCCACGCTCGAAGAGGGCTCGATCCTCACCGGGACGGTCAAGAACCTCACAGACTACGGCGCGTTCGTCGACCTCGGCGGCCTCGATGGTCTGCTGCACATCACCGACATGAGCTGGGGCCGTCTCACTCACCCCCGCGACCTCGTCAACGTGGGCGACGAGATCCAGGTCAAGGTGCTCAAGTTCGATAAGGATAAGCAGCGTGTCTCGCTCGGCTTCAAGCAGCTCACGCCTGACCCATGGCTCGACGCGACCGAGCGCTACCCCATCGGCGCCCAGGTTCGTGGCCGCGTGCTCTCCGTCACCGACTACGGCGCGTTCGTCGAGCTCGAGCAGGGCATCGAAGGCCTCGTCCACGTCTCCGAGATGACCTGGTCCAAGCGGATGAAGCATCCTTCGAAGATGGTTAAGCCCGGCGACGAGGTGGACACCATCATCCTCTCGGTCAATCCGAACGATCGTCGTATTTCGCTCGGCATGAAGCAGCTCCAGGAAAACCCCTGGGAGCAGCTTGAGGACAAGTACCCCACCGGCGCCATTATCGAGGGCCGCGTCCGGAACCTCACGGATTTTGGTGCCTTCATCGAGATCGAAGACGGGATCGACGGACTCGTTCACGTCTCGAACCTGAGCTGGACCAAGCGCATCAAGCACCCCTCTGAAGTTCTCAAGAAGGGTGAGAAGGTTCGCGCGATCGTTCTCGGCGTTGAACCCGAGAATCGTCGTCTCTCCCTCGGTGTCAAGCAGCTTCAGCCCGATGTGTGGGATACCTTCTTCGCGCAGCACCGCATCGGCGACGTCATCAAGGGCAAGGTTCTGCGCACCGCGCAGTTCGGCGCCTTCATTGAGATTGCCGAAGGGGTTGAGGGTCTCTGCCACGTCTCCGAGGCGGTCGACGCCAACAACAAGCCGGTTGAGCTTGTCGTCGGCGAGGAGCACGAGTTCAAGATCGTCAAGATGAACCAGGAAGAGAAGAAGGTCGGGCTTTCGATCCGCGCAGTCGGAGAAGAGGCCAGCCGCGCCGAGGTCGAACTCTACAAGGAGTCTGCTCGCGAGCACGGTAGCGGCGGGGGCGGCAGCAGCAAGAAGGGCGGCAACGCCGGTTCTTCGTCGTCCAATTCCTCTTCTTCCTCCACCACGCTCGGCGACTTGCTCAATTGGAAGCGCGCCGAACGCGAAGGCGAAGATTCCAACGACTAAGCTCCACTGCAATGCTGGACAGAGATGGGCCGCCCTGAGAGGCGGCCTTTTTCTGTCTCAGCAGCGAACATCGCTCCGCACTCCACGACGGTACCAACTTTCGCCTATCCGGCGTTAGCGTCTCCTCGTCGCCGCTACTGCTGCATTCTCTTTGAATCCTTCGTACATCGCCTTCACCAACGCTGCACTCGCTGTATCGCCTCCGAGCTCCCAGGCCATCATGCCGCCAAGCCCGTGCTCTCGAGCCCAGACAGCCTTGGTCCTGATGGAGACCGGGTCGTCAAATGTCCAGAACTGATCTCCATCAAACAGCCATGGACTCCCAGAGACGGGATCTCGATGCAGTCTGTAATTTGCCGTAAGTCCTGCAATCTCCGAGTAGGGATGATCGCCGCGCATCCCGTCCCCTTCCTGAAAGAGTCCGTCGGCATCCTCCGGAACCTTCTTCCATGTGTAGCCGTAAAACGGCACCCCGATCAGTAGCTTCGACGCGGGTACGCCGGCCTCTTCGTACTCATGGACGACGCCCACCGTCCCTCCAGTGTGGCCATCCTGACCAAACAGAGGCGCAAGGAATCCTGTTCTCTGGCTCCACGGGCCTGCCATGTCGTACGTCATCAGTCCAACCTCATCGACCAACCTGGCCACGCCGCTTAGGTCGCGACCGCCCGCCATCTCCGGGTTGGGCCCGACCGCGACGGTCAGCAGGAGTCCGGGACGAAGCGCATCCATTTGCTTGCGGAACTCCGCAAGCAGCGCCAGGAAGTTGTCACTCCCGTCGACTCCGGGGTATTCCCAATCCACGTCGATCCCGTCGAACAGCCGACCAAGCTCGACTCCGGGAGCAACGTGGCCAGCAAGAAAGAGACTAACGCAGGAGGCCACGAAGGAAGCTCTCTGGGCAGCTTGAGAATCTGCGAAGAAGTCAGAGGAGTGACCCTCTAGTGACAGAACCAACTTCAACTTCGGATACCTTCGTTTCAGTTTCAGCAGCTGGTTGAAGCTGCCCCTGAGAGCCTGTTCGGAGCCATCGGCAATGCCATCCACGCTCTGCGCTGCGCTATACGCGAGCTCGGTATCTGCGTGCGGATCCGCCACCGAGCAGTGAACACCGGTGACAAATCCCTGGGCATAGTTCAGCTGGTTCAGGTTGGCAGCTGCGCCGCTGTCCACCAGGTTCTTCACAAGGTAGGCCGGCTGATCGTAGAGCCCCCACTGGGGAAAGTAACCCACCACCAGCGATTGAGCCGGGACCTCCTGCGATTGAGCAAACAGACCGGAAGACAAAAGAAGGCTCGCCACGCCGGAAACTAGAAGAAGCCGCCCTCGAACCATAAACCCATCCTGCTAGCTTCAGACGCGGTTTCTGCCAGGACGTTCTAAAATCTGGTCGGAGCTTAGAGTGCTCTCGGCTGAACCTGCGTGCGATCAACAACCCTGCTCACCAGAGCGGGCAAACCGAATAGAACACCGGCAACCAGGCCTGTGGAGACCAGATCATTGCGGTAAAACGGTAGCGCAGCGACGTAGCAGCTCGATAGTCCTGAGAGCGTATGCGCATACATCCCACCTGACCAAACCACAAAGTTGCTCAGGAGGAAGAACGAAGTAGCGGAGGCGAGCACCGCCGCAAGTACGCGGCCGGCAGTGATCCGGCAAAGCAGCTGGTGACCAAGCAGGCAGACGCCTGCGTACCAGGCCCACGTCACGAGGTAATCCCTGGTGTAAAAAGGCGCGTGGTATGCATGAACCGTAAGCATGTAATCGGTGAGGATGAGAGCCGCCACTGCGATCGCACCCTGAAGCCGTGGCCTGAGCGCGCCGAAGAAAAGAAGGCTACCACCCACCGCCGTGAAGTTCATGCCGGAAAGATGAAACAAAGGCGGTAGCAGGCGGCTTAGAAGCGCGGCAAGCAGAACGAGGTAGGAGATCATCGAGACAGAACCCTCATCACTCAAGGTGGGACAACCTCTTCATTGTCCGGGTTCCGGCAAGACAAAGCAACCTCCACTGCAAACCAGCATTGCGCCACGCAGAACGACCCGCTCCAGGAAAGAGCGGGCCGCTTGGAACTATAACGATCTGCAGAGTGATCTGCTTAGTCGCCTTGCGCAACCTTAGGCGTGATGATGCCGATGTTATCGACGCCGGCCTGATGGCCCATATCGATGACTTCAGCAACCGTACCGTAGTTCAGATTGGGATCGCCCTTCACGAACATGATCTTATCCTGACGCACGGCGTAGATCGCCTGAAGCTTCGCCTCAAGATCCGATTTGTTGTAAGCATCGGTATTGATCAGGTAGCCGATCGGGCCCCCATTACCGCCGGTCACCGACACCACGATCGTATGAGGGTCGGGCTGCGCGTCTTTGTTCTTCGGAGGCTGAGGAACCAGCGCATCCAAACCCTTTGGCGTCACCGGCACGATGACCATGAAGATGATCAGCAGCACCAGAAGCACGTCGATCAGCGGTGTCACGTTGATCTCTGACACCGCGGTATTAGTACCGCCTCCACCGCCCATTCCCATAATAAATCTCCTTGTACTTCAATTACTCAAAGCTCATGCTCAGAAACTACTGGTCGCGCTTTTCCGTCAGCAAACCGAGCTGGCTCACGCCGGCGGCTCGAATTCCATCGACTGCATCCATGACCCGGCCGTACATGGCGCGGTTATCGGCGCGCAGGTAAACCTCGTGATCTGTCTTGTTCGCAAGCTTGTCGGAAACCTTCGCGCCCAGATCGTCCGCGTTCACCTGATCGGCACCCAGGAAGATCTTGCCATCCCGTGTCACAGCGATCGTCACTGCATCTTCTTTATTCGCGTTATCCATTACCACGGCAGCGGTCGCCACCGGCAGATCCACGTTTACCTTGTTGTTGAGCATGGGCGTGATGACCATGAAGATGATCAACAGCACCAGCATCACGTCCACCATCGGCGTAACGTTGATATTTGAATTTACTTTCTTGCCTTCGTCCCGCTTTGCAATCGACATGATCAAGCACTCCGTTGGTTCATCTAAGCTTCAGCCTTGCAATCAACTCTTGCCCAGAGTTCTTGCGGAGCGGCGGCTGGTTTCCGGTCGCCGCTCCGAAGCCCTGAAGCTAAAACTAGCGGTGGCTCTGCTTGATGAAGTAGTCCACCAGCTCCGACGAGCTGTTGTCCATCTCGACGTCGAATGCTTCCACCTTGTTGGTGAAGTAGTTGAAGGTCATAACCGCGGGAATCGCGACCACAAGACCGAAAGCCGTCGTGACCAGCGCTTCCGAGATACCGCCGGCAACCGCGCCGATACCAGAAGTCTTCTGCGTTGCGATCTGTTGGAACGCGTTCAAAATACCGATCACAGTGCCGAGCAGGCCGATGAACGGAGCGGTCGAACCGATCGTGGCCAAACCGCCGAGACCACGCTTCAGCTTGGAGTGAACAATCGCTTCCGAACGCTCGAGAGCGCGCTTGGACGATTCGATCTGTTCGTCTGTGATTGCGCCGCCCGAACCGAAGCTGCGGAACTCCTGCAGACCGGCGGTGACCACTTCAGCAAGGTGTGACTTCTTGGTGCGGTCGGCGACCTTGATCGCCTCATCCAGGTTGCCGTTCTTCAAAGCGCCGGCTACCTTGGGTGCAAACTCACGGGACTGGGTGCGAGCAGCTGAGAAGTAAAGAGCGCGGTCGATCATGACGGCCAGCGACCAGATTGACATGATGAAGAGCAGCATGACGATGCCCTTCGGAATCCAGCTCATGTGGCCCCACATGTCGGTGAGCGAGAAGGACGTCGTGGCCTGCTCCTGGAACATGGCGAGCGAAGCAAAGGCATGACTGGAAGCAACGTTGGCGATATGCGCGAGAATCACTGGAATCTTTCCTCCGGTTACGTTATTGGATCAGGATGAATGTCTTGGAATCCGCTGCAGCAGGGAAGCTGCGAGATGCTACAGCGGATCCGTAAAAAGAAGTCTGTCGAGCAGTCGAGCTCTACGCCCCACCGAAGCTGAAGTTGACTGTAACCGTCGTGTCCACCTCAGTCGGATCGCCATTGAGGAGGTAAGGCTTGTACCGCCAGTTCTGCACAGCCTCGACGGCCGCCTGCGTGAGCATCGCGTTGCCGCTGATGACGCTCAGGTTCTTGATCCGGCCATCTTTGCCGATGATCGCGTGGAGCACCACAGCACCCTGCACATGGGCCTGCTTGGCGATCGGCGGATAAACCGGCTGCGTCTTCTCGAGGATGTTACCCGAGACCACACCGCCTGAGATACGCACCGGACCTTCCTTCTTCGGCGGTGCCGCCTTCACGACAACCGGAGGACCGTTCCCGGCTCCGCCAGGCATTCCGCCCAACACGCCACCGGGCATTCCACCTGCCATGCCCGTCATACCGGCCACGCTTGCGACCGCAGGAGGAGGCGTGGCCTCTTCCTTGGACATGTCAACCTTCTTGGG
>CAXTNM010000086.1:17009-17457 GCA_964245715.1 uncultured Acidobacteriaceae bacterium | reverse complement strand
GGGTGGGCCTGGCAGCACGGGATGGTTGCTGCGATGGGCGAAGGGCTGCAGCAGGGCGCGCAGAGCGGTGCCATGGCTACGTGCGTCATAGCATGATGGGTCGGGGCAGCGGTGCAGGGGATTGCAGTTACGAGAGCGAAGCAGAGGCAGAGGAGAGCCAGCAGGCGTTTGCCGAACGGGTTTGCCGATGGTCTCATGACCTCAGTATAGAGGTTCCTGTCAGCCGGGGTATGCAAGGGTATGCATGAGCCTGCAAGCGTCGCGGGAGCGCGCCGGGGGGGGCTGAGGCACCCGGCGTTCCTATGCACCCGGCGTTCCGATGCACCCGGCGTTCCGATGCACCCGGCAGAGGAAGAAGCATGATCGGACGGCGAAGATCATGCAGAGGCGCAGTGCAGCATAAGACGACGTTGCCGGTGACGAAGGGTCGGTTGGACCTGGGGACTTG
>CAXTNM010000086.1:4994-16999 GCA_964245715.1 uncultured Acidobacteriaceae bacterium | reverse complement strand
GAGTTTGATGGGGCGCGGGCAAAGCGGTCGATGCTGAAGGTGTTTGGCGTCGAGGCCGATTGTCGAGGCCGATGATGGAGGATCATTCGGGATCATTGAGGGGTCGTGGGCGCAGACTCCGGAGCGGGCGCTGCGGAGGTCGAGTCTGGTTCCGAAGAACGAGGTTTGATGAGGATAATGTCAACGCGGCGGTTCTGCTGGCGTCCGTCTTCGGTGGCGTTCGAGGCGACCGGGTGATATTCGGCGAAGCCGGTGGCGGAGATCTCGGCGGGATCGACGGCGTGCTGCGCAATGAGCAGGCGGGTGATGTCGGCAGCGCGGGCTGTCGAAAGCTCCCAGTTGGTGGCGAACTGGGCGGTGTGAATGGGAATGTTGTCGGTGTGGCCTTCGACGCGCATTGGTTGATGGGGGAGGATGGCAGCGATGGCGTTCAGGGTGTCCATGGCTTCAGGCCGGATGTCGGCCGAGCCCGAGTTGAAGAAGCCGGCTTCGCGGAGGCTAACGACGAGACCCTGGTCTGAGTTGTAGACGTTGACGGAGGTGGAGCCGATTTGTTTGAGGGCGACTTGGTTGTGGATGACGTTTTCGAGCTTGTCTTTGAGGTGATCCTTGACGATACGATCCTGTTCGACCGCGGAGGGGACGGGCAGCATGAGCGGTGATGGCGCGGCAGTTGGCGCGCTCTGTGCGTCGTCACTGATGGGCGGGGTCTTCGCGTGCTGGTCGAAGATGCCGTTGTACTGGAAGGCGGACTGCATTGCCTGGGCGAGCTTGATCTGCTTGCGCTTGTCGTTCTGGCCGGAGGCGAAGAGGACGACGAAGAAGGCGAAGAGCAGCGTGATGAAGTCGGCATAGGAGACGAGCCAGCGTTCGTGATTGACGTGTTCAGGATGTTTTTTCTTGCTCATGCGGACTCCGAGGAAGGTTCGGACTGTTTGGCATCGAAGAGGTAGGTGCGGAGCTTGGTCTCGATCATGCGGGGGTTCATGCCTTCGAGGATGGAGATCACGCCTTCGATCATCATCTCTTTCAGCATGGTCTCTTCGCGGTGGCGGAATTTGAGCTTGGCGGCGGCAGGCAGGCAGATGAGGTTGGCGATGGCGACGCCGTAGATGGTGGCGACGAAGGCGGTGGCGATCCCGCGTCCGACCTCGTCGATGTCAGAGAGATTTTTCATGACCTGGATGAGGCCCATGACGGCACCGATGATGCCGACGGTGGGTGAGTAGCCGCCAGCGGCCTCGAAGACGGCGGGGATCTTCTCTTCGATTTCGGATTTGTTATCGAGTTCGAGTTGCATGATCTTGCGGACCTCGGAAGACTCGGTGCCATCGACGGCGAGCATGAGCGCCTGGCGGAGGAAGGGATCTTTAACGGCCTTGAGTTCTCCATCGAGGGAGACGATGCCGGATTTGCGAGCGGTGTTGGCGAAGCCGACGATTTGCGCGATGATGGCGGGGCCGTCGGCGCCTTTATGAAGGAAGACTTTGACGATGTCTTTGCAGGCGGCGAGGAAGATGTTGAGCGGGAACTGCAGCATGCAGGCGCCGGCGGTACCGCCGATGACGATCATGGCGGCCGTCGGCTTCATGATCTCGACGGGGCTTCCGCCCTCGATGATCATGCCGCCGAGGATACCGACGAGTGCAAGGATGATGCCGCCGATGCTGGCGATGTCCATAAGGCTCCTGAAAACGAGGATGAAGGTGTTCTAGGGTCTATTCCTCAGATGGGGACGGCAGGCGGATGACCTGGTTGCTGACGGCGGAAGAAAGGGCGTTTGCAGCCTCAGGCCAAGCTGTCCGGAGGACGTGAGCGCGCCACTCTGAGATGAGCGAGACGATCTGGGCGCAAGGTTCGCGGACGATCAGTCGTTCGCCGGTAATGAGCGTGAGCGTGGTGTCCGGTGTGGCTTCGACGAACTTGACGAGGTCGCTGTTGATGATGAGGGCGTGTCCGTTCAGGCGAGTGACGTCGATCATGTTGATGTGCCTCCGATGCGTTGTCTATCGGCGTGGCGAGGAAGTGGGAGAGGGAATGGGGCAGATGGTTGGGGCAGGGAGCGTAACACGCAGGACTGTGGAGGAGGGCCGGGAGGGTTGTGGCTAAAGTTACTTTGGCGTGCGCCGATGGAGTGAGGGAACGCGGAGCCTTCCGCACGCTGAGCAGCCCAGCCCTCTAGGGGTCAAGACTGCGTCCAGCACCCGGGACAGGCGCGGCGGTTGTTCAAACCAGAAGTACAGGAGCGGAACAAATGTCCTTGGGTGTCCTTACCAACATCGCAGCCATCTACGCGGAGAATAATCTCAACCAGACGTCGGCCAGTCTGCAGAATACCCTGACGCAACTCTCGTCCGGTTCCCGCATCAACAGCGGCGCCGATGACGCGGCTGGCTTGTCTGTGGTGGACGGACTGCAGGCGAACGTCTCGGCTCTGACGCAATCTTCGCAGAACGCGAGCGACGGCATCGGTCTATTGCAGACCGCGGACGGCGCGCTGTCACAGGTTACAAATCTGCTCAACCGGGCGGTAACGCTTGCGACTGAAGCGGCCAACGGCACGCTGAATACAAATCAGGTGAGCTCTGCCAACGCGGAGTATCAGAATATTCTGTCTGAGATTGGCGACATTGGATCCTCAACCAACTTCAACGGCAACTCGGTGTTCACTTCGTCGTCGAAGTCGGTCTTCGTTTCGGACGGCACGGCAAGTGGAGCCAACAGCTATAACGAGACGGTCGGCACGTTGAGCACCTCGGGCGTAGGCCAAAGCGTCGGCGCGACGGTGCTTTCACTTCCGACGCCGTCGACTCCGACCGCGACCACGACTGTCCAGTCGGCGGTTTCTGTGACGACGCCGACGGCTGCGTTAATCAATCCGACTCCGCTGGCGGCCTCGGCGACGGCTTCGGCGACGACGACGTTGACCCCGGTGGTCACGGGCGATACGGCCGCGACCTACTCGGGGACTTCGCTGATCTCAAGCGGCGTACAGGCTGCGACGGGCGGCGGGGCTTATACGGCTTCGACGGTTACGGCGGCTCCGACGAGCGGCAGCCTCTCTAGCACGGACACCTACAGCGGTGTGGTTGGCGTACGGCTTCAAGGCGCGAACTCAAGCTCGCAGTTGTATACGGCGTCGGTTGCGCCGGGCAGCAGCCTGCAGACGCTCGTCTCGTCGTTGAACAACTCCTTCGGCTACAACCCGAACAGCGGGACTGCCAGCACAAGTGGTCTTCAGGCGCAGGATGTCAATAATGCCCTGGTGATTACGACCGGTCCGAACGCGACCGGTCAGGTGGCGATCGATGCTCCGACGAACTCGCTCCAGGTGAGTGCGGCCGGCAGCGGCGCCTTGCAGAGTGTGACCTTTGGCAGCGCCAGTGGCGTAACGACGACCACAGCTGCTACGGCGCCGGCGCAGACAGATGTGTCATCTACGATCACCCTCGCTGCTTCAAGCAATGCGGGCCTGTCCGGTCAGTTGAACATTGTGGTCGGCGGAAATACGGTTGGTTCTGTCGACTTCGGGACGCAGTCGAGTGCCACCGTTCCAGGCGCTGCGGCAGCTACGGCGTTATCGAGCGCACTTGGAGCGGGAAGCGCTTTCGCGAATGCAGGATACAGCTACACGTTCAACAGCACCTCGGGCGTGCTTGCGGTGAAAGCACCTTCCACCGACTCGACCAACGCAGTCAGCTTTACAACGGGAACCGGAACGGGCGCCGCCGGAGCTCTGTCCACTGAGGCTACGAGCACCTTCGCTGCGAACTCGCTCACGCCTTCGGCCACAACGACTTACTCGCCTTCCACGGTGACGCTCAGCTCGGCGAGTCCTACGACCGCGGACACGTTCCAGGGTTCGTTGACGGTTCAACTGGCTGGAAGCGCCCAAAGCTACACGGCCACGGTCAACAGCGGTAGTTCGCTGACATCGACCTTGTCGGCGCTTAACAGCGCGTTCGGCAGTTCGACCGGGTCGAGCAATACGACGGTCGGTTCGATCGGTTCGTCTGGTCTGGTTGCGGTGGCAAACTCGAGCGGCGCGATCCTGATCGAGAGCGGTGCGGGGTCCGGCCAGGTGGTCGTCAGCAACGCATCCACGTTGCAGGTGAATCCCGGCGGCGCCGGCAGCTATGCAGCTGCGACCGTAACCGGAAGCTCCGTTTCCACGGGGTACACGGCTACCGTGTCGGCTGCGGCATCCACCTCGAACACGTCCTCGGTCGCACTGGGCACGTCGTCGGTTGCGGGGACACTGAGCATCTATGCCGGATCGACGGCGCAGGGCACGGCGATCGGGTCGATCAACTTTGGCGCGAATACCGGCAGCGGCAGCGTTGCCGGAACAGGCACGGGGACAAACTCGGTGCAGAAGGCAATCTCTACCACCTTCGCGGGTGCGGTGACGACCAACGCCAACGCCAACACCGTCACCTATTCGGGAACCGGCGGGCTATCGGGCTATGCGGCTACGTATAACACGAGCTCCGGGAACCTTTCGATCAGCGGGCCTGCGAACGGCAATTCGTTCAGCCTGGGACAGGCAACCACAGGGGCCACAAACCTCGAAACCGGTTCGGTCTCTACCACGCTGACGGCAGGGGCTGGAATCACGGTTGGCGCGGGCACCTTGTACTCGGGCACGGTCAACTTCGGGAACAGCTCGTCGTACTCGATCACCGCTCCCGGGACTGCGGCCGCACTTGCAACCGCTGGCTCCGGCCTTTCGAACGCTGCGACGGCGGCTGGTCTTACTGTAGCCAACGTGAACAATCAACTGGTCTTCACGAGTGCTACGTCGAGCGGCACGCCACCTGCGGTGACTGTGACCGGCGGCGCAGCGGCCACGGAGGCCTACACGGCTTCGACGGTAACGTTCGCACCGACGAACGGCAGTGCCAGCACGCCGACGTTCTCTGGCCAGTTCTCGGTTGCGCTGAGCGGGACCAACTACAGCACCTCGTTTGCGGCCGGCACGACGGGCACCCAGGCGGTTGCGATCCTGAACGGACTGAATCCCGGCACGAGTGGAAGCGGAGTCTTCAGCGCGTCCGGTCTCACGGCATCGCTGAGCAACGGCAGCCTGGTCGTTACCGGTCCGACCCCATCAGCGACGAGTCCGGTTGCAACCGATCAGATCACGGTGAACTCGACCAGCGATCTGGCCGGTGCAGCGGCAAGCACGCAGACGCTGACCAACGCAAATGCGGCGGCCTCAACGACCTATACCGGGACGATCAGCTTCGGCGCGGTGGGTACAACCGCCGCCGGGTCGTACACGATCGGGTCGAACGGCGCCGGAAACACGGCATCGGCTATCCGCGATGCGTTGAACGCTTCGGGCGTGCTTGGAGGTTCATCCTCTGGCATCACGGCAAGCGTCAACTCCAGCAATCAGCTGGTGTTCAGCGGACCGAGTACGGGCGGGGCGCAGGGACAGGGACCGGGTGTGACGTTGGCAGGGGTGACGGCGACCGCACCCACGGTGACCACGTATTCGCCTTCGACTGCTGCGTTTGCGGCCAACGCGACGGGAACCTTCTCGGGCGCGTTGACGGTGGGCACGGCGGGTACGGGACAGATCTCAACCACGGTTGCCGCCGGAACGTCATTGACGAACCTGGTGACGCAGTTGAACAACCAGTACACGCAGGCCGGGGTGTCGAGCCAGTTGGTTGCAAGCGCCGGCAGCGGCACCCAGGCAGGCCAACTGATCATCTCGAGTGCCACGCCTACGTCCTCGACGCAGGCCACGCAGGATCAGCTGGTCTTCTCGCAGTCCGCTGGGGCCAACACGCTGACAGCAACCTCGGCGACCAGCACCAACGGCGGTCCGGGTGCGGGCGTTGACTTCACCACCGGTACGCTCGACCAGCTGACGGCGAATTCGGCACAGAGTGTGCTTTCGGCTGTGACCACAGCGATCAGCGATGTGGCATATCAGCGCGGCATCATTGGCGCGGATGTGAATGAGCTTACGGCGGCGTCGAACGTGGCCTCGGCGGAGTCGGTCAATCTTACCTCGGCGCAGTCGAGCATCCAGTCTACGGATTACGGTGCGGCGACCAGCAATCTTGCCAAGTACCAGGTGCTGAGCCAAACGGGTATCAGCGCCCTGGCACAGGCAAACAGCGTGCAGCAGGAGGTTCTGAAACTGCTTCAGTGAGAGAACGGCATCGCCGGTCAACCAGCCGGCGAGCCTCGAAGACGGAAGCGGCTTAAGAAGACCGCGGAGGAGGAGCAGGCGCTCAGTGCGTATGAGAGATACCTGCTTCTCCTGGTGGATTAGACAATTTCCCTGTCGGGGGCAGTAATGCTTGGAGTGATATCGCTTCGAGCTGCGCTGCGCCGGACAGGGAATCTGTTTTCCGGCAGAACAGAATTTTCTAAGAAAGGGCGCTACGGTTTGGCCTTTGTTCTGCTTCTAGCAGGATGCAGGAGACGCAGAAGATGTTCTGCAGTTTTCAAGTGAAGTTGCCAGGTGGCAGGCTCTTCCGGTTTTGCGGTTTACAGGCCCCATTACGGCGTGAAGTGACCTGAGGTACAGAGGGCTGGACGATGAGCACGGTTGGCATCAATTTTGGGGCGGCGACGAGTGGAACCGGGTTCAACGTTGCGACGACCGTGGCGTCGATCACGGCGCTTTCCTCGGCGATTGAGAATCCGTGGAATGCGCAGTTGACCAAGCTGAAGGCGCAGGATACGGCGTTGACGGCAGTCGGCACGGATCTCTCGACGCTTTCGACGGCGGTGCAGGCGCTGACGAACCTGAGCGGTGTGACGTCGCAGAAGCTGGGGTCGAGCTCAGACCAAAATGTGCTGACACTGACTTCGGCGGGAACGACGGCGGTTGCAGGGAGCCATACGATTGTCGTGAACTCGCTTGCGTCCACGGCGTCCAACTACACCAACTCGATCACCAATGCGACCGATACGCTGAGCGGCACTCTGAGCATCAAGATTGGTGCGGGTGTGACGGCGAAGACGCAGACGATCACCATCGGTTCTTCCACGAACACGCTGGCGACGTTGGCCGCAGCGATCAACAACGGCAGCTATGGAGTTTCGGCCGAGGTTGTGACGGACGATAACGGATCACGGTTGCTGCTTGCGAGCAACACCAGTGGAGCAGCGGGGGCGATCACGCTGGGCGGAGGATGGACCGACGCGACGACCAGCAGGGCGATTGCGTTCAGCGTAGGGCAGGTGGGCGCGGATGCGAGCCTGACCGTGGACGGACTGCCGACGACGAGTGCCTCCAACACGGTGACGAATGCGATTCCGGGCGTAACGTTTCAGCTCCTGTCCACGGGCGCGCCGACGACGACCAACGGCGTCGCCTCGAATGAAGCGGTGCAGGTTCAGATTACCAATGACAACAGTGCAGTAGAGACAGCGGTCCAGACGTTTGTTACGGCCTACAACACGGTGGCGGCCGACATCAAGACGCAGGCGGGCGACACCTCAACGGGCACACCGGAGCCACTTTATGGGGATCCGACGATGTCTCTCATTCAGAGCCAGCTTGCGACGGCGCTGTTCGGCGGTGCTGCGAGCGGCAAGATCAGCGACGTCTACGAGCTTGGAATTTCGGCAAATGCTGATGGAACCTTGACGTTCGACTCAACGACGCTCGATGCGACGCTGAATTCGAGCTATTCGGATGTGGTGGGTTTCCTGCAAAACACAGGAAGCTGGGGACAAGGACTTTCGACGACGCTCGACACGCTTGGAAGTGCGACTCCGGACGGGGCGATCAGCCTCGAACTGACGCAGGACTCGAGCGTGGAGACATCGCTGAACACCAATATCACGAACGAGAATGCATTGATTGCAACGCAGACGACGAACTTGACGACCGAGCTCAACACTGCCAACCAGGAACTGCAGGCTATTCCGGAGCAGTTGAGTGAGGTGAACGAGATCTACAGCGCGGTGACCGGATATGACCAGAACAAGTAGGAACACATAAGGAGCAGGGCGATGGAGCAGATGACGTATCAGCAGCAGGCGACGGTCGGAGCGACTGGTGTGGAGTTGGTTGTGGCGCTGTATGACGGAGCGTTGCGTGGGTTGTACCGGGCGAAGCAGGCCACGATCGAAGACGACCAACATGGGCGACGGATCGCGGTGAAGAAGGTTGTGGACATCCTGATGTATCTGCAGGCGCGGCTGCGTCCGGATGTGGGCGGGAGCGCGGCGACCGCCTTATCGGACTTCTATGCGGCGATGTTCACGATGGTGCTTGAGGCTTCGCACATCGCTTCGGTTGAGGGCTTTGACGAAGTGATTGGTTGTGTGCGGAACGTGCGCGAGGCGTGGGCGATCGTGGCACAGGACCCGGAGGCAGGACGGGTCTTGCCACGGGAGCTGAGGACGCGCGAGGAGAAGTTTGTGAAGTCGATGCCGGTGCAGAGCGAGGACGCGGGAGAGGTGAAGGCGATGCGATGGAGTGCGTGAGGCAAGAAGGCAGGTGCCGAACCTTCGCGGGTTACTAGCTTGGGCCGGAATGGCCTCTGCCTTACTGCGCGACTGCGATCTCTTCTTCCAGTTGCTGCTTTTCGTAGAGTTTGGTGTAGTAGCCACCGCGCGCGAGGAGTTCATCGTGGGTGCCGAGTTCGGTGATGCGTCCGGCGACAAGGACTGCAATCTGGTCGGCGTTGCGCGCGGTCGAGGTGCGATGCGAGATAAGGATGGTGGTACGGCCGTGCATGACTTTGCGCAGGCCGGAGAGGATCTGCTCTTCGGTGAAGGTGTCAACGCTGGCGAGCGCGTCGTCGAGGATAAGGATGCGCGGATCGCGGATGACGGCGCGTGCGATGGCGGTGCGCTGCTTCTGGCCGCCGGAGAGGGTGACACCGCGTTCGCCGACGAGGGTTGAAAAGCCTTTTGGGAACTCGAGGATTTCGGCGCGAATGTGGGCGATGGAGGCGGCGTCTTCAATCTGTTGCCCGGTTGCTTCGGGAACGCCGAAGGAGATGTTCTGGGCGACGGATTCGGAGAAGAGGAAGGTCTCCTGGGGAACGAAGCCGATGTTTCTGCGGAGATCGGCTACGGGGTAGTCCGTGATGGGTCTGCCGTCGATCAGGACGGAGCCCAAGGGTGCGTCGTAGATGCGGGGGATGAGGTTGACGAGCGTTGACTTGCCGGAGCCGGTAGGTCCAACGATTGCGAGCGATGAGCCTGCGGGAACGGTCAGATCGATGTTGTGGAGGACTTCAGTGCCGTCGGGATAGGTGAAGGTGAGGTTGCGAAATTCGAGGGTGCCAGCGATTGGCTGAGGGACGAGGCTGGCTCCTACGGCCGCGTCGGTGACGTCGGGCTGCTGTTTGAGGAGTTCATCGATGCGGATGACGGAGGCGGTGCCACGCTGGAAGAGATTGACAACCCAGCCGATGGCGATCATGGGCCAGGTGAGCTGGACCATGTAGACCATGAATTCGGCGAACATGCCGACGGAGATCTTGTGCGCGACAACTTCGTGACCGCCGACGAGCAGGGAGATGACGAGCGAGATGCCGAGGACAAATTCGAGGGTGGGCCAGAGCATGGCCATGAGGCGCACGAGGAGGAGTGAACGGGCGATGTACTCCTGGTTAGCGGTTTCGAAGGAGGCGATCTCGGCTTCTTCCTGGGCGAAAGCGCGGATGAGACGGGCACCTGAAAAGTTCTCCTGCGCCTTGGCGGAGATGTCGGAGAACATGGCCTGGATGCGCTCGAAGCGCTTGTGAATGCGGGCGCCGAACTGCTGGACGAGGACGGAGGCGATCGGGAGCGGAAAGAATGCGATGAGTGTAAGCCGGGGGCTGATCCGGTACATCAAGGGCAGTGCCGCGGCGGTGAAGACGATGGTGTTGGCGGAGTACATGATGGCCGGGCCGAGGAGTTGGCGGACCGCGCTCAGGTCGTTGGTGGTTCGGGCCATGATATCGCCGGTGCGGTGCGTGTTGTAGAAGGCGGCCGACTGGCGTTCGAGATTGGCGAATAGGTCGTTGCGAAGGTCGAACTCAATCTCGCGGGAGGCGCCGATGAGCACCTGGCGGGTGATGAAGAGGAAGATGGCGGAGGCCGCGGCGATGGCGAGGAGGCGCACCGAGTGATGCACGATCTTCTGCTGGGTGATGCCGGTCTTGAGGTCGTCGACGGCGTGGCCGATGACGAGCGGGAGCGTGGCGCGAATCGTGTTGTAGAGGAGAACGGCAACGCCGCCCCAGGCAAAGTGCTTCCAGTAACGCCTGAGATAGGGTGCGAGCGGCTTGATCTTTTCGAACATGGCAGTTAGATGTGGAGCGAAGGACGAAGGCTTCGGTTTCGCAGGTGCTATCGAGAAGAAAGGTGCGGCTGTCCCTTGTCGAGGTTCCTCACGGTGAAGCTGCGAGGAACCCCGGTCGGGCTGGCTGGTGGATTGAGACGTTCAACGAACGACGAAGGGCGTCCCTTGCCGAGTTGTGGCTTGCGGCCGCAACCTGTGGCTCAACTTCTGCCCGCGTATCAGGGTTTCGGGGTTGTCGGTGGCGGGGTTGTGGATGCCGGAGGAGTCGACGGTGGGTTTGCCGGGGTTGTGGATGGCGTGCTGGCAGGGGGAACGGGCGTGCTGTTCGGTAAGCCCGGAGCGGCTGGCCTGGTCGGGGGCACAGGCGGGTGCGCGGAGGTGGGCGGCGTCTTCGGCGCGGGCTGGGTGTCGGAGATGGCGACGAGCTCTACGTCGAAGATGAGTTCGGACTTGGCGGGGATTGACTGGTGTGGACTTGCGCCGTAGCCGAGCTGGTATGGGATGAAGAGACGGCGTTTGCCGCCGACGCGCATTCCGCCGAAACCGGTATCCCAGCCTGGGATTACGCGGTGCTGGCCGTAAGGAATGGAGATGGGCTCACCGCGATCGAGCGATGAGTCGAACTTGGTGCCGTCGCTGAGATAGCCGGTGTAGTGAATGCTGTACCACTTGTGCGGAGTGGCGAGCTCGCCGGTACCGGTTTTGGTGTCGACATAGGCGAGCGAGAAGGTGGAGGCATCGATGCCGAGGGTCTCTTTAAGGTCGTCGCCTTCAAGCGGGGAGATGTAGTCGAGCTTGATGGTGGGCTGGGTGGTGATGGTGTAGAGCGCTTTGGGGCAGGGCAGGCCTGCGGGGAGTGCGGGGATCTTCGGCGAGAGCTCGGGGAGCTTGACACAGGCACCGCCGGCTGTCGATGTGCGATGCGTGGCCGGGTGAGCCGAAGTTCTGGCGGACGGGCTGGCCGTCTGAGCCGCGAGGGGCAGGGCGGAGACTAGCAACAGGGAAAGTGCGGTTTTCATGATGCGTCCATCGTACATGGAGTGCGTTGAAGCAGAAAATTCCGAGTCCCGTGCTGTCTTCACGCGGGATCCTGGCTGGTGGGACGGCCTTATGTCGGTGTTCTGAGCAGGAGATAGCTGCCGGCGAGAGCGAAGAGTAAATCGGGTGACCAGGCGGCGAGTGAGGGTGGCAGCGCGCTTACGTTGCCCATGGCTTCAAAGAGGCTGGCGGTGCCCATGTAGAGGACTGCGATGCCGATCGCGACAGCGAAGCCGGCGACGCCGCCGCGTTTTCCGGTTGAGAAAGCGAAGGGCATGCCAAGGATTGCCATGACGAAGGCGATTGCGGGGTAGGCGAGTTTGCGGTCGAGTTGGACAGAGAGCCGCTTGGTGTTAAAGCCGGATTGACGCAGGTCTGAGATGTAACGGGAGAGCTCACCGAAGGACATCTCCTGGGATTGCCGGTCTTCTTTCTTGAAGTACTGCGGCTCTTCTTTGATCTGGGGGAAGGTGGTGAGCACGAAAGGATCGTAGGAGGCGATGGTCTCTCCAGAGAAGGTCCGGACCCAGCCGTTCTCGAAGATCCAGCGGTCGACTCGACCGTCCCAACGGGCTGAGGCGGCGAAGATGCGACGCTCGAGGGTAAAGGTTGTGGGATCGAATTCGAAGACCGTGAGGTTGGCAAAGACGTTGCGATCGGGATCGAAAAACTGGTAGTAGAAGATGCGAAC
>CAXTNM010000086.1:0-4984 GCA_964245715.1 uncultured Acidobacteriaceae bacterium | reverse complement strand
ATCCAGGTCTGAGGGTCCAGACCCGGGTTACCCGGAGTTGCGGTGGCCGGGGTGGAGGTCTGGCCGGAGATCCAGGAGCGGTCGGGGCGGAGAAAGGTTTGGGCTGGCTTGCCTTTGATGGTGTTGCGCAGAGCTTCCTGGCGGCGGTTGGCGGCGGGAAGATAGAACTCGTCGAAGGCGAAGAGCGAGCAGGCGATGATTGCGGCCAGGACGACGACGGGGATGACGATGCGATAGAGGCTGATGCCGGCGGCCTTCATGGCGGTGAGCTCGGACGAACGGGAGAGCGCGCCGAAGGTGATCAGGACTGCGACAAGCACGCAGAGCGGGGTGACGTTGTAGAGGATGTAGGGGATGAGATTGAGGAGGTAGTCGCCGACCGTGACGAGCGGAGTGCGATTGCGGATGATGTCGCCGATGAGCTCGAAGAAGGTGAAGATGGTGAAGAGGATCCAGAAGGTGACGAGCACGAGCGCGAAGTTGGAGGCGAATGCGCGCATGATGTATTCGTCGAGGATCAGCGGAAATTGAATGTGGAGGCTGGAGCGAAAGCGCTGCGCGAAGGTTCGCGTTGAGTCCGGAACTTCTTCAGGGGACTTGCTGGTTTCGGAGCCTCCTGGACGAAGTTTGCGGAAGGCGTTGGACAGCGACAGGCCGATGCCGGAGACGACTGAAAGAGCAACTCCGCCTACGGACATCTGTTGCAGGAGGATGATTCCCGCGATGGTGAAGAGGATGTTCGCGAACCAGACGCCCAGGATGGCCGGGACTTTGCCCTGGGTGGCGAAGGCGACGCCGATGGATGAGATCAGGTAATAGGTGAAGACGAGCAGGATGGTGATGACGAAGGCCGTGGAGCGGCCGCCGCGCTTGGAGGAGAGGCCCAGCGGAACGCCGACGAGCATCAGTACGAAGCAGGCGCACGGGTAGGAGAAGCGCTTGTTGAGCTCGATGCGGTAGGGACGGGCGGCGATGCGCGCGGCGGGGCTGCCGTTGTTGATTGCGATCTGGCGACGGAGTTCTGAGAGGGGAAGAGCCTCGAAGCGAGTGTTGGAGCGGGAGATGTGGGTGTCGTCCTGCGCACCGGCCTGCATGGGGACGTCGGCGGAGGCGAAGGTTTCGATGTTGTATTGGTTTGGATCGGTTTCGGAGATCTGGTGCTGGCCGCCGTCCTTGAGCAGGAGGTGCAGGTCGCCTGGGCCTTCGGTGGTGACGATGGCCTGCTCGGCGGTGGTGATGCGGGGGCTTGCGGGTTGGGTAAGGTCGGCGATGAAGACGTGGCGCCAGAGCGCGGCGCCGGTGCCTGGAACGACGTCCTGAACGTAGAGCACGGTGTTTTTGAAGTCTTCGTCGAAGACCCGGGGCTCGACTTCGAACGAGGCCTGGGCGTATTTGAGGCGGTCTTCGAGCCGAAGCAGTGAGGCGGCGGCGTGGGGTTCGAGGTAGAAGGAATTGAAGAGGCCGAGCAGGACGGCGGCGAGTGAGACGAGCGAGACAATGCGGACAAAGTCGAGTGCGCCCATGCCGGCGGCGCGCATGGCGGTAATTTCGGAGTCGGCGGCGAGGCGGGAGAGGCCGAGCAGAATGCCGACGAGCACAGCCATCGGGATGGTCACGACGAGCGCATCGGGCAAGAAGTAGGCGATGAGGAGCGAGACGTCGGTGAGTGAGGCGGAGCCGCGGACGAAGGTTTCGAGGATGCTGCCGAGGCGCGCGGTGAAGAGGATGAAGGTGAACATGACGCCGCCCAGCACGGCGTAGGAGAGGACTTCTCGGAGGATGTAGCGGGAGAGGATGCGCATGCGTGGGCTAGCTGGCTCTATCTTCCCATGCGCAGATGTGGCGCGAGTTGGCCATGAGTGATGATAACGCTGTTTGGAACAGGTCAATGCAGAAGCGCCCGCTTTCGCGCAGGCGCGAGTTGCGCTCAAGGGAGCATGCCTGTTGTCGATTTGCTACGGGTAAGCCAAAGTACGAGACTCCGTGGCTCGCCTGGCATGCGGTGTTTGCAGCGCATGCAGGTGCCGGATGCGGTCTGTCAGGGGATGTGCTGCTTGATGTGGTCGCGTTCGGTGCAGTCGCCGTCGGTGAGATAGCAGCGGGCGAGGCCGGCTATGACGGCGAGCGATGCTCCGACAATGATGAAGAGGACGCCGGTAAAGACGCGGCCGGTGAGGTACGGAAGCAGGAAGAGCGCGACGCCGAGATAGAGGGCGATGGTCAGAGCGGTACGGCGCAGCGACTTCGAGAAGAGCGGTTGAGCCATGGCGTGCCTCTTTTTGGAGGGACAACACGTGCGGGGCGCGGGTTCTACGCCTCTTGATGCGGAAGTCTACGCCGTATGTGCAAGAACTTTCCAGAACTTTCCATGTCGGCGCTAGGCGAAGGACGCGGGATCTGCGGATCGGCTACGGTTAGTGCGGCGGGATTGCCAGTAGAGGAGTGCGCCACCGAGATTGAGGACGAGGGTGGCTCCGATGATCTTGGCGCCGAAGATGTAGGGACTTGGGACGTCGATGATGGGGAAGACGCTGAAGGCGGTGGCGAGGATGGTGACTGTGAGTCCGACTGCCGAGGCAAGTTTGAGGCCGAGCGAGGGCGGCTTGCCAAAGCGTGAGCCAACGACGAGCGGGATCAGGAACATCATGCCGAAGTAGATGTTGTAGACGACGATGGCTACGTTGTTGATGATCTGGTAGGCCTCCTGCGCGCTTGCTCCGTAGGTGGCGGCGAGCGCGGCGGCGAGTGCGAGCGCGACGATGATGACGATCGAGCGAACGGGGGTTCCGAAGCGCGGGCTGAGGCGGGTAAACCACGGCGGCAGGATGCCGTCCCAGCCTGCGACCATGGGGAGTCGACTAGCCGCGGCGGTGAGGAGTGCGTACTGCGAGATGACCGCGAGCGCGAGGCAAAGGATGGCAAGCCGGCCGAGCATGAGCCCCCAGTTGGGGCCGTTGGAGACAGCGCCGGGAGGTGTGGCGAAGGCAACGGCGAGCACCTGAGGCACAGGGCCGGTGAGGTCGACTTTGTCGGCTGGGATGTAGGTGAGTAAAGCTCCGGTGCCGAGGATGAAGATCAGGGCGATAATGGGCGCGGCGATCCAGGCGGAGCGGAAGATGGCGCGGGCCGCGTCCCTGGTCTCTCCGGCGAAGACCGCGATCTGCTCGAGGCCGGTGAGGCCGTTGAGCGCCATCTTCGAGAAAAGATTGAGGCTGAAGAGGGTGAGCATCGGCAGGGTGAGTGCGAGCGAGAAAGGATGCTGCGGCGAGTGGTGCGGATGAGCGGCGCTGGCATGGGGATGGAAGAAGAGCAGCACAACCAGGAGCAGGTTGACGAGGACCATGACGAAGGTGCCGAAGTGCGAGACCCACTTGCCGACATGGAAGCCGACGATGCAGATCACGAGAATGAGCAGGAAGAGAACGATGTCGATGGAGGCGATGATCTTATGCGACTCAGCGATCCAGCTATAGGAAGGCCCGAGAAAGTAGCTCGCGCTGGTGGAGGTGAGGATGCCGAGGTTGGAGACGGTGACCAGGGTCCAAAGCCCGAAGTTCCAGGCGTTGAGGAATCCGGCGAACGGACCAAAGACGTTGGTGGTCCATTGGTAGACACCGCCTTCCTGCGGCCAGATCTGCACACAGTAAGTGACGACGGCGGCCGAAGGCAGGAAGAGCGTGAGGATGGCCGCGAGCCAGAAGACAAGGTGGACACCGCCTTGTTTGGCGGCGATGCCGATCCAGGTGACGCCGACGACAAGCAGAATCTGCATCTGGACGAGATCGCGCAGGCGAAGTTCGCGTTTCAACTCATGGCCAGGGGGAGGGGTGGTCAGGGCTGCGTCGATGGTAAGCTTCCTCGCTTAGCGACAGACTAGCATGAAGGCACAAGACAAAGTACGCCCTGGTGGCGGGCGGCGAACAGGGCGCGGGGTGCTGGGCTTTGCGTGGTCCTCCCGTTGGTCGCAGGGATGTTGTGCTGAGCAGCGGGAGGAGCACACGAAGCTTCCGGCGTACGCACTACCGCCGGCCCGGCGCCGGGGCGGCCTGCCGGCTGGACATTTTCTTTATGGATTTGCCAGGAAGCGGTAGCCGATGCCGCGGACGGTGACGAGGTGGCGAGGGTCGGAGGGGTCGTCTTCGATGTAGCGGCGGAGGCGCACGATGAAGTTGTCGATGGCGCGGGTGTCGGTGTCTTCGTGCAGACGCCAGACCTGTTCGAGGATCTCCTTGCGCGAGACGATCTGGCCTTCGCGCTCGGTGAAGTGGCGCAGCAGGTCAGCTTCCATGAGGGTGAGGTGCGTGGTGGGGCGGTTGGGTGCGACAAGCTCGAGCGTGTCGAAGTGGATCTCGCGGGAGTTGAAGCGGTAGGCGTCCGAGGACGGCATGGGCGGTGGGGGGATGGGTGAAACGGGTCGCGACCAATGCGCGCGGCGCAGCATGGACTTGAGGCGGACGAGCAGGATTTCGAGAGCGAAGGGCTTCGCGAGATAGTCGTCAGCGCCAGCGTTGAGGCCTTCGAGCACATCCTGCGGGTTGGAGCGCGCGGTGAGCATGAGGACAGGAAAGTAGAGCTGGTGGTCGCGGAGAGCGGCGACGATCGCGAAGCCGGATTTGCCTGGGAGCATGACATCGAGAAGGATGGCGGCGATCGGGTCCTGGGTCTCGAGCAGGTAGGCGAGCGCTTCTGTGCCGTCGGCGAAGTGGCGCGTGCGGTATCCTTCCGCTTCGAGGTTGAAGACCAGACCTTCTGCGAGGTGTTCTTCGTCTTCGACGAGGAGGATGAGGGGTGCAGGAGTGGTGGTCATGCGGCGGCCTCGGGTGAGAAGAATGATCTATCAGTTATCAGTTATCAGTTATCAGTTATCAGTTGTCAGTTGTCAGTTGTCAGTTGTCAGTTGTCAGTTGTCAGGTGTCAGTTGTCCTTTGTTCAAAGCTAATGACCAATGACCACTGACCAATGACCACTGATAACTGAATAATGA
>CAXTNM010000085.1:16073-17480 GCA_964245715.1 uncultured Acidobacteriaceae bacterium | reverse complement strand
CCCTCAACCTGCTTCAGGAACAGCGGATGCTTCCCCCGCCCCGTCACCCGCGCGAAAACCTCATTCACCGTCTGCACATCAGTCCCACTCATCCCCGCCTGCCTTTCATGTCCCGCAATCGCTGTCTTCAGTCGCCCGTTCTCAACCCGCTCGAGCTGCTGCCTGTGCTTACCAGGCCCCGCCGTTCTTCGTCCCTCATCAGCCCTGCCGTTGTCTCCCCTATCCGTCTTGTCTTGTCCGCGTCAGGATTTTGCCCTTGCCTGTTCTTCTCCACCACCAATCCCGTGCAAAACCACATCCATCACCTGCTTGGCGGTCGCTCTGGCATCGTACTCTCTGCCGGTAAATACAGCCGAACTCAGCAACTCATCGATCGCCCCGAACATACAATGCGCCACCACGCCATCTGAAACATCCTGCCGGAACGTCCCACTCTGCTGCCCACGCCGCACCACCTCACGCACCACCTGGATATACCGCACCAGGTGCTTATGCGAAAACTCCGCCACAAACTTCGCGCTCTGCCGCATCTCCGTCTGCATCAGGATCGCCATGCTCCGATTTCGCGTCGAGCTCTCGAGATGCACCTGCGCGATGTACTCCAACTGCTCGCGTGGATCGTGGATCGTCTTGAATCGCTCTTCGACCGCCTCGTAAAATCTGCCCAGCGTCGTATCGATTGCCGTCCGCAAGAGGTCATCCTTGCTCTTGAAGTAGAGATACACAGTCCCATCCGCAACCCCCGCCCGCGCCGCAATCGCGCTCACCGGGGAGTTGAAGTAACCATTCTCCGCGATCACCTCCACCGCAGCATCCAGAATCCGCTGATACTTCTCCTTCTCAGGCCCGGGCGCCCCATGTCTCGACTCAGAGACATGGAAATCTCCTGCACCCCGCCGCCGACTCTTCAACTCCTTCGCCTCACCCTGCGCCAGTCGGAACCTCTTTCTGGAGAAAACACCAGTCCCGCCACTCTAATGAATCCCCCCTCATTTGCCAACTCCACAACTAACACCTGACACTGCCAACCAACAACTGCCAACCGACAACTGACAACTGACAACTGACAACTGACAACTGAAAGATCATCGCCTTCCTGGTTCCACCCACAAAAAGCAAGCCCCGCTCACCTGCGGGGCTCTTGCTCTTCTGATTCGTAACAACCCCCGGCTTCGAAGACCGCTACACCTGCGGCTTAGGCGCCAATCGTACAAACGCCGTGGCCCGGGTCTCCCAGTCGCCCAGCATGGCAAGTGCCAACGAGCTATTCGCCTCCTCCGCGTGACGAGCCACCAGAACTCGCAGCTTCTCCTGCTCCTCCGGCTCAAGCGTCGCAAACATCTCCGCCGTCACAAACTCCGGATGATACCGCTGCTCGCCCACAAAGCTGCCGTCCTCGTCATACAC
>CAXTNM010000085.1:0-16063 GCA_964245715.1 uncultured Acidobacteriaceae bacterium | reverse complement strand
GCGCCTCGAGAAAGTCGTTATGGTAGCGAACCTCAGAGATCATGGTGTGCTGCGAGTCATACACCCAGGCCAATCCGCCCGTCATCCCAGCGGCAAAGTTGATCCCGGCCCGGCCAAGCACCGCAACCGTTCCGCCCGTCATGTACTCGCACCCGTGATCGCCCACGCCTTCAATCACAGCCGTCACGCCCGAGTTCCGCACCGCAAAGCGCTCGCCCGCACGTCCCGCCGCAAATAACGTCCCGGCCGTAGCTCCATACAGCGCCACATTGCCGAGGATGACATGCTGCCCACTGTTCGTCGCCGCACGGCCCCGAGCTCGAATCACCAGCGAACCGCCCGAAAGCCCCTTACCCACAAAGTCATTCGCCTGGCCATCCAGCACCAGCTTCATGCCCTCCACAGCAAATGCGCCGAACGACTGTCCCGCCGTTCCAGTTAGCCTGTACGTTACCTCAGCCGGCATCTCCGCCTGCGATCGCAGCAACGCAATCTCTCCCGCAAGCCTTGCTCCCACCGCGCGATCCTTGTTCGCGATCGTGCCCGTTACCGTGCATGCTTCACCCGCCTTCATGGCGGTCAATGCCTCGGCAGTCCAGGCTTCATCAAGCGCCGGTTCCTCCTCCGGCTGATCGTTGCGCACTCCCGTCCAGCTTCGGGCGCCCGAACCTTCCACGGCAAGCATCGCCCCAAGGTCCAGGTTGCCGTCGAACCGCACTTGCTCCAGCAGATCGGTCCTGCCGATCGCTTCCTCAATCGTCCGAAAGCCATACCGCGCCAGAAGATGCCGTAGATCAGCCGCAATCTCTTCGAAGAACCGCACAATATGCTCCGGCTTGCCGCGAAACTTCGCCCGTAGCTCCGGCTTCTGCGTTGCAATCCCCGTCGGACACGTATTCAAATGGCACTGCCGCGCCATATCGCAGCCGATCGCCACCAGCACCGCCGTCCCAAACGCATATTCATCCGCACCCAGCAGCGCCGCAATCAATACATCCTGCGCCGTCGCCAGGCCGCCATCCGTCCGCAGCCGCACACGTCCGCGCATGCCGTTATGCATCAGCACCTGCTGCGCTTCCGCCAGCCCAAGCTCCCACGGATTCCCCGCATACTTGATGCTCGAAAGCGCCGCCGCTCCTGTCCCGCCCGTATTCCCGGCGATCACGATAAAGTCCGCATACGCCTTCGCCACACCCGCCGCAACCGTCCCCACACCACACGACGACACCAGCTTCACCCCAACCTTCGCCCGCGAGTTCACCCGCTTCAGGTCGTAGATCAACTGTGCCAAATCCTCAATCGAGTAGATATCGTGATGCGGCGGAGGCGAGATCAGCGAAACTCCAGGCTGCGCGTGGCGCAACCGCGCGATTAACCCGCTTACCTTGTGCCCGGGCAGCTGTCCGCCCTCACCCGGCTTCGCCCCCTGCGCGACCTTGATTTCAATCTCATCGGCGTGCGCCAGGTACTCTGCCGTCACGCCAAATCGCCCCGACGCCACCTGCTTGATCCGGTTATTCTTCAGCAGCTGCGGTTCCGCAGCCTGAACCGCCACCATCTCCGCCACAGCCGTTCCGCCGCCAGACCGAGCTGCCGTGCCACCCGGCCCTGCAAACACCGGCGCAGCCGTCACAACCTTGTACACCTCAGGATCTTCTCCACCCTCACCCGTATTCGAGCGGCCGCCCAGCGTGTTCATCGCAATCGTGATGCACTCATGCGCCTCCGGGCTCAACGAGCCCAGCGACATCGCACTCGACACAAAACGCTTGCACAAGCTCTTCGCCGACTCAACCTCGTCGAGCTCCACCGGCGCGCCCAGCGGCCGAATCGCAAGCAGGTTCCTCAGAACCGCAGGCTCCCGCGAAGTAAGCTCCTGCGAGAAGATGGCAAACGCAGCCGCCGGATCACTCGGCGCAACCCCCGCCCTGGTTCCGCCCGTAGCCGTCTGCAGCGCCTTCACATTCGCCGGCTGCCATCCATGAGGCTCGGCCAGCTCCGCCTTGCGGAATCGCACCCAGCCATAATCCGGCAACTCCGCTGCTGCAACCGCAGCCTCTTTTGGCAGCCAGGTCTCCCGCAGATGCCGCTCCAGCTCCGAAAATCCGATCCCCGACAATGGCGCCGGCGTCCCCGGAAAACAACGCTCCACCACGCTCTTGTGCAGGCCAAGAATGTCAAACAGGTGCGCTCCCCGGTAGCTATCCACCACCGAAATCCCCATCTTCGACATCACCTTCGCCAACCCGGCATCGAAGGCCTTCAGCATCTTCTTCTCAGCCACAGCCGGTTCGACCCCGCCCTGCACCCGCGCCGTCTCCAGCGCCAGCCACGGACACACCGCACCCGCGCCATACCCGATCAGCACCGCCGCATGATGGATGTCGCGGCAATCGCCCGCCTCGATCGCCAATCCCACCAGCGTCCGCAAACCCGCGGCAACCAGCGCCTGGTGCACCGCACCCGTCGCCATCGCCATCGGGATCGGCAGCCGCGCTCCAAACACTTCATCCCCCGAAACTGCCGCGCGATCAGACAGGATCATGATCCGGGCACCATTCCGCACCAGGTCGATCGCCTCCTGGCAGATCACATCAAGTGCCGCCTCCAGCGTAATCGTCGACGGGTAAACGCAACGTAGCTCCTCAACCGCAAGCTCATCCGCATGAGGATGCTCCCCGCGCCGCAACGCCGCAACCTGCCCCAGTGAGAGGTAAGGCGAGTTCAAAGAAACCCCCGCCAGCGGTGCATTTTTATCCAGCATGTGCGACCACGGCCCCAGCCGCGTATGCAGCGAAACCACGCACGCCTCCCGCAACGGATCAATCGCAGGGTTTGTCACCTGCGCAAATCGCTGCCGAAAATAGGCGTACACCGGCCGCGGCGTCTTCGCCAGAAACGCGAGTGGCGTGTCGTCCCCCATCGACCAGACACTATCCTTACCCTCGGCCGCCATCGGCGCCAGAATCATCTTCACGTCCTCGCGCGTATAACCAAAGCCGCGCTGCCAGCCCAGCAGATCCGCAGCCGAGGTCACCTCGCCCGAATCCACACCCTCAAACGGCTCCGCCTCCAAACGAGTCGCATACGTCGCCCCCGAATCGAAGATGTCGAGTAGTTCCTGGTTCTCATAAACCTTGCCGTCCACCAGGTCGACCACCAGCATCTCACCCGGCCCCAGCCGCCCGCTATGCGTCACCGTCTCCGGATCAAGATCAACCAGTCCGGCCTCGGATCCAGCCACCACCAGCCCGTAGTCCGTCATCGCAAATCGCGACGGCCGCAGCCCGTTGCGGTCGAGCGCCGCGCCACAGACCCGCCCATCCGAGAACGCAATTGCAGCCGGCCCATCCCAGGGCTCAATCGCATCCGCGTGATACCGCAAGAAGCTCGAATTATGCCCGCCGATCACCGCGGGCGGCATCAGCATCCGCACTGCCTCCGAAAGCGAACGGCCGTTCTTCGAGATCAGCTCAATCGTCTCGTCAAGACTCGTCGAATCGGTGCCGGTCTTCGTCAAAACCGGCTTGCACTCCACCGGCAATGTCGAATCCCGCGCATCCATGCGCGCCCGATTGCCCCAGACGGTATTAATCTCGCCGTTATGCGCGAACATCCGCCCCGGCTGAGCCCGATCCCACGAAGGCGCCGTATTCGTCGCATAGCGTTGATGAAAGATCGCGAACGTAGAGGTAAAGCGCTCATCCGTCAGATCCGGATAGAACGTACTCAACAGCGATCCCGAGCACATCGCTTTGTAGACAATCGTCTGCGTCGAAAGCGAACAGACATACCCGGTCACCTGGTGCGAATCATGCGCGCGCTCAAACTGCTTCCGCGCCAGGTACAGCCGACGCTCCATCGTGCTCTGCGGATCAGGAATCGATTCCAGCTTGTCCGCTACCAGCACCTGCCGGATCTTCGGCATCGCACTCAGCGCAATCTCCCCCAGGGCCTCAACCCGCGTCGGCACATCGCGCCAGGCCAGCACCTTCAGGTCAACCGATGCCAGGCATCGCGTGAGTACGGATTCAGCCCGTGTCTCGCCCTCCGGAAGAAACAGCACGCCAACACCCAGCAACTTCTCCGGCGCAAGCTCGATAGCAGTCGCATCCAGCAGCAGTTCGCGGGGAACCGCGGCCATAATACCCACTCCGTCGCTGCTCTTGCCATCCGCAGCCGTAGCCCCGCGGTGTGCAAGCCGCGATAGCGCCACCAGCGCATCCGCAAGAATCGCGTGAGAGGGCACCCGGGTAATCGTCGCAACAAATCCGACCCCGCACGAGTCCGTATCGAAACGCGGATCGATCAGTGATTGCTTTGCTGCGGAGCGCAAACTCCCACCCGCCTCAAAAGCGGAAACGACCCGCTCGGTGTCCCTGGGATTCAACTCCCATCCAGCCTCGACAACTGTTGAAATACGTGCCATAGCTCACTATACGTCCGAAAATTTCCAGCATCTCGTCGACCATGCAAAGACTTCTCAAAGCGAAAACGCCTTGACATACCGGATATGAATATTTATACATAAAGATGTATTTTTATGCATCCTTAACTCATCCTTTACAGTCATCCGTTGACAATGAAGCAAGCAGAAATCGGCACCCATGAAACAGCAGCGTCACGCCACCATCCGCGACATCCTCGAGCATACATCCGTAGCCAGCCAGGATGAACTGCGCAAGAAGCTCGCGGCACGCGGCTTCCATGTCACCCAGGCGACGCTCTCCCGCGACATACACGCCTTGAACCTCTTCAAGGGACCTTCCGGATACGCCATCGCCTCGACTGCCAACGGGAACAGCGAAGAAGAAGGCCCAGCGCTCAGAGAACTACTGAAAAGCTTCGGCCTCGAAGCAAGAAAGGCCCAGAATCTGATCGTCGTCGTCACCACCACCGGCGGCGCGCAACCCGTGGCTGCAGGAATCGACTACGAAGACTGGCCCGAAGTCGTCGGCACCATCGCCGGAGACGACACCGTCCTCGTCATCTGCCCCGACGAACGCCAGGCCGCGGCACTGTGCAACAGGATCGAGGAATACATTGGCTGAGCAGCACCCTCACTCGACCACTCCTATCAAGCAGCCACAGCGCACGCTCAAGACCGCGGTTGCTGGAGTCGGCGGCTACGCAGGCGGCGAGCTCGCACGTCTTCTCCTCGCACACCCGCGCCTCGCCGATACCGACCCCGTCTTCCTCGGCCGCGTCGCTGACGAGGCTCCCAGCGGATCCGTCTCCCTCGAAACCCTGCACCCCCAACTTGCCCTGGGTGGCAATCGCCGTCGGCCCCCCGTTCAGGCCTTCAACTGGCCGCTCATCGCTGATGCCGGCGTCGAACTCGTCTTCCTCGCCCTGCCCCACGAAAACTCCCGCGAGTCAGTACCCGAGTGGCTCGACCACGGCATCCGCGTCATCGATCTCAGCGGCGCATGGCGTCTCGACGACCCCGCGAACGCCGCTGTCTACCAACTTCACGACGCCGACCCCGTCGCCGCCGCGAAGCTGCAGCATGAAGCCATCTACGGCTGCCCCGAGCTGCACCGCGATACCATCCCCAAGGCACGCCTCGTCGCAAATCCCGGCTGCTACGCCACCTCAATCCTCCTCGCGCTCGCCCCGCTCCTCCGCGCCAGCCTTGTTGACGTAGAACACGGGATCATCTGTGACTCGAAAAGTGGCGTCAGCGGCGCCGGCAAGGCAGCCACAGCTAAGACCCACTTCATGTACGCCGCCGACAATCTCTCGGCCTACTCCGTCTTCGGCCATCGCCACACCGGCGAGTTGCTCGAACAGCTCAACCTCAACCCGTCGCAGATCCAATTCACTCCGCACCTGCTGCCCATCCCGCGCGGCATCCTCTCGACCATCTACGTGCGGCTTCGCGAACGCACCGAACCTGAAGCAATCGAAGCCGTCCTCCGCTCCTTCTACGCGACCAGCCCGCTCGTTCGCATCCATAGGACCCCGCACCTGCCGCAGATTCAGCATGTCGTCCGCACCAGCTACTGCGACATCGGCTTCGAACTCGCAGCCGACGGCAAACGTCTCGTCCTCGTCAGCTGTCTCGATAACCTGCTCAAAGGCGCTTCCGGCCAGGCCGTTCAAAATATGAATCTAATGTGTGGCTGGAACGAAGAGGAGGGCCTGCTTTGAAATTCGTCGTAAAACTCGGGGGCGTCGCCCTTGAAGATCCCACCGTCCTGCTACTCTGCTGCCGCGCCATTCACGACCTCGTGCAGGATGGCAACCAGGTCGCAGTCGTGCACGGCGGCGGCGTCCAGCTCACCCGCACGCTCGCCCAGATGGGCAAGAAAAGCGAGTTTATCTCAGGGCTGAGAGTCACAGACGCAGAAACAAGAGATGCCGCCCTCATGGTTCTCGCCGGACGCGTCAACAAGTCGCTCGTCGCCACGCTCGGCCAGGTCGGCGTCTCCGCCATGGGCCTCTCTGGTGGCGACGGCCACGTCTTCCGCGCACGCAAAAAGAAGACCACTCCCGACCTGGGCTTCGTCGGCGAGATCGCCGCCACCGACTCCCGGTGGCTCGAAGCCATCTGGAAGATGAACGCCGTTCCCGTCATCTCCTCGATCGCCCTCGGCTTCGACGGCGAATACTACAACATCAACGCCGACGAGATGGCTTCCGCCTGCGCCATCGCCACCAGGGCCGACACCCTCGTCTTCCTCACCGACGTCCCCGGCGTCAAAGGTGCGGATGGCGAAGTCATGCGCTGGCTCTCACTCAAGCAGATCCCCGGTCTCGAGTCCTCCAGCGTCATCACCGGCGGCATGCTGCCCAAACTCCACGCCTGCCGCGACGCCCTCACCCACGGCGTCAAGCGCGTGCGCATCCTCCCCGCCGGATCGGCCGCTTGCCTGCCCGATCTGATCTCAAGCCGTGTCAACGATGGAACCGAGGGGATGGTCGCATGAAGCTCGAAGCCCTACAAGCCGCAGAGAAAAAACTCCTCCTGCAAACCTACGAACGCAACCCGATCCTCTTCACCGGCGGCCACGGCGTCTACCTCACCGACGAGCAAGGCATTGACTACCTCGACCTGCTCAGCGGCATCGGGGTCTCCGCTCTCGGCTACGGCCACCCCGCCATCGAGCAGGCGATCGTCGCGCAGTCCAGGCAGCTCATCCACACCAGCAACCTCTTCTTTCACGAGCGCACCGCCGAGCTCGCCCTTCGCCTCACCGAGATCAGCGGCATGGACCGCGTCTTCTTCTGCAACAGCGGCACCGAGGCCTGGGAGGCCGCGCTCAAACTGGCCCGCGCTCACTCCGAGAAACTCCGCGCCGAAGGCAAGCACATGGGCACCCGCTTCATCGCCCTCGAACACAGCTTCCACGGCCGCACCATCGGCTCCGTCGCCACCACCCACAAACTCCGCTACCGTACCCCCTTCGCCCCCGTCATGCCGGATGTCGAGTTCGTCCGCTTCAACGACGTCGAAGACCTCCGCGCCCACTTCTCCGACGAAGTCTGCGGCATCTGCATCGAAACCGTGCAAGGCGAAGGCGGCATCCATCCTGTGTCACAGGAGTTCTTCGCCGCCGCCCGCGAGCTCTGTAACCAGACAGGTGCCTTGTTGATCGCCGATGAAATTCAGTGCGGCTTCGGGCGCACCGGGACGTGGTTCGCCTACCAGCACTTCGGCATCCAGCCCGACGTCACCACCGTTGCCAAGCCCCTCGCCGGCGGCCTTCCGATCGGCGCCATGCTCTGCAACGAGCGCGCCGCGGCAGCCATCACTCCCGGGATGCACGGAACCACCTTTGGCGGCAATCCCCTCGCCTCCGCAGTGGCCATTGCGGTCATCGACGAAATCCGCAATGCGCACCTTCTCGAGCATGTAACCGAAGTGGGCACCTTTTTCCTCGGCGAGCTCAGAAACCTCGCACAGAAGCATCCGGCCATCATTGACGTCCGCGGCATCGGCCTCATGCTCGGCATGGAACTCGACTCCGAACCCCTTGCCAAACAGGTCGCAGCCGATCTCCTGCACCAACGCATTATTGTCAATCGCACAAGTGAGACAGTGCTCCGATTCCTTCCGCCGTATATCCTCGAACGGCAGCACGTCGAGACCGCCATCGCCGCACTCGACGCCATCCTTACCTCCCTCACCTCTCAGCCCGCGTTTGCCGGAACGGCATCGCCCGAAGGACACACTCATGGGTAGCAAAGCCATCGCCCCAACCGCCCCCCTCGGCATCATGTCCGACACCGCCTTCAACGAAGCCGCCAAGCGCCTCGCAGGTCGCGACCTCTGCTCCATCGCCGATCTCACCGTCAACGAAATGGCCGCCATCATGGAGCTCGCGCACGCCGTCAAGGCCCAGCCGCAGGAGTTCCGCCACGCGCTCGACGCAAAGCAGATGGTCATCTTCGTCGAGAAGGCATCGCTCGGCACCCGCCTCACCTTCGAAGCCGGCATCAACACCCTCGGCGGCAACGCCATCTTCGTGGACCAGACCCAATCCCCGCTCGGCGAACGCGAATCGCTCCCCGACATGGCCCACAACGTCGAGCGCTGGATGTCGATCATCGTCCTCCGCACCTACGCCCACGAAACCATTACAGAGATGGCCGCCTGTGCCAAAGTCCCGGTCATCAACGCGCTGTCGGACCTCGAGCATCCCTGCCAGGCCATCGCCGACTTCATGACCATCGAAGAACGCTTCGGCTCAGCAGAAGGCATCCACTTCGCCTACGTCGGCGACGGTAACAACGTCTGCCACTCGCTCATGCTCACCGCCGCGCAACTCGGAGCCAACTGCTTCATCGCCACTCCTCGCGCCTTCGCTCCCAAGCTCGAAATCATCCATAAGGCGATCGAAATCTCCGAGCAAACCGGCGGGAGCATCACCCTGCTCAACGATCCCGTCAAGGCCGTCACTGGCGCCGACGCCGTCTACACCGACGTCTGCACCAGCATGGGCTTCGAGCACGAAGCCACCAAGCGCGCGCCCATCTTCCGCCCCTACCAGGTCAACGAAGCCCTCATGGCGCACGCCCAGCCGCACGCCGTCTTCATGCACTGCCTGCCCGCGCACCGCAACGCCGAAGTCACCGACGCTGTCCTCGACGGCCCACAGTCCGTCGTCTTCGA
Organism: uncultured Acidobacteriaceae bacterium; assembly: GCA_964245715.1. Classification (GTDB taxonomy): domain Bacteria; phylum Acidobacteriota; class Terriglobia; order Terriglobales; family Acidobacteriaceae; genus Edaphobacter. The sequence continues at coordinate 6,945 of CAXTNM010000085.1, read as the reverse complement.
CCAGGCCGAAAACCGCCTCCACGCTCAGAAAGCGATCCTGCTCACCCTGCTCGGCGGAGCCAAGCGCACCCCCAACAGCCGCGACCGCGGCCTGCAAGCCCGCCGCCGCTAGTCTTACCTAGCGTCCTTAGCGTTCTTCCTTTGTCTTTGTCTTCTAGGAACCAATTATGTCCGTCATCCTCGAATCCTTACCGCTCCACCAGAAAGTCGGCATCGCCTTTTCCGGCGGCCTCGACACCTCCGCCGCCCTCCACTGGATGAAGCAAAAAGGCGCCATCCCCTACGCCTATACCGCCAACCTCGGCCAACCCGACGAAGCCGACTACGACGAGATTCCCCGCAAAGCCCTCGAATACGGAGCCGAGCGCGCGAGGCTCATCGACTGCCGCCTACCCCTCGTCCGCGAAGGCATCGCCGCCCTCCAATCCGGCGCCTTCCACATCACCACCGCCGGCGTCACCTACTTCAACACCACCCCCATCGGCCGCGCCGTCACCGGCACCATGCTTGTTACCGCCATGAAGGAAGACGACGTCAACATCTGGGGCGACGGATCTACCTTTAAGGGTAACGATATAGAGCGCTTCTACCGCTACGGCCTCCTCGTCAACCCCGACCTCAAGGTCTATAAACCCTGGCTTGACGCCGCCTTCATCGATGAGCTCGGCGGCCGCGCCGAGATGTCCGCCTTCATGGCCAAATCCGGCTTCGGCTACAAGATGTCCGCCGAGAAAGCCTACTCCACCGACTCCAACATCCTCGGCGCTACCCACGAAGCCAAAGACCTCGAGCACCTCACCAGCTCCATGAAGATCGTCACCCCCATCATGGGCTCGGCCTTCTGGAAGTCCGACCTCAACATCGCGCCCGAACAAGTCAACATCCGCTTTGAAGAAGGCTTCCCCGTCGCACTCAACGGCACCGACTACCCTGACCCCGTGGCCCTCCTGCTCGAAGCCAACGCCATCGGCGGCCGCCACGGCCTCGGCATGTCCGACCAGATCGAAAACCGCATCATCGAAGCCAAATCCCGCGGCATCTACGAAGCGCCCGGCCTCGCCCTGCTCTTCATCGCCTACGAACGCCTCCTCACCGGCATCCACAACGAGGACACCATCGAGCAATACCGCGACAACGGTCGCAAACTTGGCCGCCTTCTCTACCAGGGCCGCTGGTTTGACCCGCAAGCCATCATGCTCCGCGAGGCCGCCGAGCGCTGGGTCGCCAAGCCCATCACCGGCGAGGTCACCCTCGAACTCCGCCGCGGCAACGACTACACCATCCTCAACACAGACTCACCCAACCTCACCTTCCACCCCGAACGCCTCTCGATGGAGAAGACCGAATCCACCTTCTCCCCGCGCGACCGCATCGGCCAGCTCACGATGCGCAATCTCGACATCACCGACACCCGCGCCAAGCTCCTCACCTACGCCCAAACCGGCCTCATCAAACTCAGCCAAGGCACCCAAATGCCCCAGCTCACCACTACGGACAAGAACTAACCGGCAGAATGGATCGGCCATACCTTTACGCTTAGGGATCCGCCTCACGAGCGCCGAAGGCGCGACACATAACAGCCCAGGCCGAAGGCCTGGGTACAACCGCAACGGATCGCCGGAGCGACACATAACAGCCCAGGCCAAAAGCCTGGGTACAACCGCAACCAATCGCCAGAGGGCTGAAGGCCCGAACCATAACAGCCCAGACCGAAGGCGTGGGTACAACCGCAACCAATCGCCAGAGGGCCGAAGGCCCGAACCATAACAGCCCAGGCCGAAGGCCTGGGTACAGACCCACAAAGAACCCGAGGGCTGTAAGCCCGACACATCAATGCCCGGCCTGCCACTAATCGTTGGCCGCAGGCCCGCCAAAAAACCTCAATCCCACGCATACCGTTCATCGATCGGCACATGATACTTCTCACAAAATCCGCGCATCTCGTCCTGAAAGCTCCGTTTGGCGTGATGCTGCCTTTGCCCGTCGATGTACCCCATCAAAGCACCCAAATCCGCTGGCCCCACGGAGAACAATCCATATCCGCTCTGCCACGCGAATGCGGCGACACCATGCTCCTTCATCCACGCGGAAGACGCGGTCTTGATCTCCGAAACAACCTTCGCCGAGGTTCTGGTGGCGGCAAGGCGCAAGGCCAAATGCACATGGTCCGCAACGCCACCAACTCGGAAGCACTCGCAATCGAGCTTCCGCGCCGTACCCGCCAGATACGCATGAAGCGCCGGGCCAACCTCGTCGGAGATCAACAGCTTCCGTTTCTTCGTGCTAAAGACAACATGGATCAGATTCAAGCTCAACGTCTGCGCCAAGATTCGCTCAATGTGCCGGGCCTTCAGCCCTCACTCTTTGTAGACCACCCGTACCCTGGCCTGCGGCCTGGGCTGTTATCTTCCCGGGCCTAACGGCCCTCAAACCAGGCTATCCCAGATGCCGGCAAATCGGGGCATGAAGATGATTCCCCGCGGTCGAAGAATACGTCCACGCTCGAATAATCAACCCAAGGGCCGAAGGCCCGCCAACATAACAGCCTAGGCCGAAGGCCTAGGTAAACATCCACCAAAGAACCCGAGGGCTGTAAGCCCGACACATCGGTACAGGAACGAACCTCGACATGTCGAACGAACACCCAACCAAAATGTGGTCCGGCCGCTTCCGCGAGCCCCTCAACCACCAATTCGAATCCTGGCAGCGCTCCTTCCCCTTCGACTACCGCCTCCTCCCCCAGGAGGTCGCCGCCTCGAAGGCCCACGCCCGCGCCATCGCCGCCGCCGGCATCCTCACCGAAGCCGAGCTCACCACAATGCTCGAAGGCCTCGACAAAGTCCTCGCCGAAACCACCCTGCACCCATCCCTGGCCGCCGAGAACCAAAGCGCCGAAGACATCCACCACTTCACCGAGCTCCTCCTCACCCAGCACATCGGCGACCTCGCCCTCAAGCTCCACACCGGTCGCAGCCGCAACGAGCAGATCGCCACCGACATGCGTCTCTTCGTCCGCAACGCCATCGACGCCACCATCCTCGGCCTCCGCGCATGGGCCAACGCCCTCATCGACCTCGCCACCACCGCAGGCGAAGCCGTCATGCCCTCCTACACGCACCTCCAGCGCGCCGAACCCGTCCTCATCGCACACTGGCTCCTCGCCTACGTCGCCATGATCGAACGCGACCTCTCCCGCCTCGCCGACGCCCGCAAGCGCATGAACTTCTGCCCTCTGGGCTCAGGCGCCATCGCCGGCGCAACCCTCGCCCTCGACCGCAACATCGCCGCTCAAGCGCTGGGCTTTACAGCCCCCACGCCCAACTCCATGGACGCAACCTCCGACCGCGACTTCATGCTCGACTTCAGCCAGGCCCTCTCGACCCTCGGCCTGCACATCTCGCGCTTCGCCGAAGAGATCACCTTGCACGCCACCGCCGAGTTCGGCTTCATCGAGCTCCCCGAGGCCTTCTCCACCGGCTCCTCGGCCATGCCACAGAAGAAAAATCCCGACCTCACCGAACTCATCCGCGGCAAATCCGCACGCCTGCTCGGCTCGGCCACAACGCTCGCCATTCTCGTCAAGGGCCTGCCCCTCGCCTACAACAAAGACCTTCAGGAAGGCCAGGAACCAGTCTTCGACGCCGCCGACACCATCGCCGGCATGCTCTCCGTCCTCCCCGCCTTCACCCGTGCCCTCACCTTCCGTCACGACCGCATGCGCACCGCCGCCACCACCGGCTACCTCAACGCTATGGCCGCCGCAACCTACCTCTCCAATCGCGGCATACCCTTTCGCAAGGCGCACGAGATCATCGGCAACGCCGTCCGCCTCGGCCTCGAATCAGGCCGCGAACTCGACGCCCTCACCCTCGAAGAACTCCAGCAACTCAGCCCCGCCTTCGCCGCAGACTTTTACACCGCCATCACCGTCGAAGCCACGCTCGACTGCCATGATGTCATCGGCGGTACCGCCCGCGCCCGCGTAGCCGAAGCCCTCGCATCGGCAAGGGTAAGATTGTCGTCTAATAATCTTTGAGGATCGAATTGGCAACACTCACCACCAGCCACGCGCTCGAACAAATCTCCGACTCCACGTCGACCAACTCCTCGCGCCCCCGCGCCATCGGCGCTTTCGTCCGCCCCGCAAAGTTACAGGACGCCGTCAATATCTTCGAGCTCGTCAACTCCCTCTCCGGCGACGGCACGCTCCTGCGCCGCAACTACGCCGAAATCTGCGAAAACGTCCGCGACTTCCAGATCGCTCAAAGCGAATCAGGCGTCTTCCTCGGCTGCGGCGCCCTCCACCTCTACGGCCCGCATCTCGCCGAGGTCCGCTCGATCGTCGTCAAACCTGAAGCCAAAGGCCAGGGCGCCGGCGGCAAGATCCTCCGCGCCCTCCTCGCCGAGGCTGAAAATCAAGGCGTCGTCGCTGTCTGCCTCTTCACCCGCATCCCCGACTTCTTCTTCCACTTCGGCTTTCGCACCGCAGACCGCACCGCGCTCCCCGACAAGATCTACAAAGACTGCCAGACCTGCCCACGTCTCTACGCCTGCGACGAGGTCGCGATGGTACGCGGCCCCTTACCTAAAATCGCAGTCCTCGGCCCCTCCCGCATCCCGCAACCCGAACTCGTCAAACTGCAGACCGGCGTCATCCACCACGAATAACTGAGCCTCGCACCTACTGAAGACTGAGAACTGAAAACTGAAGACTGAAAGATCAGCTCTTCGCTTGCCACCTCTACCAGGCATGCAAGAAACCATCTCTCTCCATCAGCCGTACCGCAGTAGCAAACAGCTTACTCAGTCTTTCCTCCGTCAGCAGCTCCTCACGCCGCCCATCCGCAACAATCCGGCCTTCGCACATCATCAAAACACGCTTCATCTCCGGCACAATATCCGCCACCTGGTGCGTGATCAGGATAATCGTCGTCCCCTGCTGCGACAGCGTCCGCATCAGCTCACGAAGCTCCCGCTGCGCAAACAGATCGAGCGTATTCGAAGGCTCATCCAGCAGCAGGCATCCCGCCGAAGCCACCAGAGAGCGCGCAATCAGAATCCGCCGCTGCTGCCCCGAAGACATCTCCCCAACGCAATGATCCCGCAGCACGCCCGCCCCAACCCGCTCCAGCATCGCCTCAGCCTTATCTTTCATCTCGGCCGTAATCGTCAGGTTCGGCCATAGCGTGGAGCTCGAGAAATATCCCGTCAGCACCGCCTCATACCCGCTGATCTTTAAAAACGGCTTCCCCGGCAGATCGTTCGAAACCACGCCCAGCCGCTTCTTCAACTCGGTCACATCCCACCGCTCGCGCCCAAACAGGCTCACGCGCATTCCGGGCTCAGCCAGCGGGTAAAGCTCGCACGTCAGCGTCTTCAGCAGCGTCGACTTCCCGCACCCGTTCGGCCCCAGCAGCGCAATCTGCTCACCCTCTTCAATCGCGAGCGATACGTCGTGCAGCACCTTTCGTTCCCCACGCACGACATTCACATGCTCTAACCTGACAAACTCATCCGCCATCCGCGCTAGGCCTCGGGCCAATCCAGCGGATTCTGCAATCGCCGCTCCAGAATCTTCAGCTCCGGAGAGAAATCCGGAATCGCCTTCGTCCACTTCTCTCCCTCACAGAAAGCCCCCTCCGGCACCAGGCCGATAAGCTCACTCTCGGCAAGCGACACCCCATGATCCCGCGCCAGCTTCTCGACCATCGCGTAAACCTCCGGCATCGGCGTCAACTGAAAGTTCGTAATATTCATCGTCACCTGCGCCCGCCCATGCACCAGCACTCCCAGCGCTTTCACGCCCTGCATCCCACCGCTCGAAGCCCGTATATCTCTCGCAATCGCCCGTGCGTGAGTGATCTCCGCCTTCGGCCCAAGGTAGACGTTGTAGGCTATCAAAAACGTCCTCGCTCCCACCACACTCGCTCCCGCAGTCGGATGCAGCTCTGGCCCACCCACATCCGGCCGTCGCGCTGCATCCTTCACTGCAGCCTCTCGCAATCCCTCAAACTGTCCCTTGCGAACATCCTCCAGCTGAAACCGGTCCGGCCTGGCCGCAGCCGCTCCGTAGAAATAAACCGGCACGCCAAACCGCCGCCAGATCTGCAATCCAGCCTGCCTCGCAAGCAGCGCAGCCTCGGCAATCGAGATCCCTGCAATCGGTACAAAAGGCACCACGTCCGCGGCTCCAATCCTCGGATGAACGCCCGTCTGCATAGTCAGATCGATCAAATGCGCCGCCTTACCCGCGCCCTGCACAGCCGCCTCGATCACGGCTGCCGGCGTCCCCGCGATCGTCACCACCGATCGATTATGCGCCTTGTCCAGCGACCAATCCAGCAGCCGCACGCCATCCACCCGCATACTCGCAACAATCTGCCGCACAATCTCCGGCGACGTGCCTTCGGAAAAGTTCGGGACGCACTCGAGGATCTGCTCTGCGCTCGAAAGCATACTCTACCCGCCTACTTCCACCACGAATAGCCCACGGTAAACTGCACACTCGCATTCACACCCGGGTTGCGATCGCCCAGCGAAGCCGACGAGATGTGCATCCCGTTTGCACTGAAGTCGATCGAACGGTTCGCCCTCGTGAAATAGTGAAACCCGACCCCGCCCTGCGGCGTGAAGTTCCACACGCTCGTCTCGCCATTCGGTCCATTCACCGTAAGATTCGGCACCGTGCTGCCATACGCCGGAAACTTGTGATTCGTCCAGAGAAGTCCGCCGGCAGCCTGCGCCCAGGGCACAACATGTCCGTGCCGTGCAAAGTTCCAGCGCAGAATAATCGGGGTCAGGCTCACTCCCGTCGCCGTCCCTCCCACCTGGTACGGAGACGAACACTCCACCACCCCGGATCCCGGAACCTGCAGGCAGCTTACCCGTTCGAACTTGGGCGTAAACGCTTGAAAGTAAGGGAAGAACTGCACCCCATACTCGAAG
>CAXTNM010000084.1:0-18505 GCA_964245715.1 uncultured Acidobacteriaceae bacterium | reverse complement strand
GTCTGAGATCTCGGTGATCCAGACGATCAAGGCTCGTCGCCGCTGCAGCTGCTTCAGCCGCGTCGAGGCCATCAGATGATTCGCCTCGGCCGCCTCGCCTCGCACCTGCGAGAGCTGGTCGATCAGAATCCGCAGATGCGACGGCCCTGCCCCCGGCAGAAGTTGTTGCTGGATCCCGCGCCCATAGGTCAGCAACGCAAACTTGTCCCCCGAGCTCTGCACCGTCTCCGCCAGCATCACCGTCGCGGTCGCCGCCTGGTCGAGTTGCATCACTGTCAGTTGCAGATTCTCGGCAGCCTCCTGCTCGCTCTCACCGCGCAGAGCCTCGCCGCGACGCCGCAGCTCGAACGCCGTGCGCGAGAGTCGGCCGGCATCGAGTACAACCCAGACCTGCTGCGAGCGCTCGGTCGTATACTGCCGCGTAATCAGCCGTGCACGCCGCGCTGTCGCCGTCCACGAGATCGTCCGAAGCTCATCCCCGCGCTGGTAGTCGCGCAGGCTTTCGAACTCCCGTCCAACCCCGCGCAGGCGCAGCCGCCGCTTCTGTAGCTCAATCTGCCGCGCCCGCATCAGGTACAGCTCAGAGTCCGCGCCGGCCTCATCCATTCGCGGAAACACGCGAATCTCCTGCGCGCACTCCGCAACCGCCCAGCGTTCAGACAGCTTCAACCCGCTGCGATACCGGAGAAAGACGCCTGCGAGCTTCAGATCGCCCCGACGTCCGGGATACACCGCCTGTACCACTCGCACCGCGTCGCGTGGATAAGCGATCACTTGAAGCGCCTCCGGCATCGGCGCCAGCGAGCTCTCGAGCGCGTCCGTCATCGTAATTTCGAGCAGCCGGTTCGACTCCTGCACCAGCTCGAGCTCCACCTCGATCCGTTCGCCCAGCTTCGGCGACTCCAGAAATCGACGCGTCACCGTCAACCGTCCAGGCGCGGGCAGCATGGCGACGTCGAACGCGATCAGGCCCAGCATCATCCCGTCCCATGCCACCATCATCCACCAGAGCTTCGCCTTGAAGAACGCCGGAATCAGCCACGCCAATCCCACGACCAGCAGCAGCAAGGCCCGCCGCGTGAGGCCAAATCCGAGCACGCGGCTCGCCCGGCTCAGCGGCCTCGCAGTCGCAGTCACCGCCGGTGGAATCAGCGTGCGCATCGAGCCATCACTTCGGTAGCGCCGTCGCGGCAAGCACATCCGCAATTACGCGATCCGGGTCGAAGCCTTCGAGCTCCGCCTCAGGCCTCAAGCTCAGCCGATGCCGCAACACCGGGAACGCCGCCTGCTTCACATCATCGGGGATCAGAAAATCACGTCCATCCCGCGCGGCATACGCCTTCGCCACCAGCAGCAATGCGGCGGCCGCCCGCGGAGAGGCGCCGAGCGCAATCGTGGGCCACTCGCGCGTCCTGCGAACCGCCGCAAGCAGGTAATCAAAGAGCGCCGGCTCAACGCGAACGGCTCGCACCTCTGCGCGCGCCGCGGTCAGCAGCGCGAAGTCGACCAACTCCATCGCGCGCCGTTCAAGATCCTTCGCCTCCGCGCTCGCGTGATGCCGCTCGAGGATCTCGCGCTCGTCCTCAAGCGACGGATAGCCAACCCGAATCTTCAGCAGAAACCTGTCCAACTGCGCCTCCGGCAGCGGATACGTGCCTTCAAATTCCAGCGGATTCTGCGTCGCGAACACAGTGAAAAAATCATCCAGCCGATGGGCCTCCCCGTCCATCGTCACCTGCCGCTCTTCCATGCTTTCGAGCAGCGCAGCCTGCGTCCGCGGCGGCATGCGGTTGATCTCGTCGGCCAGCAGAAACTGCGTGAAGACCGGGCCCTTGTGCAGCGAGAACTCGGTCGTACGCTGATCAAAGATCGTAGTGCCGAGGATGTCGGCCGGCATCATATCCGGGGTGCCCTGCACCCGCTGAAACTGCAGCTGCAGAAAGCGCGCCAGAGTCTTCACCGCCAGCGTCTTGGCCACGCCCGGCACGCCCTCGACCAGCGCATGGCCGCCACACAGCAGCGTCAGGAGCGCCTGATCCACCAGTTCGCTCTGCCCTGCGATCACCTTCCCGATCTGCGTCCGACCCTGTTCAAACAGTCGTTGTGTCGCCTCAACACCGGTCCCGGAAATCTGCGCACTTACCGCCTCTTGCTCGTCCACTCGCTCGTTCCTCGTTTCCACTCCGTTGCCCCACTCTACCGCTCAACCGGCTGGCGTGCAGAAGCAACCTGCAACGCAAGCTGCCGCCTGTCCTCTTCAAGCGCCTTCACCAGCTTCAGCGCAAGCTTGCTCGTTCGCGCGGCATCACCTGCTCGGCCTGCCGCTTCCAGGTGCGAAGCCAGCACTGTCCAATCACCGCCAATGCGCAACGAGAGCGTCTCGGCAATCACCTCCGGCGGCTGGCGCAGCATCTCGTGCGAAAGCCCGCACTCTTCTGCGAGAAACCTCATCGTCAGCGCCCGCGCCGCAGCCAGCGGAGCCTCCGTAGCCGCGGCCCGCTCGTACAGCCGACCCATCGAGTACGCAAACTCGAGTGGCGAGGTGCGCGGCACCGCAACCGGCATCCGCAGCGGACCATTCCGCCGTCCAAAGCTAAGCACGAGCAGCGCCGTGATGATCACCGCCTGCAACTTCAACGCCCACCACGGCAGCCCCGCAAGCGTATCGTCCATGGTCTCGCGCGTAGTATGCAGATACTCGTCGAACAACAGGATCCTTGGCGCGCCGTCTACCTTCGCCAGCCCGAGACTCGCCAGCGTCAGCGCCAGGCTCGCGTCGTCCTTCAGCCCGGCATTCGTCAACGGCATCGGCGAACTCCACCAGATCGCCTCCCCCTTGCCATACGGGTAGCGCACCACCACCGCATCTTTGCCGCAGCGTTCCTCCACGCGAAACTCGGGCCCGTGCGCATCCCAGCGCACCGGCACACGGATGGAGACACGCCCGGCGCGCGCCAGTTCGCCCGCCCCCTCCGGCCGTGTCACGCACAGCGCCTTCTCGAAGCCGGAGGCCTCTGCAGTCTTTCCATTCGGCAGCAGCTTCGCCCCGCTCGCGCCTGTAGCCAGTACGCGTCCACCACGGTTTAGAAAGTCTGCGATGTCCGCCTGCGTCGCTTGAAGACTCTTCACCGGCAGGATCGGTTCTGCAAGCACCAGCGTCGTTCTGGCCGCATCCACCCGCTTCAACGCATCGGTCGGCTGCTGCCAATTCTGCGCCTCATAGCCCAGCTCGCCGACTAGCAGGTATGTGGCCTTCACCCCGCGTGATCCGGAGTTGGTAACACTCGGGTCCGGATTGTCGTCCCGCCGGGGACCCCAGATCGTGAACGCGATCACTGCCAGCAGCACCACCGCGCCCAGCCCAAGCACAATGTTCCGATCGGTCGCGTCCTGCTTCGCGCCAAGCCACGTACCGACCCGGGCCATCAAGCCGCCTTCAATTCATCGAGCAGCCTCTGTGCCTGCTCGAAGTCGCCGCGCCCGGCCGGCCGCAGACCATACCAGATGCGCTCGAAGATTCGCGTCAAGCCGCCAAGCGCTCTTTGCCGCGCCGATCCAGCTTCAAGCAGCGGGAGATACTCGCGCGGTGTGCGTGCCCGGTTCGGCCGCCAGAACCGACGTCCTTCGAGCATCACGATCGCTGCCCAATACAGGCTGTGCACAGCCTCCCGCCAATCCTCGGCCGCGGCCTGCGCCTCGGCACGTCGCGCCCAGTCGTCGGACTCCTTCTGCCATACCGTCTGACGTTCGCTCTCGGGTACGCTCAACTCCACCCGTTGCTGCTGCGTCACGCGCCACGCCCATACAATCAACGCGACCGCCGCAGCGAACAGCAGCCCCCACTCGATCAGCGGAGCGATCCACGAAGAGTGCGGCAGCCGCGAGTAAAAGCCATCGATCAACGCTTTGAACCACAACGACAGCAGCGCCCACTTCCTGTCCAGCCAGCTCTCCTGCTGCACCGTCCGGAACTCCCCCCGGCTGAGAATCGCATCCGCTTTCGCGCGAGCCAGCCTCTCTCTCCCATCATCCACTGCCCCGGCCGAGCCCGTCGCCTCCTCCGCGTCGGTACTCAGCCGCTTAGCCGCCTTCGCCATCAGTTCAGCGCGCTCTGCCGTGTTCTTGCTCTTGGCGTCGTTCAGTTCGTCGCGCAGCCAGGCCCAGCGCACATTGAACTGCCGCGGGCCGCTCGTGACCGTCACATCGCTGTCGATCTTCGACGCGTCGCATGCGTCTGCCTTGTCCCTGCAGCTCGCAACCAGCGCCTGCCACTGCTGGTTTTCGGCAAGATACTGCTCCTGCGTCACCACCTTCAGATCGCTCGGAGGACTGTCGAACGCGACCTCCTGCCCGACCCCACGTGAACTGCACAACGTAGCAAAGCAGCCAACCAGCAGAATCACCCAAAACTGCCGGCAAGCGAGCCTCGCTTCAGCCATGGTTTTGCTCCCGATGGTAGTCCGCTTCAACCGCGGCAGCCGTTCCTTCATCTGGTGCGGGGCAAGCGCGCGCTTCGTTCGTCGTGGCCACAGTCAAAGGCGAATCTGGAGACTGTGAAGCCGGTGGGGATGACGCCGCGGCCGTGAACCCGCTTGCGGCAAAGGGATTGGCTCCAGCACTTCGCGCCGTAAAGCCGCTCTCCACGAACCCAGAAGGAAGCAGCACGCCCGCTGCAGCCGCTTTGGGCGCGCCCGAGCCCAATGTCGGATCCATGAGTGCCTCGATATCAAAGCCTTCCTTGCGCACGCGCTGGTCGATATAGAACAGACATAAGGCAATCGCACCTACCGGCCCGATCAGCGAGCTCGAGACAAACCCCAGCGCCAGCGACATGCCCTGTCCCAGAAAACGCCTGCCTCCCTCACTCGACATCAACAGCAAGGCGAACGGCATCTGCAATCCTGTCGCCACCAGGTTCAGAACGTATAACAGCACCATCAGCAGGAAGATGCTGCCCTTGCGCCCGGCGGAGAGCCCCTTCGAACGTCGCATCGCGCTCCGCACCCCCAGCCCTTCAAAGACCGAAGCCGACACTGCCAGCGAGTTGCGGAGATATGCGATCACCCCGTAAACCAGGCTGCCAACGCTAAGCACCAGCAGCAGATAGCCGAGATCGCGCATGCGAAACCCAATCAGAACGATCGCGGGAATGGACAGCAACAGGAAGAGCCAGATCGCGCTCCATCCCTGCCACAAAGCAATCAGGATGTACCGCCACCACTTCGGCCGGACCGCCTCGAGCGCCTTGCCCATCGACGTCTCGTGCCCCAGGTACACCGACGAGACGGCTGCAATCGTGGCCGCCTGTGTCACCGCGTAAGCCAGCAGATAGAGCACCGCCGTCACCATGGTCGCCACCCCGCTGATGATCAACGCCCTTGGCGCCTGCGCCGCGCCCAGCCGGCCCGGCACACCGAGGATGGTGAAGCGGCACACCTGCAGCAGGGTCGAGAGCGTCGCCGAGACCGCGGAAAGCCCGCAGTACAGCCAGAACCTGCGCCGATAAAGCGAAAAGGTACGATCAAGCAGCTCACCCGTGCTCAGCGGGCGAAGCTCGTACATTGCCTTGGGTGGCGCCTGAGGCGGCGGTGGCGGCACGGCCGGAGCGGCATATCCAAACCCGTACCCCGAGGAACTGCTGCCTTGCTCCATCATAAAAGACGAACCCCATCGACTCGACCAACCTGCTGAAGTCGAGGCCCGGCAAGATTAGCACAGGATCGCGCGCTTCTTCGCGCTAAACCTCGTCCGATCCAGCCTCTTCCTCGCCGTCGCCAAACTCGTTCAACACACCCTCAATCTCGGTGTCGAAGCCTTCAAGCAGCGCCGCCAGGAAGGCCTCGGTATCCAGATCCTCATCCTGCTCTGCGTGGATCGTTACGATATTGCGCGCCAGGTCAGCCAGCATCACGCCCCACGCCGCCGGATCCTCCCAGACGCCCGCCCGCAGCGTAATCTGCTGCGCCTGCTTTGCCACCCAGACGCGCAGCAACTCAAACGACGCACCATCCCCTGCTGCCGCCTTCGGTATCGCTAACTGCTTCTCCTGTCCCATCCTGTCTCCTTCCTCTAGCCTAATCCCACCGACACAAAGCAATCACCGACAACTGACAACTGAAAACTGAAAACTGAAAACTGAAAACTGAAAAATCATGTCCTCCTCCATAAATCAGCGAACCCAATTTGAACCACGTTATGCACCCCATACACAGGCTTCACACGCTCCTGTGCATCAACCGCGAACCGCCTCGCCGTATGCTTAAGCCACTCGCACCTGGAAGAAGGCTCCGCCCAATGTCATCCCTGCCCCGTCTCGTAAGCTCTGACGACGACACTCGCCCCGCGTCGCTGCACGCCGAGCAGACCATCCTTGGTGCCATGCTCGTTGAGCCGCTCGCGATCACCGACGCAACCATGCTCCTCAAAACCGACGACTTCTCACTCGACTCCCACCGCAAGATCTACGAGGTCATCCTCCATCTGTCGGAAGTCGGCTACGGCGTCGACATCATCACCGTCTCCGAAGACCTCCGCCGCCGCAAGGAGCTCGACTCCATCGGCGGTACGGCTTACCTCGCGTCCCTCTCCGAAGGCCTCCCGCGCAAGCTCTCCATCGAATCCTACGTCCGCATCGTCCGCGACAAATCCCTCATGCGCCAGCTTATGAGCGTCTGCGACATGGGCATGATGGAGGCCGGCGACCAGTCGCTCGAGGCCATCGACGTCCTCAACAAAGTCGAAACGCGCCTGATGGACATCTCCGAACACGCCGTCACCGGCAGCTTCTCCGGCATCTCCGACATCGTCCGCGAGTCCTTCGGCTCCATAGAAAAACTCCTTGAACAGGGCAAGGAAGTCACCGGCCTCCGCACCCACTACACCGAGCTCGACAAGCGCACCAGCGGCCTCCAGCCCTCCGAACTCATCATCATCGCCGCGCGCCCATCCATGGGAAAAACTGCCTTTGCCATCAACATGGCGCAGAACTCCGCCGTCCGCGACGGCAAAGTCGTCGCCGTCTTCTCACTCGAAATGAGCAAGGAATCGCTCCTCCGCCGTATGCTCGCCGGCGAGGCCATGGTCAACGCCCGCAACCTGCAGCAGGGCTTCACCACCCGCGAAGACAAGCAGAAACTCATGGCCGGCCTCGAGCGCCTCATGGAATCCAAGCTCTTCGTCGACGATACCCCCGGCATCACGCTCGCCGAGATGCGCGCCAAAGCTCGACGCCTCAAGCAGCAGGAGGGCTCGCTCGACCTCATCGTCATCGACTATCTCCAGCTCATGACCGGCTCCGCCGGCGCCAGCCAGAAAAAGTTCGAAAACCGCACCCAGGAGGTCTCCTCCGTCAGTCGCGGCCTCAAGGCACTCGCCAAGGAGCTCAGGGTTCCAGTCGTTGCGCTCTCGCAGCTCTCACGTGGCTCCGAACAACGGACCGGAGACAAGAAGCCTTTGCTCTCGGACCTGCGTGAATCCGGCTCGATCGAGCAGGACGCCGACGTCGTCTGCTTCATCCACCGCGAAGAGTACTACGACCGCGAAAACGAGGACCTCAAAGGCAAAGCCGAGATCATCATCGCCAAGCAGCGTAACGGTCCTACCGGTTCCGTCCACCTGGCCTACATCGCCGACTACACCCGTTTCGAAAACCTCGACACCACCCACGACCCCAGCGGTGGAGGCGACTACTAAAGCCAAACAAACCCAACCTGCGTCAAGCCAGGGTCACCGTAACGTTTCGAAATACATGGATCAAATCCGCTTGAATCCTCCCATGTGGCGAAAGCGTTCTTATTTGCGCGGCCCGAGTATCTCCAGGATTGACTTGTTCACCTCCTCCGGAATCCTCGGCACAACATGCCCCTTCACGAAATGATGCCCCGGATACGGCGGGTACAGCGGATCGGCCGCCGCAATCGCGGCTACGTTCACCTCCGCGTACGTCTTGCCCAGCGACGCATTGATCGTGTCGATAAACTTGTTCGCGATCACCGCATACCCGGTGTTGGTCGGGTGAATGCCGTCAAGCGAAAACACGCCGCCCAGGAATGCCGAGGTTCCCGGTATCCCGTTCTCGGTGATGCCCTTCGCTGTGGTCTGCGCGAACAACGCGTTGATGTCGACCAGCGTCGCGCCGGCCGCCTGTGCATCCTCGGCAATCACCTGGTTGAATGCGGTAACCTGAGCCCGCACCGTCACCTGCTCGGCCGCCGAGAGCACGCCTGAATCGGTGATCGGTCCCGCCTGCTGCCCGCTCAGAATCAACGGGATCTCGGCCGTTCCCGTCGGATTCACCAGGTCACCCGGCACAATCCCCAACACCTCGCTCAGGGTTGTCACCGGCGCACCCGTCTCGAGCGAAGTCTCTTCCAGCACCTCCGCTGCAGGCGTCAGATACGGCACCGCTGTCACATCCGGGATATTCGCAATCACCAGGTGCGCGTTCGTATTCTCTTCCAGGTAGTTGATCAGCTGCTGGTACTGCGCCGTAAAATTCGCGAGCGTCGTCATCGATGACGGCATGCCGGTCTCGTCCGCTACCAGCACATCGTTGTTACCGATCCAGAGAAAGATAGTTGTCGGATTCGCTTTCGCTGCCTGTTGCGCCTGGCTCAACTCCACACCATACCCGAAACCTGGATACCCCAATACCAGTTGGTTCAACTGCTGCTGGCCTGCTGTCGGATTGAGCAGAGGCACGGTATTCAGCACGTCATTCGTCAGCGCACCCGGAACTGCGACATCGCTTGGCTGCAGCGCAAAGTTGTCGCGGCCAGTGGTGGTACCCGGTAGTGTGCCCAGGGTCAGCGGCACCAGGTGTACGAGCGTAATCTGGTTCGGCGCTCCTGGCGGTGCGATCAGCGGCAGCGCGATCGGAAAGCCAACCTGCGCCGCCAGCAGCGGAGCCCAGCCGGTCGGCTGCGACGTGTCGATCAGCGAGTCCGACTGAAAGCCCGCTGTCAACGAATCTCCCAGAAAATACACGTTCGAGAAGTTGCCGGCATTCGCCGCCTGCGCCGCAGTCCGTGCAGCCTGCGGGTTCGAGGATGATCCCGTGGAACAGGAACAGAGCGCGACCGCCACCACGCTCATCACAGCGGCGACAACTGAACCGCGATTCGTTTTCATGGCAAAGGCCTCGCGTCAAACCAGCAGAAAACATAACTCCGGGGACGGCGATTTGTACCACAATACCCCTACAACAAGAAAGTCTCATGCACACCAGCGCTCCCGACCCCTTGGAGTGGCGCCCGCCCCGCGCTAGGACACTGTTGCCTTTACCATCATCACAGGAGCCCCAAGCACTTGAACAACTGGATCGAGGTCTCAGACGACCGTCTCACCGCCAACTTTCAAGCGATCCAGACTCAAGTCGGACCCGCCACCACGATCCTCGCCGTCATCAAGGCCAACGCCTACGGCCACGGCGCCGAAACCTGCGCGCCTATCCTCGTGCGTGCGGGCGCGAAGTGGCTCGGTGTCACCTGTGCCAACGAGGGTGCACGCGTCCGCCACACGCTGGCCGCCCAGGGTCTCCACGCCGAAATCCTCATCATGTCCGGCTTCCTGCCCGCCGACGCTCCACTCATCCATCAGCACGCTCTCACACC
Source organism: uncultured Acidobacteriaceae bacterium (assembly GCA_964245715.1). GTDB lineage: Bacteria > Acidobacteriota > Terriglobia > Terriglobales > Acidobacteriaceae > Edaphobacter. The sequence goes on along the minus strand of CAXTNM010000084.1, from coordinate 8,894 downwards.
CGTCGTCTGGACACACGAGCAGATTACCGCTCTTGGCTCCTACCCGGGCACTCGCATCCATCTCGAGGTCGACACGGGCATGGGGCGTCAGGGCCTGGGAACCAGCCTGGTCGAATTGATCCAGTTCTATGTGCACTCCAAGAGCAGTCTGGTCATCGATGGCGTCTTTACCCACTTTTCCAGCTCCGAGATAGCCAACTCGCAGCAAACCGCGCTCCAGCAATCGCGCTTCGAGGCTTTCCTCGGCAAGATCCATAAATCCTCCATCAAGCCCACCTACATCCACGCCGGCAACTCCTCGTTCATCGACAATCCCGCTGGCGAGGCGCAGTGGCTCCCCAAACTCGCCGCCTCTCTCGGCGCAACGCCTATGGCGCGTCCCGGGTTGGCACTTTACGGATACACCCTCCCCATCGAGGGCGAAGCCATCCCCCACCTGCAGTCCGCGCTGCAGCCCGCTCTCACCTGGAAGGCGCACGTCCTCGCCACCCGAACCCTGGCCCCGGGCGACACCGTCGGCTACAACGCCATCTTTACCGCACCTCGCCCCATGCGGGTAGCCCTACTTCCCGTAGGCTACGCCGATGGTCTGCGCCGTGAACTCTCCTCCACGAACGAGAAACCGGGCGGATGGGTGATGCTCAACGGCCAGCGAGCCCCCATCCTCGGCCGCATCTCCATGAATCTCACCGTCGTCGATATCACCTCAATCCCCAACGTCAAGGCCTTCGACGAAGCCATCCTGCTCGGCGACGGCATCACCGCGGACGATCACGCACGCCTCGCCCACACCATCTCGTACGAGATCCTCTGCGGCATCCATCCCTGCAATTAGCCCTGACGCAAAGCGCCTCCATACCCCACGAAGTGGTTTGCATTATCATCACTCTATGGAAGCTCCTCAGACCGCATCGCCCGCAACCTCGCGCAGCAAAGAAGATATCGCGCTCGATCTCCTTAAATTCGTCGCTTCCGTCGCCAACGTCGGCGGCAAATCCTCCGGGGGCACCGGCTTCGTCGCACCCTCCGCTGCTAAGTCCGAGGACCAGGTCGAATCGCTCCTGAAGCTCTACGCCAAGTGCCGCGAGGCTGTCGAAGCCCCGGTCGAACAGTAAGCCCTTGCCGCCCACCCGCGTTGCGGTCGTAGGCGCAGGCGCCTTCGGCCGCAATCATCTTCGCGTCTACCGGGAACTCGAAACCTCGGGCACCCCTCTTCAGCTTGCCGCCGTAGTCGACGCCAGCCCCGACATTCGTCGCACTGCCTCCGCAACCTACGCAATCCCGGCCTTCGACTCCATCGAAGCGCTCATCGCGGCGAACCTGGATCTCGACGCCGCCAGCATCTGTGTGCCGACCATCCACCACGCCGCCACCGCCGCGCCACTCCTCGCAACCGGACTCGATCTCCTCATTGAAAAGCCCATCGCCGCCACTGTCGCCGAGGCCGACGCCCTCATCGGCTTAGCCGGCAAGCACGCACGCATCCTGCAGATCGGGCATTTAGAACGCTTCAACCCGGCCGTCGCCGCCGCCCGTGCCCACCTCAACCGGCCAATGTTCTTCGAGGTACACCGCCTCAGCATCTTTACCGCGCGCTCGCTTGATGTCGACGTCGTCCTCGACCTGATGATTCACGATCTCGACATCGTGCTCTCGCTCGTCAACTCCGAAGTGGAAGAGATTCGCGCCGTCGGCCTGCCTGTGCTCTCGCACACCACCGACATCGCCAACGTGCGCGTCGCCTTCGCCAACGGCTCGATCGCCAACTTCACCGCCTCGCGCGTCTCCACCGAGCGCGTCCGCAAGCTGCGCTTCTTCCAGCCACACCAATATCTCTCGCTCGACTTCGCCCGCCAGGACCTGCTGATGATCGACGTCACCGCCGTCGCGGGCCTCTCCGACGCCCAACTCGCCGCCTTGATCGACAAGCAATCGAAGCCTGAAGCTCCCGGCGAACCCAAACACCCCACTGCCGGCCTCAACCTGAGCAAAATCCCGGTAGCCCCCGGCGAACCGCTGCGCCTCGAACTCGAATCGTTCCTCGAAAGCGTCCGCACCCGCCGCACTCCGGTGGTGGATGCGCCGGCCGGTCGCAGGGCACTAGCCCTGGCCCTGGACATCAACGCCGCCATCGCCGCCCACGCTCAACGCGCCGGCCTGAAAGCCTAAGCAGCTACGAGCACTACCCACCCGCACGTTCTGTTTTTGTGCTTTTGTCGGCGTCTGACTTCCTTCAACTACATCTGCCTCACGGGAACACCCTCCGGAATCGTCAGCTTGAACGACTCATCATCGAGGGGCTGGTTCGCCACCAGCTTGGTCACGTCAATCTGCAGCGTGTACTCATCGATCGGGCGCTTGATAAAGATGCTCGTCGGGTACATCGTGTCCCCGAACTTCTGGAACTTGTCGTAGTTGATCGTCGTCACGAGTCGCCCGGCATTGTCATACAGGTCCTGCTCGTACGGCAGCAGCGTCACCCTGCTGATGTGGATCACGCGCACCCGGTCGAGCACATGCTGATTCGTCTCGCCGGCTTTATGCTCAAGAATCGTAAGGTCATAGTCCGGCTCTTCGATCGCTTCCTTGTGACCGTGCGCCGGAGCCAGGATGCGAAAGTTCGTCGTCAACGCAACGTAATCTTCCGGGCCGACCGGAGGAATCTGTAGTGCATCTCGGATGATGCTCGGCCGTAAATTCTCCAGCCCGTTCTTCGACGGAGTAGCCATCACCTCCGGCCCCACAATCCCATGGGCATGCGGCAGCGAGATCAGCAGCTTGAAGTTCTTGCCATTGGAAACCATGTCCAGAAAGCGGGAGCGAACAAAAGGCGCCAGCATCAGCACTCGCAGATCGAGAGGCTTCCGTAGAAAAATATACCCCGCAACGTTCGGATACTCTTTCACCGCTCCCTGGTGCGCACCACCCGTCGAAGCTGTAATATTCACCGACATGTTCAGCGTGTTCACCGATGTATAGCGCTCCGCCATCTGCTTCAGCAGATCATCGAGCGTAGCCTCACGCACGTTCGGGGCGACAACCGTCCTGTCCACGGTCCTCGTCCGTACGGAGAGACAACCTGTCAGCGGCAGCAGGAACGTCGCTCCCACCAGCGACAGAACCAGCCTTCGCGTCAACCAACTACCTGTTTTGAAAGCCTTCATCGTGGGAAAAACTACTCGATCAGTCACCCTTCCGTGTCCCAGGACACGGCCAGGGGTACCGATACGCGGGCGTCCAACAAAAACCGCCCTAACTGAAAATCTCCTTCGGGATTCGTTTCTACTTGGATGTACGGAACGCCGTCAGCGCTTCGTACAGTTTACGTGGTTTTCACGCATTCGTTCCCGGGGCGGCACCTACCGGCCGCCTCCAATCGCCTTCCGATAAGCCTGTACCTGGGCCGCATGGCTCTTCAAATCGACCGAAAACTGGCTGTGACCCTGCGCGTCCGCCACAAAATAGAGGTAATCCGTCGCCGCCGGATGCATCGCCGCCTTCAGAGCCGCCACGCCCGGATTCGCAATCGGGCCAGGAGGCAGCCCCGCGTGCCGATAGGTGTTGTAAGAGGAATCAGACCGCAGATCCGACATATAGATCGTTCCGCGCCTGCGTCCGTCCAGCATTGCCGCATAGATCACGCTCGGATCAGTCGCGAGTGGCATCCCCACGCGCAACCGGTTCTCGAAGACTCCACCCACCAGCCCACGCTCCGCATCCACCCTCACTTCCTTCTCGATCAGCGAAGCTAACGTTACCGTGCGTGATAAACCGGGAGTTCCCAGCAGCCCCAACTTCGCCGCTGCCATCCGAAAACGCTTCACCATCGCCGCCACCATCTGGTCCGCTGTCGCATGCCGGCTGAACGAGTAAGTAGAAGGGAACAAGTAGCCTTCAAGCGACAAAGCCCCCGGGTTCAGGTCGCGGATCAACGCCACATCACGTCGCTCCGCCCCCAGAAAGTCTCCTGCGGACCCTAAGCCCGCTGCTTCCACCGCCGCCGCAATATCAAAGATATTGAAGCCCTCCGGCACCACCACCGTCCTGGTATAAACCTCGCCCCGCGCAATCTTCCGGTACACATCTCCCAGCTTTAGCGGGCCCTCGAACCTGTATTCTCCCGCCTTCAGCGTTCCGCCTGCATACTTCCGGTAAAACTCGAAAGCCGTCTCGCTGCGGATCACGCGATTCGCCTTCAGTGCCGAAGCGATCCCGATCGTACCCGTGCCCGGCGCAATCTCAACAAAGGTTTCGTGATCCGGCCCGAAAGGCATCTGGTAAATCCACGCTGCTGCTCCCGCCACCAGAAGCATCAGCACCAACAACCCAAGCAGAAACCTCATCCCGAGATTTTATCGCCCAGCCCCGGTATTCTCCTGTTTGTGTCGTGCAACTTCGGCCAGACTACCTTTGCCTGACCAGCAACGGGGGCTCGCGCAGCGACGTGAACAAAGATTCATCGCACATCTTCATTGCGAGGACCGTCTCAACGGGAATACCGGGCCATACTTCCTAGAGGATCTTCTTCTTGCCGATGTTCACACCGCCCTTCCGCTCAGGATTTCGCAAAGCCTGCATTTGCGCCCTGCGTCTCTCCTTCTTCTGCTGCGCCTTGCAGTGCGCGCACTCGCAATCGGCGCAACTCCGGCTCGTCCTGCCCGACGCTCCCGGCTATGCGGAAGCCCAGGTCGTCGATCCAGCCCAGCAGCAGTCCGGCTCCGCTACCCTCAGCGGCACAGTCCAGGACATCAACGGAGCCCTCGTTCCTCAGGCGCAGATCACGCTCTCCACCGCGACCCAGACAGTCGTACGGAGCAGCCAGTCCGACAACAACGGGCACTTCGACCTCCAGGGGATCCCCGCCGGAATCTACAAGCTCACCATCGTTTCCGCGGGCCTGCAAACCTACGTCTCGCCTGAAGTCACGCTCGCCTCTGGCCAGCAGCAGGAACTCCCGCCGATCAGCCTCGCCATTGCCACGCTCGACGCAAACGTCCAGGTCACTGCCTCCGTAGAACAGGTCGCCCAGACCCAGATCCATGCTGAAGAAAAACAGCGCATCCTCGGCATCGCGCCGAACTTCTACAGCAGCTATATCTGGGACGCGGCGCCTCTCGATACGCATCAGAAATTCGTCCTCGCCTCGAAGTCCGCCTTCGACCCCGTCGCCCTCCTCTCCATCGGCGCCGTTGCCGGCGTAGAGCAATGGCGCAATACTTATCCGGGCTATCACCAGGGCGCCGAGGGCTACGCGAAGCGCTACGGCGCCTCCTTCGCCGACGAGGCGACCGGCCGCTTCTTCGCCAGCGCAATCTACCCCTCCATCTTCCATCAGGATCCGCGCTACTTCTACAAAGGCTCAGGCACCAAAATGGAACGCGCCGAATACGCCATCTCCCGCGTCTTCGTCACCCGCGGCAACAACGGCAAAACCGAGCCCAACTACTCCCTGTTCCTGGGGAGACTCACCGCCGGCGGCCTTTCAAATCTCTATCACGACTCCTCGGACCGGGGAGCCGGGCTTACCTTCGAGAACGCCTTCCTGAACATCGGCGGAACTGCCTTCGACAACCTCGTTCGTGAGTTCGTCTTCAAACGCTTCACCCCGAAGGTTCCAGCCTTCGAAAACGGTCAGGCCAGTAAGACCGCCCCATAGCCGCTCAGAACTTGTGTTGCGAAAGCGACAGCACATTGCCGTCCGGGTCTTTGAACCACGCCAGCTTGCTCCCGTTCGGAGCCGTCCAGATGCCCCATTCATCCTGCTCGAACCAGGCGTAGCGCTCGAAACCAACCCCCGATGCACCAAGCTCACGCACCTCATCGCCGATGTCCGGAACCTCCCACCCCAGCAGCGTATAGGGTGCCGGCTTGAACTCCGTCATCTTCACGATGCGAATCAAGGCATGATGCGCTTGAAAAACAAGCGCAAACCCATCATCTTCGACGAACTTCAGGTTCAGCACACTCTCGTAGAACTCCTTGGCTCGCGCCGGATCTACCGTCGGCACTATTCCGATCAGCTCGCAGTTCGATAGCATTGGTTGTCCTCGTACCGTCAGCTTACGAGCAAACCCGCCGCACGCGCGATATAATTTTGGTTTCAGCCCACAGGCTGTTCGCGACTGCGTATGGCAAGGCCCATGCAGCAGGCCGGATGCCTCATCGGGCACCCTATCGCACAGGAAAGCGCGTCACCAACGCGCATAGAGAGTACACACCGCCCCATGCTCGACCACATCAATGCCAAGCTCGCAGAAGAGATCAAGGCCCTCGAGTACGAACTCACCACCGAGCTGCCAGCCGAGATCAAGAAAGCCGTCGCCCTCGGTGACCTCTCAGAAAACGCCGAATATCACATGGCCAAGCAGCGCCAGGTCTTCGTCAACGCACGCCTCGGTCAACTGAAAAAGCGCATGGGCGAGCTCGCCATGGTCAATCTCGCCAACATCCCCCACGATAAAGTCGGCTTCGGCTCGCGGCTAACCGTCTTCGACTCGACCAAGGACGAAGAGATCGTCTACAAACTCGTCACCAGCGAAGAGTCCGATGTCTCGCAAGGCCTCATCTCCACCACTTCGCCCATCGGCCGCTCACTCCTCGGAAAGCAGATCGGCGACATCGCTACCGTCATCACCCCCAACGGCAAGCGCGAACTCGAGGTGCTCAAACTCGCCACCATCCACGACATCGCGCTCGAAGAGCTCGAAAAAAAGGAACAAGCGTAGTCGCGATGGGTGGACGATGAGCTGGACCGGACAATTCGGCAGAGGCAGCGGCTGGCTCCTCCAGAAGATCGTCAATGGCCTCGCCATCAGCAGGATCTCCCCCAACGCCCTTACCTTCATCGGGCTGCTCATCAATATCGTCGCCGCACTTTTCTTCGGCTTCGCCCGTGGCAACCACGCCGTACGCTACTTTCTCTACGCCGGCCTCACCATCATCGGTGCCGGGGTCTTCGATATGGTCGACGGTCGCGTCGCCCGTCAGACCGGCCAGGTCTCGGTCTTCGGAGCGTTCTTCGACTCGGTCATGGATCGCTACTCGGACGTCGCCATCTTCTTCGGTCTGCTCATCTACTACGCTCGCGGTAACCGTCTCTTCTACGTCGGTCTCGTCGCCTTCGTCATGACGGCTTCCGTGATGGTCAGCTACACCCGGGCCCGCGCCGAAGCCCTCATCGGCCAGTGCAAAGTCGGCTTCATGGAGCGGCCCGAGCGCATCGTCTGCGTCATCCTTGGCGCCTTGTTCAATCGCTGGGGTGTCATGGCGCCTGCTTTATGGGTGCTGGCACTCTTCTCGACGATCACGGTCATCCACCGCATTCGCTTTACCTACCTCGAGACCGAACGGCGCAAACTCCTGCCGACACACTGAGGATCAAGCGCAGGGCGAGCCAGCCCGAAACCTCCTCCCAACTACCGCATGTCCCGCAGGTGCATCTCGCGATGCCGGATGGCGATCATCTCGGTCTTCGTCAGAAGCGGCACCGGCGGAGAGATCCTGCGCTGCGGATCGCCCTTCGTGCCGGGTAGCTCGGGCAGCGTATCCACCTCCTCGGCGCCCGCGGATCGAACCGCAACTACGCAGGGAACAAGAATCATGAGAAGAAAGCAGAGGCTAAGTTCTAAGTCAGTCATGGTTGAGTCCTGGTGGAAGGAGTTTTGTTGTCTCCAACCTACATAGAACTCAACGAAAGGGGTGTCTGAAGTACGACAAATACAACATTTATGATGTACTTACTTCCCGTTTTGGAGCTTTCCCAAAACGACCTTCAACTCCTCAAGCTTCTGCCCTGCCTCCCCCATCTTCCCCTGTGACGTGAGCTTCTGATATTCATCGAAGTCCTTACTCGCCTCCGCAATCAGACTCTTCGTATCGGTGCCCGCCGCCGTCGTGCTGGGTGTCGTGCTCGATGTCGCGCTCGCCGCCTGCCCCGACGACGCCTCCGCCGAGCCGTTCATCGAGGAAGCCTCGCCCCCGAACAATGAACTCAGCGCCGCCTGGAATGTCGTGCCGTAAGCAAGCTTGTCCTGCAGCGCCAGCACCACCAGACGCAACTCCGGCATCGGGCTCTGCTGCGCCTGCAGGTAGATCGGCTCCGCATACAGCAGCGCCTTTCCCGACGGAATCACCAGCAGACTTCCGCGCAGCACATGCGACCCCTGCTGATTCCAAAGCGTCAGTTGCCCCGAAAGCTGCGCATTCTGGTCGATCCTGGCCTCAATCTGCTGCGGGCCATCAATCAGCCGAGTCTTCGGAAAATCGTACACAAGAGCCGTTCCGTAGTTGCTTCCGTCGCAACGCCCCGCAATCCAGCCGATCAGGTTATTGCGGTTTGCCGGTGTGAACGGCAGGATCTCGACAAACTCCTCACTCGTCCCGCCGGGTAGCTTCATCAGCACAAAGTTAGGCTGCATCGGCTGGACGACCTGGCCGCCGTTGGCATCGGTCGTGGTCTCCGTCGCCACCGTCCACAGGTCTTCGCGATTGAAGAAGACCTCCGGGTTGGTCATATGGTACAACCCGTAAACCTCCGACTGCAGGTTGAACAGAGCCTCCGGATAGCGCACATGTTTGCGTAGATCCTGCGGCATCGCGGACGCTTCACGAAACATTCCCGGAAACATCCGTCGATAGACGCCGAGCACCGGATCCGCATCGTCGAACACATAAAACGTGACGCTGCCGTTGTAGGCATCGATTACCACCTTCACCGCGTTCCGCATGTAATTCACGGACTCCCCGGCCAGATCGTAATGGGTCGCATACGGATAGCTGTTCGAGGTCGTAAACGCGTCCATCATCCACGAAAGCCGCCCGTCATCGCCGACCACCACATACGGGTCCTGGTCGAACACAAGAAACGGTGCCAGACGCGCCACGCGCTCGCGAAT
>CAXTNM010000083.1:0-18680 GCA_964245715.1 uncultured Acidobacteriaceae bacterium | reverse complement strand
GCTATACCTCCCCCTCCCCAGCAGCCCACTGCGCCTCAGGCAGCGCCTGTGCAGCCGGACCAGGCCGACATCACCCCGGGCGCTATCCATACGACCCCGCGTACCGAGCCGCCAGTCGATGGCTTCGTCCGCAAATCTGTCGGTGAGATCGCCCTTACGCTCTCCGGCGACAAAAAGCTCATCCTGCATGACTTCGACTTCAATGGCGACGCCGTCGATACCTCCAAGCTGCACCTGAAGCTCATCGCACCCGGCATTTACGAGCTCAGCTCGCTCGCCTACGACACCGGCTACTGGCGCTTCTACGTCTCGGACGCCGCCTCCTACTACGGCCTGGGGGAGCGCTACGACACGCTCGACCACGCCCACACCGTCGTTCACAACCTCTCCGTCGACACCTGGGGACCCAAGGGATCAAACACCTACAAACCCATCCCGTTCTTTATGTCGACCACCGGCTATGGCCTTTGGCTCGACACAACCGGCGACGCGACCTTCGACCTCAACGCAACCAACTCCGACCAGGTCACCGTCGACTTTGCCGCCAACCGCCTGCGCATCCTGCTCTTTACCGGTGCGCCCGATGCTCCCGGCAGATTCCCGGCTCTTCTAAGCGACTTCACCGCCCAGACGCAACGCGCGATCTTGCCGCCGTACTGGGCCTTCGCGCCGTGGCAGGCACGCGACTTCCACCAGAATCAGGACCAGGTGCTCGAAGACGTGCAGAAGACCCGCGAGCTCGGCCTGCCCGCGTCAGTGATCCTGATCGATTCCCCTTGGGCCACTGCTTACAACTCCTACCAGTTCAATCCGAAGCAGTTTGACGACGCGCCGGGCATGATCAGGAACCTGCACGAGAATGGCTTCAAGCTCGTCCTGTGGCACACCAGCTGGATCAACAACAAATCCAACCCGCCCGGCGAGCCCGGCTTCGAAGGCAAACTCGACGAACTAAGCCCGAACTACCAGGTTGCCGCCGACCGCGGCTTCTTCATCAAGAACCAGAACGGCTCTCCGTTTGTCGGACACTGGTGGAAAGGCCAGGGCTCGCTGATCGACTTCACCAACCCGAAGGCGAAGGCATGGTGGCAGGATCAATTGCGGCTCGCCATCAACGCCGGTGCGGACGGCTTCAAAAACGACGATGCCGAAGGCAGCTACATCACGCCCGACGTCAAGTTCACCGACGGCACGGACCCGCGCATGATGCGCAATCGCTACGCCACCCTCTACCAGAACACCGTTGAAGAGGTCATCCAGAACGACCTCAAGGGAAATGGCGTCATCTTCGGCCGCTCTGTGACGACAGGTGCGAACGGCCTGGGCTTCCTCTGGGCGGGTGATAACGAAGCGGACTTTTCGCAGCTGAACGGCCTGCCGACGGTCGTGACGGCGGGCATCTCGGCCGGACTCTCCGGGATGCCGCTCTGGGCCTGCGACCTGGGCGGCTACCTCAAGCAGCCCGATACCCCCAATCCAACGCTGCTCGAGCGTTGGACCGAATTCTCCGCCTTCACCCCGACGATGGAAGTAATGTCGTCCGCCAACATCAGGCCATGGACCTTCGACAGCAACAGCACGTCGGGCACACCGGCGCTCGACACTTATCGCAAGTTCGCCATCCTGCACATGTCGCTGTTCCCCTATCGTTATGCGGCGGCGCAGCAGGCGGCGCTCACCGGCATGCCCATCCTGCGGGCGCTCGTGCTCGACTACCAGGACGACCCGTACGCGCGCGCCATCAAGGACGAGTACCTCTTCGGACCCGATCTGCTCGTCGCACCCGTGATCGACGAGAACACCAGCCGCGCGGTTTATCTGCCGGCCGGCGACTGGACTAACCTCTTCACCGGCGAGCAGATCACCGGGCCACAGACCATCATCGCCAAGGCGCCGCTCGATACCATCCCCGTCTACGCGAAACGCGGAACGGTGCTTCCCAAGATTCCGGAAGACGTGATGACGCTCGTACCCGAGGCAGAATCGGGGAACGCGCACCTGCATACCCTCGACAAGCGGCGCGTCTACGAGATCATAGGTAATGCCGCGGCTGGCGATACGCACTTCACCGACTTCGAGGGACGCACGATTGTGCGGTCCGGGAACAGCCTGATCATCACGCCAGCGCCCCCGGCCGAGGGTAAGGACAAGCCCACGCCGGGTGTGAAACCGCCGAACCCTCACGTGATCCTACGGTGGCGCTTCACAACGCCGCATGCCGCAACCGTGAACGGCGCGGGCGCTGCGATCAAGGCCGATGAAAATGGAATTCCAACCGTGGAGTTCGACCTGGCCGGGCCGACCACGATGACGTGGCAGTAGATTTCGGCATCTACTAAGACATGGTAGATACCGAACTCATCGCGACCGAACTTCGTGCACGCGGCTACAAGGTCGACCAAGTGCTTCCCATTCCAAACAACGCCGGCGAATACGAGTTCCGCGTCGACGGTGTAAACATCACGCTCTCTGAGGCGCGTGCCCTTCTGGAAGCTAAGGAACACGAGCGTGTGCAACTCCGCGAAGGTAAGTCGGATCAGTAGGCCGGCTCGGTACTGCGAAGTCTCTCCACGGATTCCATTCAATGCAAAGCCTCCGGGTCCATCCGGAGGCTTTTGCATTCATTTAGCAGACGATTTCAGGCCGACGAACGAGAGGCTCACGAGAAGCTTCCGGCGTACGCAGGATTCCCCGCTGGCATCCAGGGCGTACTAAGCGTCCTTGACGCCGTCGACGAACGCCTTCAGCTTGCGGCTGCGGCTCGGGTGACGCAGTTTGCGCAGAGCTTTCGCCTCGATCTGACGAATGCGCTCACGCGTCACCTGGAAGCTCTGTCCCACCTCTTCAAGCGTGTGCTCGGAGCCGTCTTCAAGGCCGAAACGCATCTTGATCACGCGCTCTTCCCGTGGAGTGAGGGTGCGCAACACCTGCGACGTGTACTCCTTCAGATTGACCGAGATGACAGCGTCGGCCGGCGAAACGGCCATGCGGTCTTCGATGAAGTCACCCAGATGCGAGTCTTCCTCTTCACCGATCGGAGTCTCAAGCGAGATAGGTTCCTGCGCGATTTTGAGGACCTTGCGGACCTTCGCAACCGGAATATCCATGCGCCGTGCGATCTCTTCCGAGGAAGCTTCACGGCCAAGCTCCTGCACGAGCTGGCGGCTCGTGCGGATGAGCTTGTTAATCGTCTCAATCATATGCACCGGGATGCGGATGGTGCGGGCCTGGTCCGCGATGGCGCGGGTGATGGCCTGCCGAATCCACCAGGTGGCGTAAGTTGAGAACTTGTAGCCACGCCGGTATTCAAACTTGTCGACGGCCTTCATCAAGCCGATATTGCCTTCCTGGATCAGGTCGAGGAACTGCAGTCCGCGGTTGGTGTACTTCTTGGCGATCGATACGACCAGACGAAGGTTGGCTTCGATCAGCTCACGCTTGGCCTTCTCGGCGTCCATATCACCCTGAATCATCTCGCGCTGCGTGCGCTTCAGGTCGGTGATGGTGATGCCAGCGTCTTGTTCGACGCGTTCGAGGTCCAGCTTGCAGTTCTTCTGCTGGCGCTTGTATTCCTTCTTCAGTTCCTCGGACTTCGAGGCCTCGAACTTGGTCTCAAGTGACTTGATCTGGCGCTCGAGTGTCCGCATCGCGTCAACTGTCTTGTTGACTTTGTCGAGCAGCCGCTTCTTCTCGGCGTTGGTGTACTTGAGCTCGCGCACAACGCGGTTGATGTAGACGTGCTCGCGTCCGACCAGCCAGCGCAGCCGTCGCTGTTCCTTGTGCTTCGCCTTCGAGTCCTTGGTGGCGTTTGCCTGCTCAAACTTCTCTTCGTAACCGACGATCTTCTTCTGATGCTTCAAGATGACGTCGATCCGCGAGGAGGTCTGACGCACACGCGCCTGCAGAATCTCTTCCGTCAACTCTTCTTCGTCGAAGGTGACAACTTCCTTGATGTTACGAACGCCGCGCCGCAGGTCTTCACCGAGACCTACAATCTCGCGGATCACGATCGGCGAGCGCGAAATGGCCTTCATCACGCGAAGTTGGCCGCGCTCGATACGTTTCGCAATCTCAACTTCACCCTCGCGCGTGAGTAGCGGGACGGTGCCCATCTCGCGCAGATACATGCGAACAGGATCGTTGGTCTTCTCGAGGGTTCCGGGCGAGAGATCGAGTTCAACGTCGTCGCCTTCTTCGCCGGCCTCGGGCTCATATTTGTCGCGATCCCGCTCGCGCTCCCCCAATTCGATGCCCTGGGTGTTAATGGTCGTCAGCAGGTCGTCAAGATCATCTGGGGACGTAATTTCGCCCGGCAGCAGGTCATTGACCTCGCCAAAGGTCAGATAACCCTTTTCCTTGCCAACTTCTACAATGTCATCTTCGTATTTATCGAGCTCGTCTGCCACGTGTGTGCGCACTCCTGCCTGGTTATAGGCGTCTTATTGTTGGGATGCTGTTGTTGCAGCCCCATTCCCTACTCTAAAGCTGTCGCTGGGCGACATTTCGAGCAAGGCTCTCCCCGGGTTGTTTCAAGGTCTCGGAGGACAGGTACGGTAAAGACCGCGATGGCGCAAACCCATTTGACTTATCACCTCTTGGGCAAAGTCGGGCATTCGAAGGCGCACGTCCCCAGCGAATCATAAGAATACCATATGTTTAGACGTGGGGCAGCAGGAAACGATTCAGACGCTTCCGCCGCAGCTCGGTAGAGGCGAGAAAGCAAACCCTTACATAAGACAAGCCCCGGACATCGCGGTCGGATCGTTGCAGCTTCCATGGCGGGCATCCCCGTGCGATTCGGCCCGACCCGTATCTGTCATCGGGTAACACCTGGTGCGTTCGCTTCAGAGGTGCTGGTGGAAAACGTGTGGGTCAACGGCAGAAAGAGGCGGAAGACGGTGCCTCCAGGACGATCCGAGTAGGCGTGGCGACTGCGGACGCGAAGAGTACCGCCATGTTTTTCGACAATTTCGAGAGAGACCCAGAGCCCCAGTCCCGTACCCGTAGCGCCTTTCGTAGAGAAAAATGGCTCGTAGATGCGGGAGACCGTCTCCGCCGACATGCCATGACCGGTATCGGCGACCGTGAGTACGACGCCCGCAAGGCCGGTTCGTGGATTCTGCGAGGGTGCGATGCGTAGGAGCAGCCGTCCATTCTCGCCCAGAGCGTCCGTGGCATTCGAGATCAGGTTGGCCACGACCTGGCGGACTTCGCCGTCGTGGATCAGCACTTTGGGTGATGGGCGGAAACGTTGCTCCACCGTTGCCTGGAGCAGGCGCGTACGCGATTCAAAGAGCGGTATGACAGACTCAACGACATCCGCGACGTCGGTCTCGACGGGCCGCGAAGAGCGCCGGTGAAAGCGGAGGGTTTGCACAGTGATCTGGGCGACCCGGTCGAGCTCATGTGACGCGAGTTCGAGGTAGTGGCGCGCATCTTCAGAGAGCGTGGTGCCGCCTACGAGATAGAGCAGGTTGGTGACGGCTTCGAGCGGGTTGTTAATCTCATGTGCGATCGAAGCGGCGAGACGTCCGGCGACGGCCAGCTTTTCGGTGCGCCTCAGAAGCTCTTCGGACTTCTTCTGCAGCGTGAGGTCGGCGACGAACGCGGCGAGCTGACGCCGTTCAAGGGCAGCATCCGGGTTCAGCAGCGCGACTCCGACCAGAACGTCGATGCTTTGGGCGGGGTGTTCAGACGAGGGCAGCGTGCGGCAGGTGGCCTGGAACGGTTCGCGAACCGGGATGCTCGCGTTGAAAAAGACCTCAGGCTTGAGGTCGGGAAAGAGATTGTCCAGCTTGACTGCGTGCGGGTCTTCCAGGCAGTCGATCGTGTCGAGGCAGAAGAGCCGTTTGGCGGCGATGTTCGTGTAGAGAATATCGCCCTTGGCATCGGTGATCAGCAGGCCAAGCGGCATGGCTTCGACCAGCCGATGAAACCGGTCTTCGGACGCCTGGAGCGCGAGCTCGGCGGCCAGTTTCTTGCGGCGGTCTTCCGCCTCCTTCAGCTCGCGCTCAACGGCCGGCACAAGCCGCGAGAGATTCTGCTTGGTGACGTAATCCTGGGCACCGGCGCGCATGGATTCGACCGCCGTCGTCTCGGACATCGCACCCGACAGCATGATGAAGGGTATATCGAAGCCGCTCGACTTGACGATCTGGAGAGCTTCGGGCCCGCTGAACGTGGGCAGGTTGTAGTCGGCGAGGATGAGGTCGGGCCTGCCCGGCTGCTCGAGCTCCGCCCGCAGTTCGTCTGCTGTTTCAACCCGGACGAGGGTTGCATCGAAGCCATTCTTCCGCAGATGGCGTTCCAGCAGAAAAGCGTCGTCCGCATTGTCCTCAACGAGGAGAACATGGAGGGGAATGCGGTGTTCGGGTGAGCGGGTTAGCCCAGCGGAGGACATTCGTTCAATACCAGCCAATACATGCCGAGCTGCCGCGTCGCCTCGGCGAAATCGTTGAAGTTGACCGGCTTGCGGATGTAGCTATTGACGCCGAGTTGGTAGCTGCGGACCAGGTCACGCTCCTCGTCCGACGAGGTGAGGACGACGACGGGCAGCATGCGCGTATCTTTGGATTCACGAATCCGCCGCAGGACCTCCAGGCCGTCGACCTTGGGGAGTTTCAGGTCGAGCAGGATCACCTGCGGTTGGATCGCATTCTCGCCGAAGAGAAGATTAATTGCCTCTTCGCCATCGCGGGCGACGCGAACATCGTTGGCGATGTTGGAGCGATTGAGGGCGCGGATGGTCAGCAGTTCGTGATCGGGGTCGTCCTCTACGAGAAGAATCAGTTTGGCGTCTTCGGGCATACGTTGACTTTATCCTAGTGTGAAGTAAAAGGTTGCGCCACGGTTCACCTCGGCATCGGCCCAGATTGTTCCGTGATGGCGGCGGATCACGCGCGCAACGGTGGCAAGACCGATGCCGGATCCCTTAAAATCCTTGTCGCCGTGCAAGCGATTAAAGGCGTTGAAGAGCTTGTCCTTGTAGTACATATCGAAGCCGGCGCCGTTATCGCGGACGAAGAAGGCTTTCTGCCCGGGGTCGTAGCCGAAGTGAATGGTGGGATGTTCCACCTTCGAGGTGAACTTGGCAGCGTTGCCGAGCAGGTTCTCGAGCGCAACACGAAGGAGCTTCGGATCGGCGTCAACGTGCATATTGGGATCAACTACGATGTCGAGCTTGCGGCCGGGCTCTTCCTCGCGCAGGTTGGCGCCGACGGAATCCCCGAGTGCGGACATGTCGACCGGCTCGCGGGAGATCTCGGCACGTGTGATGCGCGAGAGCTGGAGCAGCGAATCGATCAACTGGCCCATGCGCTGCACGCCGGTGCGAACGCGCTTGATGTAGTCGCGGCCGGTGGCGTCGACGGCGTCGGTGTAATCCTCTTCAAGAGCGAGTGAGAAGCCGTCGATGGTGCGCAGCGGGGCGCGTAGATCGTGGGAGACGGAGTAGGAGAAGGCTTCGAGTTCGCGGTTCGTGGCCTCGAGCTCGGCCGTCCGCAGACGAACGCGCTCTTCAAGCGTCTGGTTCAGCTGGTGGACCTCCTCGGCTTTGCGCTCGACTTCGGTGCGGGCGACTGCCAGGCTGCGGGCGGTCTCCTCGGTCTCGATGCGGAGCGAGCGCTCACGGGCGAAGTAACGGAACATCAGGATGATCAGCAAAAGGTCGAGGCCACTCGAGAGGAAAAGCGTGTACCGTGCGCGGCGCGCGGCGGATCTCTGACTGGCAATACGGATGACGAGCAGCCGATGCTCTTCGGCCTCCATGGAGTCAGCGATCGCACGCAGATGATCCATCTGTGCCTTGCCGGTGCCGGACAGCACGAGCGCATGCAGGCTGTCGTCTTCGCCGTCCTTGCGAAAGTCCAGACCCTCCTGCAGGAGCGCAAGGCGCTCAGCGACGATCGCACGCATCTGCACGAGTTGGCGGATCTGCACGGGATTGTCCTGGGTCAGCTGGCCGAAGGCGTCCAGTTCTCCAGGCAGTTCGCGCGTGCCGCTGGTATACGGCGAGAGGTACGCGGGATCATGCGTGATAAGAAAGCCACGGGCGCCGGTTTCGGCATCCTTGGCCGAGCCCATGATCCGTTCGACCTGGTTGATCACCTGCCAGGTATGCTCAACCCAGTACTGGCTGGAGTCGAGGGTGTTAAGGGCACTGACCGCCAGCCACGCATTGGCAATGACCACGGCGATGGCAACAAAGAGGACCGACGGTACGAGGAGACGCTGGGTGGACAACTTCATAGCTCGTCTGATTCTAGGGGCAAAGGGCGTCCCTATGGGTTCTTAGGCGAAGGCGCCTCCGCGGCTTCTAGCTTCAAAGGCTCCCTTCGCCGCGTGGCGAGCACCTTCGTGCCATTCTGAGCGCTTCAAGTGACGCGGACGTTACGAAGGATCTTTCGCGATCACTTCGATCTCCACCAGGGCGTCCTTGGGCAGGGCGGCAACCTGCACGGTCGAGCGGGCGGGCGGGATCGCCCCTTCGGGCGCGAGATACTTGGCGTAGACCGCGTTCATGGCGGCAAAATCACCCATCGATTTGAGGAAGACGGTTGTCTTAACAACGTGAGTGAGGTCAAGACCGGTGTGAGCCAGCACGGCTTTCAGGTTTTCGAGCACCTGCGTGGTCTGCTCGGTGATGCCGCCGGAGACAAACTCGCC
This sequence comes from uncultured Acidobacteriaceae bacterium, assembly GCA_964245715.1. Lineage (GTDB taxonomy): Bacteria > Acidobacteriota > Terriglobia > Terriglobales > Acidobacteriaceae > Edaphobacter. The sequence continues at coordinate 10,016 of CAXTNM010000083.1, read as the reverse complement.
CGTCTTCGGATCGATGGGAATCTGCCCGGAGGTGAAGAGCATGTCGCCGACACGGATCGCCTGCGAGTAGGGGCCAATGGCAGCGGGTGCGTCAGGAGTGGAGACGGCGGACTTGGATTGGGGCATGGCTGATTGTGCCTTGGTCGCCTTCACTTGGGCAAGGTCAAGCGCCTGCAGCATGCTCTGACACTTTCTGTTTCGGCTCAGAGCAATCAGCAAAGAGCGATGCCCGAACTCTGGGGAGAGTTCGGGCATCGGTCTTTCAAGTGCCCTTTGCAGTCTGTGCAGCGAAAGCAGCACCACCCTTCCGAAAGGATTGAGAAGAAGCGGTTATGCGTTCGGATGCAGAATGACCTTGGTCCAGCCCTTGTCGCGGTTGTCGAAGTGCTTGTAGGCGTCGGGTGCCTGTTCGAGCGGCAGTTCGTGCGAGATGATGATGCTCGGATCGGCCTTGCCCTGGTGAATCAGGTCGCGCAGGCGACGGTTGTAGTTCTTCACGTTGCACTGGCCGGTGCCCATCTTCTGCCCCTTGAACCAGAATTTGCCGTAATCGAAGGCGATCTGGCCCTTCTTGGCGAGCTTGTCGTCCGCGCCGGGATCCTGCGGAACGAAGACGCCGACAACGCCTATGACACCGGTCGCCTTAACCGCATCGACGAGCGAGTTCAGAACGAGGTTGGGAACTTCCTTGCCGGCGGAGTTGTGGCACTGGTAGCCGATGCACTCGGCACCGCAGTCCGCGCCCCAGCCGCCCGTGGCTTCACGAATCTGCTCGCTAATCTCGCCGTCCATCGTGTTGATGGTGGTGGCGCCGATCTGTCTCGCAAGCGCAAGCCTATCCTCGTGTCCGTCGACGACAAAGATCTGCGATGCGCCCTGGATGCGGGCAGACATTGCAGCCATCAGGCCAACCGGGCCAGCGCCGTAGATGACGATGGACTGCCCAGGCTCCAGCTGGGCAAGACGCGTCGAGTGCCAGCCGGTCGGGAAGATGTCCGACAACATGACATAATCCTTCTCTTTCACGGTGGCGTCGGGCGGAAGCTGCAGGCAGTTGAAGTCGGCGTACGGAACCCGGAGGTACTGGGCCTGGCCGCCCGCGTAGGGCCCCATGCCGGCAAATCCGTAAGCTGCACCTGCCATGCCCGGCATCACCGAAGGATCGGCAAGCGTGAGACAGTAGCCAGTGAAGCCGCGTTCGCAGTTGGCGCAGAACCCGCAGCCGATGTTGAACGGCAGGACGACCTTATCGCCCTTCTTCACCGTGTCGACAGCCTTGCCGACTTCAACCACTTCGCCGAGGTTTTCGTGGCCGAGAATCTTGCCTTTCTCAACGTCGGTACGGCCTTCGTACATGTGCAGGTCGGAGCCGCAGATGTTGGTCGTCGTGAGCTTGATAATGACATCGGTGAGCTTCTCAATCTTTGGATCCGGAACGGTGTCGACGGAGACCTTCTTGGGGCCGTGATAGACAAGTGCTTTCATAATGTTTCCTTTGAACGCGCGAAGAGGTCAGCGCGGGTTAGCGTACGGGTGTGATCATGAGGCTCGCGGCTGGCGGGTGAACTTGGTCGGAAGCCGGAACGCAGCATTCAGAGGTGTAGCTCGAAAAGCTGCGATGCCGAAGGTGCGGAACGAATCGCGCACTTCCACTGGGATGCAGACGAGAGCGGAAGGGTCGTGTTTGCCCCGTCGTCTCTCCGGGGACGGGGGTGTGGTAGATTGGCGGGCATGGCCCTGGAGATGAAGATCGAGAAGCAGGAAGGCACGGGCGGTCCTCTTGACGTAGCCGTCATTCACGGAAGTCTGACGATGGGAACCAACCTCAAGACGATCGACAACAACCTCCAGGCCCTTGTAGCCCGTGGATCCACCCGGCTGGTGATCGACCTGAACGATTGCCCTTACTGCGACAGCGCCGGGATGGGTCTCCTGATGCACATCTCAGGGCTGATAACCGCGCAAGGGGGCTCGCTGCGGATCTGCAGCGCGAGCGCACGGGTCTTGGATCTGCTGAAGATGACGAGGACGGATTCTCTCCTGCCCCTCGACCCGGATCGCACGGCCAGCCTTGCAAAGCTGGGGGCTGCTTCGTAGAAAGCGAGGGCGCTGCTTCGTAAAAAGCGAGGGCTTTGCTTCGTAGAAGAAGGGCTAGTCCCGCCCGCTGAACTTGTGAATCAGCCGGCGATCGCGCTTGTTGGGGCGGCCCGTCGTGAAGCTGGGCTCGGCCAGGTAGAGGGCGCGCCGCTCGGCAGCCACTTTGGCGCGCAGTTCACGGCTCGCATCCGACTCGTGGAAGAGCGTTTGCGCGACCGCCGCCGAACCGCGCTGATCCGAGAGTGACAGAACCTCAACCTGGTGCTCCCCGGCGTCGGAACGAACCTGCAGCGTGTCGCCCACCTTGAGGATGCGCGAGGGTTTCGCGGTCTGACCGTTGCAGCTTATGTGGCCTGCATCGCACGCCGCGGTGGCCAGGGCACGGGTCTTGAAGAAGCGCGCGGCCCAAAGCCACTTGTCGATGCGGAGCGGACCTTCCATCCCTCTAGTTTACGCGGGAGAACGCGCACGATGCCAATGTGGAGCGGGTTGCTCGTCTGCGCCAGGCTCCACTCCTCTGTCACCGAGCAGTGGTCCCCGATCAATGCTCACTCTGCTGAGAAAATAGCCGTGGGGGATACTGGAATTGCGCAGGATCAAGATCAAGCAGACGACCGGGACAACAGTTCCGGGCTACGAAAACGAGAACGGCCAGAGGGTGGTGCGAGACACCGGCTTTGCCTCCGAAAGCTTCCCCGGGCAGCGGGTCTACCACCTGCGCTGTGTCCATTGCGGCTTTGAATACGGTTCGAACGGCACAGACGTCTTCAAGCGGCTTTGCCCTCGGCACCAGGGCGGCGCCAGGGGCGAAAAGCTGCGAGAGCCGGGGCCCGGCCTCTTCGACGAAACATCCGGCCAGATGCCTGGCTGAACCCGGCCAGAGCGATTCTATGGCCTGCGCGGTACCGAGACCCGGTGAGATAATGGAGAGGTGCGTACTTTGACCCGCTCCCTCTCCGCTCTCCTGCTTGCCGCCGGTCTCACCGGCCTGGGCTGCCATGCGCAGGTCCCGCCTGCCGGCACGTCGCTCTCTCCGGAGCTCTCGCGCCGCGTCGAAATTCTGATCCGGCAGCGCGCCCATCTCACCCCGGAAGATCGCATCTCGGTGGGGCCGCGCGAGCCTTCGAACATCCCCGGCTTCGACCAGATCGAGGTGCAGCTGAGTACCGAAGGACAGCCGGCGCATCCCATTACCTTCCTGCTTTCAAAGGATGGAGAGACGCTGGCGCAGTTCAGTAAATTCGACATCAGCAAGGATCCGAAGTCGATGGTCTCTGCCGTTGGCCGGCCATCCCGCGGCGGCGGCGACGCGGCCCCGGTCCAGATCGTCGTCTTTGACGACCTCGAATGCCCATTCTGCGCGCGCATGCACAAACAGCTGTTCCCCGCGCTGATCAATCGTTACGGCGACCAGGTACACATCGCGTATCGCGACTATCCGATTCCGAAGCACCCTTGGGCCATGCGCGCGGCGATCGACACCAACTGCGTCGGCGCGGAGAGCCAGACCGGGTACTGGAACCTGGTCGACTACATCCATGCGCATGCGGATGATTTTGGCGGTTCTGAACACAACCTGCAGAAGGCCCTCGATACCCTGGACCAGCTTTCCCTGGACGAGGCAAAGAAGGACAAGCTGAACACGGAAGCCGTCGCTGCCTGCATCAAAAAGCAGGATGACTCGGCTATCCAGGCTTCCATGAAGGTTGGCGACGCGCTGAACGTAGGGGCAACGCCAACGCTTTACATCAACGGCGAAGAGGTGGATGGCGCTTACCCGCTGGTCGACGTCTTCCGCATTGTGGATCAGGCGCTGGTCGCCGCGGGTAAGACACCACCGCCGCCCTACAAAGATCCTTCGCCGGCTGCGAGCAAAGAAGGCAACTGAGTTACTTTGCGAACACGCTTGCTGACCGCGATCCGCGTATGGCGGAAGTGGGGATGCTGATAGAGGTCAGAGGATAGATCCTGAAGTCCAAGGGAGACCTGCTCACCTGAGAGCGGCTGCGAGAGATAGAAGCCCTGGAACAGATCGCACCCACGCCTTAGAAGAAGGTTGAGCTGGCCTTCAGTCTCAACTCCCTCGGCGACCACCTGCACCAGCAGGGTCTGCGCCATCTGGATGATCGCGGTGACGATGCCATCGCCGCGGCGCGCTACTTCAAGCTGCGCCGTGAAGGACCGGTCGATCTTGAGCAGCGAGATGGGGAGATCGGCAAGACGCGCAAGCGAGGAATAGCCGGTCCCGAAGTCGTCGATGGCGAAGCGAATGCCAATTTCGGAAAGCTCGGCCATGGCATCACGGATCAGGACGGGTTCGCTCATCAGCGAGGTCTCGGTCAGTTCGAGCTGGAGTGCGCTCGCCGGAAGACCATACTGCTGCAGTAACTGAACCACGGACTGGCCAAATCCCTTCTGGAGCAGCTGCTTGCCGGAGACGTTGATCGCGGTGCTCACCCCATCGCAGCCGACACTCCGCCATGCAGCGAGCTGGCGACAGGCCTCCTCGACCACCCAGTTGCCGATGGGCACAATCAGACCGCACTCCTCCGCGACCGGGATAAAGAGATCGGGAAGGTAGACGCCGTGGTTCAGGTCCTTCATCCGCAACAGCGCCTCGAAGTGATGGACGAGACCGTTGCAGTCATAGATCGGCTGATAGCAGAGTTCAAATCCATCGAGGCGGAGCGCTTCACGTAGCGCCATCTCGACGGCCAGGGCCTGATCGAACGAGGCGCAGACTTCGCGCGAGGCGAGCGCGTAGCGGTTCCGGCCCATGCGTTTGGCATGGTAGAGCGCCTGGTCGGAGCGCTTGCGCAGCGTGTCGGCGTCGATGGCATCGTCGGGATAGATAGCGCCTCCGACCGAGATCGAAACTTTGAGCTCCTGGTCCGGTAGCACGAGCGGCGCATCGAAGAGGCGGACGAGCATCGCCGCAATCTTCTCGGCGTCTTCCGCGTTATGGAGTCCACCGATAATGGCCGTAAACTCCTCGCCGCCGGTGCGGGCGATGGTATCAACCGAGCGGATGCGGACCTTCAAACGATCGGCGATGGCCTTGAGACATTCGTCCCCCACCAGGTGACCGTAGGTGTCGTTGATCAGCTTGAAGCGATCGGCATCCATGGTGAAGAGGACGGCTTTTCTATGCTCGCGCGAGCTTCGCAGCAGGCACTGTTCGATGCGGTCGTCCAGCATGAGCCGGTTGGGCAGACCCGTGAGCGCGTCATGCTGCGCGCGATGAAAGAGCTCCTGGTTTAGCTTCTCCTGCTCGGTGACGTCGACGGCGAGCACAAAACGGGCTTCGCGACCCTGGAAAAGAATCTCGTGCTCGGTGAGTTCGGCGACCAGGGCGCTCCCATCTTTGCGGCGATGGCGGGCGCGCCGCGCGGTTTCAGCTGGTGCGGAGCCGCTGCTGGGAAGAGCGTCTTCAGCGCGCACCCCGGGGCTCTGGGCGGCGACCGGAGTTTCGGACGGCAGGCGAATCTGCTCGACACTCATGCGCAGAAACTCATCCGGCGCGTAGCCGTAGCTCTTACTGGCCGCGGAGTTGGCCGACAGGAAGAGCGTGGTGCCAGGATCGTAGATCCACATCGGCAGCGGGTGGTGCTCATAGAGCAGGCGGAAGTCCTCGTAGAGGACTTTATAGCCATCGGCCATCCGTACCATGTCGTTGCGCGCACCCTCGAAGATGCGGAGAGTCATGGCGAAACCGACGGCATACTTCGGAATATCCCAGAGCTGCAAAAGGATGTGCAGGAGACTCGGCGTGTGCTGGATCAGAAAAGCAAGTGGGTAAACGAGGCCCCAGGCGGTAAAGCCAATCGTCCCGATGACACGGTCAAGGCTGCGGCGCGCGCCGGTCGCGGAGTACAGAATAGCGACCGAGCAGAACACCTGGGCGAGAAGCCACAGTTCAATCTCATGCCTGGTCTGGTTATAAGCGGCGACAAACATCAGGAAACCGAAGCTCAGCCCAACAACGCCGAGCGCACTTCGCCGCCAGATCCAACCCCTCGGCAGCAGCACGGTCGAGAGGCGGATGTACGCGACTTCCACGAGGAAGATGAGCAGGCAAACCAGCCAGCGCGCCGGGTCGTGACGATCGCCGATCTGGAAGAGTGCGCTGGCGGGCACCGCGACGATAAGCCCAAGCAAAGCTGTCCGCAATCCGCGCCCCTGACGCACGACGAAGGAAAGCATAAACGCGAGGCCGCCAAGGAGCAGGCACTCCAGCTTGATGAAGTGAGCCACCGGATGCGTGGTGGCGGAGATAAGTCTCGCCTCCCAGGCCAGGAAGCTGAGAAACACCAAAATCCAGCCGGCGAACCAATATCGAAAATACAACTGAGGGCGGCTTCGCTGCTGGATGCCGAAGAAGATCACCAGCAGTCCCAAAAGAACCATATCGACGAGTGGTCCGTCCACTTGCTCTCCTGTCCCATGCGCCGAAAGGCTTAGCGCAAGGGAACTGCGGGGCCTCTCATCGTCGTCACTGCCAAAACATGTCGTCTGGATAACTTTCGGTGAGAGCAGAAATGCTCGCAATAACACTTCCGAGGTGCGAGCTTCCACCATGGCTCTCGTAAACACAGAAAGCTGCTCGCTCGAGGGTCTCGCGCAGGGTCCGCGTCAGAAGAGTCGTTGGGAGTTGCGCAGGTTACCCGCGTTGCCAATGTTCGCAAGGGTCAAATTGAACTTGTAGCTGCCCTCACTGGGCACCGGGCCGAGCTGCCCCTGCTTCCGATATTCGATAGAAAGCCCGCAGCAGTTCCAGTTGTAGTTCGCCTCGATCGTTGCGTACTGCAGCAGGGCGGGGTAGACAGTAGTTCTCGCGACGACACCAGTGGGTGAGGTGATGGTGCCGGTCGCACCGTAGAGGCTCTTCAAATCCAGACCTGTGCTGCCGGCCAGCGAGAGACCGGGCTCGATCGGGCTGCCCAGTCCGAGCAGCAGGCGCAATTGGTTGAAGTCCGAGACGTTGGTGGTCACGCCCGTCGTAGCTGTGCTCGTGACCGCTTCGGTGTAGAAACGGCCTGGAGCATCCAAACGCGCATAGCTCAACGCGCCGAAGATCCCGTTCTGCGAATGAAGATCGAGATAAAGGTTGGAGCTGGTCGCCTTTTTTGCACCCGTGTCGTAGTCGAAGTCCCACTCGATATCGGTGTGCGCCGAGGACCGGAAACGCAGGCGCGACACGAAAGGCGAGATACTGCGCGGCTCGGTCAGGAAGGCGACGCCCGAGAGGCTCAGCGTGGTGTCGAAAATATTCCGACGCCCATTGACGATCGCCCCGCCAAACGTTGGATCGAGAAAGTACTTCTGCGTCAGGCGCCAGGAGATCAGTTCGTCGGTCTGGCATGAGTCACGTGACGCATCGACACCCTCTTCGTTGGCGACCACCTGCGTCGGATCAGGGTTGAGGCCTCCCTCGAGCTCGGCGGCGTCGGGAGCGTCCGGGAGGCTGGCCGCGACCGCCTGGTCCTGCTGGGCCACGCAAGGCTTATCGTCTTTCGCCTTGCGCCTGCGGAAGAGCCGCTGCGTCACCCCATACTCGACTTCGTTCGTGTCGGCCACGACATCGGTCGGATCGAAGCGCAGGATCTCGTGAAAGTTGTCAATTCCCCTGGTGACCCGGTAGGTGGTTTCGGCCTCGATGGTGTGCTTCAGCTCGCTGCCCAGGACTCCCGTGAACTTCGTCGGGGCGAAGGTTCGTTCGATCACGGGCGTACGCGCCTGCAACTGGAACTGGACATCGGAACGCGAGAGAGCGGAGAAGTTCTGCTGCGGCGTCTGGTTAATGGCCGTGTTCGGCACCTGCGAACGGCTGTACACCGTCTCCTCAAGCCCCAGCGTCGGGATCAGGCGCCAGCCGCCAAGGGAGAACGGTCGAGCCACCTCAGGATGAAGGTCCACGCGCTCGACCACGCCACCGGTCGCAAACCCGGGCTGCGTTCGTTTCAGGCCGGAGACAGAGCTTTCGAAGGACCACTCCAGCCCGGTGTCGCCGAGATGATGCTGGGTCGCGTCGAAGGAGAAGGTGGGCGTGTGCAGGATATGCACCTGCTGCTCCGTTGTGGTGCCCTGTGCGATCAGCTTGATGCCCTGGTATCGATCGACCAGACCCGCAAATTCGTAGCCGTTGGTCTCATGCGTAAGATAAGCCGTCGACACGATATCCGAGATGACCGCCTGGCTAAAGTTCTCGGCAAAGGCCTCACGGTACACATAACTGGAGAGATATTCGACATCGGAGGATAAGCGAGTGTCGGAGGTGAAGTCATGGCGAAGTGACAGGACGGCATCTTCCCCGCCTTCATTCTCCTCCACATCGCGTTTATCGAGCACCTCGGTGTAGCGAAATTTGACGAAGTCGAGACCCAGACCCTTGTAGCGGAAGGTCGCATCCTGCGCCCAGCCGACAGACGAATAATAGGTGGCTCCGATGGTCAGGTCCATCGAGCGGTTGAGCACAATATAAAACTGCTCTCGCAGGGTAAGCCCCTTGGTCGAACTGCGACCCGGAGAAGGGATCAGGAAACCCGTCTGGCGCTCTCCCGGATCGGTCGGATGATCCACGTACGGAAGCCAGAGCAGCGGTAGACCGATCACATGAAAGGTGGAGTTGTAGCCCTTCGCCTCGCCATTCGCGACCGCGAAATGTCCCGCCGTGAAGAGCCAGTCCGGCTTCGGCAGCAGGCACGAGGTGACTGAGCCCTCGAAGATGTCATAGCTCTCGGGTCCCGTCTTCACGACGATCTTCCCCGTAAAGATGAAGGGGTTCGTATTCGCGTAGATCTTCGTTACGCTGCCGGGCCGCGGGGCCGTCCGCCCAACGGTGCCGCTTACATCGTAAAAACGGCCGGTCTGGCTCTTGAGATTAAACGTTCCGTGCGAGGCCACGATGCGCTCATTGTTGCGACCGCCGGTCAGGACGACGTGTCCGGTGACAGTGGCATCTCCGGTCGTTGAATCGTATTCGACATGGTCTGCCCGCAGTTCACGATCGCGCCACGTAATATCGACGCCGCCATCAAGGAGGAAGACCTTGTCGTGCTCACTCTGCCAGTCAGATTCAATCCCCACGAGATCTTCATCCGAAGAGGGACCGACAGGCATTGCCTCGGGATACTCCTGCTGTGGAATGGGTTGCGCGGCGGCTGTGGGAGCCTGCGTCGCACCAGGTGCATAAGTCGTTACGTCCTGGCCCCGTAGTTGCGGATGGAAAGCTGTTGGCAGCGTGGTAACTATGAAGAGGGCGGCTGTACGCAGAGCGTGCCGAGGCCTCCGTCCGAACAACGCCGAAGCATTACTCCGTGTCGCATCTTCAACATCTAACCTGCGGGGAGTACGCGTCAGGGACAACAGCTCGTTCGAACGGTTCGACACATTTACAAGGTTAGACGATTTCAAGGGAAGTGGGTTTCGGTTTGAAAAACATGAGCTCCGCACAGCTCGACACTCTCGCGTTCGAACAGCAGGCCGCCACGGGGACCGAGAACGCAGTTCCGCTGGACCTGAAACAGCAGGCAGCCGAGCGCATTCGTGCCCATCGCGAGCGAAAGAATCGGCCGAAGCTGGCTGAAGAGTTGACGCCCGAACTGCCTTTGCGCCACGCGCAGAACTCCATCGCCGCCACCGTGGCCGAACGCTACGCCCAGACGCCGACCTATCGCGCGTTTCTAGCCGAACAGGCGCAGCGTGCCGTAGAGCAGGCCGCGCGGGAGGCCGAAAACGCGGCAGCCGAGGCCGAGGTCGCAGCCAGGAACGCGCAGGCCGTGGCCCAGGTGCAGCAGCAGCTGCTCGCCGAGTTGGAACTCTGGGACGCGCCGCAGGAGTTCTCGCCCGAGACCGCCGAAGTCACCGTAACGGCCTCCGTCGATACCGCACCCCGGCCGGAAGCCATCGCCGTTCCCGTA
>CAXTNM010000082.1:3274-18958 GCA_964245715.1 uncultured Acidobacteriaceae bacterium | reverse complement strand
TTGTTCGGCTTCGCGGGCCCAGTCGAGAACGCGGAGGCCGGTGGGTTTGCGGCCTCCGGAGACATAGACTTCGGCTTCTTCGATGGAGCCGGTGGGAGACTTACGGGCGTCGATGGCGACGATGACGGCCTGCGCGCCGAAGCTTCCACCAATCTCGGCAATCAATTCAGGACGCCCGATGGCGGCGGAGTTGAGAGAAACTTTGTCGGCGCCGGCGTTGAAGACCGCGGCGGCGTCTTCGGCGGAGCGGATACCCCCGCCGACGGTGAAGGGGACGAAGAGGCTCGCGGCCGTGCGACGGACCGTGTCGAGTAACGTTCCGCGGCCTTCGTGGGTTGCGGTGATGTCGAGGAGGACAATCTCGTCGGCGCCGGCGAGATCCTTCTCACCTCCATGGACACCGACGGCATGCGCTCGGGCTTCGACCTCGAACTCACCGCCCGCATCTCGGCCGCCGTCCAGATCCCGGTCATCGCCTCCGGCGGCGCAGGTTCCGCTAAGCACTTCAGCGAAGTCTTTCAAGAGGGGAGGGCCGACGCCGCCCTCGCCGCCAGCATCTTCCACTTCGGCGTCACCGACTCCCGCGCCCTGAAGAAGGAACTCCAACGCGCCGGCATCCCCGTCCGCCTACCCTGCTAGCCTCAAACTGATAACTAGAACTTATAAGTGAGCTTTTCCAAATGCTGATCCCCTCTATCGACCTCATGAACGGCCGTATCGTCCAACTGGTCCAGGGCGAAACCTTGAAGCTGGCGTTCGACGACTTTGAATACTGGATCGATCGTTTCGCAAAATACCCTTTGGTTCAGTTGATCGATTTGGACGCTGCCATGCGCCAGGGCTCAAACCGCACCCTGATCGAACAGATCTGCAAGCGGCTGCCATGCCAAGTAGGTGGCGGGTTGAAAACCGCGGCCGATGGCCGCGCCCTGCTCGACGCCGGAGCTCACCGCGTCATCTACGGCAGCAGCCTCTTCAGTGCGCAAACTCCCGAAGAACCAAAGCGCCGTCACAAGCTCATCCGCCTTGAATTTGCGGAGTCGCTCAAAAGAGAGCTAGGCGAAGACGCCCTCTGCTTCTCGGTCGATACCAAGGCCGGGAAGGTCGCTGTCCGCGGCTGGAAAGACTCCGTCGATCTCACTCCCGAAGAAGCCATTACCTGGCTCGAGGACACCTGCGCCGCCTTCCTCTACACCCACGTCGATACCGAGGGCACGATGCAAGGCTTCCCGCAGGAAGTCGCCGCGATTTTGCGCGCCTGTACGGCAAAACAGCTCATCGTCGCAGGCGGCATCAAGCAACAATCCGAGATCGACTCGCTCGATGCCATGGGCGTAGACGCCGTGGCCGGAATGGCCGTCTACTCCGGTATCCTCGCTACCTAGCCTCGCGAAACTCCCAGCGTATGCAGTACCGCCTGCCCGGCGTCAGCGCGTATTTGTCTTTGCAACTACTGATCGTCCCCACCTGCACCGTCCGGAATCGCGTAGTAGCCCTTGCGCATCTGCAGCTTCACCCCTTTGCCGCAGTCCATATTCAGTGTCCGGAACTTGCCGTCGAATGCCGTATTCTTCGGCCGGTAGCTCAGCAGGTATTGCGTCCGCAGCTCATCCTGAATCTGGTTGAACGCGTCTTCGAGCCGCTTGCCGTTGTTCCCCACATTGATCACGCGGCCGCCGGTCGCCTCCGTCAGCTGCTGCATGTCGCGATCTCCGGTGTAGATCCCGCCGAAGCCGCCGTAAAAACCGCGATCCGCAATCAGGATGACATAAACGATTGCGTTCGCCTTCTGTGCCGCCTCGGTGGCGGTTTTAAGCGTCTCCTGTGATCCCTGCTCGCCGCCATCCGTCAGCATGATGATTACCTTGCGCCCAGCTTCCTGGCGCAGCTTCTCGTTCGCCGCCAGGTAGACCGCGTCGTAGAGCAGCGTGCCGCGCGCCTGCCCGTTCCCGGTGACTGAACCAGTCCCCGCACCGGTATTGATCTGTGCCTTGTCCATCGCGCGACGGATCTCACGCGCCGAGTTCGTGTAATCCGCCAGCAGATTCACGTTGATATCGAATGAGATCAGAAACGCCTCATCTTTAGGCGTCAGCACATCCTTCAGAAACTCCTCGCCGGATTGCTGCTCCAGCGGGAGCACATTCTGCTGACTCCCGCTGGTATCCAGCAGAATCCCGATCGTCAGCGGCAAGCTTTTCTCTTGCGTAAAGTTCCGAATCTCCTGCAGGTCCTTGTTCTCGTAAATCGCGCAGTCTTCCTTCTTTAGATTCGTGATGAACCCGGATTTATCCCTGGCGGAAAAGTACACGTTCACCAGGTTTGTCCCGATCTTCAACGTCTGCAGAGGGTTATCGGTCTCAGGCATCGCCGGAGCGTCGGATGCGGGAGGCGGCCCGGTCGGCGAGGGAGCCTCCTGCGCGCAGACGGAAACGGTCGAGAGCCCGATGGAGAGCAGGGAAGCGGCAAACACGGCAGACGCGGCAATTCCAAAAAAACGCATACCCGATTAGACGCCATTTTCCCATCAAAGTTCATCCCCCCGCGCTCTAGCTTTGTCGTTTCCAGCAGGGATCGACGTTTGTGCCGTCCTGCAATAGCCCGCTGTCACCCGGTACACCAACCACTCAACCCCCGCGTGCGTCCAATCCAGAAGCGGAACGATCACAGACTAAAAACACCCGCACTGCTACTCTAAGAGTTGCGCCCTCATTATCTGTACCGATACGCACGGCCTTGGCCGGGGAGAACCTTCAAGTGAAACAGTTCCTGATCGCCGGCACGCTTGCCCTCACGCTCACGGCAGTGCAGCATGCCCATTCTCAACAATCCATCCCCGACGCCCCTCATCCCCAGGCGACCATCCCACCCGTTACCCCTGGGCTCGCCGCTCCCAATAGCTCGACGAGCGCTTCGCCGGCGGATCCCGATCAGCCCGCCGTCGGGTCCGCGTTACCATCCACTCCCGCACCTGCCCAGGCCGCGCAGTCTCCGCAGCAAAGTGGAGTCACAGATCGCGACCCGGCGGGTGATGCTCCCCCGGATAGTGCTGCCTCCGCGCTCCCCACCCTGCGTCTCAATACAAACTTCGTCGAAGTTCCCTTTACCGTTAAGGACAATAAAGGTGGCCTCGTCCCGGGCATTACCTGGCGGGAAGTGCGCGTATTCGAGAATGGCATTCGGCAGAAAATGGCAGTATTTACCGTCGACCCAGTGCCGCTCTCGATTGCCATCGTTATCGATCAGAGCATGACGAGCGACACCATGACCCGCGTGAACAACGCGCTCGGCGCCTTGCCCTCGGTCTTCGCTCCGTACGATTCGGTCGCCCTTTTCACCTATAACAATGGCCCCAAGTTGCGAACCGATTATACGTCCGGCACCAGCCCACGCCTCTCGGCCGTTATCGAGCAATCCAAGTCCTCAGGCCGCGATGCCATGTTCTACGACGCTGGAAGCGCCATGGGCGGAGCTACCGGTATCAAGCTCAACGGCGGCGCGGAAGATCACATCAATCCCCTTGTCTCCGGCGGACCCGGTAGCCCGCAAGGCCTTTCGCACGACCAAGTTCCGCGTGAACCTCACACCCTCAACGACGCTATCCTGATGGCCGGAGAATCCCTCACCCACGCCGCAAAGGGCCGTCGCCGCATCATCTATGTCATATCCGACGGCAAGGAATACGGTTCCACCGCCAAGATGAAGCAGGTGATCAAGTACCTGCAGGAGAATCAGATCGGCGTCTACGCCACGCTTACCGGTGACTCTGCTGAATACGGGATGGGCTTCATCGAGAAGATTCATCTTCCACTCGAGATGCGGGACAACATCCTGCCGCAATACACCGCGGCCACCGGCGGCCAGACTGTCTCCGAGTTCCGTACGCCTGATATTGAGAGAAGCTTTGGCAAGATCACCGAGCAAGTCCGCACTCAGTACACCGTCGGCTACTACTCACACGAGCCCATTACCGACGGCAAGTTTCGCACACTGGAGATCCGCGTCCTGCGTCCTAACCTCGACGTCATTGCGAAGAAGGGCTACTACCCAACCCCACAGGCCTTCGCTCCTACTCCGCGCGCGACCAGCACCCCGCAGTAATTGACTTGGAACCATTGCCCCATGTCCACGGCAGCTTCAACGCCGAGGACATGGGGTTCGTCGTTATCCGGCTTCTGCGTTCCCCAACCTGCCTCGTTCTTGGCAACTCATAAGTCACTCCTGCTGCTGGCCTCCTACATGCCTACTATTCCCCTAGACTCCATCTACGCTCTTCTGGCCGCAGCCTTCTGGGGGATGGGCGACTTCTCAGGAGGCATGTCGGTCAAGTCTGCTCCGTCTGGTGCCAATCCCATCGGCGCCGCCCTCCGCGTCGTCCTCTTCTCGCACCTCACGAGCTTCACAATCCTCACAATCCTCGCCTCCAGTCTGCACCAGCCGCTACCGCAGGGCGCTTCCCTCGTATGGGCGATCACCGCCGGCATCCTTGGAGGCCTGTCGCTCACCGCCTTCTACATCGCACTGGCACACGGAGCCATGGGCGCCTCCGCCGCCATCTCCGGCCTCCTCGCCGCCGCCATTCCCAGCACGCTCGCAATCCTGCTCAATGGCTCGCCCGGCTTGCATCGTCTCGTCGGCTTCCTGATCGCGGCTACCGCTATCTGGCTCATCGCTGCCGGTCCAGCCGAAACGGAGGCTCGCAGCACCATCCTTCTCGCGACCCTCGCCGGCATTGGCTTCGGGCTATACTTCGTTGCGATCAAGTATGCCGGCGCCCACTCCTCCCCGCTCTGGACCATGGCCTTCGCCCGCACCGGCAGCATCTCCACCTGCGCGCTCACGCTCTTCGCCTTCCGCGTCGCGGGCAAGCCCACAGGGCCAGTTCCGATCCCTAGCCGCATGATCCTTTGGATCCTCTCGACCGCCCTTTTCGATACCTCCGGCAACCTGCTCTTCGTTTTCGCCACCCGGGCCGGCCGCCTGGATATTGCCTCAGTCCTCGCCAGCTTTTACCCTGCCGGAACCATCCTGCTTGCGGCCGCGACCCTTGGGGAACGGCCCACCCGCCGCCAACTTTCCGGTATGGCCGTCGCCACCGCTGCCGTCGTCCTGATTACGATCTAGTCTTCTAGGCGCGTACCGCAGTAAGGCCACGAAATGCTGCCGGTCCAGCGTAAGAAGCGGTTGCGAATAACCTGATCTCAGGTCGATCTCACATTGCATCTTCCAAGGAGCTCTCATCATGAACTGGCTTTCTCTCCTCTCGTACTTCTTCGGCGGCATCTTTCTTGCCAATGCCATTCCGCACTTCGTCAGCGGCACCATGGGCCGCGCGTTCCAGAGCCCCTTTGCCAAGCCGTCGGGAGAAGGACTCTCCTCCTCCACCGTCAACGTCCTATGGGGATTCTTCAACGCAGTCATCAGCTACCTTCTCGTGCTGCGTGTCGGACATTTCGATCTGCGCTCGGCGCCTGATGCCCTCGTGCTCGCCCTTGGTGTCCTGCTCATCAGCGTCTTTTCAGCGCGGCACTTCGGCAGATTTCACGGCGGCAACTCGCCAGTGGCTTGATGAAGAATCCTTTGACGGGCGCCTTCCGTGCCCTCGGTAGCTTCAACTATCGAGTCTGGGCTGCGGGCGCCCTCGTCTCCAACGTCGGCACCTGGATTCAGCGCATCGCACAGGATTGGCTCGTGCTAACGCAGCTAACGCACCATGATGCCTCCGCCGTAGGTATCGTTATGGGGCTGCAATTTGCCCCGCAGCTGCTTCTCCTGCCTTGGACAGGCCTTGCCGCCGACCGCTTTAACCAGCGGAAACTGCTCATCCTCACCCAGTCGACCATGGGTGTGCTCGCGTTCCTCCTCGGTGTCCTCACGATTGAAGGCGTCACCCGCCTCTGGCACGTCTATGTGTTTGCCTTTCTCTTCGGCTGCGCCGCTGCCGTTGACGCCCCCGTCCGGCAAACCTTTGTCGCCGAACTCGTAGGCGACGAGCATCTTTCCAACGCCGTCGCCCTCAACTCCACCTCCTTCAACGCCGCGCGCATGATCGGCCCTGCTCTGGCTGGTCTGCTGATCGCCAAGACCGGCACCGGCTGGGCCTTCCTCATCAACGGCGTCTCCTTCGCCGCCGTACTCATCTCTATGTCGTTCTTCCGTGTCTCAGAACTCAAGCCCAGCCTGAGGGCCGCGCGAGTCGCCGGCGGCTTCATGGAAGGCTTCCGCTACGTCTGGTCCCGCCCGGATCTCAGAGCGATCATGTTGATGTTGTTGCTGATCGGCACCTTCGGCCTGAACTTCCCCATCTTCATCTCGACCATGGCCGTCAAAGTCTTTTACTCGGATGCGAAAGGCTTCGGGCTGCTCTCCTCCATCATGGCGGTCGGCACCATCTCGGGAGCATTACTCGCCGCGGGCCGCGACAAGCCAAAGTTCAGCTCCTTACTGATCGGCGCGGTCACCTTTGGCATCGGATGCACGCTCGCCGCACTCTCACCCGGCTACTGGTGGTTTGCCGGATCGCTCATGATCATCGGAGTAGCCGCGCTCACCCTCACCAACACCACCAACAGCATGATGCAGCTCTCGGTCGCGCCCGCCATGCGCGGGCGGGTCATGGCGCTGCGCCTGGCCGTCGCCCTCGGCGGTACTCCGATCGGCGCACCCATCGTCGGCTGGGTCGCCAATCGATTCGGTCCGCGATGGGCCCTCGGTGTCGGTGCCGCATCCGGCTTTGCCGCCGCTCTCGTAGCTCTTCGGGTCCTGTCCCGGCGAATCCAACCCGCACCTGAAGACGAGCCCCGCATCGTTTGACCTAGAGCATCCTGCTCTAAGGCTTATAGTGAAGCTGACTGGATCGGCTCGCTCCCCGTATCGAACTTACTGGCTCAGGAGACACTTCGCTTGCTTCTTTGGACCACCTTCCTTCTCGCCTTCAGCGCCCTTCTGCCGATCATCAATCCTGTCGGTTCCGCCCTCATCTTTCTCGGTCTTGTCGGAGACGCTCCGCCTGCCGTCTTCAAATTCCTCGCGCGCCGCATAGCCATCAACAACATCATCTTTCTCGCGGTCATTGAGCTCATCGGCTCGCTGATTCTCCGCTTCTTCGGGATCTCGCTCCCCATCATCCAGCTCGCCGGCGGCCTTGTCATTACCTCGATCGGCTGGCAGCTGCTCAATCAAAAAGATGCCGAGATCACCGCGCAGAACAAGCAGGAAGAAGCCGAGGCCAACGACGACACCACCAAGGCGCTCCAGGCAAAGCTGTTTTACCCCTTCACTTTCCCGATTACCTCCGGCCCCGGCACCCTCGTCGTCACCCTTACCCTGAGCGCCCACGCTGAGCGACGCTCGCCGCTCGCCTATGGACTGAGCCACGGCGGAGTCTTCCTCGCCATCGTCGTCATCAGCATCCTCTGCTACTTCTGCTATGCCTACGCTCCGCGGTTGACCCGCGCCATCTCGCCCGGTACTGTCCACGGCATCCTGCGCGTGATGGCCTTCATCGTCCTTTCCATCGGCGTCCAAATCATGTGGAACGGCTTCACCGCCCTCTATAGCCAGCTTCCACCACGCTAGTGAGTTCTAACGGGGCAAGTGCCGCACCTTCGCTTTCTGATCAGAACTCAACCCGCATCGCAACCTGACCTGTGCGATTGCCACCGAAGTCGGACCCCCGCGCCTGCGTGATCACGCCGAACGAGGGATTAGTTGTGTCCAATGTCGGATCAGCCAGGTTGGTGTGATTCAGCACGTTTGTAAACGTTCCTTCCGCGCGAAGATGCACTCGCTCGGTCACTGCAAACGACTTGCTGACGCCGGTCGAAAGGCTTACCGTGCCAGGTCCAGTCAGGTCGCCAATGCTCTCCGTCCCGAAGCGGCCGATCGGCGCAACGGGTACAGGAGCCGCCGGGTTGCTGTAGTTATAGCCGCCGACAACACAGTTGCCGTTCTGCAGCGAGGCAAAGCCGGTCGTGTTGTTCAGCCCCTGGCCGCCAGGACACGCGAAAGCAGCTTTGTTAAACCAGTCGGAACGCGTATGCCCGTTCAGCTTCCCCGACGCGACGCGGTCAGGCCGCTGCTGGCTGTAGAAGAGCGAGCCCGAGCCGGTACCGGAGGGATCCGCATTGCCGGAAGGGATATACGCTGTGAGCGCAGGGCCGCTTTGCAACACGAAGATGCCGGAGATCTGCCAGCCCCCCAGTGCGAGATCCGCCGGCCGGCTGATGTTGCCGAAGTGCTGCTTGCCTCGTCCGAACGGCAGTTCGTACACCCCATTCGTACTCGAGCGGTGCCTCCGCGTGCCGATCACCTGGCCGTAGTCAAGATGCTGGTCGTACGCGTAGGTGGCGTTGTAGCCCCCTTGTTCATCGACGAAGCTCGAGCCGCCTGAATCCGCCCCATACGTACCCTGGTCGTCGGAGAGATTCTTCGAGAAGGTATACGCAGTATCAAAGGAATAGCCATGCTGCGAGCGATGGCGCAGCTCGATCTGGCCCGACTGGTAGTTGGCGTTTGCGCTTGTGGACCGGTCATAGATCGCTCCAAAGTTGGGGAACGGGAAGGCTGCAGGTGGCTGAAGAGCAGCAATCGTCTGGGTGTTATACGTCAATTGATTCAGATCCGGTTGCCACACCAAATGCCATGTCGTCATCCCGACGTAGGACGCGCGCAGCCCGAATCCATGGCCAAGATCCTGATCGACCGAGAGGTTTGACTGCAGCGAATAGGGGTCATGCCAGTGAATGTCTACAGCCGAATCGAAGACGCCCGTACCGAGTGCAAGAGGCCCGGAGAGCGATGCGGAGTTGCCGACCGACGGAAACGAAAAAGCCGGGCCAGTCGCCGAAAGTGAGTTGTAGTAGCTGTTCAGATTCGACTGCAGTGTCCCTGTCAGCGCATAGAAGAGCGCGCCCGAAGTCGTGATGTTGAAGTAGCCTACACCGCCTCTGATGGCTGTTCGTTCGTTCCCAAAGGGGCGAAAAGCAAAGCCGAAGCGAGGCTCGAACCGTAACCGCGGCGTCGTACGAAGCGCCGACGGCAGTCCGGCCTGCGTGTTCGAAACCACTGGTGTACACGGCGAACCGTTAGCGGAAGCTCCCGTAGCATACGGGTTGGTCACTCCCGCGGTTGGACAGGCGTTGAAGCCGGCGAGCTCCGGTACGCTGAGCAGATCCGCATGACCCGCAGGATAGATCAGCCGTCCAGACTTCGCTACCGAGGGATCGAAGTTGCCGATCTCACCGTTGGTCGAGGCAAAGCCGGGATGCAGCTCATAGCGCAATCCAAAGGTGAGATTCAGCCGCGAAGTCACGTTCCAAGTGTCCTGTGCATAGACCGCATACGCGTTGGCCTTGCCGTTGTTGTCGCTCTGCACGTTGTCGATCTGCGAAAGGTAGGGCACACCAGCCAGGAAGTCCGCAAACTCATTGCCAGTGAAGCTGGTGTCCTGCGAGAAGTAAAAGTTTCCGTAGTTATCGGAGGGCGCAAACGACAGAGGCGTATACGCACTCAAGGTCCGAAGATCGAAGCCGGCAACCACGGTGTGCGCGCCTCGTTGCCATGTCAGATTGTCCGTATATTGAAAGAGCCTCGAACGTTCAGACGAGTTGAGCCGCTCGCCGCCGCTGGTGTAGTTCTGAAAACCAAGGTGCGGTAGGCCATTGAAGAAGCTGGCCGGCAATCCCTGCAGGTTAGCCCCAGCCGTGAAGCCCGCGCCGTCGAACGGACTGGAACTACCATCCTGCTCCAGCGTAAAACCAAAGCGAAGCTCGTTGGTCAGGTGTGGCGTCAGCAGCAGGTTCAGGGACGAGGCAAGGATGTGATACCCCGCGAAGGCGGTCCCGGTCGACAGCGCCAGATCGCCCGGCACCTGCTGGTTGATGCTCTTGTTCGTGTAGCGAACGAATGCAGACGCGCGCGCGCCAAAGGTATGGTCAACCCGAAGATCATACTGATTCGAGTCAATGCCATTTGCCTTGGTGATGAGATAGTTGTAGGGCGTTAGCGGATCCTGCAGCACCTGCGACACCGCCTCACCTACATGATAGTTAGGCAGAGGAAACAGGCCCAGCAGCGCGGCCGAGGAAGCGTTCGGCGTAACTTGCTGGCCTGCATAGGGCTGCCCGGTAAACGGGTTGTTAAGTGTGCTGGTCTCCTGCGAAAAGTTACCCGACCTCTCGAGCGTCGTCGGCACCACATCCTGCACCACACGCGAGGTGGCGTAACGCAGACCTTCGTAATCAGCGAAGAAGAAGGTGTGATCATGGCCGTTATACAAATGCGGAATCACCACGGGTCCGCTGAAAGAGGCGCCAAAATCATTGGCGACTTTCTTCGGCTTGTTGGCCGCATCCGTGCCGTACGGGATGGCGTCGAAGCCGGAGTTCTGGAAGAACCAGTAGACGGAGCCATGTGGCTGATTCGCCCCTGACTTCGAGATCGTCGTAATCTCGCCCGGCTGACCGTACTGCGCGTTATTGTTTACGCCGTCGACGCGGATCTCGCTGATCGCCTCCGCCGAAGGAAAGGCATCGCCAAGGATATTATTGCTGGTCTGGTTCTGCGCGGAGATGCCGTCCACTGTCGTCTCCGACTGGCTCGGCAGACCGCCTTGGATAGAAAATTTGATTGCCGGATTTGGGCTGGCCGAGGGCTGCGGCGGATATCCTCCGGAGTCGGGCTGCACACCGGGCAGCACCTGGATCACATTCAGCGGCGAAGTGCTTCCGGCGCCGCGGTAGTTTGCCGGAAGATCCTCAACGGCCCGCGAGGAGAGCGTTGCGGAAACCTGCGCATCGGCCGTATCGATTGCGCCTGCATCCTCCGCATTCACGGTCACCTCCGCGGTTGCGCCAGCGGTCAACGTCAGGTCGAGCCGGAGATTCTGGCGCGCGGTCAGCTGGATGTCCGTCTGCTCCAGCGGAGCGAAGCTCGCGCTTGTGACTCGAACCACGTAATTGCCGGGCGGAAGGTTGACCAGCGTGAAGGAGCCTGTGTCGTCGGTGCTGGACGAACGTTGTGACTGATCCTCCATGCGCGTGGCGCTGACGTGTGCGCCTCGAACCACGGCGCCCGACGAGTCATGCACTGACCCGGCAAGCGAAGCAAGCGTCGACTGTGCTGAAGCGATAAACGCAGATCCGAAGAGGAAGAGAAGAAAGAGAACGCGGCGGGTCGCAAAGGTCACTGGGTCACCTGAATGGAGGAAGAATGCCCGACCGAAACGTGCAACGGTTCGAGAAGATTAAGGGAGCTCTGCGTGCGGTTGACACGGCTTAAACGCATGCGCCAAACCACGATGAGCACGAGAGCCGAGAGCGCAGAACCGGCTGCGCGGCCAAGCCAAAGACCGCGCAGCGATTGGTTGAAGTGAAAAGTCAACGCGTACGCCAGCGACATGCCGAAGCCCCAGTTGCAGACAAGGCTGACGACCATGGGCGTTCGCGTGTCGCCAAGACCCGTCAGCGCGGAGGCCAGGATGACGAAAGCCGTATCACTCATCAGCAGGAACGCGCAGATGGTGAAGATTGGTTGGGAGGCTACCACGACCTCCGGGCTATTTGTATAGAGGCTTGCCCAGAGATGCGAAAATCCTGCAAACACCGCACCCGCAAAGGCCATGAACCCCAGGCCGATCAGCAGACTGACGTTCGCCGCACGTCGCACCTCCGGTTCGCTGTTGCGGCCGGCCGCCTGTCCGGTCCGAATGATCGTCGCATAGGACAAGCCGTTTGGAACCTGGTACACGAACGCATTCAAATCCAGCACGACCTGCTGCGCCGCCAGGAGCACCTCGCCGAGCCGCGCGCAGAGAATCGACTGATACGTCGAAAGGCCAAGCTCGGCGAGCTCTTCAAGGCCACTCGGCCATCCGATCCGCAGCAAAATTCTGAGACGGGCAGGGCTCGGGCGCAGCATCGCCGATTGAAAACGGAAGCCGAGACGTCGCGCACTCACCAGGGTCCCTACGGCAAGCAGCAGCAGCATGTAGATGCGAACCAGCAGCGTCCCCCAGGCTGAGCCGGCGACGCCCATCCGATGCGCACCAAAGTGTCCAAACAAAAAAACGTAATCGCCAAGCCAGTTCACGAACGAGGCGGTAACCAGGGAGAACGTCACCCAGAAGACATTGTTGACCGATTGTAGAAAACGCCGCAAGGCCATGTACGCCATCAGCGGCGCAGTCGACCAGACGAGCGGATGAACATACCGGGTCGTTTCGGAGACGATGTTCGCCGGAGTGCCGAAGTGCGGCAAAAGCTCCAGACAGCCCAGCGTTGAGAGCATCACGATCGGAGTGCCCAGCACAACAAACCAGAGAGACTGGCACAGCAGGCGAATGCACTCGTCCGTGTCGAGCCTGCCATAAGCCTGCGCGATGAGCGTCTCCATTCCGTTCATCAGGTAAATCGCGCAGAAGACGATCGCATAGTAGATCGTGTTACCGAGTGACGAAGCTGCGATCGCGATCGGCGAATGCAGACGTCCAAGCATCAGGGCGTCGACGATGTAAGTCGACATCCAGCCCAATTCGCCAAGCGCAAGCGGCCCACCCAGGCGCAGCGTGTAAAGCATCTCACGCGGGAAGCTGTGAGCCACGCGCAAGCGTGTGTCTGTTGAAGCAGTAGTTGGAAGCATCCGACCCTGGTTAAAGCTCGCCTTCGTTCAATCTTCCGATCATAAGGATCTTGAAGCCCCGTGATTGCACCCGCCTTATCTCACTACTCTCAGGCTGGAAAGCTGCTCCTCTGAGCTTCGTGTCGTCAACGTGGAGAACAGACCTGTCCCGATCCCCTCGGTCCATCCTTCTTGCAGGAACAAAAAGCCCCAGCCGGAGCTGGGGCTTTTCGTACACTACGAGCGATTAGTACCGGTAAAGATCCGCCTTGTAAGGTCCTTCGACTGCTACTCCCAGATACTTCGCCTGCTTCTCTGAGAGCGTCGTCAGCTTCACCCCGATCTTTTCGAGATGCAGCCGCGCCACTTCCTCATCCAGCTTCTTCGGCAAGATATAGATCTTGTTCTCGTATGTATCCTTGTTCGCCCAGAGATCAAGCTGCGCCAGTGTCTGGTTCGAGAAACTCGCCGACATTACAAAGCTCGGATGTCCGGTCGCGCAACCCAGGTTCACCAAGCGTCCCTCAGCCAGCACGAAGATGCTGTTCCCGTTCGAGAACGTGTACTTGTCGACCTGAGGCTTGATGTTCAGCCTCGTCGCACCAGACTTCTCCAACTGCGACATCTGGATCTCGTTATCGAAGTGTCCGATGTTGCATACGATTGCCTGATCCTTCATCAGCTTCATGTGCTCGAGCGTAATGATATCGACGTTGCCGGTGCAGGTCACATAAATGTCGCCGCGACCGAGCGTTTCCTCGATCGTCGTTACCTCGTAGCCTTCAATCGCGGCCTGCAGCGCATTGATTGGGTCGATCTCAGTTACCACGACCCGCGCACCCAGTCCGCGCAGCGAAGCAGCCGAACCCTTACCGACATCGCCGAAACCACAGACGACAGCAACCTTGCCTGCGATCATCACGTCAGTCGCCCGCTTGATTCCATCGACCAGCGACTCTCGGCAGCCGTAAAGATTATCAAACTTTGACTTCGTCACTGAGTCATTCACGTTGATCGCCGGCACCAGCAGCTTGCCCGCCGACATCATGTGATACAGACGATGCACACCGGTCGTCGTCTCCTCAGAAACGCCACGCCACTCCTTTGCAGCCTCGGTCCAGCGGGTCGGATACTGCTTCTGAACCTTCTTCAGCAGGTTCTTGATCACGCCTTCTTCCGTCGAGCTCGACTCCGAATCGACCCAGTCGTGACCCTGCTCCAACTCGTAACCCTTGTGCATCAGCAAGGTCACGTCGCCACCGTCATCGATTACGAGCTGCGGTCCAAGCAAACCGCCCTTACCGTCGGGGAACGAAAGAGCCTCGTTCGTGCACCACCAGAACTCCTCGAGCGTCTCGCCTTTCCAGGCGAATACCGGCACGCCAGCCGCTGCGATCGCCGCTGCCGCATGATCCTGGGTCGAGAAAATATTGCAGCTAGCCCAGCGCACGTTGGCCCCGAGATCGACCATCGTCTCGATCAGAACGGCAGTCTGGATCGTCATGTGCAGCGAACCGGTTACGCGTACTCCCTGGAGCGGTTTTCCCGGCGCATACTTCCGCCGGATCGACATCAAACCTGGCATCTCCTGCTCGGCAATGTCGATCTCTTTTCGCCCAAACTCCGCCAAGCCAATATCGGCAACCTTATACTCGTTTGCCACTCGCGTATCCACCGCTCCAACCGTCGCTGTCGCCATAAATCTCCTCTATACTTCACTCACACTAACCACTTAAGACTACCATCGGCTCATCAGCGCCCAATGTCCTGAATCAACACAGATTCACCCACTGAAAGTCTGCGCACTCTACATCTTCCTTTGCGCATCGCTGTCAACTCCTAAGTCCAATAGAGGACCTTGGCCGTAGGCAGCGTTCGCCCAATCTCCCCATAGAACCACTCCTTCATCTCTCCCATGGAACCTTTTGGGTAGACGTACTTGAACCCACCGAACTTCGTCCGCTTCTGCGTTCGAGCCTCCTCCCGCAGATCAAGCGTCGTCTTTGGATACCACTGCAGCAACACGCCCTTCGAACCCTCCGTAAATCGATGCGTAATTAGTTCCGCCGTCAGATCAACCCGCTTCAGCCCGCGCAATGCCCCTGCTACCTCGCAAAATAACGCGCCATACTGCTCGCGCCACCCCTCAACCGGCATAATCGGAGCGATCGTCAAGCCTACCGGATACCCTGCCGCAGCCATCCTTTTCAGTGCCGCCAGCCTCTGCCGCACCGAAGCCGTTCCTCCTTCGAAATCCCGTGACACGCTCGCCGCATTCACGGAAAATCTGACGCGCGTCCTGCCATTGTGCTTGAGCCCTACCAACCCGCCCACTGCATCAAATTTCGTCGTGAAGCGCAGTTGCACTGACGCGTCCCACTCCCCAAAGAACCGGATACACTCGGCCATCGCGCCGGTCAGATGCTCAATCCCGAGCGGATCCGTATAGCACGACGCCTCAAACGTTGTCCCCTCATCCGACCGCTCCACCGACTTCGAGGTGACCGTCCCGGTCCCAGCATAGTCACGTAGCCCCTCCAGGATCTCCGGCAGATTTGCATATGCCCGCGTCACCGGGGGGCCGCTCAGACTTCCCGCCAGGTAGCAGTACTGGCAGTGCGCTGGACAACCCTGCGCTACATGAAACTGCCAGTCTGCCGAAGGAGGGATCGGCTGCAGCTTGCGCTGTCCTGCCGGCGCAACCACGATGGCAAAAGTTGTCTTTGCCTCGGCATACGCCCTGCGTGCATCGTCTCCGGTCAGCCCTGTCAGCCGATTCGCTTTCAGCCGGACAATCTCCGCGCCAATCGCCTCGGCGCGCCCGACCATGGCGCGACCATACTCCCACTTCAGCGCACCCGGAGTCACCATAACTCGCCGCGGCTTCCAAACCCCGCGCTCCATCACCGCCGGTTCTTCAATCGCTTCCGCAACACCACTCATGCCAGATCAGACGCGCCCGCGCCGCCCGGAGCATCCCGGGCATCATGCCTTCGCCACGCCTCGTTACGACTCCACCAAAACTCTCGCAAAGACGTCCGCATCTACATTCCCGCCGCACAGCAC
>CAXTNM010000082.1:0-3264 GCA_964245715.1 uncultured Acidobacteriaceae bacterium | reverse complement strand
GCAGGAGCGCAGCAAACGAGGCCGCTCCCGCCCCCTCCGCGACATTATGGGTGCACGAAAACAGAGTCCGCATCGCGGCTGCTACTTCCTCTTCGGTCACAGCCACCACGCGCTCGCATCCTGCCAGTATTGCCTCCAACGCATCGCTGTTCGGACAGCGACAGGCCATCCCGTCCGCAAGTATCGTCGTCACAGGATGCTCCATCACCTTTCCTGCATGGAAGGAGAGCTGATAGGCCGGCGCTCCTGTTGAAACCACGCCCACCACCTTCGTCTTTAATCCGAGCGCATCGCGTGCCGCCATCATCCCGCAGATTCCCGATCCCATGCCGATCGGCACATACACGGTATCGAGCTCCGGCGACCCACGGAAGAACTCCATTGCATACGTTCCCACCCCGCGAACCAGCAGCGAATCAAAGGACGGGATGCGATGCAGCTTTCTCTCCACCGCTAGACGATCTGCCACTTCGCAGGCTGCCTGAAAGTCCTGTCCTGTCACGATCAGCTCGACCCCCAAAGCGCGCATGGCGGCATTTTTCTCGGGGCTGTTCCCATGCGGAACAACAACCACCGCCTTCACCCGGGCCAACCGAGCCGCAAAGCCCATGGACTGCCCCTGGTTGCCCCGGGTCGCACCCACCACACCCACTAAGTTCGGCTCCCGCCGCCGCAATTCGTCCAGGTAGACGATTCCACCGCGAATCTTGAATGCTCCCACAGGAGTATGGTTTTCGTGCTTGACCCACACCTCGGTCCCTGCTGCTTCGTCAATAAGGGGCCAACGGTACTGCGGCGTTGGAGGCATATGGGTGTAGATCAAACGAGCGGCAACGTCCATCTCGCGAAGTGTGGGCGACGGAAAGCTCATTAAGCCATCCTACGCGGCTCCGGCCCCGGCCCGCATCGGCACGACAGCCTTCAGTCTGAGCCAGGATCGTCTAATCAGCCGCAATCGCAGCTGATTCCCAACCTGCCGCGAGCGTGACCGTGTGCGGTCCCCTCTTCAGCCCAGCCAGTTGGAACTCCAACTCCGCCACGCGTTGATGTGCTCTCTCCAACTCGTGCTGCTCAAACTCCGCATGCTTCTGTTCCGACACATCAACCAGCGAGACCGAGATCCCCACGACCTCGCCTGCCTCGTCACGCGCCGGTTCATACGACATGGAAAAGACACGGTGCGGCAAAGCCGGTCCCAGACGTTGATCCCACCACTCCAGTCCGTGAATCGACTCACCTTCGAGCACCCGCTTCATCAGCGGCTCCACGTTCATCCAAAGCGCCGGCAAGACATCCTGCACCCGGCGGCCGAGATGCTCTGCAACCGATCGCCCGACAATATCCGCCAGTCGCCGGTTAATACTCAGAAAACGCATACTCCGATCCAGAAAGCAAAGCCCGACCGGCACCCCATCATAGATCGCCTGCAAGTGAGCCAGCCGCTGCGACGGCAGCGCCTCGATGCGCGGCATAATCGGCCCGCACACGCCATCCGAATCGGCCTGGTCGTCACCAAGTAATGTTTCGCGCGCCACAATCTCCGCCAACTTCTCCGCCGGAACCGGTCGCCCATACAGCCAGCCCTGTGCCTCGTCGCAGCCCAGCCAAAGCAGCATCTCGGCCTGGTTCCGGGTTTCGACGCCTTCAGCCACCGTGCGCAGTCCGAGGCTTTGCCCCAGGCCCACCACCGCCGCGGCGATCTTCCGGCTCTCGAGCGTCACCCCCATCGACCGCACAAAGCCCGCATCCACCTTCAGTTCGTCAAAGGGAAGCGCCTGCAGATGACGCAGGCTCGAGTACCCCGTCCCGAAGTCGTCGAGCGCAAGCCGCACGCCAAGCTCCTTCAACTCGCCCGCAACCGCACGCGCCTGCATGATGTTCCCCATCAGCGCGCTCTCCGTCACTTCAAGCACGATCCGCTCGAGCGGGAAACTACCAGCACGCGCGCCTCGCTCGAGCTCCCGGGCAAGCTTGGGATCGCGAAATTGCAGCGGCGAAATATTCACCGAGATCGACACCTGGGGTGGAATCACTCCAGCTGCGGCAAACACCTGCTGCAGCAGCCGCTCGGTCAGCTCACCGATGCACCCTGTCTCTTCGGCCACAGAGATGAACTGGTCGGGGGAAATGATCCCCTCGACTGGATGGATCCAGCGAGCCAGCACCTCAAACCCTGTGAGTACTCCGCTTCGAAGCTCCACCAGCGGTTGAAAGTAGGGAACGATCTCATTGCGTTCCAAAGCTTCGAAAAGATCGTGTGGATTTCGTGGCCCCATCGTGCCACCACTCTATCTGAAAATGATTGATGTTTTCGCTCACACGTACGGGGGATGAGGGGAACTTTGGTCAAAGGTTCCCAATAGATCAACGATTAACTCTGCGCGTTCAACTTCCCTGACTCTTAGCCAGCCGCCCTCTGTTCTCCGCCCTTGCCGACGTCCGTACGCGCCTTCAAAACCAGGACCAGCCCGCCGCCAACCAGGGCCAACGCACCCACGACCAGCAATCCGGCCTTGAAGCCGTGCGTCATGTCCTTCATCGCGCCGGTCAGGTAAGGTCCCGAGAACGCTCCCAGACTGCCGATCATCGTGATGATCGCCACGCCACCTGCCGCTGCCTGTCCGCCAAGGACCCGCGTCGGCATCGCCCAGAACGGGCCGGTCATGCTCCACAGACCTACCGCCGCTACGGTCATCGCGAGCATCAGCATCAGAAGGCTACCTGCGTAAGCAGCCCAGGCAAGTCCCGCCGCCCCCAGAGCAAAACATCCCGCGACATGCCATCGCCGCTCGCCTGTGCGGTCGCTGTTCCAGCCCACCACCACCGTACACGCTGCCGCAGCCAGGTAGGGGAGAGTCGAAAGGAGGGCCACGAAGCTTGACGCGCCCGCCGAACCAGGCTTTCCATGTCCTCCGCCCACAAAGGCGTTCAGCATATCCGGCATCCAGATATTCAGTGTGTAAACCCCTACCTGCTCGAGCGCAAACACAACGGCCAGTACCCAGATCATCGGGTGCTTCAAACCCTCGGCGAGATGATGCGTTGCGCTCGCGCCACCCTCCTCGCGATCCTTTTCCAACTCGGCATCAAGCCACTTCTTCTCCGCATCCGAAAGCCAAGGTGCGTCATCCGGATGATCCTTCAAAACCCAGAGCACCGAGATACCCACCACAAAGGTCGGCAGGCCTTCAGATAAAAACAGCCACTGCCATCCGTGCAGCCCCGCCGCTCCATCAAGCTTCATTAGGAAGTGAGCGATAAACC
>CAXTNM010000081.1:0-19292 GCA_964245715.1 uncultured Acidobacteriaceae bacterium | reverse complement strand
TCACCAAGCCCATGCCTTTCAGACATTTCAACTTGGCAGAGGAGTGACATTTCTACTTGGGCGCTACAGAGCGACTGTACATAAGCTTTATTATCGGCCATAAATTAATTATTTTGAACAAGATACATAATATCTCCGAAAGCTGCTTGAAGTCAACAACTGCTCGGTTGGGAGTATCCCGTTTTAACCTTAAGTCTCTTTCAGGGTGCATGGCCTTTCACTGTTCGCCAGTTGAACCAGGTGCTCGGAGTCGCTCCAAAGCATAACCGCGGCATTCTCCTCATAGGACACAGCAGACGAACGCGTCTCGCTGAGTACCCCGTTCTTCGAGTGGTAATACTTTCCCGAGCTGCCGGCATAGGCAGCATCTTCGGCGAGCATTGCAAGAGCTTCTCCCGATAACGGCATTTGTCCCATCGTCATCCCCAGCTTGCGCAGGAAAAACTTGACGGCAGACGTGCGGAAGATCGCGGGCGCTCCCAGTCCCATCCCAGTGTCCGGGAGAAAACCGGGATCGTAGGCGATGGACGCTACGGGCGTTCCGGCCCGCCGCAGACGCCTGTCCAGTTCGTAGGCATAGAGGATGATGCAAAGCTTGGAAGTTGCATATCGACGACCACCGGAGATCGGCTTGCCGTCACGTCCCAGTTGCGCCAGTGCGTTCGCATCGGGATCGACAGCCTTGCCCACCGACTTGCCATCCATCAACGCCGGATCGTGCGTCCCGCTCGCCGTCCACACGACCCGGCCGCCCGCTGCCACGGAATCAAGCAGCAGGTTGACGAGCAGAAAATGCCCCAAGCAGTTGCCCGCGAAGGTTGTCTCGTAGCCGTCTACGCTGTACGTCGCGGGCCCGTTGGACTGAGCGCCCGCATTGCAGACGATGCCGTGGAGCCTTCCATTCTTCACCCCGGCATCCTGCAGCATTGCCTTGCAATGCGTCGCGCCTTCGCGCACGGACGCAAGCGAGTTCAGGTCCATGGCCAGCACCTCAACCCTTACACCCGTCTCCGTTCGTAGCTGCTGTGCGCCCTTTTCTACACGTTCGCGGTTGCGTCCCGCCAGGATCAGATCGCACCCGTAACGCTTTGCCAGAGTCCGTGCTCCCACAAGCCCCAGGCCTGAATGTCCACCCGTCATCAATACTGTTGGCATTCCCGCTCCCATAACACTAGGTTCGGAACAGCATCGGCATGCGATCTGCTCAGGCGACTCTAACTTCAGGCAAGTTGGAAGACCTCGGCGAGGTCACTCCTGCTGCTACGGGATTGTGCTATACGGCTTGCTTTAGCACGGTACGCACGCCGGTCCACTTCAAGTTTGGATAGCGCTGGTTGTCCAGCGGCCGAAGCATGCCGCTGCCTTCGAACATGCAGTAGAGATATTGCATGCCCTGCCAGACGGGAAAAGGTGAGTCTGACTTCGGGGTAAGCATCCGAACGACTTTGCTGATCCGCTGCAGCCGGCTCAGACCGCCGCCACGCAACAAGCGAAACTGCTTGCCGCTTACCTCCGACGCCGCTGCCATCAGGCCCGCAGCAGAGATCTGCTGTCCCGCAATGCGCAGGATGGGCGGTGCGCCAGGATCAAGCGCGGCTTCCGCGGTGTAGGCGGCGGTATCGTCCATGGTCGTGAAGTCCAGGAGCTGATTGGGATTTTCGCCCCAGTAGAGAACACGCTTGATCTTGAACAATACTAGCGGGGCTTCGCCCGTCAGGAGGTTCATAAACGCGCCAGTCAGGATCGACGTTGAACGAATGGGTGCATGCTCCAACCGCTCCCTGAACTGCTGGTGCAAATCGAAGTTGCGATTCACCCCAGGTGCGATCTTCGTAAAATCCATCGCATAATCCGAAGGAATGAAGCGCGGCACCCCAGCTTCCACGGCGGCATCCAGAAGCGCTCCCTGTGCCCCGATCAGGATCTCGTCGAGGCCCAGCAGGGTAGACACGACACACGAAGTACCTTCGCAGGCTTGCACCACGTCTACGCGCGAGTGAAGATCTGCTTCCACGATCTCCACCTGCTGCTCCCGTAGCACGGCAAGCCGCTCCGGACTCGTGCCGGGTCGTACGATGGCACGAACCGAAGCTCCCCGTTGCCGCAACTCACGCACGATCCGTCCGCCAAGATTCCCCGTAGCTCCTGCAAGCACTATCCGCTGCTGTTCCATGCGCCCTCCTCTAAATGCGTCGATACACGGCCGGTACGGCAACGCTCAACCCGATATCTAGACCATAGCACTTATTGTGACCGGTGGTCACACGTTTGGTGACCACCGGTCATTTGCCGTCCACAGGAGCTATCCTGACTTCATGCAAGTGAAATCTTTCAGCCGTGCAGCGGAACGCCGTAACGAACGGCGAGAGCAGATCGTCGGCACAGCCAGCCAGCTTTTCTCAGAACGTGGCTATGAGAATGTCACCTTGCGGGCTATCGCGGAGAGGCTCGGGTACGCTCACGCGGCTCTGTACCGCTACTTTCCTGACAAGGCGTCGCTGCTTGCGGAGATCTGTAAAGAGACCTTCGACCGCCTCATCCTTGAACTGGACGCGGAGCAAAGCAAAGCTCACGGGCCGGAAGCTCAACTGCTCGCCGTCTCTTTGGGATTCGTACGGTTTGGCATGGCACATCCCCATCACTTTCAGGTGGTGTTCTCCGGTCCGTTGAACACCAGCGGCAGCGCGAACGAGCACATCGACGCCATCGGGCGGGCTTTGTTCGAACGACTCATGCAAACCTTCGTCGCTTGCTCCGAAGCAATTGGCCTGAACGCTGAGACTCGAATGCTAGATGCGAACACCTGGTGGATCTCACTCTTCGGAATCACCCAGGTTCTTATCAATCGATGCGCCGTCATCGGACCCGCCGCCAGCGACGAGGTCATGCAGAGGCATGTCGAGGTCATGTGGCAAGGCTTTCGCGTCTTGTCCGGCCCTAGCGTGTCGAAGCCAAAGCGCGCTGTCAGTAAGAAACTGTGATCCTCATAAGTGCGGTATCGCGAAGTCGCATTGTAGGAAGTAACGCGAAGCACAAGAGAGCGTTGGCCAACACTACAGCTCGCGATCACTCCCTAGACCTTTTCTATTTAGTTGATCAGAAAGGTAGAAAGCTACAAGCGCCCGTCACCCGCTTTGTTTTCGCCTTTTATTCGCAACTCCTGGTATACCTCTGACAGGGCCGGATATGAGTCTAGAGCTAGTGGAATGGGCCGCAAACTGGCCGATGGTGTTGCCGTATTTCGATGGGCGGGTGCCAGCGGGCTTTCCCAGTCCCGCAGAAGACTATCTGGAGACGCCCTTCGACCTGACGGAATACCTAATCGAGAATAAGGCCGCGACCTTCATGATGCGGGTCGATGGAGACTCCATGAAAGACGCCGGAATCCTGGAGGCGATCTCCTGGTCGTGGACCGCTCCGCGAAGCCCGACAACCTTTGCGTCGTCGTGGTGGCCGTCAACGGCGAGTACACCGTGAAACGTCTGCGCCGGGGTCCAGACTGCGTGTGGCTCGAACCGGCCAATCCTCGCTATCAGCCGATCCGCGTCTCGATTGGGGAAGATCTTCATGTTTTCGGTGTGGTGAAACACGCGATCCACACCCTGCGGTAAACCTGATGGGCGAAGTCTTCGGCCTCATCGACTGCAACAATTTCTACGTCTCCTGCGAGCGGGTCTTCCGGCCCGACCTCGAAGGCAGGCCGGTTATCGTGCTCTCCAATAACGATGGCTGCGCTGTTTCGCGAAGTGCGGATTATGTGGAATCTCTCGGGCCGTCAATTTCGGTCGACCTCTTCAAGTTGTGCAGCTCCGATGAAGAGATCTCCGAAGAAGGTGTGTCGAGGGGTGCAAGTCAAGTTGAAGTGCTGACTGGCCAATTCCTCGACAAAATCAGCTTCGGTGAAGCGGTTTTCTGCTGGATGTTCGAGGAAAGTGCGGTAAAGCCAGGTCTCCAACGCTTTTTTTGTTACCTCTTCGAAGAAGAATCGGCTGCCTGGTTTGAGAACACGCCGAATTTCGGCAATGCCATCCTGCCAAACGGGTACATGGTGGAGCATTCCGAAATCGAAAACTGCGTCGAACATCTCACTCTCGAATGGAAGCCTTTCTACCCCGCCAACGCCTAACGTGAATCGTCCCCCAAAGCGAACAGCGAGGCGGTTCTGCGCGCGTTCGATCTGTTTGGGTCCAAGTCAATTCCGTGGACATGCGCGGCTCCGAACTGCTCCAGCAGAAGCTGCACTCCCACGCCTCTTCCGCAACCAACATCAAGCACGCGGAGGCCTTCGACCGATCCGCCCAGTTTTCGCAGGAGTGGGCCTTCGTAAAACCGCTGCACGAGAGCTCGTGCGCTGTTGTTCACCAGCAGCCGTTCAGCGAAATTCAGCTTCATCCGTCCACCTTTCGGAGGAAAAAACAGTGCACGAATGGAGTAATTGTGTTCTCGCGCTCAATCTTGAGACCCGCTTCTCGGATATTCTTTCGCCAGGTTCGTTCGGAGTGGAAATGAAGAAATGCAGGGCCAAACGCCAGGAAGTTAGGCCAGTCTCGAAGATGCTCGACCAGAAGCACCTGCCCGCCTGCATTCAGAACCCGGCTGCTTTCGCGTAGAAGCTGGCTTCGGCGCTCTGGCGCTCGGACCTCATGGGCTGCAAACAGCAGAAAGACCTCGTCCTGATCGCCGGTCGGTAAAGGCAGATGGTCAAACGTGCCAACCACAAAAGGTTCTGTAGCAGGGTACATGCGCCTTGCTCGGGCAATCGAGGGCTCGGTCATCTCAGCGGGATCATAGATGTCGACCACCGAGCCTTGCGAAGCGGGAAACAATCTCTTTAGCGCCGTCGTCGATTCATCCAGACCGGCGTGTATGTTGACCCACGTTCGTGGCTGCTCCTGTAGTTGCGTCCGCAGCCACGCCCAACGAGTCACGCCAGCAAAATCATACACATACCAGGAAACCAGAAGAGAGCTTAGCGTCCAGAATGCCATGACAACAGCACCGCGGAAGATGAGCCGCTCAAGCCACAAGGGGAGCAAAGACGATGCGAGAACCCCGGCAATCAACACGAATCCAATCAGGCTCAAGACGTAGAACTGAATGTTGAAGCGAACGATCTTGAGGACACCTGAGAAGCGGCCTTCTGCCTCCACCATGGTCATGGCAGCACCTAGCGGATGCCGGGGTTCCAGGCGTACGGGACATCTTCAAGGTAGAAGGCATTGGCAAGAACCGCGCCGGTCTTGCGAAATCTTTCCTGTTCAAGAAAAGCGTTTCGATGCACCTTGACAGAGACGGGTCTTGGAGTCCACTCCTGTCACACTCCCTGCACTCGGATGATGGAGTTTGTCTGCCTCTCGTAGTCGAAGGTAAACGGTAGCGGGCCGGCGAATTTTCTGGCCTCCGTAAAATTCGGAAAGGGTGAACCAACCGGAAGAGACGCAGGGGTGGTAGAGGTATCTGCTTCGACTTCCAAATCAGCCAAGCCGCCCGGAGTGGCAACTCGAACGGAATAGGTTCCTGCTTCGCGGTGCACTTTGCACTCGGAATGCTCATACCCGTAATGAGTCAACAGATTTCCGAACACCTGCATAAAGCGGCTATCCGTATCGCTGCGCAGGATGCGCAGGCCTCTCAGATTGCGCCCTGCGGAAGTCTGGTAGCGGGTGAAGATATGGTAACCGGAAAGGAAGAAATCGACACCCAGGCTGGGAGGCAGAAAGGCCGGGCGGAGCTTTTGAGTCTCCACCAGAGCAATTGCTAGAAACCCATAATCACCGTAGGTGTCCAAACGAAGACCCGGCGGGAGCAGCGGCGTGAGCACGTCAGCAGGTACGGCATAGGCGAGGACCAGTGAAGCCTTCAGCTGCGCTTTGATGGGCAATGCATGCCGCTGCAGCAAATGTCGCATGGAGACTCCTGATTTCATCAGTATAAGTAAACTGCCCAGCAACTAGGTGGACACCGAGGCTGGAAGGTTGAGGAACGTATCTGCCGGGGCTAACGCTTTTACAATGATGCTTTTGTTCATAGGTGAGCTGCTAGTGACCGATCACAACGAGTCGGGCGTTGGGCAAGAGGTGAGTTTAGCGACCAGCCTATCGTGTCCAGCAATCCCGTCCTCCACGGCTCTCAGCTCGTCTTCGCTTAACGGAATTTCCTGCGTCAGTGGTAACAGGTTTGCTTTGGCTTCAATGCTCTGGGCCTTGCTGGATTCCTTCGGCATGTAGACGTCGCAACGAGCACAGGCCATGCGATGGGGGCACTGGTCGAAGAAGTCGTAGGAGCAGTAGCCGTGGCCGAGGTCGTATAGCTTCCATGGCTCGTTCGGTGGGCTTCCGCGTCGAAGGGCATCCTGGTCGATAAGAACCTCAAGAGGCCGGAAGGGTGTGCTCGCAAAACTGACGGACTTCTGGCCTGCACTTTTATCTCAACGACGCCCTGGGCTCCCGGCGTGTCCAAACTGATGCTACCGGAATCCCTGAGCAGATCTGCCGAAACCTCCCCTTTGGCGATCAGCTCTACTGCACAGGCTCCCGCACCAGCCCAACAGAGAATCTCTTTACCGGCAAAGAATATGACGCAGAATCAGGTCTCGACTACTTCGGGGCCAGGTACTACGGTTCAAATATGGGCCGCTTCATGTCGCCCGATTGGGCGGCTAAAGTTACGCCAGTTCCATACGCTAAGCTCGATAACCCACAAAGTTTGAACCTGTACGCTTACGTCGGGAACAATCCGCTCTCCCATATCGACCCAGATGGACACATCGACTGTAGCGGCAAGAATGCAGAAGGTGCAGGGTGTCAGGCTATCGCTCAGTGGAACAAGCAACATGGAATTGATCCGAACGCTAAAAAGAGCAATTTCCCTGGCGTTCCTGTGAAGCTACCGAATGGCAAAACAGTTCCTGATCCACATTCATCAACTGGGATGATGATGGCGCCGACGAGCGACGTGAGTGATGTTGCTGCCGCTGGCAGAAAGGCAGCAGCGGACTCAACAGCCCACGGATTCTTCTCCAGCGGTGCGGTGGGTTTCTATACAGCCCTCGGAGAGGCTGTGGGGACGGGAGGGCAGTTCGACGATCAGAGAATGGGCCCTCAAAGCGATGTTGTCACCGGCGGATTTCAGCAATTGCCTGAGTTTAGAGATGTGTCGAATTTCAATGTTGGATTGTTTGCTCAACAAGCGGGCATGACTCTTGAAGATACTCTCACGACGGCGGGCAATTTCGCTCGCATGTTCTCCGGTAATTACAGCCCCAATTCACCGTATGGGCTTGCTCCTCAAACTGCCGAATTTATCAAAATCGGCTATCAAGCGGGTGCAACGCAATTCTGATTTACTGCAAAACACTGGCTATAGCGTAAGCGAGAAGGGATAGGAGTTCATGAAGCGCACTGCAATTTACATCCTTGCTGTAGTTATTCTTACCGCTGGGGCTGTTGGGGTGCTCCGGTTTGTTAGCTCGCGGGTTTTTTGTCAGGCGGAAAAAAAACTTGAAATCGATGACCCAGCCGGTTATAGATTCGAGGTCGAATACAAGAGCTGCGACACGCTGGCAAAGGAAGAGTATGTCAGCGTATACGCGACAAGAGTGTCATCGAAAAGCGCGGGCCTATTCTCGAAGTGGAAAGATCAGAGAATGCTTCTCTTTCGTTATGATCCTGGGAGAGAGGACAATCCACTGCCATCCGTTACCTGGCCGTCTCAGTCAGAGATTCTAATTTCTATTCCAGAAGTTTCTTCAATCGAATATCAGAATTACGAATGGGAGCAGATGTCGGTTAAGTATTCAATAGGGCGTGTTGACTATCCCACTGCCCAAAGTAGCACAACAAGACCTTCATTCCCGCCACGATGCAGACCGAATATGCCTACGACTGTACGCCGCATCTTGTGCATTACATAGACAAGTTCACCGGCAAAGAATATGACGCAGAATCAGGTCTCGACTACTTCGGGGCCAGGTACCTGAGCAGCAACATGGGCCGCTTCATGAGCCCAGATTGGAGCGCCCAAGCAGAGCCGGTACCCTATGCGAAGCTTGATGATCCGCAAAGCCTTAATCTTTACGCGTACATGGGAAACAATCCGCTTGGTGGGACGGACCCAGATGGACACTGCGGCAACTCAAACAGCACGCCGGATTGGATGTGTCAGAATGGGAACGCAGGCCTTGCGAATGCTGCTTATGGGGCCTCTGAAATCGGGAACATAGCCGGGCAGCAATCGACAGGCAAATTGGCCCAACAACAGAGCACGACTGACAACACTTTGTTGGCCCAGAACAATACGCCTGCACCACCGCAAGGTAGGACCAACAGTCCTGCCCAAGGACAGACCCCGGATTCCACACTGGTAACCCCGAGCCCCGATGGGGGAACCACAACCCGTAGATTTGGCCCCGATGGGAAGGCAGTCGTTGACATCGATCAAGGTCACGGTGGGCCAGAGCATGGTGGCGCTCCTGATCCTCATGCACACGATTGGGATTGGGGTAAACCACGGCCACGTCAAACGCCCGGTCGCGCACTCACGCCGGAGGAGCAGGCTAGTCTGAAGCGAGGGGTTGCCGCAGGTGCCGCAGCCGTTGGTGCCGGCTACATCATCTATCGGGTCATCAGGTTCTTGCCATCCCTTGCCCCTCCACTTTGGCCGACTATACCGGCGAACGCAATCATCCCATGACCAGGAGGTCAGATGCCCGTTGAGTTAGTAAACACAACAATGCAGCGGTTCAACTCGTTGTTCTTGCACGACTCTAAGCTAGTCGGGGTGTCGCTCTTCAGAGTTGAGGAGGAAGACAGAGTGGAACTTTTTGTCGAATTGCTGGGTAAGGATGGCTCTCTGACGCCCGCGCAGATCGTCTTCAAGGAGTGCGTTTACTTCCAAGCTGACTTTAACTTGGCAGCTAAATTGATGTGCTCTGACGATATCTCGAATGCGAAGTGCTACGAATCTTCGGACTGGAAAACTATGGTGTCGGAGCCTAGTCCCTTCGACCCTATTCGGGGAGGACGTGGCTTCGAGGGGCACCTGCACTTCAGTGTGAGCATGTGTCCTCCGAGCGGCACCATCAATATCTTGGCAAAAGACTTCTCGCTCGAAAGCTCAAAGTAGAGGTCATCGCGGGCCGTCCTTTCGGGGGTGGCCTTGCTGCGTCTGAGGCTCCGATCTGGAGCTGGGGAGCGTCCGTCGAAAAGCGACGCTGCCTACGGCATCGGGTTGAGGTGACACGTCACCCCAGAGCGGATGCTGTACTGAACACGTACGATAACGTCCTTTATCGTATATCCAGTGTTCGTTTTTAAAAGAGCATATATGCGATTATTCTTGGCTCAATTATTAGAGGCCGACCAGAAAATGATGACAGCAAATCCAGTGGACGAATTTGACGCCCTCAAGACTATGGCCGAAACGTTGAAACCTTTTAAGGCAGACGAGCAGAGCCGCATGCTGCGCTGGATTAGCGAGAAGCTGGTTTTGGCCCCAGCAGTAGCATTGCCTCAAACACTAGGCGAGACGCGCGAAACAATTGAGGGCGTGGTTCGCAATCCAGCCGCTTGAAGATACTAATAGTCAGATCGAAAGGAAAGCAGAAATCCGGCCTATACGCTTGACCGGATATACGCTATGAGGTATACTTGAATGGCATGGGATGTATTGGTTGGCGACGAGTTCGAGCCTGAGCTGGCCGCGCTACCGCAAGATGTGCAGGACGAAATGTTTACGATGGTCCGCTTGCTGCAGCAGTTCGGTCCGCAATTGGGCCGGCCGCGTGTCGATACGTTGAAGGATTCGAAACACGCGAACATGAAGGAGCTGCGCTTCGATGCAGCGGATGGCGTCTGGCGCGTGGCTTTTGCGTTCGATATCAAGCGCCAGGCGATTTTACTGGTAGCCGGCGACAAGTCCGACGGTAGCCAGAAGCGGTTTTATCGCGAGCTGATCCGCAAAGCCGATCAGCGGTTCGAGGCGCACCTTGAGCGCCTGAAGAAGAAGCAGAGGAAATAAGCCATGGCCCGCAACGTGAACGAAATCATCAATGCGCTTCCCGCCGCCCGCCGCCGCAAGATCGACAAGCGCGCCGCTAAGTTGATCGCCGAGGAGATGACGTTGCAGGAGCTGCGGCTGGCCCGCGAAATGACGCAGGTGACGATGGCCAAGAGCCTCGGGGTCGCTCAGAAACAGATTTCCGATCTGGAGAAGCGCACCGACATGCACATATCGACCTTGCGCCGTTCGATTGAAGCGCTCGGAGGCACGCTCTCTCTTGTCGCCGAGTTTCCCGACCGTGCGCCCGTCATGCTGGCCGGCATCGCTTCGCTCGACGCCTGATATCGGTATGTGGCCTTATGCGGCCTCAGGCAACGCCCGCAGATAGACAATCTGGGCCGTGATGGGCTGACCGAGGGAGGTGCTGACTTTCACGGTACTCTTGTTTTGTTTCGGGTTGAACGAAGCTGTGATGTCGAAGGCCCACTCGTAGGGGTTGGATACGCCGAACACAGCCCGTACGTTCGGCGGGAAGGTTACCTTGGCTTTGATATCAGCGATGCCCGTATGCTCGTTGAAGAGATACGTCCCGTCGTAACGAACGCCCTCTGTGTCGGTTCCATAGACGCGACCATTGTCCAGGACCAACATTCCCATGCCGGCATTGCCGGGGGTGCTCTGAAACACCATTCCAAACATTCCATCTCTCATAGCTGTACCTTTCTCTTTCAAGCGGTTGAGTTCGATCTGTCTTAGGTTGGGAGGCAGCAATTCGAATACGCGCAAATAGGCTTTGGCCGCTCCAGGAATCGTTCTTTCGCTATTGAGCCATAGCGTAACCGCGCGTGGCGTGACGCCGATCAGCCGCGCAAAATCCGCTTGCGAGAGACCGAAGCTTGTCAAAAGTGCGCGCAGATGATCCGTAGTCATAGGTACAGCGTACCAGAATAAATAGAACAAAGAGATCTATTCACTATAGAACGCTGTGTTGTATGGCGTGCCCCCTGGGGCAAGCTCTATTCGCTAAAGCGACCCGCGTCGCGGCCCGGTAACGACGCTCGTCGATTCCAAACCTCGTTCTTGATGACGGTCCGCAGGGCATAAAGTGTTGGACATATTGCGGCCGACGAGGCCGCTTGTATGCCCAAAAGAATGAAGAAGCCGGCTCCCCACAAGGTCGTCCTTCGGCTGCCAGATCTCGACCATGCGAAGTCCGCCGTACTCAACAGCTTGAGCTCCCCACGATCCAGGCGGAACTACAAGTTTGCAATGGACCAGTTCATAACGTGGTACTGTTCGGAACCGAGGCTGGCTTTGAACCGAGCAGTCGTTCTGCGATTCCGACTCTACCTGGAATCGCTGGGACTAGCCGCTGGTACGATCAATCAAAGGCTCGCGGCAGTCAGGCGACTCGCCTACGAGGCTGCAGACTCGGGGCTGCTGAGTCCAGAGCTTGCTGCCGGAATCAGGCGGGTCAAAGGTGTGAAGCAACTCGGCTTCCGCACTGGCAACTGGCTGAACCGGGAGCAAGCCCGGTCGCTGCTTGAGAAATCTGGCGGGGACAGCTTACGCAGCGTCCGAGACGTCGCGATGATCTCGATTCTGCTCGGCTGTGGTCTCCGCCGAGCCGAGCTGTCTGGCCTTCGAAAAGAAGACATTCAAGTCCGACAGGGGCATTGGGCCATCGTGGACCTTGTCGGTAAGGGCAAACACGTACGGACAGTGCCTATGCCGAACTGGGTGAAAGACGCGGTCGACAGATGGCTGACAGCTGCTTCGGTCGCCGCGGGGCGAGTGTTCAGAGCCGTGAGTCGGCACGGAACACCCTGGGGAACAGGCATTTCCGAGAATGTGGTCTGGTATGTGATCCGGAACTGTGCCGAGCGCCTAGAGCTTGATCACCTCGCGCCGCATGACCTGAGGAGAACTTGTGCGAAGCTCTGCCACGTGAATGGAGGTGAGCTTGAGCAAATCCAGTTTCTCCTGGGCCACGCCTCAGTCTTGACGACCGAGCGATATCTCGGCTGCAAGCAGAACCTGGAAAAACCGGTGAACGATCGCTTCGGTTCGCTGTTCTCGAGGGTTCTGCATTCGCGATAAGGCCTTCCATGTCTCTATTTGAATGTCAAGGACACGAATTCACAGACCGCGTCTTTACTTCATAGCGCAATTGCTTTTGTTCTTAGGTTCTTATCGGGTCGGGAACCGGGCGGCGTTCAGCGACAGTCGCTCAAACTTCCATACGCGGGTTGGCTACCGCACGAACGTGTGTCGTCGCAGGCTTGCCTCGGACTTGGCGCGGGCGTCGGAGAGGGACTCCTGCCCAAGGGGCTCTCGAGGATCACCATGACCGGCCGCCCGGTTCCCCACCCGAAAAGGTGGGACAGTTCAACTCAGGTCGCCATCTGAGCCCTCATCTCCTGTCCGATGGCCCAGATGAAGCCGGCCAGTTCCC
Source organism: uncultured Acidobacteriaceae bacterium (assembly GCA_964245715.1). Taxonomy (GTDB): domain Bacteria; phylum Acidobacteriota; class Terriglobia; order Terriglobales; family Acidobacteriaceae; genus Edaphobacter. The sequence continues at coordinate 6,838 of CAXTNM010000081.1, read as the reverse complement.
GCGCGATCGCGGTGACAACAACGGTAGGCTTCTTGCCTCTGGCGACCATGGAGCGATACCGAGTACACAACCTGGTCTGTGCCTTCCAGGCGATGTCCCAGATGTTCTTCGGCAGCCTGACGAGGATCTCCGCCTTCTCCTTCGCGATGCGGGCGGGATACTGGTAGCTCCACGCTGCTTCAATGAGCATGCGTCTAGCTTCCCGGTTGCCGGTTTTGGTGATGCCACCGCGACGAATTGTTCCTCCGCTTGAGTGCTCTGAAGGAACAAGGCCAAGATATCCCATCAGCAAACGTGGTGACTCGAAGCGGCTGAGGTCACCAGTGGAGGCGATGAACGTGGCCGCAGAGATCATGTCGATGCCGCGCAGTCCACGGAGAGCCTCGACAAGCGGTCCGAGTGACCAGCTTCCAACCATCGCAGAGATCCTCTCGATCAAGGCATCTCTTCTCTGCTGTGCAGTCCATACAGTCTCGAGGTAATCCTGAAAGACGATGCCATGGGCATGCTCCTGGAACGTCTGTCCTGCAAGCCAGCTGCGATGACGCTGTGTCCAGTGCTTGCCGGTCGGATAGCTGCGGCCATGTCTAAGCAGAAATGCGAGCAACTGCTGGCTCGCACGCATCAGGTGCATCGATGCATCCACTCTGGCTCTGACCAGGTCGCGAAGCGCTTCGTGCGTTGTATCTGGAACCCAGACGGGCGTTAGATCTCCGGACCGGTGCAGGATTGCAAGCTTCTCCGAATCGCGCCTGTCGGCCTTGATCCGCTCGCCAGGCCTGCGCGGGATCATCGACGGCGCGACCACGATGCACTTGTGCCCAAGCGCAGTGAGCTGGCGATGGATGCCGTACCCACAACCACTCGCTTCATAGCAGAAGTCGAGCTCCCCATGCTTCGAGAGTAGCTTCGCCATCTTGGCTACATCGTCTGCCGCGTTCGGAATCACTCCCAGGAACCGCACCGGGCCGTTTCGCCCGTCTTCGGCAACGCTGATCGAGATGGTCTCCTTGTGGACATCCATTCCGACAAATGATCTGACTGTCTGCATGGCTCTGATCCTCCTCTCTACAGGAGAACCGAAGCCGCGCCCCGACTCCAAGAGAGACATACAGACTGTTGTCGACAGTGGAGCCGATAACGATGAATCTCACCCCACCGCTGCGGGCAATGGATTTATTGAACGTACCTGACTGCACGAGCAGCGTTCTCGATTGCCTTCTTGGGCTCGAGTTCTTGCGCTACGAGCACACCACCTACCAATCTACCTTCCTCAGACCGAATCGGCGCTGCTGTCAGACTTACCCAGATGTCGCTGCCGTCCGCCCTTTGTAAATGAACCGGTTGCGCCGTCGTGATTTCACCTCGATGCATGGCACGAGCGAGCGGCAAATCTGTCGGATCAAGCGCATTGCCATGTTCATCGTTGAGTTCCCACGGGGGATCGGTCCACACGACCTCCGGTCGTATGTCAAAACCGAAGATTTCGGCAGCGCGCGGATTTGCATCAATCACGCGGCCAGTGCTTGATTCTGCGAAGACGATTCCTGCCGGAGCGGTGTCCAAGATGGCTCTCAGCCTTGCCGCACTCTGGCGAAGTTCTTCAAGGGCCCGCTTATGCTCGTGAATGGATTCGACGCTCCCATACCAGCGAATGATCTTGCCGACACTGTCCCTCCGCGGTGCTCCTCTTGAGCGCATCCACTCCCATTGAAGGCCATCGCGGCTGATTCGGTACTCAAGGTCTATCGGCTCGCCGGTGGATAAGCAGCGCTCGATGACCGGTGAGATTCGCGCACGGTCTTCAGGATGTACTGCATCCATCCAGCCGTGGCCCTTGGTTTGCTCCGGTGTGAGATTCGTCAACGTTTGCCATCGGGAACTCACTGAAGTGTTCTGCCCCGCTGCATCCATTATCCACGGCGTCTGCGGATTCAACTCCACGACATGACAATGGTGATCTTCGCTTTCCCTCAGAGCTTCTTCTTTCTGCTTGATTAGAGAGATGTCTGCGACAGAAACGCAAACACCGATGACTTCGCCAGCTTCATCACGCGCCGGTTCATAAGAGACCATCAGTGTTTTCGCCGGAGCAGCCGGATCATCGGATGGACGTGACACTTCGAGGCCGTGCATGGATTGCCCGGAAAGCGCGTTCAGGAGATACGGCTCAAATTGTTCATAAATGTCCGGGACCACGTCGCAAACTCGGCGTCCCAGGTGAGCATGCAACGGAATCCCATTCAGGTCAGCGAGCCTCTGATTAAGGCTCACATAGCGCAGATCGGATCCAACGAACGCTAGACCTACCGGAACGCCGTGATATATCGCACGAAGCTGACAGAGTTGCTGCGCAGGACTGGCTTCCAGGTTCACAGAAAGGTCACTAACCCTCGACTCGCCATCCCCTTTGGAGCCGGATTCAGATTGTGACAAGAACTCGGCCATTTGCTCAGCGGGCATAGGTTTGCCAAATAGCCATCCTTGTCCCAGGCCTCCACCCTGCCAAAGCAGAAGATCAGCCTGCTCCTGGCACTCGATACCTTCGCACACCGTCTGCAATCCCAAGCTCACGCCAAGTCCGATCACGGTCGCCGTGATCTTTCGGCTTTGGCGCGAATCTACCATCGATTTAACGAAGCTCCTATCCAGCTTCAAGTCGTCGAAGGGCAAGGTGTGTAGATGCAATAGGCTGGAATAGCCGGTCCCGAAATCATCTAATGCCAAGCGAACACCCATTGACTTGATGTCTGCTGCGACGGCACCCGCAAGAGTGAGATCGTCAACCAATGCACTCTCAGTCAGTTCGACAGTCAACCGCTTCAGATCGAACTCCCCTTCGTCAGCAATCCTCCGAAGAAAGTCTGGCAGTCCCCGATCATGTAATTGAGCCGGTGATAGGTTCACCGAAAGACGAAAGCTTCTTGAGAATGGCTTTATGGATTGGAAAGCACTCCTCAGCAAAGTCTCGCTAAGTGCGTTCATAAGGCCATGTCGCTCGACCGCCGGGATAAAACGGTCGGGAAGTATCAAGCCGCGAAGCGGATGTTGCCACCGTGCGAGCAGTTCAAATCCTTGCACCCTTTTGCTGTGAAGCTCAACAATGGGTTGATAGTAGGGCGTAAACTCGCCCTGCTCTAGAGCGTGGAGTATTTCTTGCGCAACGAACGGCATGGATATTCCTTTAGCTGTAAGCGGTTGAGCCAAAAAAAACAATGATATTTCCTAGGTTGTCTGTTGCAATCCCACAAATGTGCATGTCGCTCCGCTCTCTCCACGCATTGCAACTGCTCAGCATTTGCGCATTCTGGCTTCCGGTTTGTCACAAACTGGATTAGCTCTCATTCTCGAACAGCTTAGGTCAGGGGCCTTCCGAAACCAGAATCGATCAAGATGCGTAGAGCCGCCCGATCGTTCTCCGTGTTCAGACAAAAAGCAAACCCTACATCGTTCCGTTCCACACGGGCCACGCGCGCTTGGATATTGAGGTAGTACCCCCCTGCCTGCAGCTCTACCTCGCCCTCGACCCAGACATCCGGCGGATGATCAAAACATGCCAGGAGTCCAGACTCACTGACATTGATACATCGCCCTTTATGCCTGCGTTCTCCAACGACAAAAGAGACATCAGCATCGAGTGGAACGCGCTTGGAACGTGGCCGATCGGTGGCTTGCAACTCCACTAGTCCGCTCGATTCTGCCGAAGAGCGGAAAAGGTCAAGCCCCATTCGACGTTCCTTCGGTCGCGTGATCGCAGCACCCGGAATGAACCTCTCGCGTACGAAATCAGTTAGTCTTCTCATGATTGGCCTTTCCTGTTTTCCATTGGATCGGCCAGAAGGCTGGGATGATATGCAAATCCTGCTGAAAACGCATTCCGGAGCACGATGAGGCGGCCAGGAGCGGAGCATCCATCCGCACGCATCGCCGTGGTCCGCGACTCTCAGTTGGTGCCGCTGATTGAAACTCCGCGTGATCAAATTCCGACCCGGGAACCGCCGTGGAACCATATCGTTCTTGAGCAGCATATCGTCCGTCCGGGAGAGATTCCGGAGCATGAACATCCGAATCTATGTCTCCATCTACAGATCGGGGGCGACCGGGAGTTTGAATGGTGGCAGAACGGAAGGAACGCGATTGAACGTACCAGCCCTGAGTCGCTCATCGTAATCCCACAAGGAGCGCGACATCGCTGGCGATGGCATGGGTCTTCCGAAAGATTGATCCTCTCCGTCGAAGATGACGCACTGCAGCAGGTCGCATCGCAGCTGGGAGCTCAGCATCCGCTAGAGATTAAGGGAGCTTGGTCTATCTTGGCCCCCTCGACGAGGTTTCTAATCTCAGAGATGGGCAGAGAGGCCCGCGAAGGCTGGCCTCTCGGTGCTCTCTACGCAAACCTGCTGGCATTATCTCTGCAAACCGATCTCATCAAGAATCATTCCAGTGAGCAAATCGCTTTTCCTCTTCTGAAAGGCAGGCTCGGCGTATCAAAGCTAAAGAGGGCGATGGAGTATATGTCGGCAAATCTTGCTGAGGATATAGGCCTCGAACAAATCGCAAACGAATCGGCAATGAGTTCATCGCACTTCGCCCATGAGTTTCGGAACTCGACGGGCACGACTCCATATCAGTACCTGCTACAGCAGCGTCTGGAGAGAGCAAAGCGTTTGCTAGAGAGCACAAGTTTACCCATTCAGAATATCAGTGTCATGACGGGATTTAACTATCCGGCTAATTTCGTGAGGACCTTCCGACAACGCGCGGGACAGTCTCCTGACGCTTGGCGCAAGGACCATAGCAGGTAAGCAGCGGGAACGCCGCCAGAGTCACGCAGCTATTATGGAATGGCGCCAAATCGCCGATGCACTCGCCGTGCGAGTCCGGGTCTGGGAACGCGCATTGGCCTGTTCTCGTCACTTGAGAACGACTGGCTCAGACGCTCTACTTTCCATATGCCGACTTATGAGGACTAAATTCTCGAAGTCTAAAGCGGTGCCAGCGCAATACGGTCATAGGCGATGAAGGCCATGATGATGCCGAGGACGGCGCTCATGATGATGGGCGTCTTCTCGGTGTACTTCAAATGAACCCAGATGAATAACAGGCTCTCGGCGCAAAGAACAATCGCGGCGACCGCGGTGAGGTTTTGATGGTACCTAAGAGTGCCAGGGAGGATGAGCGCGATGCTGCCGACAAGTTCGAGGATTCCAAGGGCGGTCCACATGTGCCGTGGGAGCGCGCCGAAGGATGGGACATCTCTACTGACTTTATCGAAGAGAAAAACTTTCATGACACCCGAGGCTGCGTAGAGAAGCGCGGTCACGATGTGGAGAACCCACAATACGATATTCATGGTGAGGAGCGCCTCAGCGGTTCGGTGATAGGGTGAGGATTGTTGCCGTTGGGTCGACGATAGCAGAGAGAAGCGATTCCTTCGCTGTCTTTCAACAGCGCCGTCGCGGTTTCCGAGCCTAGTTCCCGTAAGTCGACTTGTCGTTACGGATGCTACGCGTGCTGATACGAGCGCGTCAGCTATCCGCTATGGCGCGTTCATGGTCATGACAATTCGAGAAGCTGCATTCCCGGTAGACCACGCTTCTGCGATGTCACTCAAGGGAGTTCTCTTGCTTCTATTTGAAAGCCAGCCTTGGATGTAGCCTGCATCAGCTTGTAAAGAATCAGATTGATCTCTTCCAGAGGGATACTTCCGATTCCGCTAACCATGATCTGAATGGTGGAAGATTTCAGTACGGCGCCAGGAAGTGTAATGTTGGGTGCGCTGGTCGTTCCAATCTGAACGAAGCGAATCGGCATCATTCTTCGAGCCGCACTTGCTGCCACAAATATTTGCTCTGCACTTGCGCCCCAGAGATAGTCAAGCACAACATCGATCCCTCGCTCGAATTGCTTTTGAAGTTCATCTTTCCATATCTGCCCGCCGTGATCCAACGGAATCACTTCGTCGGCTCCAATGGCGAGCAAAGCATTCAACGCCTCTCGATTTCGGCCTGTGGCGATAACTTTCTTTGCTCCGAGGTGTCGCGCGATTTGCACGGCCATCCTGCCGGCCGTTCCTGTCGCTCCGTTTACCAAGGCCGTCTCTCCAAGCACCAACTTCGCACGGATTCGAGTGCTGCCCATGCCGCCATACCGGGGTCTGCTATGGCGGCTAAGTTGACGTCGGATACGCTATCCGGAATACGGATGCAATGTTAAGAACGAACAACCGTCCTCTCGGCCATGCCGCCGAATGGGACTCGTGGAAAGAGAAAATAGACCCGACTGCCATCGTCAAGTCTGCCTATTTCGTCTATGCCGACGACAAAGGGCGGAGGAGTCGCGAAGCTGAAATGCTTGCCTGCGGCTCGGACCTTCAAAAAATTCATAAGGGCCGAAGCTGCTACATGGACGCAAACCTCATCCTCCTGCGGGACGGGCTCTTCGAATTCGCTATAGATGGGAGATTTCCCAGCTTCTAAGACGACTGCGGCTTTCATTTTCACCTCCGAATGGAGGACGAAATACACTTCGTCCTTCATCGAGGTCCGCGGCCTATTGGCTGGATTGATCTCGCAGTTGATCACAACCTGCGAGATGACCGGGGCTTACCTATGTCCGGTCCACCATTTTCGATAAATCCACAGTAACACACCTGCGTTCCGACGGAGAGGCCGTGTGATGACGTAGATGAACTCTACAGCTGTTCGTTAGTTGTCCCGATAAACGTTAGTACCCTATCAGGGCTGCCCCGTACTAGAAGCTGGGTGTGGCTGGGCAGCTTGCCGGGGCAGTTTTGATAGGGTCGTTTGAAGGAAGCCGCTGGCGTGGCGGATGCGGT
>CAXTNM010000080.1:1208-19815 GCA_964245715.1 uncultured Acidobacteriaceae bacterium | reverse complement strand
CTTCGAGGGCATGTTCTTCGATCCGCGTAAGTATGATTTTTCTCGCGTGGGTCGTTTGAAGTTCAACATCAAGCTGTACGAGGATCAGTCCGCCGCGGGCCTCGACAATCGCACCTTGACCCCCGAGGACTTCTACGGGACGATCCGCTACCTGCTCAAGCTGCGGAAGAACATCGGCGTGGTGGATGATATCGACCACCTTGGTAACCGCCGCGTCCGCGCGGTCGGCGAACTGATGGAGAATCAGTTCCGTATCGGCCTTGTGCGCATGGAGCGTGCCATCAAGGAGAAGATGTCGGTCTATCAGGAGATGTCGACAGCGATGCCGCATGACCTCATCAACGCCAAGCCGGTCATGGCCGCTATTCGTGAGTTCTTCGGTTCATCGCAGCTCTCGCAGTTTATGGATCAGACCAATCCGCTGTCGGAGATCACGCACAAGCGTCGGCTCTCCGCCCTCGGACCCGGTGGTCTGTCGCGTGAGCGCGCGGGCTTTGAAGTCCGTGACGTACACCCGACCCACTACGGCCGCATTTGCCCGATTGAAACGCCTGAAGGGCCGAACATCGGTCTCATCTCATCGCTTTCGTGCTTCGCTCGTATTAACGAGTACGGCTTCATCGAGAGCCCGTACCGCCGCGTGAAGGATGGTCAGGCGCTCGACTTTGTCGCCGTCACTAACGCCGGTGAAAGCGGTTTGCGCCAGGGGGACCACTTGGTCACCGAAGACGCCGTCAAGTTGAATGCGGAGTTGAAGGCGGCAGGCAAGCGCACGATGGATCTGGAGCCGTTCAGCTTCTATCTTTCGGCTTGGGAGGAGGATCGTCACACGATTGCTCAGGCCAACATCGAGCTCGATGCCAAGCTGAACATCGTTCAGGACATCGTAGATGCGCGTCGCCAGGGCAACTTCGTGCTCGTAAACAAGTCGGAAGTGGACTACGTCGACGTATCCCCGAAGCAGCTCGTCTCGGTCGCCGCATCGCTTGTGCCGTTCCTCGAGCACGACGACGCGAACCGCGCGCTGATGGGCGCCAACATGCAGCGGCAATCGGTTCCTCTGCTCGTGGCTGAGGCTCCGTTCGTCGGCACCGGCATGGAAGGCGTCACCGCCCGCGACTCGGGCGCCGTCATCCTCGCCAAGCGCAACGGCATCATCGACTCGGTAGACTCTGAGCGAATCATCGTGCGTGTTGAGGGGGAGCATCACCCAACGCAGCTGTCACGCGAAGTTGGTTCGGATATCTACCAGCTCACCAAGTTTAAGCGGTCAAACCAGAACACCTGCATCAACCAGAAGCCGATCGTGCGCAAGGGCGATCGTGTGATTAAGGGGCAGGTGATCGCGGATGGACCGTGCACGGAGCAGGGTGAGCTTGGCCTCGGTCGCAACGTGCTGGTAGCCTTCATGCCGTGGCGCGGCTACAACTTCGAAGACGCAATTCTTATCTCGGAAAAGCTGGTTCGCGAGGACTATTACACCTCGATTCACATCGAGGAGTTCGAGATTGAAGCGCGCGATACGAAGCTTGGACCGGAAGAGATCACGCGTGATATCCCCAATGTTTCCGAGCACGCGCTGCGCGACCTGGACGAGTCGGGCATCATCCGTATAGGCGCGAAGATCGGTCATAATGACATCCTCGTCGGCAAGGTAACGCCGAAGGGCGAAACCCAGCTGACGCCTGAAGAGAAGTTACTTCGCGCCATCTTCGGTGAGAAGGCCGGCGACGTTCGTGACGCGTCTCTGACGTGCCCTCCGGGAATTGAAGGAACTGTCGTTGACGTCCGCATCTTCTCCCGCAAGGGCCAGGAGAAGGACGAGCGCGCCAAGCAGATCGAGCAGGAGATGGTCGAGAAGCTCGAGCGTAACCTCGCCGATGAGATCCGCATTCTCACCGACGAGCGCTTGAAGCGTCTTGAAGCGATTCTCGGCAAGAAGGAAGTGCTGGCTGACCTGCACGACGAGCGCACCAACAAGAAGCTGCTCAACAAGGGCGAGATTCTCGACCGCGACATGATTGAATTGATCTCGACTCGTAACCTCAAGCGCATTCGCTACGCGGATAAGGACCCGCGAGTAAATGAGCAGATCGAAGAGATCGAGGAGATGACGTCGCGGCAGATCGATGTGCTGCGCAAGATCACGAACGAGAAGATCGGCAAGATGCAAAAGGGCGATGAGCTCTCGCCCGGCGTCATCAAGATGGTGAAGGTCTATATCGCTATGAAGCGTAAGCTTTCGGTCGGCGATAAGATGGCTGGTCGCCATGGGAACAAGGGTGTTATTGCCCGCATTCTGCCGGAAGAGGATATGCCGTACCTCCCCGACGGAACCCCGGTCGAGATCGTCCTCAACCCGCTTGGTGTGCCTTCGCGTATGAACGTCGGTCAGATCCTCGAGACGCATCTTGGCTGGGCGGCTCATGAACTCGGCGTGCAAATTGCGGAACTTGCTGCGCAGATGGAAGGTGCCAACGAAGTTCGCGAGCTGTTCAAGGCACGCTTCGCTGGGACGGCTGCACTGAACCAGCTTCTTGACCTCGACGACGAGCAGACGATGCGCGTGGCCGCGGGTATGAAGCGTGGTATCTGGTTCGGTACCGCGGTCTTCGACGGCGCGCAGGAGACGGAAATTAAGGCGTTGCTGAAGTCGGCCGGTCTGCCCAGCTCGGGTAAATCGCAGCTATACGACGGTATGCTCGGCGATCCGTTTGAACAGCCTGCAACAGTCGGCTACATCTACATGCTGAAGCTGTCGCACCTTGTGGACGACAAGATTCACGCGCGTTCGATCGGGCCGTACTCGTTGATTACGCAGCAGCCGCTGGGAGGCAAGGCGCAGTTCGGCGGACAGCGCTTCGGTGAGATGGAAGTCTGGGCCCTTGAAGCATACGGCGCGGCTTACATCCTGCAGGAACTGTTGACCGCAAAGTCGGACGACGTCTTCGGCCGTACCAAGATCTACGAGGCCATCGTCAAGGGTGAGGCGGCGATCGAGCCGGGCGTGCCCGAGTCGTTCAACGTCTTGATTCGCGAATTGCAGTCGCTTTGCCTGGACGTCGAGTTGATCAAACAGGCTGACCAGCGGAAGGTTCCGCTGCCGTCGATCGCAGCCGCCGACTAAGAACAGTCCCTCGGCCGCGGCTCCTTGCATTGCGAAGCAGGAGCCCGGCCGAAGGGCCAGCAAGGCAGCCGGACATCGGGGAAGGACTTCTGCATGAGGCGACCGCTCAACATGCACGAGACCCAGCCGGGAGCGAGGCACAGAATAGAAGCAGGCAGTGAGACTTAAAGTTCCGCTTCCATCGCCTGAGCACTGAATGCAGTAAACCGCAGCCAACCCGCTGCAACGGAGACGCAAATATGTTTCGCTCCAGCCCCTTTGAACTGACCGGTCCGATTGCGGACTTTGACGCCATTAAGATCCAGCTCGCCAGCCCCGAGAAGATTCGCAGCTGGTCGCACGGCGAAGTCACCAAGCCCGAAACCATCAACTACCGTACCTTCAAGCCGGAGCGTGACGGCCTCTTCTGCGCGCGCATTTTTGGACCCATCACCGACTGGGAGTGCCTCTGCGGCAAGTACAAGCGTATGAAGCATCGCGGCGTCATCTGCGATAAGTGCGGCGTCGAAGTCACGCTCTCAAAGGTCCGTCGCGAGCGCCTCGGTCACATCGAACTCGCATCGCCCTGCTCGCATGTCTGGTTCTTCAAAGGCTTGCCTTCGCGCATTGGCCACCTGCTCGACATCTCGCTGCGTGAGCTGGAAGCGGTTCTCTACTTCGAGTCCTACGTCGTAGTCGATCCGGGCGACGCGCCCGTGAAGGAACGCGAGGTGATCAAGGATGAGACCCGTTTCCGTGAGCTCGACCAGCAGTATCGTCCCTCCGGCTTCAAGGCCATGATGGGCGCCGAAGCGATCAAGGAGCTCCTCAAGCGCGTCGAGATCGAAGAGCTTGCCGTCGAATTGCGTGAGCGCATGAAGACCGAGTCGTCGCTACAGAAGAAGCTGAAGTACTCAAAGCGCCTGAAGATCGTTGAGGCCTTCCGCAAGTCCGACAACCTGCCGCAGTGGATGATTCTCGATGTAATTCCCGTGATTCCGCCGGAACTTCGCCCGCTGGTTCCGCTTGATGGCGGCCGATTCGCCACATCGGACCTGAACGACCTCTATCGCCGCGTAATCAACCGCAATAACCGCCTCAAGAAGCTTATGGACCTCCACGCGCCTGAGGTCATTGTGCGTAACGAGAAACGCATGCTGCAGGAGGCCGTCGACGCGCTGTTCGACAACGGTCGCCGTGGCCGTGTGCTGCGCGGTGCGAACAATCGTCCGCTCAAGTCGCTTTCGGACACGCTCAAGGGCAAGCAGGGCCGCTTCCGTCAGAACCTGCTCGGCAAGCGCGTAGACTACTCTGGCCGTTCGGTCATTGTGGTCGGTCCCGACCTCAAGCTGCACCAGTGTGGCCTTCCCAAGAAGATGGCGCTCGAGCTCTTCAAGCCGTTCATCTATCATCGTCTGGAGCAGACCGGCCACTGCACCACCATCAAGCAGGCTAAAGAGATGGTCGAGATGCAGGAACCTATTGTCTGGGACATCCTTGAAGAGGTCATTAAGGATCATCCGGTCCTGCTAAACCGCGCGCCGACGCTCCACCGTCTGGGTATCCAGGCGTTCGAGCCCGTGCTCGTCGAAGGTAAGGCGATCAAGATTCACCCGCTCGTCTGCACCGCCTTCAACGCGGACTTCGACGGCGACCAGATGGCCGTGCATATCCCGCTGTCGCCCGAAGCGCAGATCGAAGCTTCAGTGCTGATGTTGGCTTCGCACAACATCCTTTCGCCTGCCTCCGGTCAGCCGATCACGGTGCCGACACAGGACCTCGTCCTCGGCCTCTACTACCTGACGAAAGCCAAGGTCAACGCCAAGGGGGAAGGCCGTGTCTTTGCCAACATCGAAGAAGTCCTCATGGCGCTCGAAGCCAAGCAGGTAGAGACGCTCACGCCTATTCGTCTGCGATACACCGGCCCGGTTCTCGACATGACGACGGCCTATGATGACCAGGACCTGACACACACCGAAGTGGTTGAGTACAGCAACCAATTCATCTCGACCACAGTTGGCCGTGCCATCCTCAACGATGCCCTTCCTGAGGGCATGCCCTACGTCAACGGCTTGCTGAAGAAGAAGGGAATCGGGCAGTTGATCAACTACTGCTACCTGAATCTCGGTCTCGAAGTGACCGTCAAGACGCTGGACCGCGTCAAGGATCTCGGTTTCACTTACGCGACTCGTTCCGGCCTTTCGGTCGGGCTCGATGACATGGTCATTCCCGACTCCAAGTACACCGTTGTGGCCGATGCCGAAAAGCAGGTCATTAATGTCCAGCAGCAGTACCTAGATGGTGCGATCACCAACGGTGAACGCAACAACAAGGTCATTCAACTCTGGTCCGGGGTGACCGAGCGTGTCGCCGACGAAATGTTCGGCAACATGAAGAAGGCCGACAAGGAGGGCGCCATGAATCCGGTCTACATCATGGCCGACTCCGGTGCACGCGGATCCAAACAGCAGATTCGTCAGCTGTCGGGCATGCGCGGTTTGATGGCCAAGCCCTCGGGCGAAATCATCGAAACGCCCATCACGGCCAACTTCCGCGAAGGCCTTACCGTCTTGCAGTACTTCATTTCGACTCACGGCGCACGTAAGGGTCTGGCCGATACCGCATTGAAAACCGCGGACTCGGGCTATCTCACGCGTCGTCTCGTCGACGTGGCGCAGGACGTCATCATCTCGCATAACGATTGCGGGACCGTTGAGGGAATCTACGTCACGCCAATCATTGAGGCTGGTGAGACGATCGAACCGCTGCGCGACCGTATCATCGGCCGCGTGTCGCTCGAGAAGCTCAAAGACTTCGAGGGCAAGACAATCGTCGATATCAACCAGGAGATTGACGAAGATCGCGCGTCGGCTGTTCAGGCCGCGGGTATCGAGAAGGTGAAGATCCGCTCGGTGCTCACCTGCGAGTCGAAGCGCGGATGCTGCATCCTGTGCTACGGTCGCAACCTTGGCTCAGGCAAGATGGTGGAGATGGGCGAGGCGGTCGGCGTCATTGCGGCGCAGTCCATCGGCGAGCCTGGCACGCAGCTCACCATGCGTACCTTCCACATCGGCGGAACCGCTTCGCGCGTTCACGACGCTTCGCACCTCGAAGCCAAGAACGCCGGTACGGTTCGCTTCATCAATCTGGTCACCGTGCGCTCGAAGGATGGCGGTCTTGTTGCTTTCAACCGCAACGGTTCGATCGCTGTTATCGACGACAAGGGCCGCGAGAAGGAGCGTTATGCCATCGTCTATGGCGCCAAGCTGAAGGTTGAGGATGGAACTCAGGTCAAGCAGGGCGAGGTCATCGGAGAGTGGGACCCTTACACGTTCTCTCTGCTCACCGAAATCGCTGGGATCGTTCAGTTCAAGGACCTGCAGGAAGGCGTTACGCTGAACGAGGAAGTCGACGAGGTCACGGGACTTTCGCGCATGGTTGTAGCTGACACCGCCGACGAAAAGCGCCAGCCGCAGATTGTCATCAAGGGCGCAAGTGGCACCAAGCGTTATCTGATGCCGTCACGTGCCAACCTGATGGTCGTCGATGGCGACGAAGTCTTTCCGGGCGACATCCTCGCAAAGATCCCTCGCGAAACCACTCGTACCAAGGACATCACGGGCGGTTTGCCACGCGTTGTCGAGTTGTTTGAGGCTCGCAAGCCGCGCGATCCGGCGATCATTTCGAAGATCGATGGTGTCGTTCGGTTCGGCGATGTTTCTAAGGGGCAGCGCAAGGTTTACGTTACAGGCGATAACGGACAGGAAGAGGAATACTCGGTACCACGCGGTGTGTATGTCAACGTGCAGGAGGGCGAACGCCTTCGTGCCGGGGACGCACTCATCGACGGACCGCGTAATCCGCACGACATCCTCGAAGTGCTTGGCGAGCGCGCGCTGCAGATGTATCTCGTGAACGAAATTCAAGAGGTATATCGGCTGCAGGGCGTTACGATCTCCGACAAGCACATCGAGACCATCGTTCGGCAGATGCTGCGTTGGGTGAAGATCGAAGAAGTTGGTGACACGAGCTTCCTCGTCGATCAGCAGACTGACCGCTTCCGGTTCAACGCCGAGAATCAGCGTGTGCTGATGACCGGTGGACGTCCGGCAATTGGCCGTTCGTTGTTGCTCGGCATCACGAAGGCGTCGCTCTCGACTGACTCGTTCATCTCTGCGGCGTCGTTCCAAGAGACTACTCGCGTGCTCACCGAAGCCTCGATCAACGGCTCGATTGACACGTTGCGCGGACTCAAGGAGAACGTCATCGTTGGTCGTCTGATCCCTGCCGGAACTGGCATGGAATACTACCGTAACGTGCAGCTCTCGCCTGAGTTGGAAGAGGCGGCAGCGCAGGTCCAGCAGGAGGTTACTGCGGCGATTGAGGCCGAGGAGCGCGAGTTGGAGCAGATGCGGATGGAGGGCGAACAGGAAGAGATGGCAGCAGAGTAAGCACTCTGAACCGCTTTTCACGATCGCTTGCAGGATACACAATCAGAAGGGCGAACCCTAGGGTTCGCCCTTTTTTTGTCATATTTGCTGAGTACCCCCCCCTGTTAACTCATGGGTTAAATGGCCAATGGATGCAATGACTTAGCGCTTGTGTACCCGCTAAAATATTGCATCGATTAGGGTTATGGATAAAATATTGAAAAGAAAGCACTTGCGCCGTCTAATCTCAGGGTCGGCGGGGTTGGAAGTCCCTATACTAAAGGAAAGAGCCCCACGTTTGCGTGTGAGGCTCCTCTTGTGTTCACTACTTTAATGCTAACAGGGTGGAGCGGGTCAATAGGACAATTTGTTTTAGCCCATAGAATGCCTGTAATGAATGAGATAGTTGATTTCGGAACGTACAAACCCCTTGACAGCGTTTTCCACAGCTATGAGGAAAGTCTGACGGCGAGCGAACTTTCACGGCCGATGACTGATCGTTTCGAACCAAGCACTTGTGGTCGTAGTTCAATCCAGCGTTAGTGGATGGCCAGTACTTTGACTCCGTCATGGGGTGCGGATTTGGCGATGTAGCCGACGGCGCCAGGAGTCTGAGCGACGTAAGCGACGACGGCGGCGTCTGAGTCGAGCGATTTAGGCATGGTGGCCTGACCGGAGAAGACGAGCGAACGCCAGCTTGCGAGGAAGGCTGCGCCGGATTTGCCGATGTACTCGGCGAGGAACTCGTCGTTGGCTGCGCCGGCTTTGAGCAGGACGGGTGTGACGTGTGAGCCACCGAGCGAGGACGAGCCTCCGGTGAAGACATCCTTGAGATCGGCCTTCGAGGCGTCGGCGGCTTTGACGCTGGGGTTGGCGATGACGAGTTGGGCGTGAGCCTGCAGGGTAAGGGCAGCGGCTGCGGCAAAGGTGAAGAAGAGGAAGCGAGGTTGTTTCATAAGATGGATCTCCTTTCGCAGCAGCTAGAAGCTGACGCCGACCTTGAGGATGGTGAGCTTGGAGTTGGGTTTGAGACCGTCCGGATTCAGGTCCGTGTCGTACTGTATCGCGGTGCCGTCAATGAAGTGCTCTTCCGCTTTGGCATAGAGGTATGAAGTGAAGTCATAGCGAGCGGAGAGCGCCCAGTCCTTCTGGTAGCGGGAGGGACCAAGCGCCGCAAGGTGATTAAAGATCTGGCTTTGATAAAGGCCTGCTGACAGCTTCTCAGTCACTTTGTAGCTTGCCATGACGTACCACGGACGATTGTCGGCGCCCACGCTTCCAAGGTCGGGCCCATTCATGGTCGCAGAGATGTTCTGGTAGGTTGGAACTCGGCTGTACTCACCGGCCACCATGATCTTTTTCTTTTCGTAGTGGAAGAAGTAGCTTGGCTGGTTGTAGTGAGGGATTGTGTTGTAAGCCCCGACCGAGAGCTGCGAGACCGATTGGTTGTTCCTTGTATCGGAGGCGCCGAGCATCAGGCCTTGCAGGGGGGTAATCCAATGCAGGGCCGCGCCGTTGATAACGTGGTGGACACCGTTGACCTGGGAGACGCCTGCTTCGGTGAATGAAAGGAAGAAGCCGTCGTCGCTCTCGACAACTCGTTCTCCGCTCCACCCGCGGTACTCGAGCTTGCCCAATTTTCCTATCCGGGTTGTGCCGTAGACCACCCCGCCGAAGTGCGCCAGCTGCGAGTTACGACTCGTGATGAGATACCGGCCCTGGGGCAAGAGAGCCCAGAGGTATGAGGGGTCAATGTCCTGTATCTCATTGAAGAGCCCGTCGGGAGTCTTGACCTTGCCAAAGCGCGCGCCGAGATGGTCGCTGAACTTGTAGTCGGCGGCGGCATAGTCCATTGTGATGGAGTTCCCGAGATTGCCGAGGATGTAGTAGCGGGCCTGCACGGCGACGCGCAGCTTGGGGGTGGGCTGTGAACTGAGGTTGACCACCGCCTCGGTCCAGGCCGGGCTGCCATCGCTGGAGCTGGTGGTGAGAAAGTTGTTATTCGTGGAGTAGAGGAGGGCCTGGGTGGCGTAGCCGTGGAGCTGGATATTCAGGTCGTCGAGGCTCTGGGCGGGAGCTGAAGCTGCTGCCGCAAAGAGGCATCCGGAGAGTGCCAGCGCAAATCGTTTCATCTTGGAGTTTCCTTTCGGTTCTTCTCGACCACTTCTTGTACAGCCCGGGTATCTCCGCAGCCCCACATTGCAGCAATGACGCTTAGTGCCGCTGCTTCCGGAGGGTGCGTCAACAGCTTCATCGGCGGCAATTCTAGGGATCGTTAGGTTCGCAGCTGACCAGTTGAAGACTGACCGCAGGTTCGGGAAAGTTCCCGGAACGGGAGATCGTTCCAAGCGAGAACCGCCGTCGAGCTCACCACGATGCAGGGCGAGTAACGGCGGCCTTGAGGTTGCGATGGGCGTTAGTGGATGGCGAGTACCTTGACTCCGTCATGGGGTGCGGATTTGGCGATGTAGCCGACGGCGCCGGGAGTCTGGGCGACGTAAGCGACGACGGCGGCGTCTGAGTCGAGCGATTTAGGCATGGTGGCCTGACCGGAGAAGACGAGCGAACGCCAGCTTGCGAGGAAGGCTGCGCCGGATTTGCCGATGTACTCGGCGAGGAACTCGTCGTTGGCTGCGCCGGCTTTGAGCAGGACGGGTGTGACGTGTGAGCCACCGAGCGAGGACGAGCCTCCGGTGAAGACATCCTTGAGATCGGCCTTCGAGGCGTCGGCGGCTTTGACGCTGGGGTTGGCGATGACGAGTTGGGCGTGAGCCTGCAGGGTAAGGGCAGCGGCTGCGGCAAAGGTGAAGAAGAGGAAGCGAGGTTGTTTCATAAGATGGATCTCCTTTCGCAGCAGCTAGAAGCTGACGCCGACCTTGAGTACAGTAAGTTTTGAATTCGGCTTCAGGCCATCCGGGTTGAGGGTGAGGTCATACCCGAACTCTTCGCCATTGATGAAATGTTGTTCGGCCTTGGCGTAGAAATATTGGCTGAAGTCATAGCGTCCGGAGATGGTGTAATCCTTCTGGAAATTGGTGCCATAGTTTTGCTTGTGCTGGGTATAGCCGTAGCTCCAATAGGCGCCGGCGGAGAGCTTGTCGGTGACTTTGTAGGTGGCCATCGCGTACTCCGCGCGGCCATCGGAAGGGCCATAAGGGACGGTGAAGTGGGGAAACGTCAAGTGTCCACCTATCACGCTGCGATCATATTCATAAGCCAGCAGGACCTTGGCTTTTTCATATTTTGCGAAGTAGTGGGGCTCATTGTAGGCGTTTACTTCTTCCGTTCCGATGATGGTTCCCCCGGCCACGTTAGCGGGGTTGACCCACCGGTTGAACTTGACATCGGAGGCGCCAACCATGAGACCTGCTACCGGCGTCCTCCAGTGGATGGCTCCTCCCGAGGCGATGCCGCTCAGTCCGTTAGGAAAGACAGTCCCACCTTCGGTGAGATTGAGCAGGGCGCCGTCATTGCCGCTGAGAGTTCGCTCGCCGCTCCAGCCGCGGTAGTCCACTTTGCCAAGAGCCTTTGAAAGAGAGAGAGTGCCATAGGCAACGCCTCCGTATTGGGAGAGATAAGAGTTGCGATTTGTGATCGGATAAACCGCCTGCGGGAGCAGAGCCCACAGGTAAGAGGGGTCGATATCCTGGATCTCGTTGAAGAGCCCGGATGGGATCTTGGTTTTGCCGAAGCGGATGCCGAACTTGTCGTTCACCTTGTAGTCGACAGCGGCGTAGTCGAGGGTGACTGTATTGCCCAGGTCGCCGAGGAGTTCGTACCGGGCCTGAACGGCGACGCGCAGCTTGGGAGTGGGCAGCGCGCTCAGATTGACGACGGCTTCGGTCCAGGCGGGGCTACCATCGCTCGATTCCGTCGTGAAGATGTTGTTGTTGGTGGTGTAGAGGAAGCCCTGGGTGGCGTAGCCGTGGAGCTGGATGTTGAGGTCGTCGAGACTCTGGGCTGCGCATGGCAGCGATGCCATGAGGACACAACTCGAGAATCCAAGCATGATTCGTTTCATTCCTTTTCACCTCGGGACGGATTCGCCATAGCCTTGCGCGAAGGACGATCATCGGCAGCTTTGCCGAGACCGGCTTGCCATGTCGCGCTGAACAACCTATCGGCAAGGAATGCAGGAGCATGAAGCGAAAGGAGGTTGGAAGTTGGAAGATGACGAGAGAACTTGTTCTGGGTTGAAGAAGAGATACCTGGGTGCCGATGAGAGGAGGGAAGTGCAACCCCAACCGCGCCTCTGCGCCAGGTGACATATGAAGCAATTGAGCATTCGCAGCAAACTGATGCTGAGCATTGGCCTTTTGGCCACCGGATACCTGCTGTTTTTAGGCTTGGTGCAGTGGACGTCTTCAACGACCGAAAAGCACCTGAACACGGTTTCGAAGTCGATCTATCCGGCTGCGCTGGATCTCGAGCGTGCCCACGCTGCATTCGAAAAGGTGAACAAGGATTACAAGGACAGCGTGCTGCTTCAGGATGCCTCCGCTCTCGGGGCTGCGGATGCCGAGGCCGAGGTGGTTTCGAAGGAACTAACCAGCGCGCGAGAGAACACGGCGTTTGATCCGGCGATCCAGACGCGTGTGACGGCAGTGACTGCGAGTTTCAGCTCTGTTGCTTCGCGTTCGAAGGCGACTTATACGCAGATGGTGGCGCATCCGGATGCGGCGGGGGCGAACACGCAGGCGACGCTCGCATCGCTGGCCGGAGACAACAAAGAGGTTGAGCAGGCGCTTTCGAGTCTGAGTGAGGATATAGGGAATAAGGCGTTTTCGGCCGAGCTGGAAGCGGTGGTTGCTTCCAATAGCCAGCAGCGTTGGTTCGCGCTTACGCTGTTTCTGGTGGCAGCGACGCTTGCGGTGGTTGCGATCGTGACGCTCGAGAGGCAGATCTCGTCTCCGCTTCGCGAACTGACGCAGCGGCTGGAGGAGGGGGCGAACCAGGTTGCTTCGTCAGCGCATGAGCTTTCCTCTTCGGGACAGTTGCTGGCCGATGGAGCGTCGCAGCAGGCGGCTTCGCTTGAAGAGACTTCGGCAAGCTCCGAGGAGATCAGTTCCATGGCGCAGCGCAGCGCGGATGACTGCCAGTCGACGGCGGCGCTGGTGACGATGTCGCAGAAGAAGTTCGATGAGACGAACGTCTCGCTGCGGCAGTTGATGAACGCGATGAACGAGATCAATGCTTCGAGCGGAAAGGTTTCGAAGATTATCAAGGTGATCGATGAGATCGCATTTCAGACCAATATTCTGGCGCTGAACGCGGCTGTGGAAGCGGCGCGCGCGGGCGAAGCGGGGATGGGATTTGCGGTGGTGGCGGACGAGGTGCGCAATCTGGCACAGAGGTGCGCGAAGGCGGCGCAGGATTCGACCGAGATCATTGGTGAGTCCATTCTGCGGAGCAACGAGGGCAAGAAGAAACTGGACGACGTGGTCACTTCGATCGAGGCGGTGACCAGCGAATCGGTGAAGGTGAAGGTGCTGGTCGACCAGATCAATGTCGCGAGCACCGAGCAGACGCGAGGGATCGGGCAGATCAGCAGGTCGATTCAGTCCATGGAGCGAGTGACGCAGTCGTCGGCAGCGACGGCGGAGGAGAGCGCAAGCGCGGCACAGGAGTTGACCGTTCAATCCAACCTGATGAGGGAGATTGTGAGCAGCTTGAGCTTGATGATTGAAGGGGCTGCCTGAAAACCCCATGTCTCAGATACGAGACATGGGGAACCAATTCGAACGTTCTGAGTTGGGCTATCTGGGCGAGTCGACCGGGGCGGTGAGCGGAAGGTGCTCCACGTTGTCTCCGACCGCGATGGTGAAGCGGCCGGAGTCGATCTTCCAGGACTTGGACTGGACATCGTAGTAGGAGAAGGCCCGCGGATCGAGCGACAGGGTGATGTGCCTGGTTTCGTTGGGAGCGAGGTCGACCCGGGCGAAGTTCTTGAGCTCGTGCGCGGGACGTTCGACCGCGGGATGGTCTTCGGAGACGTAGACCTGGGCGACTTCGGCGCCCTGGCGTGAGCCGGTGTTGGTTACGTCGAAGTAGACGTTGACGTGGGGATCGGCCGAGTTGAATTCTGGCGCGACCTTGAGGTTGGCGAAGGAGAAGTTGGTGTAGGAGAGCCCGAAGCCGAAGGGGAAGAGCGGCTTGGTGTGATTGTGTTCGTAGCCGCGGTAACCGACGAAGATGCCTTCTTTATAGGTAACGGTCTTGGTGCCAGGAGCGGGATAGTAGTTGGCGAAGGTGGGGTTGTCTTCGGCGCGGCGCTCGAAGGTAGCGGGCAGGTGGCCGGAGGGATTGACCTGGCCGGTGAGGATCTCGGCGAGGGCTGTGCCACCGGACTGGCCGGCGTACCACGTTTCGAGCAGGGCTGGGACTTTGTCGATCCACTGGGTGGAATCGACGTTACCGCCGGAGTTGATGGTAACGATGGTGTGTGGGTTGGCGGCGGCGAGGGCGCTGATGAGCTGATCCTGACCGTAGGGGAGCGAGAAGGTGCGGTCGCCGCCTTCGGATTCGGATTCCTGCTGGAAGCCGGCGGCGATGACGACGGCGTCGGCGTGGCGTGCGAGCTCGATGGCGTGTGGATTGACGATGGAGTCGGCCGGCGTGATGGCGAAGAGGATACGGCCGCCGATGATGTTGCCCTGCCACTCCTCGACTACGATTTTGTGCGGACCCGCGGAGAGGGGGATGGTGGTGGTGGGTTGGAAGGCGCGGAGCAGCGACCAGTTGTCGAAGAGGAGTTTGTCGTCGACGTAGACGCGGTTGCCGGAGCCTTCGCCTGAATCTTCGAGGGCTACGATGTAGTCGCCGGCTTTGGCTGCGGTGTAGAAGCCGGTGAAGCGGTGAGAAACGGATTTATCCGATGCGGCCATGAGCTGCGGCATGAGAGCGTCGAGGTTGTCGAGGAGCATCTTGAAGTTGAGGCCTTCGAGGGTGATGTGCTTGACGTTCTGGCTGACCGATTTCCCTTCGAGGGTCTTGTTGGCGAAGGTTTCGAGGGTAACACCGGGCTGGCCGCCGGAAGCTGCGGTGGTGAGTTCGGTGGCGTAGGTGAGGTGCTGCAGGGTGGGCAGACCGCGGTCGTAAAGGACGGTGGTGCCGTTACCGAGGACGTTGGTGAGACCTTCGAGGTCGGAGACGAGATGGAAGGGAACGACGCCCGCTGAGCCGCCGCCGACGCTGACGCCCGGGTAGGCGTCGGGACCGACGAGCAGGATGGTCTTGAGGCGGGTCTTATCGAGCGGGAGGAGATTGCCTTCGTTCTTAAGCAGGACAGCGCTCTCGCGTGCGGATTGCAGGGCCACTTCATTGTTCTGGGCATCGTCGGTCGAGATGTCGTAGGAGTGCTGATCGTGATTGGGGGCGAGCCAGCCGAAGCTGGAGGCGGTGTCGAGGATGTGCTTGATTTTAAGGTCGATGGTGGCTTCGGTGACGGTGCCGGCCTTGACGGCGGGGAGCAGATTGGCCTTGTTCATGAACTTGCCGGTGGGCATCTCGATGTCGAGGCCGGCGTTGGCTGCGGCGACTCCATCGTAGGTGGCGTCCCAGTCTGACATGAGGACGCCTTTGAAGCCGTACTCTTTGCGAATGACGTCGATGTCGATGTAGGGGTTCTGGGTAGCGTGCTTGCCGTCTACGAGATTGTAGGAGTCCATGAGGGCGCCCACGTGCGCGGTCTTGATGGCGGCTTCGAAGGAGGGCAGATAGATTTCGCGGAGAGCGCGCTCGTCCACGATGGAGTCGGAGTCATGGCGCAGGTACTCCGAATTGTTGAGGATGAAGTGCTTGATGGTGGAGGAGACGCCCTGCTGCTGCATGCCGGTGATGTAGCCGACGGCGATCTGCGAGGTGAGATAGGGGTCTTCGCCGAAGTACTCGAAGTTACGGCCGTTGCGGGGCGAGCGGTAGATGTTGACGCCGGGGCCGAGCATGAAGTGGACGCCCCGGGCGCGGGCGTCACGGCCAATGCCGGCGCCAACCCTGGCGGCGAGCTCGCGATCCCAGGAGGCGGCAAGTCCGATGCCGGCGGCGTAGGTGGTCGACGGGAAGCCGGCGTTCGAGCGGGTGCCGTAGGGGCCATCTGACATCTCGAGCGCGGGAATGTTGAGCGAGGGCACGGCGCGGACCGCGAAGCCGGTACCTCCGATGTAATCGAGCTTCTGCTCGAGCGTCATGGAGTGGATGAGCGACTCGACATGGGCCTCTTCGGCGGGGGTAAGGGTGTGTGGCGCCTGCGCAATTGCAGCGGAGGCGGTAAGGGCGATGACAGCGAGCGGGAGTCGGCGGATCGAGACGGTCATGTTCTTACAACCTTTTCGGGCTGGGATGGCGGGGAGCTGATTCAGCGCGCGAAGACAAACGTTGAAACAGACACACGCATACTATCGCGTTTCGTCGACGTTTGGCTGCAGGAGGCAAACGGTTGCCGGTGTCTTGCATCGAACCCGCGATGAGCAGCGTAGGCAATCGGGAACCGGTGCAGGGCGAGAACAAGCAAGGGCGGACACTGTTCTTTGTAATTCTGACTACGATCATCGTTTTGCTTGTGCTTTTCCTGGTGCTACGGCCACGGGGATCGCAGGCTGGGCCGCCTTCGCAGACGACGCATTCGCAATAGCGGGTTGTGGGGGTCCGGGTGGACTGGTAAGCTTCGCCCATGCGCATCGTACGGAAGTGGGCTGCTGGTTTCGTGTTGGCTACGGGAGTTGGTGGGGGTCTGGGTGCGTCGGCGGACGCGCAGTCGTTCACGCCGAAGCGTGAACAGAAAAACCTTTCCCCAGCTGCGCTGGCGAAGCTGCATATGCTTGAGACATTGAATGCTTTGCCGGCGGGCGAGTGGCATTTTCACGCGGGCGATCTCGCGCATGGAGAGGCACCGGGATTAGATGATTCGTCCTGGCCTTTGGTGAAGCCGGGGCAGGATGCGCCCAACGAGGCGGTCTGGTACCGGCGTGAGATCGAGATTCCCAAGACGCTGAACGGCTACGATATCTCGGGCGCGCGGGTATGGTTTCAGTTTGAGGCGGACGCGAACGGGCCGATGCCGGAGATTATCTACTTCAATGGCCGGCGGGTTGCGCTGGGGGATGATCTTGAGCCGATCGTGATGTTTGAGCCTGCGAAGCCGGGCGACAAGATCCTGGTGGCGGTGAAGCTGCTGCACACGGTGGACAAGAAGCGATTTGAAGCCGTGCATATGAAGATCGAGCCCGCCGGCGCCTTGACGGGTAGCGGCAGGCCGAATCCGGATGATGTGCGGGTCGAAAGTTTAGCCGCGGCGAACATTCTGCCGGCCCTGGCAACACCGCGCAAGGATTTGCTGCCGAAGGTTGAGGCGGCGGTTGCGGCGATCGATACAGATGCGCTGAAGACGGCGAACCAGGCGGCTTTCGACACGTCTTTGGTAAAGGCTCAGGGGATTCTAAATGAGCTCCATGGGGTAATGCAGGGAGCGAAGATCGACATGGCGGGTAACTCGCATATCGATGCGGCGTGGCTGTGGCCGCGGTCGGAGACGATCGATGTCGTGAAGCGCACGTTTACGACGGCGCTGCAGTTGATGAACGAGTACCCCAACTACACGTTCTCGCAGAGTGCGGCGCAGTACACGGCTTGGATGGCCGAAAAGTATCCGCAGATGAACGATCAGATCAAAGAGCGGGTGAAGGAAGGCCGTTGGGAGATTGTAGGTGGGATGTGGGTTGAGCCGGACTTGAATCTGCCGGATGGCGAAAGCCTGGTTAGGCAGTTGTTAGTAGGTCAGGCTGAATTCAAAAAGGACTTAGGAGTAACTGCAAGAATTGGGTGGAATCCGGATAGCTTCGGGTATAACTGGCAGTTACCTCAGATTTACAAGCGAAGTGGTCTGGACTACTTCGTGACGCAGAAGATGCATTGGAACGATACGAATATACTGCCCTTTCGTTTGTTCTGGTGGGAGTCACCGGACGGAAGTAAGGTGCTGACTTACTTTCCGACCGATTACGTGCACGACAACTTGAACCCGACGCGGTTGACGGCTGACTTTGTGGAGTCAGCGGATCGAAACCCGGGCACGACCGAGATGCTCGATCTGTACGGGATTGGAGATCATGGCGGCGGTCCTACGCGGGACATGCTGGACCAGGGCGACCACTGGGTTGCGGAAGACAAGGCGGGAGCCGCGGTTCCGGACATGAGATACAAGACCGCGCAGCAGTACTTTACCGATGTTGAGGGTAAGGTGAACCCGAGTTCTCCGGAGTGGGATTATGACAGGATTGCGAAAGGTTGGACGGCTCCTGCTGCGGGCGGCGATGGAAGTATAGGGATTCCGACGTGGAAGGATGAACTTTACTTTGAGTATCACCGCGGCATTTTTACGACGCAGGCGGCGCATAAGAACAATCTGCGCCGGAGCGAGGTGAAGACGCTAGACGCCGAGAAGTTCGCATCCCTGGCGTGGCTGAGCGGGCAGAAGTACCCGGCGGGCGAGCTGACGGAGAATTGGAAGAAGATTACGTTCAACCAGTTTCATGATTTGGCAGCGGGTTCTGGAATTGGTGTGATCTATAAGGATGCGCAGGCTGATTTTGACGAGGTGTATCACGTCGACGATGAGGTTGCGAGTAGGTCGATGGACGCGCTGGATGCGCAGGTTGACACACGCGTGAAGGACGGGGTGCCGGTGCTGGTATGGAATCCATCGGGCTGGGCGCGGAGCGAGACGGTGAAGATCAAGGTGCAGTCGCCGGACGCGGCTTCGCACCCGTTGATGCTTGATGGTCGGCCGTTGCTGACGCAGGTGGTGTCCGAGGATGCGGCAACCCATCAGTTTGAGTTGCTCGCTCATGTGGATGATGTCCCCGCGATGGGTTATAAGACGCTTCAGTTTGCTCCGGCTGGGAACGGCGGGGTGAAGACCAACGAAAAGATGGTTGTGCTGCGGACTGACGAGAGTACGGATGCGATTACGCTTGGCAATCAGAAGATCGGGATCTCGATTGAGAAGAAGAACGGCTGTATTACCAGTTTGAAGGCTGGCGGCAAGGAATATCTTGCCGCGGGCGCTTGTGGGAAC
>CAXTNM010000080.1:0-1198 GCA_964245715.1 uncultured Acidobacteriaceae bacterium | reverse complement strand
GTTGCAGACGTACAAGGATCTGCCAAAGCAGTATGACGCGTGGAACATCGATCCCGGGACGCTGGATGGGACGATGACGCCGATTGAAGAGGTGGATTCGATCGCGCTTGTGGAGAAGGGACCAGTGCGGGCTACGGTGAGGGTCGTGCGGCACTGGGGGAGTTCGAAGTTTGTGCAGGAGATTTCGCTCGATGCGGGGGCGGATGAGGTAGTGGTCGCGAATGATGTTGATTGGCACGAGACGCATGTGTTGCTGAAGGCTGCGTTTCCGCTTGCGGCGACGAGTGGCAAGGCTACGTACGAGATTCCTTATGGAAGTATTGAGCGAACGACGCAGCGGACGAATAGCTGGGAGAAGGCGAAGTTTGAGGTACCGGCGATGCGCTGGGCGGATCTTGGCGATGCGTCGCAGGGTGTGTCGATCCTGAACGATTCGAAGTATGGCTATGATGCGGCGGGGAATTTGCTGCGACTAACGCTGCTGCGGTCGCCGACCTGGCCGGACCCGGAGGCAGATCGCGGCGAGCAGAAGTTCACGTATGCGATCTATCCCCATGCTGAAAGTTGGAAGACGGCGGAGACGGTGCGGCGGGGGTATGAGCTGAACGATCGGATGGTTGGCCAGCAGGTCTTCGCGCATGGCGGGGCGCTGCCGGCCGCGTACTCGTTCGGTTCGGTTGAGAACCCGAATGTGACGTTGACGGCGATGAAGAAGGCGGAGGATGGGAGTGCGCTGGTCTTCCGGATGTACGAGTGGGCGGGGACGGTCTCGACGGTGAAGCTGCATGTGCCGAAGGGGGCGACATATGCAACGGAGACGAACATGATGGAGAAGCCGGAGGGAGACAAGATTCCGGTTGCGGGGGATATGGTGACGCTGCCGATCAAGCCGTTTGAGATCCTGACGGTGGAAGTTGGGTACGCGAAGTAGAGCGGTAGAGTGCCGGTACGGATTAGAAGGCTAGAACGAGCAAGAGCGGAACCTGATTGGTTCCGCTCTTGCTGTTTCAGGCTGGATTACCCTTTTGACTTGGGCGGAAAGCCGTTGAGCATGTGGTCGATGTCCTTGTTGAGCTTGCTGGTGTTCTTTTCTTCTTTGTTGGAGATATCTTCCTGGCTGCGGCCGCGCCAGATCAGCTGGTGGGTGTGGGAGTCGTACATATCGAGCATCAGGGTGCCGACGGGAACGGTTTCGACT
>CAXTNM010000079.1:1419-20085 GCA_964245715.1 uncultured Acidobacteriaceae bacterium | reverse complement strand
AGGCGGGCCCTGAAAAGGCCGGCGTCGGCGGTTCGATCCCGTCTCTGGCCACCACATTCTAAACAACTTAGCGGCAACCAAAGGGTTGGTGTTTTAGTCGCGCGAACAATACGCGAACATTGCGCTTACGCGATGTTCGCCTTGTCGCCTTCTTCCTGCACTGGCTTGTTCTTGTCCATCATGTTCCAGATCACCTTGGCTGTATTTCCAGTCTTGGTGATATGTGCACGTCCCAGCTTGGCGTAGCGCTCCGTCATCTTGATGTTGGCGT
The DNA here is from genome assembly GCA_964245715.1 of uncultured Acidobacteriaceae bacterium. Classification (GTDB taxonomy): domain Bacteria; phylum Acidobacteriota; class Terriglobia; order Terriglobales; family Acidobacteriaceae; genus Edaphobacter. The sequence continues at coordinate 19,814 of CAXTNM010000079.1, read as the reverse complement.
GGCCCATAAGCTTCGCCAACTCGTAGAGATCACCGCCGTTCATCATGTACCAGGATGCAAAGGTGTGACGCAGATCGTGAAACCAGAAGTCATGGATATTCGCTCTTTCGAGCAAGTCCTCAAAACTTCCTTCCAGTCTCTGGCGCTTGCTTGCCGGTCCACCCTTCGGAGGAAAGATCCGATCCTGTCCGATCACTGTCGGGTACCGCCGAATCTCTTCGGCGAGTTCTGACGTCATCGGAACGAAACGCTCCTTACCCTTCTTCAGCTTTGCCCGAACTGCCAGCAAGCCTTCGCCATACCTCACGTCGGACCAACGGAGCCGGTGAATCTCGGCTGAGCGCATCCCGGTTGATACAGCGATCAACACAATGAGCCTCATCCTGCGATTCGTCTGATTAGGGTCTTTGGTTCCCTTTCGGAGGATGCGTTCGTCCAAGGCAGTCTTCATCCGCTGGAGTTCGTCTTCCGATAGGTAGCGCTCCCTTGAATCGTCTGGACGTCTCACTTCGATCAGACTGGCAGGATTCCGGTCGATGCCGGTCTCCGGAGCCCAGATGGTCGATGCCTTCTCCATCATGTGGTGCATGACGTTGAAGTGACGCACGGCGGTGTTATCCGCCAGACCGCGCTTACCGGTAAGGTTCTCGTACCAGTGTTGAACGGCAATGCCGTCAACCTCGCGTACGAACTTCCGACCCAGTTCGGATCGAATCCCTTCCACGATGCTCTTCTCGCGATCTGCCGAAGCTTTCTTGCTTCCGTAGTGCGTCCAGTAACGATCGATCAAATCGGACATCTTGTAATTAATCTCCTTCCTCACGTCGAGATGCCTGTTCTCGTCTCGGGTCGTCAGCTTCTTGTGCTGCACCTTCTTCGCAACGTCGAAACTGCGAACTCTTACGCTTTTCTGTCGACCTCCTTGTCTCCAGCGAACTTCAAATAGACCTTCTGCTTTCTTGTGAACTGACATAATGCGTCTCCTTAGTAGTCAATGGCTTTGGTTGAGTGTTGTTCGATGAACTGATCAAGTACATTCACATCGAATCGCAACGCACCACCGAGCTTGACCTTGGAGAGCACCCCCATCCTGGACCACTTGTAGACGGTGTCTACCTTGACTCCCAGGTAAGAGGCTGTCTCTCCGACATTCAGGAGCCGCCGGACAATACGTCTATTTGACAACATTTCGACGGGTTTTTCATGAAGCATCTGCGCACCTCTGAGGAGTTCCCCATGTCGATCGCAGGCATAGCGTCTCGCGACGCTGGAATCCTTGTCTAATACTTTCCATTTATCGGGTGATATGTTCCACGTATCACCCCACCCAAGTCCAGCAGTGAAGCGCACTCACACCGCGCGGCGTAAGTTTGGCCACAAATGACTTTTCTGTTGATAACCCGTTCCGGGATTGACAGAATTTCCACAGGCGGAAGTGCAATTTTCCCGCTCGTTTGCAGTGGAGTGCAACAGCACGTCAACCTGTCGAGCGGTGCTTTATGTATGAATGGGCTGAACTTCGTCACTTTCGATATCTCCTTGCGATCCTTGAGAAACAGGGATTCCGCGCCGCAGCCGAAGAGTTGCGAACCGCGCAGCCTAATCTCAGTGTTCAGGCACGACAGTTCCAGGAGAACGCCTCCGTCCGCCTCTTTCGAAAGATGAAAGGTGGACGGATCAGGCCCACGGATACTGGCATCGCATTCAAGGTTCTTGCCCGGATCTTGTTGGAGACGCGCGATGAAGTTCTCGATGCGCTCATAGCGATTGAACGTGGCGACATCCGATCCGTTCGCTTCGGATGTACACCTCTGGTCGATCAGGGGGTGTTTCGAACCTTCTGCGATCTACACAAAGAGATTCTTCCTTCCTGCCCTGTGCGTCCGACGCATGGAGACACGGCGCAACTGGCGGACGAAGTCTTGTCCGCAAAGGTCGATGCGGCGTTTGTCACGCTGCCCTTACAGCATCCAGATCTGCGCATCGAAGAGTTGCGTCGAGATCGGCTCGTTGTGTGCCTGCGGCGAGACCATCCCCTTGCGACGAAGGCATCGCTCCAGGCCTCGGACTTGCAAGGCAACCTGACTGTCCTCTACCACCCCCAACGGCATCCCGACGCTCACGAGCGGTTGCTTGAACTTCTCGCCGATGCGGGGGTACAGATCGAGGAATATTCCTGCGCATCGCATCCTTCCGAGATGCAGACTCTGGTCGAGGGTGGGCATGGCTTCGCATTGATTCGGGAAGGAACAACACTCGATGGAAAACTGACGACCCGTCCGATTGTGGGAGTTGACTGGACCGTAGATACAGCTCTGATCTATCACAAGACGCGTCATCCCAAGACCGTTCCCATACTGGTGAAGCAGCTACTCAAACAGCGCACTCAAGAGGGCAAAGATACAGCGGAGAGCAAGGCGTCTGTCTTCGTACAAGGCTCGACTGCGGCGAGGAAACGTCCTCGTGAGAGTGCGAAAGATGGGCCAGTACAAATGACTCTGATCGGCTAGAAGTTGAACCATCAACGCGAGATACAACGGGGTGATACTTCACAGCTATCACCCGATAAGTAAAACGTATTAGACGCGAAGCCTTGCGAAGCTCAATCATCACGACATTCCCGACTGAGACCAGTCGATGGAGGTGCCGATGATTCGCAGCAGCCATGTAGTGATCTCTCGCAGCACAGCCCACCTTGCCAAGCGATTGGCTCGACCCTTTTCGAAACGCAAACTGTTCCGCGTCACACGCGCAATGTGGCCAGCGATCGCCGCGCTCACGGTCACAGGCATTGCCCACGCCCAGGGAACGATGGACTTCTCTGGCGCTCAAACCTTGATGGGCACGTTTAAAACCTTTGCCATATACGCCGGGGCCGTTATCTGTTTCGGCGGCCTCATCTTCGCTGGAATTCGCATGATGTCTGGGCGGTTTCAGGACGCCATTCCAGGGCTCTTCGGCGCGCTGTTTGGTGCCGGAGTTCTCGGTTGGGGAGCTGGTTGGATCGGATCCTTAACCGGGCAGTCGATGTAGGAGGTGCATCGACATGGCCAAGCGGGGAGAACCGTTACCGATCAATCAAGCGCTGAATCGACCGAGAGCCAAGCTTGGTCTCGATCTTACAGCATGGATGGCGATCGTATTCGTCTGCGTAACGGTTTTCCTCGTTGATTTTCGCCTGCTGGCGATGCTGGCTTTCCCGACGCTCGCGGTCGGCGCATGGCTCATCGTCCGCAAACACCCGAAGATGTTCCAACTGTGGGGCCTCAGCCTCAACCAGAAGAGCTACTATGACCCGCGTAAACACTGATCAGCTCAAACACACTCCGTGGTTCGCGAAGGCAGGAGCCGCGTGCAGAATCGTTCCGATTGCGCGCTTTGTCGGGCCAGACATCTTCGCCCTCAAGGGCGGCGGTTACGGATGTCTGTTCGCTCTCACCGGCATCGACGACGAGGGCTTGACGGACTTAGAGCTTGAGTCGCGAATGCGATCCATCGAAGGTTCGTTGCGCGGTTTACCGGAAGGTTCGTGCCTTTATCAGTACACACGCGTGATGTCTGGATTCGATCTTCCGCGTCAAGCCAAGTACGCGAACCCCGCCACGGAGGTATTCGCCAGCGACCGTCTCACGTTCCTTGAGAACACCGCGAGCTTCCGTCGCATCGACCTGCACTGGTGTCTCACGCTGGAGCCGTCGAAGGTAAAAGCGTTTGAGCGGAAGCCGCAGGAAAACGCCGTAGATACATCGCGGATGCTCGCCGACCTTGAGAAGACCGCGACCATTCTTCAAAGCCATCTTGGCAACGCGATAGGGCTGCGGCTTCTCGGCAAGGCCGGAACCTTCCAGTTCTTTAGTTACCTGTTCAACCTTGAGGAATGGGCCGAGCAGGACCAACTTCGCAGCGATACGGGTGTGGACAGGCAGATCGTGAAGACGCCGGTTGCGTGGCATAGCGATCACCTTCAAGTCGGCAAACGTCATGTGCAGATGTTTTCGCTGAAGACGACACCGGAGGCTTCGAGGCCGTGCCTCTTTTCGGGTCTGTTGACGCTCGATTGCGATAGCGTCCTGTGCTCGACCTGGAGGGTGAAATCCACTACCTCCGCTCGCAGCGAGATCGACGCGCAGGAGAAGTTCATCTCGTTTTTCAAAGTCGGCGTACTGACCCGCGTGATGAGCGGGCGCGACACCGCGTCGCTCGAAACCGGCGCGGGCGCGAAAGCCGCAAACAACAATGTCGATGACCTGAGCGAAGTTATCCGGTCGCTCGATAAGAAGGCCCAGGGCGAATACTCCTTACGTTTACTGCTGGCAGCCCGAAGCCCCGAGCAGCTTCGCAACACCGTCCCCGCCGTGCATCGCATCTTCGTCGATGCCCGAGCGCAGGTGATGGAGGAGACGCTTGGCAACCTATCAGCTTTTTATGCGATGTTTCCCGGCAATCACAAGTTCAATGTCTTTCCGCTGTGGCTCGCGGAGGACCATCATGCGCGGCTGTCCTCTGTGTTCGCTCCGCACATCGGCCATCCCCATTCAGAAGACCTCGACAATGAGTACCTCAATATCTTCGAGACCCGTACCCGGACGCCGTTCTTTCAGGATGTGTACGTGGATGGCGTGCGGGTCATGCTCATCATCGGGCCTACAGGGTCAGGAAAAAGTGTGGTGGGAAATGCCACCGTTGCACTGGAGCAGAAATACGGTGGTTTCACCTACATCTTCGACATCGGCGGCAGCTACGAAAGCGTGGTGGAGCTGTACGGCGGCAAGGTTGATCGTGTGGGTAAAGACGGCCCACGAGTGAATCCCTTTGCTCTGGAGCCGACCGAAAGCAATATCAAGTTTCTCTACTCGTTTATCAAACTCCTGCTCACCAATGGCGGCGCGGAGCTGGAGCCGGAAGACGACGATGTGATCCATAAGGCCGTGCAGGATATGTACCTGCTCGACCCAGAGAACCGCCGTCTGTCCAATCTGTTTCTGCCAAAGAAACTCGACCGTTATCTGTCGAAGTGGGTTGGGAGAGGCATCTATAACACCGTCTTCGACAACGTCGAAGACAGCCTCTCGCTGTCGCGTCTGCAATGCTTCGACTTCCAAGGTGTGAACAACGAGCAGTATGCCGACCTGATCGAGCCGCTGATGGTATGGCTCCTCCGGCGCATCAATGATGTGCTCTACAACCCCGCCAATCTCGGAGTTCCAAAGCACATCCTCATCGAAGAGATCTTCTCTTCGATGAAGAACAAGCAGCTCCTTGATGGCGCTCTTGCTTCCATCAAGACCGTTCGCAAGAATCTTGGCGGCGTGACCATGATTGGTCAGTCCGCCGACGACCTGGGGGCGAACGCTGACAGCATCGTGAACTCCTGTACATCGTTCCTGTTCCTGAAAGACGCGACCTTCAACCGAAAGCGCTATGCCGAGTTGTTTAAGATGAACGAGCAGCAGATCGCTCTATTCGAGAGTTTGCAGGACCGCGAGGCGCTGTACATGCGACGCGACGGCATCACCAAGGTCGTCACGTTGAACCTCGACAAACGCAGCTACGCCACGTTCTCTACCAAGCCGAAGGACCGGGTGCGACGGTCGAAGCTGATTGACAAGTATGGACTCACCGAGGGCATCGATCGCTTTGCCCAGGGAGAGATTGTGTAGCCAATTCCCAGACCAGAAAGGCCAGTGCCATGAAACCACTTATCCCCATCGTCGTCTCCGCCGGACTAGCGCTGGCCTCTGCCCAGTGCCACGCCGTCGATACCCATCCTCTCCAGCTCAATGCACCGCGCACCGTCACCGTGTCCGAGGCGGACACGCCTCCTGTGATCCGCGCTGGCTTGCTGCAATCGACACTGATCGTCCTTCCCGCTGAGGAGAAGGTCGCCAACGTCTTTGCCGGTGACACTGTCGATTGGGTCTTCGATGGCGGCCATGTCGCCAGTCGTTTCATCAGCGTTAAGCCCAAAGTTGCGAATGGATCAACGGACATTCACATCGTCTCCGACCACGGGAACGAGTACACCTTGCAACTCCATGAAGTCTCCAGTGAGCCGGATGCCCACTTCGATTCCAAAGTCTTCATTGCGCCCGGCGATCAGGCGGCCAAGGAACGGCTGACACAGCTTCCCGTCTTCGTCCCCGCAGCCGAACTGGACAAGGCAAAGCAGGAGGCGGCTACTGCCAAAGCAGCCCAGGTAGCGGAGCTGAAAGCCGAAGAGGTGAAAGCCGAGCAGTATCGGAGCCAATATCCCGGCAATCTCCACTTTGATTACACATGGGATCAATCGAAGGGTAAGGCTCTTGGCCTTCAGCAGATATGGCGCGACGACAAATTCACCTACCTGCGCGGCCAGTTCCAGGAGACGCCTGCCTTGTATGAAGTCAAGGACAAGAAGGGCTCGCTCATCAACTTCGATTTCAGCAACGGCCTGTACACCGTGCCGAAGCAGTTGGACAACGGCTATCTCGCCATCGGTAAGCAGAAGGTCGAGTTTCATCGCGTGGGAGGGGCAAACTAGCCATGACTGAGGCGAATCAGAATTGCCCCGCCACTGTCCCCGACCAGCCGGAAGCGAAGTCGCCACTCAAGAAGGGTATGCCCGTAGTAGTAGTCCTCGTTGTCATCATTGCCCTGATCGGCGTCGCCAATGTATCGAGCCTGTTGAGCGGCAACACGAAAGCAGTCCCGGCAAGCGCAATGACCATGCGCCCTGCTTCGCCCAATGCCCAACAGGTAAACAGTTTTTCGACGCAGCAGCAGGTGCAGGCACAACGGGACGCGGAGGAGCGCCAGCATCAGCAGGAGTTGGCCGCTGCGATGCAGCAGCTCCAGGCCGAACAGAGTGTCCCCGGCCCAGAAGCCGCCGGGACACAGCCGATGACGGCGGCGCAGCGCGATGCAATCTATGGCAATAGCCCGAATGCACCGCAACACACCTCGAACATTTCGCAGGCCCAGGCAGAGGCCAAGCAAAAACAGTTAGCGAAGGAGAAACAAGCGCAGGACGCCATCAATAGCGATACGGTCGCTATCGACTTCGCCCACCCAAGCGCAGCGCCCGGTGCCGGTGCCGCCGTCCCATCGCAGACGGCAACGGCTGTATTGGGGGAGCGTGAGGAGGCGCATCCCCAGACGGTCGAGGAAACTCCCACCAGCCCATCTCTCACTAGCGCGAGCGACAAGCCCGGTGTTGTGCAGGTGCCCTCCGCTCAACAGGCCAAAGCTGTTTCCAAGGCCGACGCGATGGCAGGATACGACTTCGATAACTATCAGGGTCGTCTCTATCGCGTCTTCGAGGGCACGGTATTTGAAGGCGTTGTCACCAACCATATTGACGGTGGGTTGAGTGGCCCGATTCTGGTCATGCTCACCACCGACTACTACTCGCATGACCATCAGCAGCTTCTCATGCCCCAAGGCACACGCTTAATCGGTACGGTGCAGAGCGTGGGCAATGTCCAGCAACGCAAGATGTTCGTCACCTTCCATCGCGCCGTTTGCCCGGATGGGTTCTCGCTTGACTTCGATAAGTACATTGGCCTTGACCCATTAGGTACGACCGGCCTTGCAACGAAAGTAGACCACGGCTACCTGATGGCCTTCGGCGCTGCTGCTGCTGTGGGCGGTTTAGGTGGTCTCGCACAGATCGGTAATAACGGCAGCGTGCTTACGGCGTCGTCTCAGATACGCAGCGGGATCTCCGAGCAGTCGGCCACTGAGGGCGAGCAGGTGTTGAACCACTTCCTGAATCGCCTGCCTGTCATCACGCTCAAGGAAGGCTCCCGCGCCCGCGTGTACGTCGGGCGCGACATCCTCATCCCGTCCTACGCAGAGCATCGCGTCGATCCAACCATGTAAGTGCCGTCGCGAAAGGCAGCCCTATGAATGCAAGCAATCCGAGATACGACCATTTGCTTCGCAAAGCGCAGGATGCCCAGCGCGGCGGTCATGATGCCTGGGCCGTACAGTCCACAGGCGAGAAGGTCGCGGTTGCCCTTGTTCTCAACCGTGCCGACTGGCTTGCAGAACACGGCTACACCATCGCGGATGCCATCGAACGATCCGGTTCTGAGTAGGTTGCAATGATTCCACAGGTTGCCCGCCAGCTCGTGGATCAGGAATAGGAGGTTGTCCTTATGACCACACTCACCATTACGAGACGAAACAGGCTCGTTCTCTCTTTCAGTGCATCCATGCTGGCTCTCGCTCTTCTCGTCTCGCCGGTTTGACGTAGCTCTGCCGCCAGCACGCTCGATTGGTTTCTCCAAACCGCTGACGCCGTGACGACGTTTCCATGCAAGATCGTGACCAACATCCGTCATTTTTCCTTGGACAGGTTGGACCCGACCTGCCCGCAATGCTTTTAGCTCTTTCACTCAAAGGAGGCTGTATGAAACTCACGATGACCAAACGCAATAAGTATCTTCTAACCGGCGGTCTGCTCCTGTTGACCGCTACACCCAGCTTCGCTCTCTTCGGGATCGGCGACATCGTCTTCGACCCGACCAGCTACGCCAGCCTTGTCTCCCAGCTCACAACGCTGGAGTCGCAGTACAAGATGCTCCAGAACAACATCACACACTTCTCCCTCAAGCAGCAGTGGCAGACGACCTTGAATGCCATGAAGAACGCCAACGTTGCCAATATGTTTGGTGAGACGAGCGGCATGAGCATCGCCCTCAATACGAACTCGCCCAGTGCATCGTCCACGGCGTGGACAGCCGGGACGATCAAGGTCAGCGGAAACACGACAAGTTACCTGCAAGGACAGACGCCGGGGAGCGCACAGCTTTCGCAGCTCGCCATGATCGAGGCATCGGACTCCATCTCTCCCGATTGTCTTACCGCAGTCGGCCAGTACAGGGGCGCGAGGACACAGAACGGCACCGCAAACAACACGCTCGCCACGCAGCAACTCGACGCCAGCGATGGCACCAACACCGAGGTTGAGCAACTCAATCTCCTGAATGCAGCGGAAGCCCAGAAGATGTCCGAGATGCAATCGCAAGGTGTCTTGCAGGCTTGCCTTGCTTCACAGATGACCGTCACGAACATGCAGCAGCGGAACGCTGCTGCGCAAGACCTGAACACCGCTGTCTTTGTCCAGCAGCAACGCTCAACCAACAACGTCAGTGCGGCGAACGAAAGCAACACCTGGCAGACCTATCTTCCCTGATTCGGAGACGCGATGTTGAAAGCGATCAACACCAAACTACTGTTTGCGATCCTTGCGACGCTGACCGCCATCGGCAGCGCCGTGATTTACCAGAGCCATGAGGCTCATAAGGCTGCCGCAATCCTTCAGCAGCAACAGCACGATGCCGAGGAACGCAACAAGGAAGATGAAGCGTTCCGCAAGAAGGTAGAGCAGGACAAGAAGCGGCATAATTCTGCCGCTGGTAACGAAGGCAAGACCTGGAAGAGCTATATCCCCTGATTTCACCGGAGACCGATATGAGCATCGCCGTCCTCGCACAAGCACTGCCGTCCGCATCGTCGGGCATGGACTGGCTTTACCAGTTCACTAACAACCTGACCAACCTCACCACGCAGAACGGCGGCGCGTTGACCCAGTTCGGTTGGACGGAACTGAGCTGCATCTCGCTCTTCACCCTTGTGAACATGGTTATCAACTGGAACACCAGCACGATGACGTTCCGGCTGCATCACCATCCCGTACGGGCGGGCGACCTTACCCACTTCCTGCTCAAGCTCATCGTATGCAGCTTACTGCTGAACTACTGGGTGCATCCCTTTCCCGGTGCCAGCTTCGGCATCAATCACTTCTTCAGCTACATCGCACAGGCGATGGTCGCGGCATTCGATCAGCACTCGCTTGACCAATTGCTCCAGCTTCTCAAGAACGCCGGCGATGGAACGTCCATGCCGTCCTTCACCGCCCCCGTTCAAATCCTTTGCTATGTACTCGTACAGATCATGCTCGGTTTGGCATCGGCCATCTTGTTCGTCATCAATTGCAGCGCCTTCATCCTCTACGGTGTGACAGCACTCTTTGGCCCTGTCTTTGTGCCGTTGCTCATGACACAGACCTTCAAGGCGAAGTTCTTTCACTTCCTTGATGTGCTCATCAGCTTCGCCATGATTCGCGCGGTCGCTGCCGCCTTCATCTATGTGTGGGCCGGATTCATGAACGGGTTTCTGCAGCAGACCTTCAATGGCAACTATTCGATGGATATGTGGATCACCAATTTGATCCCTTGCTTAATGGTCTTCGTCGCTTTCATCATTAATATGCTCTTCATTCCAAGCATGACCCAAGCCATCTTTGGAGGCGCTGCTGGGATGGCGGGAAGCATGGGCGGATTCATCGGCAAAGCTGTTTCCACCGTGGCAATGGCAGGGGGGATATAGACGATGTATTTCTGGTGGCTCGTTGACGTTCTAATGCTCCGGCGTATGGGCTTGGCCAGGCCTTTTCGCTACATGCTTCTGGTGCTGTTTGCTGGATGCCTTATCGCCGGATTGATATACACCGTTGTCGTCTTTCACGCGATCGAGGAAAGGAGCCAAGTACCCCATGTCCACACACACAGCACCCATTGATAGCGCGCTGACGCCGGAGCAAGCCCTGCTCGCCGACCACATCGGAAATGAGGTCTATGCCTCCCACTATGCCGAGCGCAAAGCCTACCGTCTCGTCATCGGTTGCGGGACAGTTGTGCTACTCGGTTCGATGTGGCTCAACTTCTCTCTCGCCCATCGTCCCATTGCGAATCGCTACATCCGCATCGACGAGATGGGCCGCGCCCAGGCGATCCAATACACCGACCTCAACTACAGTCCGCGCGAAGGCGAAGTACGGACGTACCTCACCGATTGGGCCAACTACCGCTACACCATTGGCCGGGACACCGTAGCGAAGAAGTATCCGCTCAACTACTACTTTCTGTCGCAGGCGCTCGCCTCGCAATTGATGACCGCCGACAACGCGAATCATCTTGTCTCGCAGGTGGTAGCTGGCCAGATCGAGACCAGCGACGTGCAGGTGAAGAACGTCACCATCACGTCGATGTCGGACGAGACCGTTCAGGGCGCACGGATCGCCCGTGGAACGGCCCTTGTAGCCATCGACAGGTTCTACTCCGCCCAGAACTCCCGCGAGCCCCGCACCGAGCATTGGATGCTGAGCATTACCTATTATCTGAACCCCAAGCAGGTGAGCGACCAGGCACGCATCTTCCCGCAGTTCGAGACGATCAACCCCCTCGGATTAACCATCACGGAGTTCCACGAGAACCGGCTCTCCGTCGATCCAATCGCTCCCGGAATCAATGCAGCGTTGCCGGCACTTCCGGCAACGCCCACCACGGGAGCAAGGCGATGAGCTATCACCTGATCCTCCCATTCTTTCCCGAGGAGTTGCGGGCTCTGCTCCTGGACCCGTCCATCTCCGACTTGATGATTAATGGCACCACCGGCGTCTATGTGGATCGCAATGGCGTCATCGAGCATATCCCTCTGGCAGCGCCGTATACCAATGACCGTCTTCAGGCGGCTATCGAGCGCGTAGCGCGCATCCTTGGGCAAGACCTCACAACACAGAATCCGATCCTGAATACACGCTTGCCGGACGGCTCGCGTGTCGCGGTGGTGGGTGCTCCATCCTCCATCAATGGGCCGACGCTCACCATCCGCAAATTCAACCGCTGGTATACCTCCGATGAACTGATCGCCGCTGGCAGCTTGCCGGAGTCCGTTCGGGACAAAATGATCGGCTTCATCAACGAGCGAAAGAACGGGATCATCAGCGGCGGAACCAGCTCAGGGAAAACGACCTTGATGAAGGCTTTGCTTGACCACGTTCCCCAGCAGGAGCGTCTCGTCGTCATCGAGCAACCGGCAGAGCTTAGGGTATCGCATCCAAATGCTGTCCGCTGGGAGGCTGTTGAGGCGATTCCCGGTCAGGTGGGCATTACTCCCAGCCAGTTATTGGCCGCCGCACTACGGCATCGTCCCGACCGGATCATCATGGGCGAGATCCGAGATGAGTGCGGCTACGACCTGCTGCAAGCGATGAACACTGGGCATGGTGGAACGCTCTCCACCATCCATGCGAAGTCCGCATGGGACGCCTTGAATAGGCTTTCGGATTTGGCCCTGAGTGCCAGGGCCAATCTCAACCACGCATTCATTCGCTCCGAAACAGCAGAGGCCATCGATTTTGTTCTGTACTGCGAGCGCGATGCCACGGGCCGCCGCCGTGTGCGCGAGCTGATTACAGTTTCCGGATACACCCATGCGGACCAGAGCTTCCAGACGGAGGACATCTATCGTGCTTCCGCCGCCTGAATATCAGGCATACAGCTAGAGAACCAAACCCGAAGCGAGGTTACTTCGATGTACCGTCATGCTGCCAATCCGGCTGCACAGCTCAACTCGTCTCTAAAAGCGCCCAGCGTGGCGTTCCGGCATCGCCGAGAGCGCAGCGGAGGGTGCTCTACGCTGCCCTTTTATGGAGCCTCTGTAGCGATGAGATGGGCTGCGGTTTGGGCGAACATTCGTCGCCGGGTACTAGAGTTTGACTTCGGTGCATCGGGGAGCCTTCCGCCTCGTATCCCGTCCTCTGCTCGGGGTCACGCTTCGGGGCCAAACCGGCGCCCTGCGGCTCGGCGTCGTTCTGCTTCGACTATGTCGCCCCTACGGGGTCTCGGTTCCTCCCAAAAGAAGTTTGAGAACCGCGGCAAAGAACACCGCGCAAACTTCTTTCGGGCCCCGCCAAGAAAGCACTCCTTGGCGCTTGGGAGCCGCGCCCACTCGCTGGCTTTGCCAAGTGTGACCCGAGCAGGATACGGGAAATTCAACGAAACGGAGATCACCACCATGTACTCAAACAAAGTCACCCTCATCGGATTCACCGGCAACGACGCAGAAGTTCGCACCAACAACGACCGGAGCCTTACCACTCTCTCGCTGGCAACCAAGTCGTCCTACAAGAAGGACGGCAAGTACATCGAGCACACTGAATGGCACCGTTGCGTGGTCTTCGGCAAGCTCGGAGAGTTCGCCGCCACGCTCAAGAAGGGCGCTCATATCCAGGTCGAGGGCGAGCTGCGCAGCCGCAAGTACGACAGCACGAAGACCGGCACGGAACTGACGGTTGGGGAGATTCGGGTCAACTCGATTCTCAAGCTGGATCGCGCTCAGAAGGCTGCGGCGGAAGACGAAGAAGAATCCACCGAGGAAGAGGCCGCATAGGCCCTTCCTCCTCTCCGAAGAGTCCGGCATCTAGCCGGGCTTCTTCGGCTGCTTATGCCCCGTGGTGTCGTTCACGCACTGCAGGGCGGATTGGAGGTATCAAGATGAATGGAACAGCGCAACACTTTCTCACTCGTTGCTTCGCTCCGGGCGACACGATCGCTCTCTTGCTTCGCAACGAGAGCACAGCAACGACACAGCAGCGCATCGTGCCTTTGGAACGTGCACTCGCGCCACGTTACCGTGGCTGGCTCGCTCATGAAAATTACGATGGAGCGAATATCTATGTGGCGGCCAATCCGCTGCTCTCCGGCAGCCGGAAGCGCACCAAGGATTGCATCGCTTCTATTCGCCACCTCTATATCGGCATTGACGTGAACGGAGAGGCCCGGCTCGCTGAACTTCGGGCTTCCGAGCTTGTGCCGGGGCCAAATGTGATCGTCTCCACATCGGCAGGCAAATACCAGGTGTTGTGGCGCGTGGAGGACTTCGACTTCTACACGCAAGAGATGACGCTCAAGCTCCTCGCGATGGCCTTCCACGGGGACATCTCCTGCACCGACTGCAACCGGGTTCTTCGCATCCCCGGATTCAAGAATTGCAAGTACGATCCCGCCCAGCTCGTCACCGTCGAGTACCTCTCCGATGCGACCTACCAGCCGGATGACTTTCATCTTTACGTCCGTCGCGAAGCCTGCATGATTCCGCCTATCCCCCAACAGCCGATACGCCGCGACACGCAGACCAACTCCGAGCATGACTGGGCTTGGATCTCGCGTGAGCTTGCTCACGGAAAAGATGCCGTGACGCTCACTCTGGAGCTGGCTTCGCGCCGCTCCGATAAGCCCAATCCAACCTACTACGCCCAGCGCACTGTGGACATGGCTTCAGCCCGTCTCTGGCTGATGGAAGGCACGTCCATTGCGGACGTAATCGCCAGGCTAGAGAGCCGCTGACAGCCTGAGATTCCCGCAGCACTTTGCTCCGCTCGTGCGAGGGAGATTGCTGCCACGGCCCAACGCATGATTGCACGCAACAAGGTCGCCTGAATTTACCACTCAAAGGAGAACAGCAATGCCACTACTCGAAGTCATCCAAACCCGCCAGGTCAGCGCCTCTATCCGGCTCACTGACTCAACCGCGACGCAGGTCGATCAGTACGCCACTTTCATCCACGCATCAGCAGATGAAGTGGTAGAACAGGCGCTTGCTTATGTCTTCTCGAAGGATCGCGACTTCCAGGACTTCTTGAAGACACCGCAAGCGAAGCAGGCTTCTTCGACGCTTCGCATCCGAAGAGCACCAGCTACCGATGCTGCGGAGCCGCCCATAAAGAAGCCGGTTTCCGCAGCGTCATCGCCAGCACAAGCACCGGCAGTCGTGGCGGGATCGAAGGCATGATCCCGCTGCTACATCTGTGGCAAAGCCACAACGGTGCTGCGCACCGGAAGAAGATTGACACTCCACCCCTTGAAGGGTGTCGTAAAAGCCGAAAGCGGATTTCAGTTGAAATCCGTCCTGCAATCAACAACTTAGGCCGACCCTGATTTCAGTTGAAATCCAGTGATTTCAATTGAAATCGGGTCTTTCGGAGAGCGAATGTCCCTCACACCCACACCAGTCGCAGTTGATTTTGAGAGCCGCTTGCGGCGTTCACGGGGGCGCAGCGCGCGAGCTTTTTCGGTCACGTCCAGAGTGACTGAGGAGGAATTGCTTTCAGTCGAGCGAGCCGCTTTAAACAGCGGAAAGGCAGTAGGCGAATGGGCGCGCGAGGTGCTGATCGACGCCGCACGTCAGACCGGCCCCGACGTGGTTCTGGTGGAGCTGGTCGCCACGCGGATGTTGCTGGTGAACATGGTCAAAATGCTGGGCCAAAGTCTGCCGATTACAGAGGCCGAGTACGCAAAGCTGAACACCCAGGTGCAGACGGCAAAGCGTCGCGTTGCGAGTGAACTGGCCGATCAAACCAAGCGGTTGAGCACTGGGAAGGAGAGCTAGAAGATGGCAGCGACATGGGGCAGAAACGAAACCATCATCACACCGCCAACGGTGCCGATCTACACGTTTTCGGCACTCGGGTTCGGCGTGTTGTGCCTCTTCCTGTTCGTCTGGCAACGGGCCGCTCTGTCCTTGCCTGTCATGCAGCGCACTTACCTTGCGGACTACGTTCGCTCGTCGGTCGGTGCGCTCGCGCACCAGACTGGCGAGTACCGATTGATCTACTTAGACGGGCCACGAAAGGCCCAACCCCGCCGAGCTTTGCCGGTGGACTTTCAGGACGGCACAACCGTAATGCCGAACGGCAAAGTACAGCCCGTCCAACTCACCGCCCTGCCACTTGCTCAGGGATTCAAATGGTTCGGGCGCGGGGTCCCTCAGAAGTTCAATGACTCCTCGTTATCGCGATGGCTCCGGTTCACTTTCTTTGAGGGGCAGACTGTCCCACGACTCTTCGCAGTGAGCGCGATCAAAGCTGGCGTCTGCCTTGCGATCATGCTCTTTTTCTCCGTTCCTGCTGACATCAGACGTTTGAAAACCCTGAAGTACGGGCGGGTACTTCGCGGACCCGAGATGATGAGTCCGCGTGAGTTCAACAAGGCTGTCAGCCGTGACATTTGGAAGCATCCACTCGCTCGCTTCCAAGCAAGTCGCGCCGCTAAAAAGGCCGGGCAGCATTCGCACCTGGGGCTGGGATTCAAGACAGCCGAGATGAAGGAGTTGATGCGGATTCCGCCCGGCAAAGAATCGCAACACTTCCAGATGATGGGCGACACCGGCGCGGGCAAAACGACCCTGATAATGCAGCTCCTCCGGCAGATTCGAGACCGGGGCGATGCCGCCATTGTCTACGACCCCGCCTCTGAGTTCGTACAGCGTTTCTACGACGCAGAGCGCGGCGATATTGTCCTCAATCCACTGGACGCGCGGTGTCCGTTCTGGTCTCCCGCGATGGAGATTGAAAGCCAGCAGGAGGCAACGACCATCGCTGAATCGTTGTACCAGCCAGCGGGTGGCGGATCGAACAGCAGCAACAAGGAATTCTTCTACAGAACCCCGGCCCAGATCTTCGCGCACCTGCTGCGTGAAGGCCCGACGCCGCACGAGCTGGCCAAGTGGATGGCCGACGAATCGTTCCTGCAAACGAAGGTTAAGGGAACGGAAATGGCGTTCTACATTGACCGGAAGGCAGGCCCCCAGGCCGCCGGTGTTCTAGCCAGTCTCGGCCTCGTTGCACAGAGCCTCCGCCTGCTCCCGAAGAGGGAAGAGACGACCCGGACGTGGAACGCTACCGACTGGGCAAAGGACCGCCAAGGATGGATCTTCATCACGTCGAAGAAGTCACAGCGCGAGGTGCTTCGGCCCCTGATCTCCCTCTGGATCGACATCCTTGTGATGCGGCTCATGGAGACACCCAAGCCAGGACAAAAGCAGGTCTGGTTCGTGATTGATGAGCTGGCCAGCTTGCAGAAGCTTCCCCAGCTCCACAGCGCCGTGACCGAGAGCCGGAAATCGAAAAACCCGCTTGTAGTGGGTTTCCAGGGACGGGCGCAGTTGGAGGACATTTACGGCAAGATCGCAGAGGTCATGCTAAGCCAGCCGGCCACCAAGATTTTCATGAAGACCACGGAAGGGAAGGCTGCCGAGTGGATCTCCGAAACCTTGGGCAAGGTGGAAATTGAACGCTTGAAGGAGACCCATTTCAACGGTTCGCGTTCAGGCAAGAACTTCACCATCGACCGTCAAATCGAACCGCTGGTGATGGCTTCAGAAATCTCCGGCCTGGAGGACCGTCGCGCGTACTTGAAGCTGGGCAATCGCATTGCCCGGTTCGACTTTCACTACAACGACCTGCCTATCGTCACGAAGAGCTTTGTTCCACGCGAGAACCCGGATGATGCCCTGAAGTATGAGCGCACCACGCTCTCTCCGCTGGCACCGTCTGAACCCCCCGCACCGGTTGCGCCTACGCCCCAGCCGGTGCAGCCCGCCGCCGCTGCAGAGTCTTTGCCCGCGAAAAAGACCGAGGCTACAGAGGCCGCCGAACCCAAACAGAAAGGCGGTGCGCAGTACCGGCGTGCGCTCACGCTGGACTGGAACAAACCTGAGACACCTGTAGTGCCAAAGCTCGCGCAAGAGGCTGCACCTCCACAACCAAACATGGGGCAGGTTGCAGCCGAATTTCTCGAACACCTTGAGCTTTACCGCGAAGGATTGGACGCAGAGGGCCGCGATCTTTCAGATGACGAAGTGAAGGCTGTCAAAGAGGAGTGGGGCGAAATTGTGAAGCGCTCAGAGGGCTTGCCAGAACAGGCGACCGCTGACCCCATCATGCTCACCGACCTTGACCCGTACCTGATTCCCAGGCACGATCACCACCAATTCAGCATGTCCTTGGAGTAAGCGATGCTGACCATTTCTAAACCTCTTAATGCATCGCAAGCGGCCACGTATCACACTAAAGATTTCGCGTCTGAGACGCAGAGCTACTACGCCAAAGACGATGCTCAGATTGGCGAGTGGCAGGGGCAGGTTGCGGAGCGCTTCGGTCTCTCAGGCGGTGTCAGCAAGGAAGCGTTTCTAGCCCTTGCGAACGGCCAAGATCCCCAGAGCGGCGAGCAAATGGTGCGCCATCGCATCGCCTCCGAACAGACCAACGCAGATGGTTCGGTCACGCAGACCGTCGAACACCGGGCCGGTTGGGATGCGACCTTTTCCGCGCCGAAGTCCGTCTCCCTCACCTCCCTTGTAGGAGGGGACGAACGGGTGATGGAGGCCCACCGGGAAGCGGTATCCGCCGCGCTCACTGAGCTGGAGCGGTATACCCAAGCCCGTATCGGCGGCAACCACCCGGCAGAGACTACGGGCAGGTTCATCGCGGCGAAGTTCGAACATGACACTGCCCGGCCTGTAGACGGCTATGCGGCCCCCCAGCTCCACACCCATGCCGTCGTTTTCAACGTCACGGAGCGAGAGGATGGCTCCACCCGCGCCCTTGATCCCAAAGCCTTCTTTGAGAGCCAGACCTACGCAACAGCGGTCTATCAATCGCACTTGATGTACCGACTTCGCGAGCTTGGGTATGAGCTGGAGCGGGGGCGCGCCCGCGCCCCCCCCAGACAGGGCGACGCCCCCGCAAACCACCCCCCGTCCCCCCCCCCGTCGGAGAACCTTACCCC
>CAXTNM010000079.1:0-1409 GCA_964245715.1 uncultured Acidobacteriaceae bacterium | reverse complement strand
GGGCGGCTCAGATCGCCGCCCACGCAACCCGCGAGAAGAAGCAGGACCTCACCAAAGAGCAGGTTTTACAAGCGCATAAAGACATGGCTTCCGACTTCGGCAACCAGGCGGACCGGGTGATAGCCGAAGCTCGCAAGCGAGTAAACGAGCATGGCGTCCAACCCCAGACACCGATGCGCGCACAGGAGGCGATGACGTTCGCGCGAGACCATCTCTTTGAGCGGGAAGCCGTAGCGGACGAACGCATGATTATGACCACCGCACTCAGACGCGGCATGGGCGAAGCGACATTTTCAGAAGTACGAAACGAGTTCTCTACCAGGCGCGAGAACGGAGATTTCCGCGGTGTTGGCCAGGAGAAATACGGCTCCTCTCAGCGGTTCACTACGCCTGAGACTTTGGCCGCTGAGCGCGCGAACATCCAGGCCGTGCAGACAGGAAAGAACACCCTTGCGCCCATGATGACCGAGCGCGAAGCGTTCGCCCAGGGCGACACGCGGGACTTTCTAAATGCGTCTCAGCGGCGCGTCGTTCATGAGGTACTTACTTCTCAGGATAGTGTCCACGGCTTGCAGGGCTTGGCAGGTTCAGGGAAGACAACGACCTTAGAGACCATCCGCGAGGGCGCGGAACAAAAGGGCTACAAGGTTGAGGGGTTTGCCCCCATATCCCGCGCGGCAGGCCAGCTCAGGAATGCAGGAATCGAGGCTACCACCTTGCAAAGTTTCCTTGCTCGCAAGCTGGAGGAAAGCCCCAGCCAGCCTCGCCTTTACATGCTGGACGAATCCTCTCTCGCGTCTTCCAAGCAGATGCGGGCTTTTCTCCAGAAGGTGACGCCGGAGGACCGCGTTCTAGTCATCGGTGACACTCGCCAGCATCAGGGCGTCGAAGCCGGCAAGCCGTTTGAGCAGATGCAGCAGGCAGGCATGCGAACGTCCCAACTAGACCAGATCATGCGGCAGAAAGACCCTGAGCTACTGAAAGCGGTGCAGCATCTTGCCACAGGGGAAACGGCAAAGGGCGTGCAACTACTGGTTGAGCAGGACCGCGTGACTGAGCTGCGGAGCGGAACCGAACGCATCGCCGCTATCGCAAAGGACTACGCTGCAAAGCCGGACAACACCATCGTCGTTTCTCCAGACAACAAGAGCCGCGAACAGATCAACGAAGCCATCCGCGCAGAGTTGCAATCGTCTGGACAACTCTCCCCGGATGGCCGTCAGTTCCAGACCCTTGCCCATCGTTCCGACCTCACCGGAGCGGGCCGCACCTGGGCCGCGCTGTACAACACCGGGGACGTAATTCGATACGAGTCCGGGAGCCAGGCCATCGGACTTGAGCGAGGTTCCGAAGCGCGCGTTTCAGCCATAGACGCACGAACCAACATCCTCACCGTACAAACGAAAGAC
>CAXTNM010000078.1:0-21117 GCA_964245715.1 uncultured Acidobacteriaceae bacterium | reverse complement strand
ATGTATTGCCGCTGAATCCTTGCATGCTGCTGGTGCGAGCGGTGACACCGGTGCGTGGAGGACCATCAATTGCACTAGCCGACGGTAAGGTCATGGGTATCAGTGAGGTTGAAATCACGCAAAGGGTTTGAAATCCGAGTACTGCGAGGGTATTTACTCACTGTTGATGAGGATTATAGGAAGGACGTTGCACCTGAGGCAAGCGAACTGTGCCGGTTCAGCACGTGATCGCGATGAACTTGTACGGGATCTCTGCACAGGTGATTTGGCGAAGAAATGCGGGCGAGTCCCAATCTGTCGAATCTCCTACGTCTTATCCACAAGATGTGGGGTTGCCGGCGTTGATTCCGGGGATTGAGGTCACTAGAGTTGAGGAACACGTTTGCGCTTTCTTCCCGTCCAGACAATTAGGAAGCGCATCGGTGTTGGAAGGGGTACGACTAAACCTATGCTGAAGCTGAAGAAGGTCCAGATACTCGGGTTCAAGTCATTCTGCGATCGCACCGAAGTGCAGCTTGCGGGTGAGGGCATTGCGGCGATTGTGGGTCCGAACGGATGCGGAAAGTCAAATATCTCGGATGCGATTACGTGGGTGCTCGGCGAGCAGTCTGCAAAGAGCCTGCGCGGCATCAAGATGGAAGATGTCATCTTCGCCGGGACGCGCGACCGCAAGCCGACTGGCATGGCGGAGGTTTCGCTGACGCTGGTGGATCCCGAGGTTTATGACGGGACCAGCGATACAGATGAGTCTAAGGATGTGACCATCGACAGCCGGCATGTGACCGACTGGAACGAAGGCGAACTGCGGCAGATGCGGGCGGTCGAGACCGAGGAGGCTGTGGCCGAGGCGCAGCCGGGAACAGTTATCAATTCTGAGGAGGCCGCATCCGACGCCCAAATCTCAGATGCGACCCATGGAGCACCTGCCTCAGACGGTGGGGTGGTGCTGAAGATCCGTCGACGCAAGTTCGGGCGCACGCCGATCCGGGCGGGCGAGTTGACGATCACGCGCCGGCTGTTTCGCTCCGGGGACTCAGAATACCTCCTGAACGGAAAGATTTGCCGGTTGCGTGATATCCAGGACATCTTCATGGGTACCGGGCTTGGGGGCGAGAGCTACGCGATCATCGGCCAGGAGCGCATCGGCCAGTTGCTCAGCGCGAAGCCTCAGGATCGACGGTCGATCATTGAAGAAGCTGCCGGAATTACGCGTTTCAAGACGAAGAAGCGGCTGGCGGAGCTGCGGCTCGAGTCGGCCCGGCAGAATCTGGCACGCGTTAATGACATCTTTGAGGAAGTGACGAAGCAGATGTCTACGCTGAAGCGGCAGGCTGCGAAGGCCGAGCGTTACGGACAGATCCGCGATGAGTTGCGGGCCAAGCTGCAGGTGGTGCTGGCGAGTCGTATCTCGCAGTTAGACGGGGAGCTTGCGGGCGCGACCACGCAGATCGCGACGCTAACCGCGCAGATTGACACCCAGGTTGCCGAGATCGAAGCCATAGATGCCGAGCACAGCGAAGGCGTGCAGCATGGGTATGCGCTCGATCAGCAGATCCGCGACCATGGGGCAAGCGCAAATCAGAGCGCGGTCGAGCTGGAGCGAATTTTTGCGCGGACGTCCGCGAACGTGGATCGCGTCCAGGAACTTTCGGTGCGACTGGAGACGGGCGCCACGGAGTTGGAGACGGCGCGCGGCCAGCTTGCGACGCTGGCCGGTGAGCAGGAGGCGGTGCGGAGTTTTCTGGACTCAGCGAACGCCGAGGCAGGTGATTCGCGAGGAGAAGCGCAACGCAAGCAGCAGGCCGCGCAGGAGGCTGTCCGCAGCGTGCAGGCACGCGAGCAGCAGGCGGAAACATCGCGACGCGCAGGGATGCAGATAATGCAGCGGGTCGCGCAGGTCCGGAACGAAGAGGGCCAGGCACAGGCTGCGCTAGCAGGACTCGAACGCGAGAGCGAGCGCCTGATCGCTGAATCGGCGATGGCTCGTGAAGAGTTGCAGACACTCGGCTTGCAGCGTGGACAGATTCGCATGTCGCATGAGAGCGTTACCGAACGCTTGAAGCGGCTGGAGATGGAGATCAGCGAGCTGCGGCTCGGGATTGAACAGGGACGCACCGAGGAGTCGGCCAGCAAGCGGCATGGTGACAAGCTACGGGGCGAGGTTGCAAGCGTCAACGGGCGGCGTGGCTCGCTGGAGGGGCTGATTCGGGATCACTCCTATTCGACCGACACGGTGAAAAATATCTTCCGCGCGGCGGCGAAGAAGACGGCCCCAGGCGAGCAGAGCTCG
Source organism: uncultured Acidobacteriaceae bacterium (assembly GCA_964245715.1). Classification (GTDB taxonomy): domain Bacteria; phylum Acidobacteriota; class Terriglobia; order Terriglobales; family Acidobacteriaceae; genus Edaphobacter. Next base: position 18,827 of record CAXTNM010000078.1, on the reverse strand, counting down.
ACCGTTGGCACGCTTGCGGATTTTCTTGAAGTGGATGGTGCGTACGAGCAGGTAGTCGATGAGTTTCTGCGTGATGAGCTAAATTATGTCATCGTGAAGAGCTGGAATGCCGCGGATGAAGGAATTCGGCTGCTGAAGTCCGACGTGGCTGGACGGGCTACCTTTCTGGTTGAGGGCGCGAACTTCGAGGGCAGACGCGAGCGGGTTTCGCAACCCTTGCACGAAGGCGTAAAGCCGCTGACTGACTGTGTGCGGGTGCTGAATGGGTTCGGCCGTTCGCTCGAAGTGTTGCTGCCGAAGTTGCGCGAAGGATTCGTTGTTCCGGATGCGGCGGTCGCGCGGGAGTTGGCATTACAGTTCCCTGAAGGCTACTTTCTCGCGCCCACCGGCGAGACATTTCATGGCTCGAGCGTGACCGGAGGAAGGCCGACTTCGGGTGGTCCGCTCGCGTTAAAGCGTGAGCTGAAGGAAGTTGAGACCAAGCTGGCAGCGTTGCAGCAGGAGCTTGCCAATACCGATCTACGCACCGCGCAGCTGCAGCAGGATCTGGCGGCGCAGAACTCGATGATCGAAGCAAAGAATGCAGAGCGTCGCGATGCCGAGCGCGAGGCGGCGAACTCGGGTGCGGCGTTGCGGCAGATGGAGTCGGAGACGGCACGGATCGAGCGGCGTCTGCAGGATTGGATGCTGGCAACGGACCGGAATCGCGACGCGCGAAATCAGAAGGCGGATTTGATTGCGGCACGGCAGGCTGAGGCTGCGGAGTTGGAGGCGGAGCGCGCGTCGCTTGAGGCTCGTCTATCCGAGATGACGGCTGAAGTGGCAGACTTGCGGCGTCAGCGCGAAGACTTGCAGCAGCAGGCGGCCCAGGCGAGTGCGGCGCTGGCGGGTCTTGAAGAGCGCCGGCGCAATGCGCAGGCAAACTTTGAGCAGACTACGCGCATGTTCAACCAGCAGCAGCATCGCATCGGACAGTTGGAGCAGCAACTGCAATCTGCCGCGACTGAAAAGCAGCGGCGCGAAGAAGAGACGGCCTCCCTTCGGGCACAGCATGAGGCGGCGGCTGAAACTCGCGCGACCGCGTTGGCGCAGGGCGCAAGGTTGACCGAAGAGGCGAAGGCCCTGCGCGAGGTAACGGCAGTTCTCGACGCCAGATTGCGAACCGTCCGGGGCGAGGCGGAGGGTGTGCGCGAAAGGCGTGCCGGTTTACAAGCGCGCGTAGCCAAGCTCACCTCCGACATCGAGCACATTCAGGCGACTTGCCTGAACGACCTTGCGGTTGAGGCCGCAGTGCTGCGCGAGGATGCGACGATCGCGCGTATCGAAGGCGATGCGCTCAATGAGCAGGAAGGCGAGGCTCGTTCCCTGAAGCAGCGCCTTGAAGCGATGGGGCCGGTGAACATGATGGCGCTCGAGGAGTACCAGGAGACGACCGAGCGGCACAGCTTCCTTGAAGCGCAGCGCAAGGATCTGCTCGAGTCGATCGACAACACGCAGGCTTCCATCAAGGAGATCGACGACGTCTCGCGCGTGAAGTTCGACGAGGCCTATAAGGTCATCAACGAGAACTTCTCGCTCACGTTTACGAAGCTTTTTGGTGGAGGGCAGGCCTTTATGCGGCTCACCGATCCGGAAAATCCAAACTCGGACGCAAGCGGCATCGAGATTGTGGCATCGCCTCCGGGCAAAAAGCTGCAGAATATCCTGCTGTTGAGTGGTGGTGAAAAGGCGCTCACGGCGCTCTCGCTACTCGTCGGCATCTTCCAGTTCCAGCCGGCGCCGTTCTGCATCCTGGACGAAGTGGACGCACCGCTCGATGAGACAAACGTGGGTCGGTTCGCGAAGATGATCGCGGACATGTCGAAGACGACACAGTTCATCGCGATCACCCACAACAAGCGCACGATGTCGCAGGCGGACGTGATCTATGGCGTCACCATGCAAGAGCCGGGCGTTTCAAAGATCGTGAGTGTCAACCTCGGCCAAGGTAACCGCAGCGGCCATGAGCGGGACCAGTCAAGACGGGTTGCGTAAAGCAAATGCTTCCTCGTGCCTGATGGGCACCACTTCGTGAGATTACGGGCTTCGCGCGGTGAGGCAATCGAACGACGCCATGGGATGATACCGTTTTAGAGATGGGTGCTCTTCTACAAACAGATCTTGGTTCTCTTCCCCTGATCGCACGGGGGAAGGTGCGTGACGTCTATGCAGTTTCAAGTGACACTTCAAGCGACCTGGTTTTTGTCGCGACTGACCGCATCTCGGCTTTCGACCATGTGCTTGGCTCGGGGATTCCCGATAAGGGACGAATCCTGACGCAAATCTCGCTCTTTTGGTTCGATTTCCTATGCGATATCGTGCCAAATCATGTTGTGACGGCAGACGTCGCTCAGTTCCCTGCCTCGTTGCAGCCGTACAAGGAGCAACTCGCCGGGCGCACCATGCTCGTGAAGCGCGCCGAGATGTTTCCAATTGAGTGCGTCGCGCGTGGCTATCTTTCGGGATCGGGCTGGAAGGATTATCAGGCGACTGGCGCGGTTTGCGGCATCTCCCTGCCCGCCGGTCTGCGCGAATCGGACGAGCTGCCCGAGCCGATTTTTACGCCGGCAGCGAAGATCAATACCGGCGGCCATGACGAGAACATCTCGTTTGACACGGTAATCCAGACTGTGGGCGAGGAGACGGCGCAGAAACTGCGTGAACTGACGCTGGCAATCTATCGCAAGGCGTCGGAGTATGCGGCGACGAAAGGCGTCATCCTGGCAGACACGAAGTTCGAGTTCGGGATGATCCGACACGGGAAAGATGACGGCCAAATCACGCTCGCGGATGAGGTGCTGACGCCAGATTCCAGCCGCTACTGGCCGGCGGACGAGTACAAGCCGGGAGGTCCGACGCCAAGCTTTGATAAGCAGTATGTGCGGGACTACCTAGAATCGATTCACTGGAATAAAAAGGCGCCTGCACCGTCGCTGCCGGATCAGGTAGTCGCGCGCACCCGCGAAAAGTACCTGCAGGCATTTCGGCTGCTGACGGGCCGGGACGACTTATAGATTCTGCTTTTGGCTCTTGGACGCAAAGGAGAGGTCGACATCGATGCAAGCGCCGCTTTCCGCAGTGACGTTTACTGGCCTTGACTGGCTTCTGGTAGTGATCGTCGTGGTCTCCACCGCGGCGGCGTTTCAGAAAGGAATAATCCGAGTTTTGTTATCGCTCGGGGGGTTGATTGCGGGTATCATTATCGCCAGCTGGAACTATGAGACGGTCGCCGGGAGTTTGCAGCGCACCATCTCAGATTGGGTGCTGTGTGAAGTAATAGCGTTCCTCATAATACTTGCCTTGGTTTCAGTGTTGTTCAGCTTTGTAGCCAAGGCAATCAGCAAGACAGTGAAGGCAATCGGGCTCGGGTTTGTGGATCGGCTGTTGGGCGCGGCGTTTGGGTTGGCGCGTGGGGTTCTGCTGGGGATAGCAGCAATGATGATGGCGGCCGCATTTTTTCCTGACGCGTCGTGGCTGGAGAATTCCGTGCTCAGGCCCTATTTCCTAAGCGGGGCTCATGCGGTATCCTTCGTTGTGCCAGCACATTTTCAAGATCAGATTTCGGTTGGGGCGAAGCATCTTTTACACGAGACTCCTGAACTCTTCAGGCCTCATACGCTTGAACAGCATATGTAAGTCGATTTCAAAGGTGGCTGGCACGAAGCCGCCAGGGTGAGGACAACTTGAAGCGCGAACTTGATGGGTTGGTCATACAGATGCACAGCGCCGGGGTTTCGTATGCCGAGGCGGTGCGGCAATTTAAACGCCGCTATATTCTTGAAGTTTTGGCACACCACAAGGGCAATCAATCCAAAGCCGCCGAGGAACTGGGAATGCACCGGAATACTCTGAGCCGCACGTTGACCGAGCTCGATCTGGACACGGCGCAGATCCGTAACGGCATGCGGCGTCCCCCGGTCAGCGAGCGCCCGAGGCAGCAGCCTGCGGTCGTCAACATACTTTCAATGCGGTAGCGTGAAGAACGGGTCAGATGCGGAGTCGGTATAATCGCCACCTGGTAGTGCGAGCCCGCATTGTATGTAAGAGAGGCGACACAGCAACTTTGTTTGAGCTTCGTCCAACGCTTAGCGGCATGGCGCAAAAAGACCTACAACCGAGCAAGCGCTTTGCGTGCGGATGGCTGGCGCTGGGCGTGGGACTAAGCTTCTCAGCTTTCGCCAAGGCCCAAAGCGATGTAGTTCCGACCGTGCCGTTGCAGACGGCTGTTCGTGCGGCTGACGTCGAAAGAGCGGAAGAGGCTTACCTCACAGGCGCTCGGCTGATCGCGGAGAAGGATTTGCCCGCGGCGCAGGCCGCTTTCACAAAGGCGACGAAGCTTAATCCGGCGAAGCCAAATTACGAGATGGCTCTGAATCTAACGCGGACCCATCGCGTGAATGAGTTGGTACAGAGCGCGGCCAAGGCTCGCATGCTGGGCGATTCAAGACGGGCGGATGGGCTGCTGGATGAAGCGAAAGGTATCGATCCGCAAAACGAAGAGCTACTCGAACATTCTCTCGGCGGTCAGAATGGGCTCCAGTCTTCTACGCCGAAGGCGACGTTCACCCCGGTTCGCGACCCGGTCTATGCACCGCCCATCGAAGTGCAGCCTACGCCTGGACCGAAGGACGTGGACTTACGCGGTGACGCGAAGACGGTGATCACGCAGACAGCACAGGCCTATGGCTTGAAGGTGGCGTTCGATGCGTCGGTAGACGAGGGTGCGCCGGTGCAACTGCGATTCAACATGCCGGCAAGTCCTTACGATCGCACGATGCCTTTGTTGCTCAAGATGTCTCACACGTTTGCCGTGGCGATGGATGCCAGGACTTTGTTGGTGGCAAAGGATACGCAGGAGAATCGGGCGCGCCTCGTACGCCAGGTTGAAGAGGCTATATATGTTCCGGGCAGCACCGCTGAAGAGCTGAACGAACTGACGAACATCGTGAAGAACGTGTTCGATGTAAAGCAGGTGGTGATTGCGGCAAACGGGACCATGATCGTGCGGGCGCCGGAGACGACGTTGGGTGCCTTGAACGAGACCTTGGATGACCTGATCGATGGAGCGGCGGAGGTGGTGATCGAGGTGCGGCTCATCAGCGTAGACAAGACCTCGACAGTTAATACCGGACTTTCTACTCCGACCTCAGTCAGTGCTTTTAACGCATACTCGGAGGCATCATCCATCGTTTCCTCGAACAGCTCCCTGGTCAACACGTTGATTTCATCCGGTGGTTATACGCCGACGGGCAACGTCTTTACGGATACTGTCGCGGAGGCGCTCCTACTGGTTCTGAGCGGCGCCGTGACGGACGCAAAGCTCACCGGCCTTTTCGCCGTTTTCGGCAACGGGATCGCATCGGCGACAGGTCTGAGTTTGGGCTCCGGCGCGACGTTGAACTTCGGGTTGTCGCAGTCCGACACCCAGGCTCTCGATGATGTAACGGTACGCGTCGGCGATCGCCAGACCACGACTTTGAAGATTGGTGAGAAGTACCCGATAACGACGGCAACCTACTCGAGTGGAGTGAGCAGCGCAACCTCGTCGGCCCTGGCGGGCGTCTCCATCAACGGGGTGAGTGCGAGTACGCTGCTGAACCAGTATCTTGGCAGCAGCGCAGCGACGACTATTCCGCAGGTGCAGTACGAAGATCTCGGACTGACGTTGAAGGCGACGCCTACCGTGCTGAAATCGGGCATGGTGGATATGAAGATTGAATTGAAGGTGGAGGCTCTCGAGGGCGGTAGCTTGAATAACATCCCGATCCTCACGAGCGAGGTGTTCACGTCCGACCTGACCACGCCCGATGGAACAACGGCGGTCATGCTCTCCGACTTGAGCAGTACGGAGTCGGCGGCTATCAGTGGACTGCCAGGTCTGGGCGACCTGCCGGGATTCCAGGAATCCGCGGCAAATGATGTGCGGGAGGCCAACCGGTCGGAGCTTGTGCTCTTGATTACTCCACACGTGGTACGCCATCGCAAGGATCTCGTGGCGAGCCGACGGATTCCTTTTGAGACGTCGGTACCGCAGGAGTTCTAAACCGCAGTGATGCGCATTATCCTGCGTTGACCTAAGCTCTCGAAGTCGATATAGTTACAGAGGTACGAGCGGGAGTAGCTCAGTGGTAGAGTGCTTCCTTGCCAAGGAAGATGTCGCCGGTTCGACCCCGGTCTCCCGCTCCAACAGATCCCCTTCTCTGTGACCCTGGTCTGCACATCGATAAGGAGTCCACACCTGGGGCGCGGTACCCAAGTGGTAAGGGAGAGGTCTGCAAAACCTTTATGCGTCGGTTCGATCCCGACCCGCGCCTCCATCAAATTCTCAACTTAGCGAAATTATCGAGCCCTCAAGCGTGATAAACGCATCGAGGACTAATCCCGGATGTACGCAGCCGCGTCACCCGGGGTTAGTTCTCAGGATCCGGTGAGCAAATTAGCTTATTTCATCGCCACGATGCTCCGCGCTTCTACTGCGCGATTCCCTGCTTCTCCCTGGTGAGCGCATCCGCAGCGTTGCCGGCGACGACCCAGCTTGCTGATCCAGCAACAACGGCTTCATCCTCAAACCAGAGAAAGCCGAAGTCGTCGATGCATTCCGGAAAGTCTGGCTTGATGATGATGTATCCCGGAATCACTGCACCCGGAATGTAGGCGTTGTCGGCCCGGTTGTTGCTATAGGTCTTCGTCTTCGAAACCGTACCGACACCAGCCACATATGAAGTACTGGAAACAGGGTGGGTTCCAAGGATGTAATTGACAGCGCGCATGGTATATTCCGGACCTACAAGGTCAGGAAAGGCTTCGTGCAGGAAGTACATCCGGATCGCCATGTCGACCACGGCGCCGGATCCGCCCCAGGTTCCGAGGCTCGGGGGCACACCGAACGGGGTCGCATCTAACTGCTTGTCCAGACCCGCCATGTAGGTTTTTACTGCCTCGCGCATCTGATCTTTCGCGCCCGGGTCCAGGTATGGCAGTGCGCGGACTGCGGTCCAACCGCGAAAGCCCATTTGCTGCGGGGTAATGACCTGGGGGAACAGCTCCTTCAAGCGCGCTTTGTAGGGCTCAGCGCCTTTGGTGGCGATGGTCAGTTCAAGAGCTGCGGCCCAGTCCTGTCCGACGCCGAAGCCGCCACGACCAAAGGGCGCACGAGGGGCTTCTGTTGCTCCGGACGCGCCTGCTGTTGGCGGGCCGCTTGGGATGGCGTGTCCGTTCCGATTACCCTGAGCGCCGCCGCCGGCACCCTGTGACGCAGCCAGTACGCCGCCACCGGGAGCACCTGCCGGAGCCGCTCCTCCACCAAAGCCCCCAGCTGGGAACGGGGTTGGATGAGCCTTCTGTTCATTCCACGCTTTGATCGCGATATTGAGGCAATCTTTTGCCATCGCGTCGTCATAGCCCTTCAGGACATCGGCCGCTGCAGCCAGCGCGGCGATTGCGTTCCACTCGAAGTAGGGATTATCGCTGGTGAAGATCCAGCGGTCGTCCGGTTTCCCTGAGTAGTCGCCCTTCACCTCGTTAGGTCCAAGCTTGGGATCATAGACGCGGCCATCCGTCTTCGAGGCTGCGTCTCCGAGGTGCGTATACTGCCGCAGATCTGGCTCGTGTGTGCCGCGAATAGCATGACCTATATTGTGGTACTGGGCGAGGATCAGCATGGCGCCGTGCTTGACCTGCTCGACCGTGTCTGGCACGCCGTCAGGACGATGCATTTCGACCGAACGCGCGCTTTCATCGACGGTAAGCTCGTCGTACTTAAGGTTAAACGTGCGATACGCAAGAGCCAGACTTTGGATTACGTTGAGCTGTGCCGGTTCCTCGAGATCGTAATCGCCGGCGTCATACCAGCCGCCCACGTTCATGCCTGGGATGTGATCGCCGCCCTTGTATTTGCCGTCCGTGGCCGTAGCTTGATTCCAACCATCGAACTGCTCACCAACTACCGGCGCCATCCGACCATCGTCAAGGTGGGAAGCGCCGTGCCATACGCGATAGGCCTCGCGCACTGAGACATGATCCATCTGCTCGGCGATATGGTGGTCCAGGCTGTCCTGCCATATGTTGGCGTAGGCATCGTTCGAGATGGGAAACGGCGCCGTTCGCTGTTCAGCGTACTCGATGACGTAAAGGCCAGGATCTCTCACCGGGGTGAAATCGAACTTCGAATAGACATAGCGGAGCCAAGGAGTGGAAGGCGTGATTGGCCCTTCGAACACCTGCTTGTAGGATCCGTCCTCCATCAGGCGCAGAACTTTGGCGGTCTGCGGACCGGTGTACTTTGGATCGAGCTCGAGTACCGCTTGTTTAGAGAAGCCGGGCGCGTATCCTACCTGGCTATGCGCGATCATCGGCGGACGCGTCCAGTTCGGAATCTCGTTGGGCTTGATGTGCCATACGATTGCGCCTGTTGTCTTCCCTGCTGGGATCAGCGAACGCAAGACGAACCAGCCGTTCTGCGCGCGGTCGCGTCCATCGAACAGCATGAGATTGCCGGTATCGGACTGGACGTTGATCCGATCCAGCGCGTCATCAACCGCCAGCGTAATGCTCTTGCCTTCGGCGAAAGGCAGTGGCTGCGTGTACCCCTTGGCCTTATCCCAATCCTCCAGATAGTAGGCCTTCTTCGGCTCGTCAGGCAGCGGCAAGACCTTCACCATGGCGTCGTCGGGCGTTCGCGGAAAGATGCCGGCCTTCGTTCCGTCCACCAGGTAGGCCTTGCCCATGTAGATCGACGGCAAAAACTCTAGGTTAAAGCCCGCACGCCCGACCAGTCTCTCCGGCAGCGGCTTGTCAAGATTGACACTGACCCTTACGCCTCCTGGCTCCGCCGAGACTTCAAGCGTGTAGTTCAGATCGAAGGTCGGAAAAGCGAGATTGGCGGTGAGCCGGTTTTCCGCCTTGTCGGCCTGTTTGCCTTTGAGGGTAGCTACAAGGTCCCACTGCTCGGGCGTGGGCATCAGGCGCACGTCGCCGTTGGTAGCGATACGCTGGCCGTGCAGAATCATCTCCATGGCCGTGTTCTTCTGGTCTACGAAGACAGGATGGTAGGTGCTGTCGTAGAGGAAGACACTGAAACCCTGCGTATCCAGATAACCTTTGTCGTTGACCTTCATGGCGACCTGAGCTTCGGCTAGGCGAGGCCCGAGGGAGAGAGCCAAGTAAACGCATACTGCAATTCGGGCGATCTTAGAACTGGTGAACGGCTGCATCAAATCAACCTAACATGAGATTGCCGTTTCTGGGCAGCGGGACGCGCTCGTCAACGACCTTCTGTCTGTTGTAGCCTGATTGGGCGAAACGACGCGACGAAGCAAGTACCCGAATTCGTCACGCCATCTGAGGGCCTCTTGCCGAACAAGACCGCGACCAAGGCGATACCAAAAGCGCGCCACTCGCCCATGGAGCACCCGCGCCACCAGTATCCAGAGGAAACGAAGGTCCTGAGCGACATCGCACAGAGCTGCGGTCTGATCGAAGAGCTCAAGTGGGGCAAGCCCTGCTACACGGCTGGAGGCAAGAACATCGTTCTGATCCAACGCTTCAACCACTACATTGCCCTGATGTTCTTCAAGGGCGCCTTACTGAAGGAACCCGACGATATACTCACCCGTATCAGCGAGCATATGCAGGCGCCACGTCATCTACGCTTTGTGACCTTAGCCGAGGTGGAGCGCCTGCGGCCGACCATCAAAGCATTCATTCAGGAAGCTATCGAGCTCGAACGAAACGGCGCAAAGGTCCCCTTGAAGAAAGCCGCTGACATAGAGGTCCCCGAGGAATTGCAAGCAAAACTCGAGGCAGATGCTTCTTTTGAGAAAGCCTTTACTGCACTCACTCCGAGCCGCCAGAAGGGATATATCCTGCAGATTTCTGCGGCAAGGCAGTCCTCTACCCGCACATCTCGGGTCGAGAAATACACCCCAAAGATTCTTGCGGGAAAAGGGTGGAATGACTAGCGCTTTGCCAGGCGTGAACCTTGGTCCTCGACAAAGCTTGCCCATAACCGCTTCGGAACGCTTGAACAGGAGAAGTTGAATGAAGAAGGCAGTATGGATTGTCCTGGTGATCGCTGTGTGCATGATCACGCTACGCGCCTCGGCCGCCGAACCTGTGCGGGTGATGATTCTGGATGGGGAGAGTGGTGGGACCTACCATAACTGGCGGGTGACGACTCAGGTGATCAAGAAGGAGTTGGACGAGGTCGGGCTCTTTGAGGTGGATGTTGTCACGGTTCCGCCAGCAGGCGGGGATTTCAGCAGCTTCAAGCCGGAGTGGGCGAAGTACAAGGTGATCGTGTTCAACTACGACGCTCCAGACGAGCGCTGGCCGGCGGAGGTGAAGTCCTCCTTTGAAAGCTACATGAGGAACGGGGGCGGGATGGTCTCGGTGCATGCGGCGGATAATGCCTTTCCCGGATGGCAGGCCTTCAACGAGATGATCGGCGTGGGTGGATGGCGCGGCAGAGCTGAGAAGGCCGGGCCCCACTGGTATTACAGCGACGGCAAGCTGGTGTCGGATGACAAGCCAGGCAAGGCGGGTCACCATGGTCTGCGGCGACCCTTCAAGATGACGGCCCGCGATGTGAATCACCCGATCATGAAGGGTCTGCCCCGGGTCTGGATGCACCAGGGAGACGAGCTTTACGATAGCCTCCGCGGGCCGGGCACGAACATGACCGTGCTGGCAACCGCCTACTCCGATCCGGCAAACAGCGGCACCGGAGTCGACGAGCCTCTGTTGATGGTCTCCCGATACGGCAAGGGACGGATCTTCCACACGGCCGTAGGCCACGATGCGCTGGCGTTGAGCTCAGTGGATGCAGTGGTAACGCTGCAGCGCGGCGTCGAATGGGCGGCTACGGGTAAGGTCACGCAGAAGCTCCCGGCTACCTTTCCGAATGAGAATACGGTCAGCTATCGAGCGGATCTGGCGGCGCTCGATTCAAACAACGCCAAGGGATTAAACCCGTTGGACGCTCCTACTCAGCCACGGCCTGCAGTTTCGGCGCCCACTAAGTAAGCACATCCGAGGATTCCTAATGAAGACGATCAAAGGTCCGGCAATCTTTCTCGCCCAGTTTGCCGGCGATGCTGAGCCGTATAACGACCTGGCTTCGATCTCGACGTGGGCCGCCGGGCTAGGCTACAAGGGTGTTCAGATTCCAACGTGGGATGCACGACTCTTCGATCTGAAGCTTGCAGCAGAGAGTCAGGCTTACTGTGACGAGGTACTCGGTGTGCTGGCTGAGAACGGCGTCGTACTCACAGAGCTTTCGACGCACCTTCAGGGGCAGTTGATCGCGGTGCACCCAGCTTACGATTCCCTGTTTGATAGCTTCGCTCCAAAGCAAGTGCATGGGGATCCGGCGGCACGGCAGGCGTGGGCGGTCGAGCAACTCGGCTTTGCAGCCAGAGCCTCGAAAAATCTGGGGCTGAAGGCGCATGCGACGTTTTCAGGGGCGCTTGCCTGGCCTTATCTCTATCCCTGGCCGCAACGACCGGCTGGACTTGTGGAGACTGCGTTCGCCGAACTGGCAAAACGCTGGCGGCCGATCCTGGATCTTTTCGACCAGAATAATGTGGATCTCTGCTACGAGGTTCATCCGGGTGAGGATCTGCACGATGGCGTTTCCTTCGAGATGTTTCTCGACCTGGTCGACGAGCATCCGCGATGCAACCTGCTGTATGACCCCAGCCACTTTGTTCTGCAACAGCTCGACTACCTGGAGTACCTCGACCTGTACCACTCACGCATCAAGATGTTCCACGTCAAGGATGCGGAGTTCAACCCGACGGGGCGGCAAGGGGTTTATGGTGGGTTTCAGCCATGGGCGAAACGTGCCGGACGTTTTCGTTCGCTCGGCGATGGGCAAGTGAACTTTAGCGCCATCTTCTCGAAGCTCACCCAATACGGCTTTGAAGGTTGGGCGGTGATGGAATGGGAGTGCTGCCTCAAGAGCCCGGAGCAAGGCGCCGCTGAAGGCGCACCGTTCATCGATCGCCATATCATCCAGGCAGCGGAGCGTTCGTTCGATGACTTCGCAGACGCTGCCGTCGACAGATCCTCTATCGAGGAACTACTCGGAATACGGAAACTAACTAATTCCTGAAAGAGCTATGCGCAGAGAAAGTAACGATAGTCATGGGAGCGATTTTGAATCGAAGGTTGAGATTGGGGATGGTCGGAGGCGGGCCGGGAGCGTTCATCGGCGCGGTGCATCGAGCCGCGGCGAGGCTTGATGATCGCTTTGAACTGGTGGCGGCTGCACTCTCCTCCGATTCGGAGACTTCGTTGCTGGCGGCAAGCGAGTTACATATTCCGCGCGCTTACCGAAGCTTCACCGAGATGGCGGCGGAAGAAGCGAATCGGAGCGACAGGATCGATGTGGTCGCCATCGTCACACCCAATCACATGCACTATGCGGTCGCCAAGGCGTTTCTCGAGGCGGGGATTCATGTGATGTGCGATAAGCCGCTTACCACGACGCTTCACGATGCACTCGATCTTTCGGAAACGGTGACGAGAACCGGCTTGATCTTCGGCTTAACCCATACCTATGTTGGCTATCCTCTCGTCCGGCAAGCGCGCGAGATGGTGCTCGCCGGTGAGTTAGGTGCGGTCCGCATGATCCAGGTGGAGTACGCGCAGGATTGGCTGTCAACCCCGCTTGAAAATACGGGGTTGAAGCAGGCCGACTGGCGTACCGATCCCGCTCGCAGTGGGCCGGCAGGTTGTCTGGGAGATATCGGTACGCATGCGTTTCACCTTGCCTGCTTCACGACCGGGCTGCGCTGCACGGAGCTCGCGGCCGACCTTACGACGTTCGTACCCGGCCGGCGGCTGGACGATAATGTGCAGTTGATGCTGCGCTTTGCAGGCGGGGCGAAGGGAAGTTTGTGGGCCTCGCAGGTAGCTCCCGGGAATGAGAATCATCTGCGGCTTCGGATCTACGGAGAGAAAGGCGGGTTGGAGTGGGAGCAGGAGAACCCGAACTATCTCCGTTTTACTCCGTTGGGCGAACAGTCCCGGATGATCACGCGAGGTGGCCCAGGACTCAGCACGGCAGCAAAGTGGGCAACCAGGCTTCCAGCTGGGCATCCGGAGGGATACTTCGAGGCGTTCGCTCAGCTCTATAGCGATCTTGCCGAACACATTACCGCGCGGGTCGAAGAACGGTTACCGGATGCGCGAGCACTGCTGATACCAGGCGTAGAGGATGGCGTACACGGCGTTGAGTTCATCCTCACTGTTCTCGACTCGGCCCGAAACGGCTCGGCTTGGACAGCACTGCCGGACACCCTAACGAACTTCTCCACAAGACCAGCAAACGACTATGGAAGATCTCTTGATCACTAAACTCGCACTTCATACCAGGAACGAATCTGCATGCCGACTCTTGCTCTCGGCTCTTCTGCTGCCGTCGTTGCTTGGCACTGCACCGTCTCTGCTTCATGCGCAAGCGACCGGCGCGCCCACATCTTCAAATCAAGCGACACCGGCCTGGGCACAGCCGGGTTCGGCGACGCATACCCAGGTTGCGCCGCCACCGGACTTCCACCGAGCCACGAGAACCTTCAACACGCCGATCGGGATCTTCCAGGGACAGTCGGACGTTGGAGGTGCTGTGCTGCCGGGGAGCGCAAGCTATGATCCGGCGTCCAAGCAATACACGATCACCTCGGCTGGCTACAACGTCTGGTACAGTCGCGACGAGTTCCGATACTTATGGAAGAAGATGTCGGGCGACGTCTCGATGGCGGCGGACATCACCTATCCGGATCCGAATGGCTATGAAGATCGCAAAGCTGTGCTGATCGTTCGTCAGGATCTGGATGATGATTCGAAAGAAGCGCTGGTTGCCCTGCATGGCGGCGGCATGATCCAGCTTGCGCAACGGCCCGAGAAAGACGTTCGCGTCAAGGATACCGAATATCGCATCGGTGGACGCGGGCTTCCTGCCGGCAAGTCGCCGGATAGCCTTGTGCCCATCCTTGCGAAGCGGATCGGCATCGAGAAGAAAGGCGATTCGTTCACGCTGTTTGTCAGTGTGGACGGCGAGGCGATGCACCAGTTTGGGCCACCAATGCAGTTGCATATCGATGGTCCGTTTTATGTGGGCATCGGCTTCTGTCCCCACCTGCCAGACAAGACAGACACGGCGGTGCTGTCGCATGTCACTCTAGAGAACGCGGCTGGGAAGATCGAATAGCGTGCATTAGCCAGGGCGCAAGCCTTCGGACTGCCTTGACATCAACTTAATGGCGACCTATAGTCCAACTCGCAAGAACTCGCATCGCCCGAGTGCCCTAGCATCATTGTGATGCAGGATGAACTCGCAGGTGGCGAGCGTGGGCAAAATTGCAGGCGGAGAGGAAGTACCAATCGATGAAGAAGATGTTAGCAGTCGGTGCTTGTGCGTTGGCGTTAAACGGAGCGCATGCTCGGGGCCAGGAGAACTCGCAGCGTCCCGAGTTGAGCAGCGTCTCCAACCTGAGCGTCTATAGCTCTGACCCCGCGAAGACAGAGGCCTTCTACGTGCATGACCTTGGGGCGACCAAAGGCACGGACCCGCAGGATCCGGCCGGGGTGCGCTATTACTTCAATCCGATTCAGTTCGTTGAGGTGCTGCCGCTGCCTGCGAACGAACAGGATCCGAAGAACCGGTTTCATGGCGCAGGCTATAACACCTCAAATGCTGAGGCCATGAGGCGGTATCTTGACGCGCATAATGTTGTGGTGCCGAGTGGAGTGACCAAGGGTAGCGATGGAAGCACATACTTTGCCGTGAAGGATCCAGAGGGGAACCGGATTGAGTTTGTCCAGCCTCCAGCCCACCCTGTGGCAGTCAAGCCGAGCCCGGTCAGCGATCACATCATGCACGTGGGTTATATCGTGCATGACGTTCCGACCGAGAATGCTTTCTACATCAACCTGCTCGGTTTTCGCCCGTACTGGCATGGCGGCATGAAGGACGATGCGGCGGACTGGATCTCGATGCAACTTCCGAACGGGCAGGACTGGGTGGAGTATATGACCGCCAAGGGGCCGGAGAAGACGGGGATTCCGGCTGCCATGTCCCAGGAGAACGCGGGCGTGCTGGATCACTTCGCGCTGGGTGTTGGCAACATCGAACACAGCTACGACATCCTCTTTGAACGCGATGCACTTTCAGGCAAACACAGTCCCGCGCAGCTTGGCCGCGATGGCAAGTGGCAGTTGAATCTCTACGACCCGGATGGTACGCGCGCGGAGTTGATGGAGTTTCAGCCCGCAGAGAAGCCCTGCTGCTCGCCCTTTCTGCTGCCAAGTCCCACGAAGTAGCTCGAAAAGAACAACCGGCTGATCGCAAGCAGGCATGACAAAACGGAGGACGAAGCTGATTCGCTCCGTCCTCCGTCTTGTCGGGCAGCGGGTTAGAAGTCGTAGCGCAGGGAGAATTGCATACGACGGGGCTGGGTTAGAAGGACTGAGGCGGTTCCAAGACCACCGCTGGTCAGGCTCTCGCCGATCGATTCCGGGTCGAATCGAACGGTGTTGGTGACGTTGTAGACCTCCCAGGTGAACTTCAGGGTGCCGTGATCGCTGAGACCCCACTTCTTGCTGAGGCCGGTGTCAAGGTCGAGATAGCCGTCGCCGCGGAAGTTGTTGCGTTGACCAGTTTCGCCGGGATAGGGCAAGCGGATGGGGGAGCCGGTATACACGCCCGTGTTGATAGCGCTTGCCGTGGTGGAACCCGCGAAGTAGGCCGGGTCACCGCTGATTGGATCGATGTGCTTCTTGATGTTCAGCCGCCCGGTTTGGACGCCGTAGCCTTCAATCTGCCAGTCCGTGCTCCAGCCGGGTTCCCGCACATCCCATGGCAATCCTGATGTGGCGCGGAAGACGTCCGACAGCTGCCAACCGCCGATGAGCGCGTTCGCCAGCCAATTGTTCGTACTTGCAAAGGCCTGCCCCTTGCCCAGCGGGAGTTGGTAGAGCGAATCCACGGTGATGATGTGCTTGGTATCGAAATCCGATACGGCACGGTTCAGGTACGGTTTCCAGGTGTTGATGATCTCGCTACCGGCTGTTGCAGTCCCCGTGGCCGTCGGTCCCGAGAACTCTGACGTACGCTCCGCGTCCGATCCCATGTCGATCGATTTCGAGTAGGTATAGTTGATGTCCGCCTGAAAGCCGTGCCGGCTGGGATGACGAACGGCAATCTGGAGCGCGTTGTAGTAGCTCATACCCACACTGGACAGGGCATAGAGCGACGAAAACTGGTTCTGCCAAAAACGGGGCGGCGTGTTGCAGCCTGGGTACGTGCCATAAAGCTGGCAGTAGAAGTCTAGGTCGGCGAGTGCGGTGGTCGCACCGTTGCGTTCACGATTCGGAGCCCATTCATGGTTGTAGATGGCCTGCGTGGAGCTTTCGCCCGGGTAGTCCAAATTCTGCATGAAGGGAAAGACATCTTCAAAGTATTTGATCGCCCCGATTGCGGGGTTGATTTCGTTGGTGCCGCACAACACACACTGATCTCCCGCAGCATCAACCGCTCTCGAGAGTTGCGCACCAGCGGAGTAGTAGTCGCCCCCACCTGCGGTGTCTACAAAGTCGACCGGCTGAGTGAGGTCGAGTTGCTGGAGAAGATGGCGCCCCAAGCGGCCGACGTAGTTGGCCTCTAAACTAAATCCACCTGGGATATCCCGCTGAATGGAAAAGTCGAGAGCCTCGGTATAAGGAGTCTTGATCCTGTCATCCAGGCCCCACGTGATGGCGAAGTTGTCCATCGGTGCGGTGTAGGGAAAGGCCGTGGTCGTGGGCGCGGCGCCATTGGAGAACGGAAGCACATTTCGTGCCGTGTAGCGCGGCGAGGTCTCGGAGTTGAGGACGTCGGGCTGGCTGGTGACAGCGCTCGAGATGCCGAAGGAGCCGTTCTGGTCAAACGTGTTGACGAGGCCCTCTCCGAAGTGATCGTAATAGATGCCGGCGCCAGCGCGGATGGAGGTCTTCTGATCCGGCGAGTAGACGATGGAGAAGCGCGGCGCTACGTTATTCTTGGATTTTGGATAGTAGCCGGGCTTGCCGTAGTAGGGACCAGTCGGCGCGAACTGGAGAGTGGGTTCATACGTCTGCCCCTGAAGAGCTGCGGTCTCGCGTTCGGTAAAGAAGGCATGCGTATCGATGGTGGGAGCGACCTCTTGTCCCTTGGTCTCCCATGGCGTCTGGAGGATGGTCCAGCGCAGGCCGTAGGTGATCGTCAGGTTAGGACGAATGCGCCATTGGTCTTGAATGTAGGTTTCATACTCGTTCGCCTTATAGTGGCGGACGAGCGGAGCACCATCGGCCAGGAGACTCCCGGAGGTGAGGCTCGAGATCTGGTAATTGTAGACGTTGGTGACGGATGGAACTGTCCCCACCAGATTATCGTAAGCGATGTCGTACGAGTTGCTGAAGCCTCCCGCGTAAGTTGGCGTATTGGGAAGCGTTCCAGGATCAGGCGGAGCACCGGTCAGCCAAAAAGGATTGCTGCTGGCGCTGTTATAAGAGTCAGAGTTCGAGGAGTTGTTGATGTGAACGAGCCGCCAGTTGGCACCAACTTCGACGTCATGCTTGCCCTTCACAAAGCTGAGGTTATCAACGATGTTGTTGACCGGAACGCTGATGATGGTGCTACGTGTCTCCGCAGTCGGAGTTGAAAGAAAGCGGAAGTCGACATAATCCCCGACGCCTTGACCAACGTTCCCATAACCTTGGCGGATGTAGCCATAGCGAAGGTCGTTGACGAGCGAGGATGAGATTGTCCAGGTGTCGCCGAATGCCATGCCCTTGCTGTTATCGATTAAGGCCGTGGATGGAGGCTGGCCTGGATACTGTTCGGTGCCGCCGATGAAATCCTTCTGCAGGTTGCCGCGGCCGAAGATGCGGTGCTTGCTGTTGGGCACGTAGTCAAGGCGGATGATGGAAGTGTTCAGACGAACCGGGTTGGGAGAGGCGAAGACGTAGTCCGCCTCGTTGAGCCCGTCACCATCTGCGCCTGGGTTTAGGGTGTTGGCGGTCGGGATGGAAGTCAGGTAGGCAAGCGTGTTGGGATTAGGGCCCGGACCATTCGGATACGCCGCCGTATTGCAGACCGTGCAACCTGCGTCGAGCGTGCTGACCTGCGCAGGGCTGAGGACTGTGGTGCCGCCATTCGCGTTTGCGTAGGTGAGATAGCCCTTCTGGTAGGCGGCGAGTGGTGAGGTCCGGGTCACGACAGTGCTCTCAGCCTGGCGCTGACCTTCGTAGTTGCCAAAGAAGAAGAGCTTGTCTTTGATAATGCGTCCGCCAAAGTCGCCGCCGAAGATGTTGCGGATAAGCTTTGGCGGACGGTTTCCCTCGCCGCTCTCAAGCTGCGCCTGCTTGTTGAACCAGTCGTTCGCGACGGTGTTGGATGGACGGAAGTATTCATACGCCGCACCGTGATACTTGTTGCTACCAGACTTCGTCACCAGCGATACCTGCGCCCCCGAGGAACGGCCTGCGTCCGCGCCGCCGTTGCCTGTGATCGTTCGAAACTCATCAAGCGAATCCTGAGTTTCGCGAAGGACGGGGAAGAACGCAAGTCCGCGGAGTTGGTCGTTGTCGTCCACGCCGTCGAGGGTGATGTTGCCCTGGTCGGAACGCTCCCCGTTTACCGAGCCGCTGCGGCTGTCCTGCGTCGATGCGGCTTGTACCGTCGTAGGCAGCGCGAAGACACCAGGATCAAGCGAGAGCACGTCGGCCGCGTTGCGCGTCTCACAACGTAGCGATTGCACAAGTTAGTT
>CAXTNM010000077.1:12913-21349 GCA_964245715.1 uncultured Acidobacteriaceae bacterium | reverse complement strand
CAGCAGTTCCCTTTCATTGATAAGGACCGCGAGTGTGCGCTGGGGGCGAGCTACGGCGGGTACATGGCGGACTGGATCCTGACGCATACGAACCGGTTCAAGTGCATAGTGACGCATGACGGGATGTTCAATCCGGCTGCGGCGTATGGCGATACGGACGAGCTTTGGTTCAACGAGTGGGAGTTCCGGCGGCCGGGTGATACGAAGCCCGGGCAGCCGTGGCGCTATGCTTCCCAGCCAGCGGAGCAGGATCCTTTTCGCAAGTGGTCGCCGATGCTGCATATCCAGGATGCGAAGACGCCGACGCTGGTAATTCACTCGCAGAAGGACTATCGCCTGGATGTATCGGAAGGGTATCAGTTGTTCACAGCGCTGCAGCGGCTCGGGGTTCCGAGCGAAATGCTTTACTTTCCGGATGAAGGGCATTGGGTACAGAAGCCGAGGAACAGCGAGCTTTGGTATAAGACTGTGGGAGATTGGTGCGACCGTTGGACGAAGCAGTAGAAATAACCAGGAGGACACGGATAAAGACGGGATTGTGTCTGTCGTGATCCAGTTTTGCCGGTCTTATTCGTGGTGCCTTGGTCCGGAGGGTTATGGCGTTTGCTAGACCGAAGCAGCGAGATCCGGTGGGCGAAGCCGGATTGTTTGAGTACGCAGTGGGTGCGCTCTCGCGCCGGATGCGAACAGAGCGGGACCTGCGCCGGTTGATGAAGACCCGCGCCTTCCCTGGCGATGTCGGCGAGCGTGACATGGATAAAGTTGTGGCTCGCTTGGTCGAGCTGAAGTACCTGTCGGACACACGGTTTGCGCAGGATTACACGCGTCTCCGTAAAGAGAACCAGGGGTTTGGACGGAGGCGTGTTGCCCAGGATCTCGGCGCAAAGGGCGTGGGGAAGGAACTCGCCGATGAGGCGCTCGAACAGGCGTTTGGCGAGACGGATGAGGTGGAGCTTGCGCGCAAGTACTGCGAGCGGAAACGGATCCCGCCGCCGAAAGAGCCGAAGGAGGCGCAACGCGTGATGGGAAGGCTGATGCGCGCGGGGTACTCACCGGGGGCAGTGTTCAAGGTGTTGAAGGGATGGAAGATCGAGGTGGAAGAGGCGGACGCAGAGAAGTACGGCGAGCTGCCGGAGTTCTAAGGTTGTCTAGATGCTGCGCAGGATGCGGACCGGCACGTAGAACAGCGCGCCGATCAGGTCGAAGACGCCCGTGATGACAATGCCCAGGAGACGAAACGGCAGCAACACCAGCCATACAAGGGGGTACAAAACCAGCGCGGCGATCGCAAGCGGCCAGCAGGTGAGCAGCAGAACGAGGAAGACGATGAGCTTGATCATGAGTAGTGCGCTCCTGCAGGAGTTATACGCTGGAGGTTGAGGTTCGGTTCCGTGGTGAGTGCGTTAGAGCGGCTGGTAGCGGTGGATTGGTCGGGAGACAAGGGACCGGGTCAGCGAAAGAAGATCTGGGCGGGAGTTTGGACGCGGGGCCGGGGCCGGGTTGCGGGTGGCTCCGTCGTCCTTGAAGACGGGCGGTCGCGTGAGGAGCTGACGGAGTGGCTGCTTGGCATGGCCGCGGAGACGCCACGGATGGTGGTTAGCGTGGATTGTTGCTTCAGCTACCCAGCGTGGTTCCTAGAGGAGCATGGGTGTGTTTCGGTCTTTGATTTTTGGCGGCACGTTGCTACGGGCCATGGCGAGCGCTGGCTCGGCACGACGTGCACGGAGGCGGATCGGGACCTGCGCTTCTGGGGACGTCCGCACAAGCGCCCGGCTGAGTTTTCCGGGGTAGGCTACGGACGCATGATGCGGCGGACGGATTGGGAGAACAAGGTCGAGCAGGGACTCGAAGGCGGCGATCCTGAGCGTGCGGCAAAGATGAAAGGCATTCAGCCGAAGTCGCCGTTTCAGATTGGGGGCAGCGGCAGCGTGGGCACCGGCAGTCTGCGCGCGATGCCCTGGCTGCTGCGACTCTGGGAGAGTGATTTTCGGGTGTGGCCTTTCGAGGACTTTATAGACGGACGACCGACGTTAGTGGAGATGTATACGCGTCTGCTGACGGGTCCGGTCGCCAAGTCAAATGAACTCGCGCGGCGAGTATATCTAAAGGCACGCCGCGACGCCGAGGCGGACTTGTACGGAGGCTTGAGCCGAGGTGTGCTGGCAAAGGCCTACGGCAGTGAAGACGGCTTCGATGCACTGGTTTGCTGCCTGGAGATGGTGCGCTATCAAAGCGAATTCGCCAAGCTGCGGAAGACGGAGGATCCTGTGCTCAGGATGGAAGGAATCACGTGGCGGCCGGGCGTAATGGAGTAAACGCAATCGCAAATGCGTCCTGTCGCAGACAGGTGACCACTTGCTGTTGGTGTTGGGTCGTTGCGCGACGTCTGGGCTAGTTCGGGCGTCTTATGCGGTATGAAGACGATTACGCTCGAAGAGCATTTTGTTACGGAAGGATTTCTAAAAGCCACGGGCGCCTACGGTCGAGGCGGGCCGATGGCCGACCTACAGCCAAAGCTGCTCGACATGGGGAAAGAGCGCATCTGCGCGATGGACGAAGCCGGCGTCGACTTTCAGGTGATGTCCCTTGCGGCAATGGGGCTCGACGGCCTCGAAGCGAGCGAGGCGACCGTCGTCATAGCCGATGTGAATGATGAACTCGCCGCGGCCGTGAAAGCAAATCCCGAACGGTTAGGTGGCTTTGCAGCGCTCGCTCTGAAGGATCCTGAGAACGCCGCCAAGGAGTTAGAGCGGTGCGTGATGAAGCTTGGGTTTGTAGGTGCGCTGGTTGATGGCACCGTAGACGGTCTCTTTCTGGACGACCCGCGGTTCACGCCGGTGTGGGAGACGGCCGTGCGCCTGAAGGTTCCGGTGTACCTGCATCCGGCGCCTCCGCCGGAGACCGTAAAAAAGGCTTACTACTCCGGCCTGCCGGACGATGTGTCGATGCTGCTTTCGATTGCCGGGTGGGGTTGGCATGCCGAGACGGGTCTGCATACGCTGCGGCTGATTGTTTCGGGTTTGTTTGATCGACTGCCGGAGTTGCAGGTGATCATCGGCCACATGGGCGAAGGCCTGCCGTATGCGCTGGCTCGTTCGAGCGGGATTCTCTCTGGTCCGTCGCACCTGAGGCAGACTGTAGCCGACTACTTCAAGTCCAATCTTCACCTGACCACGAGCGGCTACTTCACGCAGCAACCGCTGAAGTGCGCGGTTGAGGTGGTGGGGCTGGATCGGATGATGTACTCGGTGGATTACCCGTTCAGTGCGAATACGCGGGGGAAGAAGTTTCTGGAGGATGCGGCAGGGTGGCTTTCGGAGACGGACTTGGAGAAGCTGGCCGCAGGAAATGCGGCGAAGGTGCTGAAACTCTAAAAGCGTCCTAGCGCCGGACGGGCGGCACTTTGTGCGGTCTTGGGCTTCGCTTGGCGCTCCCGCCGGTTGCGAAGAGGAGTTTCATGCCGAGCAACGCTCGGACCACGCGAAGCTCCCAGCGTACGCAGTACCCGCCCGCGGTCAGGGCGCACTTCCGTTTCGAGTATCTTTGAACGTATGGAATATCGTACGGGCAGTCAGATTCGGGAAGACTTTTTGCGATTTTTTGAGGGGAAAGGGCACCGCCGTGTGCACTCATCGTCGCTGGTGCCGGCGAACGATCCAACCCTGCTATTTACCAACGCGGGCATGAACCAGTTCAAAGATGTCTTCCTGGGCGCGGAGCAGAGGGCTTATACGCGGGCGACAAGTTCGCAGAAATGCGTAAGGGCTGGCGGAAAGCACAATGATCTCGAAAATGTCGGCTTCACGCGGCGCCACCATACCTTCTTTGAAATGCTCGGGAACTTCTCCTTCGGCGACTACTTCAAGAAGGACGCGAT
Organism: uncultured Acidobacteriaceae bacterium; assembly: GCA_964245715.1. Taxonomy (GTDB): domain Bacteria; phylum Acidobacteriota; class Terriglobia; order Terriglobales; family Acidobacteriaceae; genus Edaphobacter. Next base: position 17,472 of record CAXTNM010000077.1, on the reverse strand, counting down.
CGCGTATGCGTGGGAGCTGCTTACATCGCCCAAGTGGTTCGGGATCGATCCGGCAAAGCTCTACGTGACGATCTTCGAAGGCGACGCGAGCGTGCCGCGGGATGCGGAGGCGTATCAACTTTGGCTTGATGCGGGCGTGCCGGCGGAGCGCATCTTCGAGCTTGGGGCGAAGGATAATTTCTGGGCGATGGGCGATACGGGTCCGTGCGGGCCTTGTTCGGAGATCTACTACGATCTTGGCGTGGAGGCTTCTGAGACGGGTGCGGATTTGCCGTTCGGCCAGGACGACCAGCGCTATATGGAGATCTGGAACCTGGTGTTTATGCAGTTCGATCGCGCGAGTGATGGCGTGTTGACGCCGCTACCGAAGCCTTCGATCGATACAGGGATGGGATTGGAGCGGATCGCCTGCGTGCTGCAGGGCGTGTTGTCGAACTACCAGACGGATTTGTTTACTCCGCTGATTGCGAGGGCAGCGGAGTTGACGGGTTCTCAGTTGTCGGTTGTCAGTTCTCAGGTCTCGGATGAGAAGGGTGCGGCAAGTCTGAGGATCATCGCGGATCATGCGCGGGCGGCTACCTTCTTGATCTCGGACGGCGTGTTGCCGGCGAACGAAGGACGCGGGTATGTGCTGCGGAAGATTCTTCGGCGCGGGATTCGGCATGGACGGCTGCTGGGGCAGGAGAAGCCATTCATGTTCGAGATGGTTGCCGCAGTGCGGGATGAGATGAAGGTGGCTTATCCAGAGTTGGTAGAGACTGCGGAGCGGGTGGCGAAGGTTGTGCTCGCTGAGGAAGAGCAGTTTGCTCGGGTAATGGTTGTGGGCTCCGGGAGAGTTGACGAGCTCATCGCATCTGAAAAGCTCGAGTGGGTGCAGAAGGCTGTTGACGCTGAGCGCAAAGAAGCTCTCGAGTTCTACAGGCTGAATCGCATACAACGACAGCAGTTTGAATCGAGCAAAGCTCATGATCTCGATCTCGCAAATTCTGCAAACGCAGGTTTAATCTTCGATGCCTACTGGGATCATTGGTCAGCGTATAAGGCACGTCCTGCTATTGCTGGAGCGAAGGCGTTTCACGTTTTCGAGACATACGGAGTGCCGCAGGATTACATCGAGACGTCAGTACGAGACGCAGGCTTCACGCCGGACTCACAAGGTTTTGAGGCTGCGAAGCAAGAAGAGCAGGAACGCGCTCGCGCCTCCTGGAGGGGTGGCTCGCAGAAGTCGGCTTCGCCCATCTACCGTGAGCTGCAGAAGACGGAGTTCGAGGGCTACACGGCGCTTCGGCTGGATGGTGCGCGGGTGTTGGCGCTGGTGAAGGATGGTGTCGGCGTGAAGGCCTTACAGCCTGGTGAAGAGGGCGAGGCGGTGCTCGATGCGACCAGCTTCTATGCGGATTCAGGCGGGCAGGTGGGCGATGTGGGCTGGCTCTATGTCCGCAATCATCAGACCGTGCTGGCCGAGGTGAAGGGCTGCACCAAGCCCGTCCAGGGAGTGTTCGCTCACAAAGTTTTTGCAAAACAGGCGATCGCGGTTGGCGACGAAGTAGACACCGCTGTGAATGGCGCAGTGCGCGCAGGCACCATGCGGAATCACACCGGGACCCACCTGCTCCACGCCGCATTGCGCGAGGTGCTCGGCAAGCATGTGAAGCAGGCGGGATCGCTGGTGAACCAGACGCGTCTGCGCTTCGACTTCTCACACTTTGCGGGTGTAGCGGAGCCGGAGTTGCGCGAGGTCGAGACGATCGTCAACCAGCAGGTGCTCGCAAACACCGCGGTACAGACGATGGTCGACGTGCCCATCGACGTGGCCGTGAACGACTACGGCGCGATGGCGCTGTTCGGCGAGAAGTATGGCGATAAGGTGCGCGTCGTGAAGATCGGCGACTTCTCGACCGAGCTTTGCGGCGGGACGCACACGCAGGCGACTGGTGAGATTGGCCTCATCAAGATTGTTGGCGAGTCGTCTGTCGCCAGCGGCGTGCGGCGTGTCGAAGCCATCTCCGGCACCAGCTCGCTTGAAGAATTCCGGCATGACTTTGCCGTGGCGCGAGTTGTGCCGGGCGGAGAGGCTGCGCTGCGCGCCAGGTTGGCAGCCGATGAGGAAGAGATCAAGAAGCTACGGCGCGAACTCGATGCCCTTCGCCTCAAGGCTGCGGCGGCTTCGGTTTCGGATGCGTCTGCAACGGCCGTCGAGGTCAAAGGGATCAAGGTGCTGGCGCAGCGGGTGGACGGAGTCGACAAGGCGCAGATGCGCGAGATCGTCGACCAGCTGCGCGGAAAGCTGGGTTCGGGGGTGGTCGTGCTCGGCGCGGCTGCCGAGGGCAAAGTGACGTTGATCGTCGGCGTGACGAAGGATCTGACCTCGCGCGTGCAGGCGGGCAAGGTGGTCGGCACGCTGGCTGGTCTGGTCGGCGGTCGCGGCGGCGGCAGGCCGGATCTGGCTGAGGCGGGCGGTACTGATGTTGGAGCGTTGAATGGAGCGCTTGTGAAGGCTGCGGAGGTTGTCGAAAGTCTGCTGGGTTGATCGTTGGTCCGATGTTCGCTTGTGCTGGTGAATAGCCGCCTGGGCTAGACTACTTGGAAGTTCTGGTCACCGGGAGGGTCTGCTTGGACGTTCATGCGCCGCATCAGCCGATTCATGGATGGAAGGATTTCACAGTTCACCTGGTCACTATCACCATCGGATTGTTGATCGCCGTCGGGATTGAAGGGCTGGTTGAGCTGCATCGGGAGCACACCCTGGTGAAGGAGGCGCGCGCGATGTTGCGCGAAGAGATCAAGAGCAACACGCAGCCCATGAAGGATGCGCTCGACGGGATTGCGAAGCAGAAGGCCGATCTGGCGACAGATGTCGTTTTTCTAAAACGGATCCAGGCTAACCCGAAGGATGAGTCTGCTCAGAGGGGTTCGATGAACGCCACCTTTCAGCTCAAGGGCTTCGATGCGACGGCCTGGAAGACGGCGCAAGCGACCAACGCTCTCAGCTACATGCCTTATAGCGAAGCAGAAAAGTATGCGTCTCTCTATGGTTTCCAAAGTGCTTTTGAGAGCAAGCAGGATGAGGTTGTGCAGAACGAGATCACGCTGCTCAGCATGATTACAAGCTTTGGCGACAAGGATCTGACTTCTGAACAGGCGGGGCGTCTGCTTGAACTTCTCGGCCGATGGCAGGCGCAGTTGGGATTCCTGGAACTCTCCGCACGATTGAGCTATGAGGATGATGAAGCCTTTCTGCAGGGCAAGGAAGGGCCGCACTCCGAGCATATGGACTTATCGCCCGGCAAGTAGGCTTGACGGGATGGTGGGGGTATTCGGGTTGGTGCAGCCGAGGGTTTTGGCGCGCGCAGCCATAACGCGCGCTTAAACTTGTGAGGTGACGGGCTTCTTTTCGGTGTTTGCAGAAGTTTCGCGGGGTGGCGTAGTGCGCGGAGCGTGCTGCATCGGATTGGTATGGGGGCTGGTCGGCTTCAGTTCGGCTCAGAGGGTACGTGGAGGGGCCGATTCGCCGTGGGAGCAGGCGGTCAAAGGCCGCGCAGGCTTTGAGGAAGAGCCGGTGGGCTCGCATACCAGAGCGGGATATACGCGAGTGATGGATGGATTTCGCGCCGTATACCACGATGATCCGCGGGATGCGCATGCGGCTGAGGCGGTCAAGAACGTTGCCGAATTGCTGGCGGAGCAGGGACGCGAGCTGCACGATGACATGAGTCTGCGTAATGCAGTAGGTCAGTATGAGTTTCTACGAACGCAGTATCCGGGAAGTACGCTGCGGCTGACTGCACTGCTGGTAGAAGGTGAGATTGAGCAGCGGGATCTTCATGACCCGGATACGGCGCGGAGCAAATTTCGGGAACTGGTGAAAGAGGCTCCGAAGAGCGCGGCGGCGGAAGAGGCGCGGACCGAGCTGGCGGAGACCGGAAGTCCAAGTGCAGCGGCAACGAATGGACCGCGAGGGGTCGCAGCTTCCGCAGGGGAACACGCAGGGAAAGCTGAGCCGGCGGCACAGGGCCCGGCGCTGACCGAGGAGAGTGCAAAGGCGATTGAAGCGGGCCAGCAGCAACCAGCGACTATCCAGGTTCCATCCACTCCATTACGGAAGGACAATCTGGTTGGCGCGGGAATGAGCGCTCCAAGTGGCGAAGTTTCGCTGAACGATGGTGCCTTGCCCGGGGCGGCTTTTCCGGCACGCAAGGCTGATGTTGCCGCGAACTCGGGGCGAGGCTTAGCGGTGGTAACGGGCATTCGTCATTGGTCGACAGCAACGTATACGCGGGTGGCGATCGATCTGGGCGATCAGGTGACCTTCCAAGCGGCCAGGGTGCCCAACCCGGATAGAATCTACTTCGATTTGCACGGCGCAAAGCTAGGGGCGGAGTTGGTCGGGAAAAGCTTCAGCGTGACGGATGATGGCTTTCTGAAGAAGATTCGAGCCGCGCAATCTTCTCCGGATGTGACGCGCGTGGTGCTCGACGTGAACGATGTGACGGACTACTCAGCGTTCCTGCTGCCGAATCCCTACCGCCTGATTATTGATATTCACGGCGGGAAGAAGG
>CAXTNM010000077.1:0-12903 GCA_964245715.1 uncultured Acidobacteriaceae bacterium | reverse complement strand
CGGTTCCGGTCTCGGCCGGAGATTCCGTGAGAGCAAGCGTGGCGGCCGATGCTTCGGGGCTGCCAGCCATGGGTTTGACGGATGGCGGAGATGCGGTGCGGCCAGCGCCTTCGCTGCCGAAGGAGTCAACCAGTGCGGCGGGGCTCGCGGCGGCGGCTAATGGTAATGGGCGTACTTTGGGAGACACGCGGACGCCTGATGTCATAAAAGCGGGACACGGAACACCAGGCAGAGCGTCAGGTTCGGCGCCGATTGTACGGCCGGTACCGGGCGCTGTCGCGATGAAGGCTTCGACGACGACGGTTGAGGTTGCGGCCGTCAGCGATGCCCCCGGACGGGTGGATGCGACCACGTCTCCCACGTCGAAACCGATCGCGGCGACCGTGACCGGGATTCCGGCGACCACGAGCGTCAATCTTGGAACGGGAACCAGCACCGCAGCACGGAGGAAGAAGACAAAGAGCCCGGATGCGGCGACTACCGAAGCCGTTCCCGCGAAGGCTGCGGACAAGACAGCGAATGGAGAGACCAGCCTGGTGCGGGCACTGGGACTCAAGATCAACCGGATCGTAATCGATGCCGGGCACGGCGGGCATGATTCGGGTACGCTTGGGGCCGGCGGCATCGAAGAGAAGGACGTTGTGCTGGATGTGGCGCTACGACTTGGCAAACTACTTCACGATCGACTGGGCGCGGAGATCATCTACACGCGGTCCGACGACACCTTCATCCCGCTCGAGACGCGAACCGCGATTGCAAACAAAGCGCAAGCGGACCTTTTCATCTCCGTTCACGCCAACAGCTCCGAAGACACGAGCGCACGCGGGGTCGAGACCTATTATCTAAACTTTACGTCCGACCCTGCCGCCCTGGACGTTGCGGCACGCGAGAACGCCGTCGGCGGCCAGTCGATTCACCAGTTGAGCGACCTGGTCAAGAAGATCACGTTGAAGGACAAGATCGACGAGTCACGAGAGTTTGCGTCGGACGTGGAGAGTTCACTCTATGGCGGGCTGGCGAGAGGCAACGAAGGATTGAAGAATCGGGGAGTAAAGAAGGCTCCCTTTGTGGTTTTGATCGGGGCGAATATGCCGTCAATTCTCGCCGAGATCTCCTTTGTAACTAATCCGAAAGATGCCGCGCAGTTGCGGGAACCAGAATATCGGCAGCGTGTCGCGGAGAGCTTGTATAACGGTGTCGCAAGATATGAGAGCGGCCTTGCCGGGACAAAGTCTCCGGTGCAGAGAGCTTCCGTTCAATAGTTTTCGTGGGGTGAAGCCGAGGCGTTCAGGTCGAGGAACAAAAGCGACCGGGGTGGTGTCTGCTACCAGTGAAGGCGCGGTGGTAGTCTCACCTTGATGGGCTCTATGACGCAATTTGTACTTGCATGTTTACTGCTCGTCGGAGTGCTGAGCGCGGGTGGGCAGACGGCGGTGCCGGCGCCCGCCGGGCCGCCCACGACAATTGTGGAACCTCCTGGACCTTTGCTGCCGACCAACGAGCACCTGGTTGCCGACGATGCGACCGCGAACGTGCCTGCGGACAAGCCGGAGGTTCCGGCTATTCTGGCCGAAGACGGGCTAAAGCGAACCGAGACGCGGGCGATTATGGCGGCGAAGGGCGGAAACAGCGGGTGGGCACGCGCTTATCAGTTCATCGACGCGACCGGAGCCTTCTCCGCTTACACCTACTTTCGCGTGGGCGGTCATCCTGTCCATCCCGTAAACGGAAGTTCAGCAGAGACACAGTTGCCGGATGGCGAGTTGGTGATGCTGAGCGGCATCAGTGTGGTAAGGACGAAGGTGAGGGATTCTGCTGCCGCCGTTGAACTGCTGTTGAACGAGATGGAAACCGGCTTGCCCAAGGTGACGGGACGTCGGAGTCTGGCCCCGTTGCTGCCAACGCTGTTTCCATTTCGGAACACCGGCTACGACGGGTCCAGCCTGCGCTATGCGCTTGGTCCGGTCGCCTACAAGGCGATGGGCGGTGTGCTACCGACTGAGATCCTGGGCTGGGACAAAAGCGCCGAGGTTGGGATGGCGGAATACAGCGGAAGAAATGGCCATGGCACGCTGACGTTGTTGATGTATCCGACACCGCAGATTGCCGGCGACCGTGGACGCGCGATCGAACTGGCTGTAAACCAGGAGATCGCCAGGGATGGTGCCAAGTCGCTGGGTACAGTCAAGCTGAAGCGTCTGGGGCCGATGGTCGAGATGACCCAGGGCGGTTTTACCCCAGAGCAGGCAACGGCGCTGTTGGCTTCAGTGAAGCTGAACCAAGAGGTAACCTTCGACAAGCCGGTTCCGCCAGAGTTCCACGCTGAGATCCGCAAGACGTACACGCTGCTACAGTCGATTTCGATTTTCTGTGGTGTGGGCACGCTGGCCGCGATCGTGCTCGGAGTGTTCCTGGGTGGCGCGCGGGCGGGCATCCGCGTTCTGCAGGGTAAGCCGGCCGCGAGCGAGCCCGAATTTTTGAGGATTGATCTTCGCGGAGCGCCCCCAGCTTTGCAGGCGTCTCCCGGGAGCGAGGGAGAAGCTAAGGCTCGCTGATGCACTATCTAAGGTGCATTACGAGGCATAAGTCCTTGTTAGTACAGATGTTATTATGTTCTTCAACGATCAAGTGGCGAAGAGAAGGAGAATCTCAACATTCCACGCGAGTAAGATGCTGCCTCTGTAACTTGTCTTTTATCAGTAAGTTGCAGAGCAGGTCTTTTCGCCTTGACAGTGGGTTGGGGCACTCATAAGATTTCGCCAGAAAGTTCTGATGGCTTTGCCTCCGTTGGAACTATTCTCCCTTGTGAAGAGGTCGCCCTGTTGCCGGGCGACCTCTTCACCTTTTGAGCCCTACCGGCGTTCAACGGTTTTGCTTGAACTGAGATGTGACGTTAGAATGATGAAGCAGGCCGATGTAGCTCAGTTGGTAGAGCAACTGATTCGTAATCAGTAGGTCAGCGGTTCAACTCCGCTCATCGGCTCCACACTCCCCACCCGACCAACCGCGAGCAAAAAAGCAACGCTGGACTAGAACAGCCGGAGTTTTCCGAGCTTGTCGGGCACTCTCAGCGCTAAAAAGATGCTGGCTGTACAAAGTTGATTCCTCCGACCCGCACGGCGCACGCTGGTTCCTGCTCAATGTCACGCGTGGATGTGTCGCCTGCTCTCTCGCAAACTGATCAAGGTGGCGTGCTACCCGGCGGAACCACGTTTGGTACAGGATATCCACGTCTTTCTTAGGTTTCGAGGAGTTGGGGGCTTGATTGACGAAGACCGGCGAAGGATACTCCGAGAAGAGCGTTTCGCTCGAACGAGAGTAGCCCGTAGCTGAAACCGAGATACCCCCGTGACCCGATATACGCGTCAAGACGTGCTTCGCATCCTCCATCTCAAGACCTCGCAACTGATCGCCTGGGAGCGGGAAGGATTGATTCCAGTATTGGGCGAGGACGAGACCTACTCGTTTGAACACCTTTCCCAGTTGCGAATGCTGCGTGAGTTCAAGCACCGTCGCATCACCGCGAGAAGCATCAGGCGTCAGGTGGACGCGATGCAGAAAGTTTCGGGCATGCGCAATGCGCTCGCGGAGACGAGCGCGGTGCGGCGCGGCGACCGGCTGGTCTTTCGGCATGCCGGCGCCTTGGTGGATCCCCTGACGCAGCAACTGGCATTCGACTTTGCCACCGTGGACGGACGCCAATTGCAGGTGGTAGCACGTGATGATGGTGCTAATGCGATGCACGCCGCGCTGCAGGTGCAGGAGATGTTCGTGCAAGCAGTACAGCTGGAAGAAAATCCTGGGACGCTGAAGGAAGCGGTCGCGATCTACGAGACGATCCTCCTCGAACGTCAGGATCATGCGCCGGCCTGTATCAATCTTGGAACAATTCACTTCAATCAGCGTGATTTTGGAAAGGCGGAGGAGCTTTATCGTCGCGCAACCGAAGCCGATCCTGAGTACGCGCTTGCTTTCTTCGACCTGGGCAATGTGCTGGACGAGATGCAACGGCTTGAAGAGGCAATTGAGGCCTATCTACAGGCGATTCACCTGGTACCTCAGTACGCAGATGCTCACTACAATATCGCGCTTGCCTTCGAGCGGCAGGGGGAGCGGCGGCGGGCCTTGCGCCATTGGATGGCGTACGTGCGACTCGATCCAGTCGGCCCGTGGGGGGCCCATGCTAAAGGGCAGGCTCGGAAGATTCTGGGAATGGAGAAGCTGCGGATCGTGAGCCGCGGCGGACGGAAGGTCTCAGCTTAGCCCGGGCTCAGACACACACGCAGCGTTGGCGTTCTCCAAAAGGAAACTTCCGCGGTGCTAACTGGACGCGACGCAAGTTGTTGCTGTGGCGAAAGGCCATTAGCAATCGCACGTAAACTCACTCTATGGGATTTGCAGGGCCGGAGATCCGGTGGCGAGTGGACGGGCGGACGCCGGTGGGGCCTTCCACCTGGGCTCGGGTGCGCAGCGGCGATGTGTTCAAGTTCGACGCGGCGACGCTGCTGCGGAAGAATGCTGAGGAGTTCGGCGATCTCGTCTTTTTCAAAGCGTTTGGCCGGCCGGTACTGCAGTTCAATCACCCGGATCTCGTGCAGGAACTGCTGGTGCGCGATGCCGGGCATCACCACCGGAACCTGGTCATGCAGAAGGGTAAGGCGGTCCTTGGCGAGGGTTTGCTGACGAGCGAAGAGCCGCTGCACATGCGCCAGCGGAAGCTCGCTGCGCCGGCGTTTCATCGACAGCGAATTTCGGCGTACGGTGAGGTGATCTCGGCGTATACGGTCGCGATGACCTCGCAGTGGAAGGACGGGACCGTCTTCGATGTGCGCGACGAGATGTTGCTGTTGGCGCTGCGCATCGTGGCGAAGACGCTGTTCGACTCGAAGTTCGACGACGAGGTTCATGAGTTTGCGGCGGCGGTCGACTCTTTCCAGGGATTTCTGCCGCTTGCGTTTCTACCCTTTCCGGACCTGATCCAGCAGCTGCCGATTCCCGCAATGACAAAGATACGGCGTGCGCGGGCGCTGCTGGATGGGCTCATCTACCGCATGATTGCGGAGCGGAGGGCCGCGCCAGGGGATCGCGGCGATCTGCTTTCTATGCTGCTGGGCAGCGTGGATGAAGAGGGTGGGCAGATGTCCGACACGCAGGTGCGAGATGAGTGCCTGACGATCCTGCTGGCGGGACATGAGACCACGGCGAATGCGCTGAGCTTTGCCGCGTGGCTGCTGGCCGAGAATCCTGATGTGCAAGAGGAGTTGGCGGCAGAGTGCTTCGCCAATTTGCAGGGACGTGCCCCTGTGGCCGCAGACTATCCAAAGCTCGGGTATGCGGAGCGGGTCTTTGCGGAGGCGATGCGCCTTTATCCGCCGGTCTGGGTGACGGCGAGAACGGCAGCGGAGGCCTATGAGTATCGCGGCTTCCGGATTGAGAAGGGTACGGTGCTGGTTGCGCCGCAGTTTGCCGTGCAGCGCGATGCAAGATGGTGGGAAGAGCCGGATAGCTTCAATCCAGGTCGGTTTACGGCGGAGGCGAAGGCGACCCGGCCGAAGTTTGCTTACTTCCCTTTTGGGGGTGGAAGCCGACAGTGCATCGGCGAGGGGCTGGCGTGGATGGAAGGTGCTTTGTCGCTGGCGGCAATGTGCCAGGAGTGGCGCTTTCAACCGGGTGCAGCTCTAGGTGGACCCATGAAGGTGGACCCTTCGGTCTCGCTGAGGCCGAAAGGGCCTGTACTCCTGAGGGTTGAACGACGCTAAACCTGTCCTGCCAAACGGGCTCCTCATGGTCGGCAGCGCGCCGCTCCCGGCAGTTTGGGAACTTTGCTCCATCGGAAGAAAGATTCCTCGGAAGTTCATCACAGGGCGCACAGGTATGCTTGACTCATTCGATTCAGGAGGGTGGATGCGTTCTTTTGCTGGGGTTTGTGCCGTGGTGTTTGGGTTGGTGGGGTTTGCCGCAGGGCAGCAAGTTGAAGTTACATTGCCGAGCGCGATGCATGGGCATCTTATTCTGATCTTCGCGAAGTCTGCCGAAGAAGAGCCGCGGATGCAGATGAGCGAGGACTATCGTTCAGCGCAGGCTTTCGGAGTGGATTCTGACGGTAAGGGAGGTCCGCTGGTGATTGACGCGGCCACCGTAGGGTATCCGCGTCGGTCTCTGAGGGATCTAGAAGCCGGAGACTACTTCGTGCAGGGCGTCTTCAACGTCTACGAGCAGTTCCACTTGGCGACGGGCAAGACGGTCTGGCTGCCTCCGGATAAGGGCGAGGGTCAGCACTGGAACGAGAAGCCGGGCAATCCATACAACGCGCCGTTGAAGGTGCATTGGGATGGTAAGACGGCCGTGAAGGTGACGCTGGACAAGATCCTCCCTTCCATCGCAGGAACAGATGCTGATCCGGAGGTACTGGCCAGGAAGCAGCCAGCCGCGAAGTGGCTCAAGTACATGAAGTTCAAGAGCGAGAAGCTGAGCGTGTTCTGGGGAAAGGATACCTACCTGGGAGCCTGGATTCTGCTGCCGGATGGATTCGAAGAGCATCCCGACGCGAAGTATCCGGTCGTGGTCTACCAGGATCACTACCACGCAGGATTTGGCCCGGTGCCGTTCGTAACTTCGCTTGCGGATGCGAAAGGACGTGGAGCCTCAGGCTACCGGTTCTTTCAGGATTGGACGAGCAATCGTCTGCCGCGCGTCATCATGATCTATGTACAGAATGCGAATCCCTACTATGACGACTCGTACGTCGTGGATTCAGCGAATGTGGGTCCATACGGTAGTGCGATCAACGAGGAACTGATCCCTGCCATCGAGAAGCAGTACCGCGGTATCGGCGCGGGTTGGGCTCGCGCCACGTTGGTGGTTCAACCGGCGGTTGGGAGGCGCTGGCGACGCAGGTCTTCTACCCGGACATGTACAACGGCGCCTATGTGGCTTGCCCGGATCCGGTCGACTTCCATGCCTACCAGAATATTAACCTGTATGACGATGCAAATGCATTTCGGCTGAACGGCCCGTTTGCATCGATCGCCATTGCAGCGGACCGGAAGCCGGATGGGACAGTGATCGCGACCGCTGAGCAGGAGTTCGCGTATGAGTTCGTTCTCGGCACGCATGGCCGCTCCACGGAGCAGTGGGATATCTGGCAGGCTGTATTTTCACCCGCTGGCAAGGATGGTTATCCGGCGGAGATCATCGATCCCTTGACGGGCGCGATCAATAAAGAGACGCTGGCGTACTGGCATGACCACTATGACATCGCGGCAATCCTGAAGCGGGATTGGGCGACCCTTGGACCGAAGCTCGAAGGCAAGATTCACCTTGCGGTAGGAGATGGAGATACATACTTCCTGAACAATGGGGTTCACCTGCTCGAGAAGCAGCTGGAGGCGACGCGCGAGCCGCACTCCGACGCGACCTTCCAATATGGGCCTGGCATGCCGCACTGCTACACGGGCGGGCCGCCCGAATACACGATGCAGCAGAACAACGCGGACTGGGCACAGCGCGTGCTGCCGCGCATGGTCGAGCACATGCTGGCCACCGCTCCAACCGGTGCCGACGTGAAAAGCTGGCGTTACTAACGCAAAAGAGCCGCCTCAGTAAGGAGGCGGCTATTTCACAAGGACTGCGCTGCAGTCTAGCTGAAGCCGTTGGGGCCGGCATTGAGTCCGTTCGGGAAGAACAGACCCTTGGCCGGGCTGACTGCCGCGGTTCCAGCAGCGTTCACCGCAGCTCCAGCCGTGACGATGTTCAGTACCTGCGTGGTATTGCGTGCGAACGCGATCACGTTGGTGGGATCGGCGTCCGTGAGACGGGTTGCGGTGACAGCGGCACCGCTGCCCCCGAGATTGACTGAGAACGTGGCCAGACCGTAGTCATCCGGATTGGCGTCGTAGGGGCTGGCGGTTGCACCGAGAAGACCGGCGAGCGACAGCTTGGCACGCAGCGCGGAGATCATGTTGGTGTAGCCGCCGATGGTGGCACCAGTCGGATCCATCGCGTTGATGGTGGTACGGACAAGGCCAGCGTGATAAGCCTCGACCGCGAGGATGCCGCCGGCAACTGAGACATTACCGGAGGATGTCAGAAGCGAGGCTGCTCCATGGTATGCCGTCACGCCGACATCCTCGAAGATATAGGCGCCGACCAGAAAGGTCTGATCAGTTGCATACGGACTGAAGGCGGCGCCACCGGGGATGCCGGCCGCGGTCGCAAGGGTTGAGAAGGAGCTGCCGAGATTGATGGCCGGCTGGGCGACGGCCGCAGAGCCCAGCGAAGTAAGCAGGAGTTGGACGTGCTTTCCTTCCTCGATCGCGGTTTCCGTAGCGTAGGAACCAACCTGAATTGTGGTAAAAGGCGTCGCCGTGGTGGGACCGCCAGTGACCGTTCCCGCCGTGCCGACAGTTCCGGACAGAGTGATTGCCGGAGCGCCAGCCGCCATCGATGCGGTATTAGCCTTATCGATAGTGGTTCCGAATGCAGCGAGATAGTAGAAGTTAGCCTCGAGATACTCAAGATTGAGAGCGAAGTTGAGAATATCGGCGTCGGAGTAGGTCGCTGCACTTGCTACGCGCGGCGCCGCTCCAAGAGCGAGTCCTGCGAATGCGGAGGCGCCGATTGAGAGCATCTTGCGCCGACTGGTGACGATGATCTCGTCGAGAAGCTTTGTTTCCTGGTTAGCCATGAGATTTTCCCGTCCTTAGGGTTCTGGGTTGAAACGATATCGGTTTCCAAGTCGCCTGCGTCGGCGAGATCAGGCGGTGGTGGTGGCGAAGATGCTGTTTGTTCCGTTGGGGAAGAAGCCACCCTTCGCGACACCGACAGTTGCGGAACCGTAGACGATGTGGTGGACCTGGTTAATGGAACGGGAGAAGGCGACTGCCTCACCTGAACTCGCGGCTACGATCGCGCTTGGCGTCATGGTGGTGGTGGGCAATACAAGAGCAGTTTCAACGGAGCCACTGGTGGAAGGCGCAGCACTGTTACCAACCGTTAGCGTAGCGCGTAGAGCTTCGACCTGATTGGCGATGGTGATCAGCGAACTGGAACCAGCCGTGATGGCCGCCCCGGTGAGCGAGGTGCGCACATAGGCGGCGTGGTAGGCTTCCACGGCCAGGATGCCAGCTGCCGCCGTCAAGTACCCGGAGGCCACACCAGCAGAGCTGATCAAGGGCGCGGCTCCCAGGTATGCAGTCACTCCAACATCTTCAAAGATAAAAGCACCCAGCAGGAAATCGTCAAAGCTGGAAAAGGGATTGAACGAGCCGGTGCCGCTGCTCACGGTCGTGATGCCGGCCGCAACTGCGAGAGGTCCGAAGAAAGAGAGGTCGATCGACGGGAGCGGGATAGCGGCGGGTCCGAGCGCGCTACGGAGGAAGCGCACATGCTCCTGCTCTTCATAGGCGATTTCGTTGAGAATTTCCTGCTGCGCGGGCGTAAGGCCAGTGACCGCGGCAGCGTTGCCCAGGGTGACAGTACCGACCGTCTGGAAGGAGGAACTGGCACCTGCCGTGGTGTCGGCGGCGGCGAGGCCAGCGCCGGTGGCGGCATAAAGATAGAACGTTGCCTCGAGATACTCCAGGTTCAGTGCGTAGTTGAGGATGTCAGCGTCTGTGTAGCTGGGTGCTACCGTCGTACCTGTCGAAGTCACATCTGAGGCAGAATAGGTCTGGCTGCTGCAGCCAGCCAAAGTGGCGGAGGCAGCGACTGCGCCGGCGCCGGCAAAGAAGGATCGCCGAGATAGTGCTTTTTCAACCATGGAATCGAGAGTCTTCACTGTGGTTCTCCTGTTGACGTTTAGGGAGGTGGAGGCAGCGGAGAGATAAGACCCGGCTGCCCGACGAGATGCGTTTCAGGATCACTTCAGTGAGCTGGGCGCATCAGTGGCCAAGTCGTGCAAGGATTCGAACTGTTGCTGTGTCTTATTAGCATCTGTGAGTGCCGGATTGTAAGTTCATTTCTTGTGAGGATCTTATTGCCGTGAAATCAGTGAAGCACGTCCAAGTAACGCGAGAAGACGTTTGCCGGATTGTATTTTCCTCCAAACTCTTTCGTTCCAATACGATTGGCACGAGACGAGAGTCTTCAAGAACCGCTTCGCGAGAACTTTGCTTTTTGAAACGTGGCAATAATACAGGAACGGAACAAGAGTGGAAAAGCTAAATACACTCAGCAAGGATCAATGAACAATATCGACCCGGCTGGCTCGAAGCTGACGCAAGGGGGATCGTTCCAGGAAGCGGTGAAAGCTCACTTGGAATGGTAGACTCGGGTGGTTTTGGATGGAGGTTTTCTGGTGAGCGGAGTCAAGACAGGGATGGTGCGCGGGTTAACCCAGCTGAGCGAAGAGGAGGAGCTATTTCAATCGTCGGTGCGAGCGTTCGCAAAAGACAGGATTGCTCCCCTGGTGCGGGGAATGGATGAGGCGCAGCAGTTCGACGGCGGGCTTTTGAAGCATTTGTTTGAACTGGGCCTGATGGGAATCGAGGTTCCGGAGGAGTTCGGTGGTGCTGGCGGCACCTTCTTCGACGCGATCCTGGCAGTGGAAGCCATCTCAGCGGTCGACCCGAGCGTGGGCGTGCTGGTCGATGTACAGAACACGCTTTGTGTGAACGCTTTGAACCGGTGGGCGAACCCCGAGCAGAAGAAGCAGTGGCTGAGCCGGCTGGCGAAGGATACAGTTGGCGCTTATGCACTCAGCGAAGCGGGCAGTGGGTCAGATGCATTTGCCCTGCAGACGCGAGCCACGCGGCGCGGCGAAGATTACGTACTAAACGGACAGAAGCTTTGGATCACTAACGCAAAAGAGGCTGGCCTCTTCATCGTCTTCGCAACCCTTGACTCGGCACTTGGCTACAAGGGGATCACGGCCTTCGTGCTCGAGAAAGGCACGGCTGGATTTGCGCTGGGCAAGAAGGAAGACAAACTGGGCATCCGGGCCTCGAGTACCTGCGAGTTGGTGTTTACCGATTGTTTGGTTCCCGCGGCGAACGTGCTGGGGGAGCCAGGTAAGGGATACAAGATTGCAATCGAGACGCTCAACGAAGGGCGCATCGGCATTGGCGCGCAGATGCTTGGGCTTGCGCACGGTGCGTGGCAGCATGCAGCAAGGTGGGCGAAGGAGCGCAAGCAGTTCGGTAAGGCTCTCGTGGAGTTCCAGGCAATGCAATTCCAGTTGGCAGAGATGGTGACGGAGATCGAAATGGCGCGGCTGGCGGTCTACAACGCAGCACGCTTGAAAGATAACGGCAGTGAGTTCTTGAAAGAAGCCGCAATGTGCAAGTACGTCACATCGCAAGTTGCGGAGAAGACCGCGAGTCTGGCCATCGAGGTGTTTGGAGGGAGTGGGTTTGTCAAAGATTACCCGGTCGAAAAGCTCTATCGCGATGCGAAGATCGGCAAGATCTATGAGGGGACTAGCTTCATGCAGCTGGCAACCATCGCGAAACTGACCCTGGGAGGAAAGTAGCGCCGATGCTCTCGGCAAGCGTCCAACTCCCGGTAGCGGGACGCTTGCGGCAAGTGTGCGAAGTACACGGGGTCAGGACACACCTGCGTCAGTCTCTGGGTTGTAGACTTGGAACTGGGGCATTTCCTTGGAAACTACTACCTTGAACGCGGGCGAGACCCGCAAGGCGCCGCTTCCCTTCCTTGGTGTGGCGTGCGCTGTAAGCGTTTCAGCGATCTATCTGAACCAGCCACTGCTATCAGAGATGGCGCGCAGTTTTCATACGACCGCCGCGCACGTCGGACTGATTGCGGTCGCGACGCAGATCGGGTACGCACTGGGCATGCTCTGTTTCGTGCCGCTTGGCGATGTGCTGGAGCGGCGTGGGCTGATCGCCAAGATGTATGCAGGAGTGGCTGCGGCGTTGCTGCTGACCGCGATCGCTCCAACACTTTGGGCTATGGTGGCGGCGAGCACCCTGGTGGGGATCTCAGCCGCGGTGACGCACATCATCCTGCCGATTGCACCGGACCTGGTGGATGACAGCCAGCGTGGGCGTGCCATCGGGATCGTGATGACGGGGTTGCTGCTGGGCATCCTGCTGGCACGAACGTTTGCAGGATGGGTCAGCAAGATTCACGGGTGGCGCTGGGTATTTGTGGCTTCGGCACTGATCAGTCTTTCCTTCGTGCCACTGTTTCATCGAAAGATGCCGGAATTGAAGCCGAAGCAGGCGTTGACCTACCCTGAGGCAATGCGCTCGCTTTGGACGCTTTGGACAACGCAGCCATTGTTACGGGAATCGTCGGTCCTGGGCGGGCTAGTGTTCGCTTCCTTTAGCTGCTTCTGGACCACCCTGGCATTTCTCCTCGATACGCACTATGGCTTAGGGGCCGGCGTCGCGGGTACGTTTGGGGTTGTCGGTGCAGCTGGCGCAATGACGGCGACGCTGGCTGGCAGAATGGCGGACCGGCATGGCTCGCGCTGGGTTGCAGGGCTTGGACTGCTTATTCTCGCGGGATCCTACCTGCTGCTTTGGGGCGTGGTCGCGGTCAATGCCGGACTTTGGGTTCACCTTGCTGGACTCGTCATCGGCGTGGTGATCCTCGACGTTGGCGCGCAGATGACGCAAGTGGCCAATCAGACCAGGATCTTCGGCCTGGTGGCTTCTGCCCGAAGCCGCCTCAACACAGTTTACATGGTCTGCTACTTCACCGGAGCGGCAGTAGGCTCGTGGCTCTCGAGCCTCGCGTGGGCAAAGTGGGGCTGGAACGGCGTTTCAGGACTCGCGCTCAGTTTCATGGCGCTTGCGGCAATGCGGCATTGGACCGGCAAAAAAGATCATGCGGAAGCGACAACCCACAACGACGAAAACGCCTGCGTCGAAGTATAGGGAGGCTTGGTAGGCGAGGCAGGGATCGAACCTGCAACCCCGAGCTTAGAAGGCTCGTGCT
>CAXTNM010000076.1:8453-21404 GCA_964245715.1 uncultured Acidobacteriaceae bacterium | reverse complement strand
CCGGAACGCGACAGGCCACCACGTCCCAGACCCGATCTTCTGAAAGGGTTTACAGCTGAAACCCTGCAGCATGAGGACGGGGTCGAGGGCGGGTTCTACGCTGCCAGAGCGGATGCTTTGGTCGGATATGCCTTTCCGACCCATGAGGGACCGGGCGCGGAGAAGGGGATGCCCGAACGAGAACGGCCTACCATTGAGAGTCTTGCGCGTGAGGCGGTTGCGGCAGACGCTACCAAGACCTTTCGCTTTGAGGGGCCGCATGACGCCATTCTCTTTGTAGCCGTTCCGATCCACGAACCACTGTCGACAGGTGAGACTGGCGGACGCTCCGATGGGGTGACTGGGGCTGCCTGGCTGATGGAGCGTTTACCGGGGATTGAGGGCGGACAGAGCCGCGAACTCTTATTTGGAAGCATCGGCTTCGGCATTGCGGCACTGATGACGGCGCTGCTTGCCGTGTTTGTTACGACGGAGATTCGGAGCGGAGTTAATAACGTTCTTCAACGATTGGGTTCGATGGAAGGCGGCCTGCCGGCAGAGAGTCAGCGAACGCAGGATCGGCCTCCGCTCGAAGAGTTCGACCGCGTTCTGCAAGGCATCGACTCGTTGGCGCGCGCGCTGCAGGAGAAGATCGAGAGCGAACGCACACTCGAATCACAGATCCGCCATAACGAACGACTCTCCGCGTTAGGGCAGTTTGCCGCAGGCATTGCTCACGAGCTGCGCAATCCGCTTGGCACCATCCGAATGCGGACCCAGATGTGGCAGCGTTCCGTAGACCCCGAAGCTGCCCAGCGGAGCAGTGCGGTGATTCTTGAAGAGATCGATCGGCTCGACACGATCATCAGTCGTCTCCTCTATTTTGCGAGACCGATCCAGCTCCAACTTCATGCCGTCTCGCTCGATGATCTCTGCGCGGTCACTGCCTCGACATGGGCAGACAAAGAAGCGGCTCAAGGTATTCACATCATCTGCCAGGCGACGTGCCATGTCATCATTACGGCCGACCGCGGGCGGCTGTTGCAGGTACTCGATAACCTCATGGAGAACGCCGTCCATTCAGCGTCGCAGTCCCATGGACTCGATGGAGGCGTAACGATCAGCACGAGGCTTGATGGGCAGTTCGCCCGGATCGACATCATGGACGATGGGCGGGGATTCACATCAGCCGCGTTGCGTCACGCGATGGACCCGTTCTATACGACAAAGGACACTGGAACAGGACTTGGCCTTTCCATCTCCTTTGAGATTGTGCAGGCTCACGGAGGGGAGTTACTGCTTGCTAACCGTGAGGGCGGGGGAGCCGTCGCTTCGATCCGGCTTCCGCTGGAGAGCAAGGACCGGGTTAGCCTAAGGAAGGCGGAGCCAGAGGCAGGACAAGATGTCTGAAGTGCTTATCGTAGACGACGATCATAACTTCCGGGAGACCTTGCGGGAACTGTTGTCTGACGCGGGGTATAGAACTCGGAGCGCTGCGAGTGGTGAGGAAGGGATTGCCCTGCTTCAGACTGCAACCCCCGACCTTACGCTGTGTGATTGGAAGATGCCCGGGGGAGGAGGAGAGCAGTTTCTCAAAAGCCTACAATCGGAAGGTTTGTTGACCACGATGCCGGTCATCATCCTTACCGCCCACGGCACGGGCCCGAATGCGATGCAGGCGATGCAGCTCGGTGCTTACGATTTCATCACAAAGCCTCTCGATATCGATCTTGCCCTCGCCACCGTTGCACGCGCGATCCGCCACATGGAACTGCAGCGCGAGGTTGAAGTCTTACGACAGCAACGGTTTAAAGACAGCTCTCTTGAAGACCTTGGCGAGTCCGAGGAAGGATTGAAGCCTCAGCTTGTCGGCAACTCAACCGCATGGATCGAGGTCTTCAAGAACATTGGCAGAGTTGCCGCTACCGACGTTGGGGTTCTGTTGCTGGGAGAATCTGGTACAGGAAAAGAGGTGGTTGCGGGGGCAATCCATCAAAATAGCGCGAGGAGCCGTCGCCCCTTCATCATCCTGAACTGTGCGGCGCTGCCTCCCGAACTGCTGGAATCTGAACTCTTCGGACACGAACGGGGTGCGTTCACGGGAGCAGTGGCACAGAAGCGCGGGAAGTTCGAAGCTGCAGACGGCGGAACGATCTTTCTGGATGAGATCGGAGAGCTCCCGTTGTCGCTTCAACCCAAGCTCCTGCGCGTTCTCCAGGAACATACCTTCGAGCGGGTTGGCGGAACGGCTTCGCTCCACGTCGACGTCAGGGTGATTGCTGCCACGAACCGCTCGTTGGAGGATGATGTTGAGCAGAAGACCTTCCGTGCTGATCTGTTTTATCGCCTGAATGCTTTCACTGTCCGGCTCCCGTCCTTGCGGGAACGCCAATCAGACATTCTTCCCCTAGCGGAGTATTTTCTTGCGCGCTATGTTCAACGAAATCAACTGGCTTCGACTGGCTTTGCTGCCGATGCCTTTGTGGCCATGCAGAGATACTCCTTCCCAGGTAACGTGCGGGAACTCGAACATCTGATTGAGCGAGCTGCGGTGAAGGCCGGTGGCAGGGCGATTACGGCCGAGCTCATCCAGGAGGAGTTAGCAAGAGAGAAGAGTGCTGAACCGGGCATGTTCAACGCTCAGGCAGTCGAAGCGCTGCCTTTCCACGAAGCGGTCGCGAGCTGGGAACGCCATCTCATCGAGAAGGCGTTGCAGGCAGCTCACGGTAACAAGTCGGATGCTGCACGCAGGTTGGGCGTCCACAGGCGTTTGCTCTACGAAAAGCTGACGCAACTGGGAATGCTCTCGTCTCCGATGTCCTGAGGCCGAATGTTAGCCGAGCGTAGCGCCTGCCGGGATGGCGAGGGATCACAAGTTCTTGCGCGCTGTTTTTCCGACTCGTGCTGTGACGTATCATTTCCACGAAGGATAGACCGCTCGTGCGTCCAATATCATGCGCGATTTGTCGTTCAAGGTGTGCAAGAAGTGCGTTCGCCTAGGATGCATGTGCTGCGTCTGCTATCGGCCGGTGGTATTCCACCGAAGCTGTATTGTTCTGTTTCGATCCGGCAGGTTAAGCTAGAGCCGGAGTTAAGTTCTGTTTCAACTGGGGTCCTGCGTGCCTTTTTCACATCGTTCCAAGACGGATGGTACGGTCGATTCCATCTGTTTGGCTTGCCTTGCGACCATCACTACCGAAAAGGGTGGAGTTGCACTGGAGCGCGAGGAAGAGGAGCATGTCTGCAAGTTTGCGTTTCCTACCAGGCGCGCGGGAAGACTGCCGGCGGGTATGGAGCGCGGTAGACGCCAGGCGGATGCGGAGTGGGAGAGCTTTGCGCAACGTGCGCGAGAGGTCAAAGAATAGGGCGTTGACGAGGATCGATTTCGCGAGGAGTGCGCTTCGATCGCACTCCTTCGCCAAGGCTCATCATGAAGTGCTATAAGGGTGCTCATGACGACGTTGCACTCTCTTCGCGGTAGTCGTAAAGGTTGCACTCTGGCTGAGGCTTCGTGCCGGCGGATGAGGCTTCTGGGTCTTATCGGGCTTGGCCTGTTTTCCTTCCCAAGCATTTACGCTTCGGCAACTCGGCCTGGTACCGGTCGCGGTGATGCGGAGCAGGTGGCGGCACCAACCATCCTCGTAACGCCGGCAAAGAGTGGGGCTCTGCTGGTGAGGATCAAGGAGAGTCCGGCGGAGGCGAGTGGGGCGAAGGTCAAGGTGTACTACACGCTTGACGGGAGTGTGCCGACGCCGTCGTCGCAGCAATATCTCGCACCGTTGTTGGTCGATTCGAATGAGACGGTGCAGGCGATTGCGATCTCAGGGGCGGCGACGAGCGCGGTGGTGAAGCAGACTTTCTCAGCTCAAGTTGCGTCGGGCGCCCTGGTCTGGAGCGATGAGTTTTCGAATGCGACCGGGGCGAACGCGCAGCCGGATCCGGCAGTCTGGACATATGACACGGGTGCCTCAGGGTTTGGCAACGCCGAGTTGGAGGACTACTGCGCGTGGGGCTCGAGCGCGTCGCCGTGCTCGACGGGATCGCCGAATGCGTATGTCGGAACGGATGGGTATCTCCACATCGTGGCGCAGCAGCCGGCCGCCGGCGTGTACACGTCCGCGCGGATGAAGACGCAGGGACTCTTCAGCTTTCGTTACGGACGCCTTGAATTTCGGGCGATGGTGCCGGAGGCGCAAGGACTTTGGCCGGCGGGTTGGCTGCTTGGCAATACCGTCAGCACGGCGGGCTGGCCGGCGAGTGGCGAACAGGACGTGATGGAGCGGGTGGATGCAGCGAAGACGCCGGACTGGAATATGGGATCGGTGCACGGGCCGGGCTTTACCGGGACGCCGATTGGGCAGCGTTATGAGTTTCCGAGCGGGGTGACGGCGGCGACCTGGCATACGTACGGGATGATCTGGAAGCCGGGGAGCGTGTCGTACTATGTCGACGATGCGAGCAAGCCGTACGCGACGTTCGGAACGGAGAGTCTGGCGAAGTATCCCGGGGCGACGTGGCCGTTTGATGGGCCGGCGAATTTCATCCTGCTGAACCTTGCCGTCGGGGGGCAGTGGCCTGGCAACCCGGATGCGGCAACACCCTTTCCTTCGCAGATCCTGGTGGATTACGTCAGGATTTATAAGGAGTAGGAGATTATTCTGGCGGACGGCCTGCTGATCGCGCGGGGCGAACGCTTCGTGCCGTGATCGCTGCGCGTGGTATTCCTCTTGGGCAGGCTCGATTACCTGGCTGGTGTGAGGGGCTTCAGGATCTCGTCCAGGTAGTCGGGGGTGCCTTCAACGCGGATGAGCGTGGGATAGCGTTCGCCCTCGTGGTAGTCGATGGGAACGGTCAGGACGAGCGTGTCGCTTTGCACGATGAAGGGGATGGGCGACGTGGTGGTCTTTGCCGCACGAAGTGCGTTGCGCAGAGTGTCGTTGGTATAGATGTGGCCGTCGACTGCCAGGATCTTCTCGCCGGGAGCAAGCCTGGCCTTATCGGCCGGGCCACCTACGCGGACGTCGGTGATGGAGCCGTCGGGATCGACCGCGATGCCGAGCGAGTACCAGACGTTGAGCGCGGGTGTTCCCGGACGGAGACCGATCTTGCTATAGGGCGTGGGCTGATCGGTGTAGATGAGCTTCCAGCCGCCCTGTTCGATGCCTTCGAGATTCGCGTGCGGCTGCACCTGGTAGACGCGCTCGCGGAGGAACGCGGCCCAGTCATGGGGGACGACCTGGTTGAGGTCGCGGACGAGTTCGTCGAAGTCGTACGGAACGATCTGAGGCGGGGTTGAGCCGTGGCCGGCGAGGAAGATCGTGAGGAAGTCGCGCAGGCTCTTCTGGTCGTTGGTGAGCTTGCGGATGGTGGTGTCGACGTCGAGCCAGACCAGGTCGCCTTCGGAGTAGTAGTCGGAGCTACGGCGCCAGTTGGCCCAGGCGGAGCCGCCTTGCAGGCCGGAGATGCCGACGGCGGTGTCGTCGGTGGAACGCCACTCGCGGCCGGAGGTGGAATCGAGCCGAGCAGCGACGCCGGCGATGTAGTCGTGGTACTGGTCGGGGGTCATGAAGCCGCAGCGCGTGCCGAGCACATACCCGAGATAATCGGTGAGTCCTTCATAGACCCAGAGCAGCTCACCTTTCATGGGAGTGGCGAAGTCGGGGGTGGCAAGGCCGGCTGGGCGACGGTATTTGCCGTTCCAGGAGTGGGTGTACTCGTGCGAGAGGACCGGACCACCGACGGCGGC
The DNA here is from genome assembly GCA_964245715.1 of uncultured Acidobacteriaceae bacterium. Classification (GTDB taxonomy): domain Bacteria; phylum Acidobacteriota; class Terriglobia; order Terriglobales; family Acidobacteriaceae; genus Edaphobacter. Next base: position 15,679 of record CAXTNM010000076.1, on the reverse strand, counting down.
GAGGTCGTCCGTTGTGAGTGAAGCGTTGGGCAGGGAGTTGTCCGAGGACTCGTGGTGCTCGAGGCCGCCGTAGGGGCCGTTCCTGGTAAGCGTTAGCAGGAAATGGTAGGTGTCGTAGTGGGTGGAGCTGTACATGGCCACAGCTTCGGGCACGAGATGCTGGAGGTGGGCGATGACGTTGGGGCGGAGTTCGACGTCTTCAGGGTTATCGCCGAATACGTCGATGAAGACCGGCTTTGGGGTGGTTGCGAGTGGGTACTCGCGGAAGTTGATGCCGGTGAAGATGGGCGAGTCTTCGAGCGTTTGAACAGTCGTGGCGGCGTAGTGAACGTGGCCATCGGCGGGGTGTTCGGGATCTGCGGGCGAGATGGCTTTGAGCGAGGTGGCGACGGCCCAGCCGGCAGGAACGATGACCGAGGGTTGAATGGCGATCTGGCGGACAGGGATGTTGGCGGGGTAGAGCATCAGGTCTTCCCACTCGAGGACGGCGAGCGCGTTGGTGGCCTTGATGTTGACGATGTAATCGAGGTGCGCGTGCAGCGTGGTGACGCCGACGGGGACGGTGAGATGGAACTGGTAAAGATCGACGTCGTCGCGCCGCCAGGGGATGGTGGCGCCATTTGCCGTGAAGACGAGGCCGGTGATGTCGTTGTCGGTGTTTTTGGTGGCGTGATGACCGGGGACCCAGGCGGCAGCCGTGACGGCGAGAGGGCCGGCATGCACCGGGATGTCGATCTCGGCGTGGAAGAGCTTGCGCGGCGCGTCGGTGAGGTCGGCGGTGATCTGGATGGGAGTTTGCTGAGCGAAAGAGGAGGCGGCGAGCAGAAGGGGCAACGCGAGTGTGAGGGCGCGATTCGTCATGGGGCAGGGTGTCCTCTTTTTGGGGAGGATAGCACGAAGTCGACAAGGACAAGGCAAGTGCGCCCTTATCGCGGGCGGCGAAGACTTCGTGGGGTGTTGGACCGCTGCGCGGTACTCAGTGCCGGGAGTGGAGGGCTTGTTCAATGACTTGATGGATGTTGAGGAGTGACCATGCAGAGGTGTCAATCCGGGGCGTGGTTTGGCCGGCCTGGTGGATGATGACTGCGGGGCGCGGGTCGAAGATATTGTGCGATGCGGCGTCGTCCTCATCGGTCCAGGCGGGGAGGGAATCCCAGAGTTCGACCCGCCAGGAGTGGTCGCCCTGCACGATGAGGGTGGTGTCCTTCCAGCGCGGGGAGGCCTTCAGGATGGCGAGCATCTTGCCGATTTCGATGTCGGCGAGCGCGAGATTATCAAGGTAGGAGCTATCGCAGGTGGTGGTGTAGGCGTTGTCGATGCGGCTCCAGATATTTGGGCTGTGCGGGATCGACAGATGAAAGAAGATCATGTCGGCCTGATCGGTCTGCAGAACCCTGAGAGCATGCCTTTCAAGATCAAGATGGGTGATCAGTCGCTGATTGACGTCGTAGTTGCATTGGAAATGCGCGGCGCGGGCCGGCGAGGTGGCGCGGCGTTCGAGCTCCGCGAGAGGTATCCAGGTGTTGTGCCAGAGCGTCTTGTCCTGCGCCATGGGACCTTCAATCTTGTCCCAGTTCATCCAGTAGCAATCGTCGATGGCCGAGGCATAGATGGTGCAGTACGGGTTGTACCAGCCGACGACCGCGGTGCGCCATCCAAGTTGCTCTGCATCTCCGAAGACCGAGTTCTGGCCGTCGGCCCGGTGCCAGCCTCGAACGCCCGGGAAGTGAAGATCCAGCTGATTGTTCCAGCGGTAGCGATAGTCATCGATCAGCTGGCCGCCGATCAGCGAAGGCACGATCGAGACGGTGTGGTACCCGATGGGCTGGGTATTGGTGTAGAGGGTGGAGATCGAACGGAGTGCGTCAAAGTTCGGCAGCGGTAGATCGTGTGCGCGATGTTCAAAGAGCTGGTCGTAGGAGAGTTCATCGAAGAGAATCCAGACGATGCGCGGGTGGGTGCGTGGCGGCTGCGAAGTTTGGGCCCAGGGGACGCTGTGTTGGTGTGGACCGGGCTTCCAGGTGGAGATGGCCACCAATTGAACGATGGAGAAGACGGCGAAGATGGCGAACGCGGCTCCAAGGCGGCTGCCGAAGACCATGGCGCGACGGTACCAGGAGGGAAATCTCAGGAAAAGAACCAGAAGAGCGGCGGGCCAGACAAGATTGAAGATTGGCGCGAAAAGTTCCGGCAAGGCAAACGGCAGCAGAGAGTCGAGACGTCCGAGGAAGTAGAAAGGAATTCCGATGACGAGCAGCAGGCGCGCGACCGGGTAGAGGCGCGTTCGTTTTAACGGCGCAAGGATGGCGAACAGGATGGCAGTGACGAGGAGAATGTCGAGGATGTTTGCCCAGGCGATACCTCTCAGGGCAAAGGGCACGTGCATACGCGCCTTGCCTCCGCCGGCCAGGAAGTCATCGTAGTTCTCCAGCAGGATGAGCGACGCGAGACCAAGGCATTGGGCGAACTTCGTCAGCATCTGGGCTTGGTCGATTGTCGCACGAAGCGACCTGGCAACAGACGAACGCTCCGCGGTATGGCGGAGCGTTCGTCTGGAAGCGGTGAGGTTGAAAGCGAGGAGATTACTCCGCCGAGGAGGAATCGCTTTTCTGGAGCGTACCCGGCACGAGCACGGCATCATCCTTCTTACTGAAGAGGGAACGGATGCGACGGCGGAGGAAATAACCGAATGCGGCGGCGACCGACGCAATGGTCTGCACCGCAAGGAATCCGGAGCCGGGGTCCACATATCCATAGGCCGGCTTGGCGGTGGCGATGACTAGACAAAAGGCCGTGAAGAGGGCGAGCGAGACGGAGAAGAATAAGCGCTTCATCCTAAAATATCTCCTTGGGAAGGTGTTGGGCACGGGAGGTGCGAGTGCGGGGAGAACGCTTCGAACGAGCTGACGAAGCTTCAGGAGGGAACACGGGCTTGAGGGCGCGTCTGCGACGAAGATGCCTCTAGCTCAAGCTGCGATGACGATCGAACAAACTCAAACATTCAGACGTGGGATCGGCAGATTAAGACGCGGCCATTCCAGTCAATATGAATTTTCTGTCAGTTTGATGGATTGTGATGGCTTCTGGTTGCAGGCGGGCTTTGGCCAGCGGGTGGCGAAGGCCAAAGGAACCCGTTATACTCAGGAAGCTGAGCGGGAGTAGTTCAGTGGCAGAACGTCAGCTTCCCAAGCTGAATGTCGCCGGTTCGATCCCGGTCTCCCGCTCCAACCGACCTGGGTATATCGCGAACGATCTGGTTTCACGAATTTAGCTTGCTGGATGCAAAAGAGCCGCGCCTGGAAGCGCGGCTCTTTTGGGCTACTCGGAGACTAGCGGCTCGCCGTGGTGGTCGCTTTCGGTTGTAGATGCTGTTCGAGCGCCTCGGCCTGGGGCAGGTACGAGATCGCCTTCTGAATCTGCGGATCCCACTCGTCGTGCACCTCGAGGCCGTCCATCTGGCCGAACTGGGTCGTGAAGATGTTCTCCTTGATGGCTTCCTTGATCCAGTCGAGGTTGGCGTTGAAATCCTGATCCGATACGTCAACCTTCTTGCTCTTCAGGAACGCCTTGAACTCGGTCAGCACCGCGTCATCCACGGTAAAGTCCTTGGTGACGGTCGGATGCGTCGCAAAATAGGAACGCGCGAAGTTGAAGAAGGCGTGGTCGATGTAGAGCTCATCCTGGGTGTGATTCGATTTCAGTGGGTCGATGTGCTCGTCGGGCGTGATGCCGCCTCCGCCGTATACCGTGCGTCCTTCGTCGGTCAGCTTGACCTCACGATTCGCGTTGTCCTTGGGGTTCGAGGCATCGCGCACGTAGAAGTAGTCATACATCGACATGTGATCGTAAGGCCTCTGGATCAGCCGCCCGGAGGGGGTGTAGTAGTGGAACGTGGTCAGCGCCAGGCCGGTGTTTTCGCTCACGTTGAAGACGGTCTGCACGAGACCCTTGCCAAAGGTCGTCTCGCCGACAATGAGGGCGCGATCGTGATCCTGGAGTGCACCCGAAACGATCTCAGCCGCGGAGGCGGTGTTCCGGTTGACGAGCACCACGATCGGGTATTTGGGGCCTTCTTCGCCCGATTGCACGGCATAGACCTGGTCGCGGTCGATGCGGCCGTGCTGCGAGACGACGGTCTGACCCTTCTGCAGGAATTTGGAAGACATCTCGACTGCCTGGTTGAGGAGGCCACCAGGATTGCCGCGGAGGTCGATCACGAGGCCCTTGAGCGGACCTTGCGCCTTGAATTGTTCGAGAGCGTCGCCTACTTCACGGGCGGTCGTCTCCTGGAAGTTGGTGACGTGGATGTAACCGACTCCGGGCTTGATCTCGAAAGCGACGTCGACCGAGGGGCGGGGAATCTCGTCCCGTGTGACGTCAAAGGTGATCGGCTTGGTGGAGCCTTCGCGGCTCATGACGACCGAAACGTGGGTTCCGCGCGGTCCCTTGAGGAGGGTGGCGACTCCTGCCGAGTCCATGCCGTCGGTCGGTTTGCCATCAACCGAGACGATCATGTCGCCGGGGCGGATGCCGGCGCGGTTCGCGGGCGTTCCAGGATTCGCGAACAAGACGAAGATCTTGGCTGTTCCGTCCACGAGCTGCGGCTGAATGGTCATGCCGACGCCGTAGTAGCGGCCGTGCTGGTCCTCGCGCATCTGCGCGTAAGCCTTCGGATCGTAGAAGTTCGAGTGCGGGTCCAGAACATGCAGCATCCCCGGGATGGCGCCGTCGTAGATCGCCTTCTGGGCGTGATCGTCGTCCATCTTCTCGGCGTAGTTCTGCTCGACGACGGCATACACGGAGGAAAACGATTTGATCGAGTCCCGAACGGCTGACTCGTCGGAATCGGACTGGGCCGCGACTTTGGGACCGATAACCGAGCCCAGAACGCCACAGGTGGCGAGAAAGACAGTGACAGAGACGAGCGCGCGGCGTGTGCGTGGAGCCATGAGCGGGTAGGACCTCGTTGGACCGACGCGATTGCAGCCGCGGTAAGCGGTTCTTCGACGTCGTCGTTTGTAGGACGGAGTATATCAGGGTGCGGTTAGCCGAGAGCGAAACAGGTAGAATGGTGGCACCGGTTACGACAGAGTTTTTGGTGAGTCCAATCAAAACCGGAACAGTAGTTGCATGCGGATTCGATGAGAGCGAGAGAGCGTTGACTGTGAGCGAGACGATGTTGAAGTTTGGGCGAGTGGTTGGAATTCGGGCAATTGGCGCTGAGCGGCGGTTCGCGATGGCCTGCACCATGGTGCTCGCGGGGTGGGCCACGGTGGGAGTTGCGTCGTTGCAGGCGCAGGTCGTCCAGGCTCCGCGGTACCAGGGTGGAGTGGAAGCGCCTTCGCTCCAGTTACAGCTTCCTCCGGCCCCTCCGGCGATCACACCGCACGGGTCTGTTGTGGAAGACGTGGCCGCTCGTGTTAACGACCAGATTATTACCCGGAGCGATGTCCAGCGGGCTGAAACGCAGCTTGGACAGGAAGCCCAGCAGAACCATATGAGTGCGGGTGACCTGGCGCTGGCTCAGCGCGATCTGCTGCGCGACATGATCGACGAGCAGTTGTTGCTTTCGAAAGCGAAGGAACTCGATCTGAATGCGGATGCTGACGTCGTGCGCAAGCTGGACGAGATTCGCAAGCAGAACCATATGGATTCGCTCGATGATCTCAAGAAGGCGGCTGAAGCCCAGGGCGTCAACTATGAAGATTTCAAGGCGCAGATCAAGAATGGGATCCTCAAGCAGGAGGTCGTGCGCGATCAGGTAGGGCGCAAGCTGCAGATGACGGACTCCGAGGAAGCCGCCTACTATAAGGAGCACGCGAAGGAGTTCGATCTTCCGGAGCAGGAGCGACTGAGCGAGATCCTGGTGCCTCTGCCGGAGGATGCGACTGCCGCCCAGGTCTCACAGGCGGAGGCGAAGGCGAACGATCTGAAGTCGCAGATCATGAAGGGTGCCGATTTCGCAGAACTCGCCAAGAAGTATTCCGGTGGGCAGACTGCGGTTCGCGGCGGTGATCTGGGGGTCTTCAAGAAAGGGGACGAGGCTCTGCCGAAGGTGTTTCAGGACGACACCTTTTCGCTCAAGACAGGAGAGACGACCCAGCCAGTGCGGACGAGGCAGGGCTTTGTCATCCTGAGAGTTGACGAGCATCATGACGCCGGGCCGGCCCCGCTGAAGGACGTTGAGCCGCAGATCCAGGAAGCGATCTACATGCAGCAGATGCAGCCTGCGCTGCGCGAATACCTGACCAAGCTGCGCGAAGATAGCTATGTCAACCTGGCACCGGGCTTCGTCGATTCAGGCGCGAGCGCGAACGAGACAGTGCCCCAGTTCACGGCCTATGTTCCGCCTGCGGTCAAGAAGAAGCCGAAGCAAACGGAGCGCTTCAACGGCAACGCTCGCTACCAGGCAGCCTCGGCGAACAATGCGACCGGCGGCAAAGTTGTGCCGGCTACCGCGACTATCGACCCCAAGACCGGTATGGCGGTCGTCGGTTCTCCGAAGGCAACGATCGGTAAGAACGGCAAGCCGAAGAAGATCAAGAAAGAGAAGATTCGCTACGGGCAGGCTCCGCGCACTGCTCTGCCGGGAGGCGCGACTGAAGAGGCTGAGGCGACGCCAGCCCAGGCTCCTGCTCCAGGTGCGATTATGGCGTCGGCCGGAACCGCGGCTGCCGTGGCGACCGACAGCACGAGCGCCGCGAACACAAACCTCGATGACAATCCTTTGAACGCCAAGGCGCCGGACGCGAAGAAGACGCGCTTTGCGTCGACCGAACCTGTGGTCAAAGAGAAGAAGGTGAAGGCGGTCGCGGCCAAGAAGGAAGACAAGATTATCGCCACCGCAACGCCTGCCAGCGCAGGGGAGAAGGCCGACACCAAGGAACAGGCAGCTCCGCTTGGCTTGAACGGAGACACCGTCGCCAACGCCAAGAAGGCGAAGAAAGATGCCAGGAAGCGTGTCAAGGGAGCGCCGAAGGAGCGTCTGGCGGAGAAGCCGGAGACCAAGCCGACACCCGCTCCGGCACCTGCACTGACGGCCAATCCCAAGCTCGCGCCGACCGATCTGCCGACGCAGCCAACTGAACCGCAGACGCCGCCGAACTCGTCTACACCGCGGTCGGTTCCGAGCCAGAGCGATACGACGCTTCCGCCGGCGAGCCAACCGCCTCCGGGTAGCCCGGAACAAGGGCAGCCGGTTCCGGGAACCAATCCTCCGAATTAGG
>CAXTNM010000076.1:0-8443 GCA_964245715.1 uncultured Acidobacteriaceae bacterium | reverse complement strand
GGGGGTGCGGCAAACAAACCCCCCAATTTCGCCAACCTTTCACCCCCCGGGGCGCCCCGGCCCGCCGCGTCTTTCCGTTTTGAGCGAAGGCCAAATTGGAGTGGCGCCGACCGGGAGGTATTACGTGGGTTCGATCGGGTCACGTTTAGGATGAAGAGCTATGAAGGACTTTTATGTTGCCGATGCGCCGCGTTTTGAGAATGCGGTGATCACCACCTTCTTCTGCTTGTCGAGCCTTGCTCTTCGGGAGAAGAAGACGGGTGGCGGCCAGTATCTCGCGCTTTCACTGAGTGACAAGACCGGCTCACTCGAGGCACGCATGTGGGAGGAGTTCGCGGAAGCCTTTTCAGGCTGCAGCGAAGGTTGCTATGTGAAGGTGCAGGGTCAGGTCTCCAAGTACCAGGGTAAGTGGCAGATCACGCTGACAAAGATGCGTGGGGCCGCCGAAAATGAGGTGGACACGAGCGATTTTCAGCCGGTTTCGGAGTTCCCAGCGGAACAGATGGATGCCGAACTTAGAGCCATCGTGGCAGCTTTTGGAGATGACGACCTGCGACGGCTTGTTCTCTCGTTTCTTGATGATGAAGAGATTGGTCCCGCGTTCCGCATCGCCCCGGCCGCAAAGGTTCTCCACCACGCATGGATCTCGGGGCTGCTGGAGCATGTGCTGGCCCTGGTGAAGGTTCTGAAGGCAATCGCACCCTTCTACCCGGAGGTCAACGAAGATCTGCTGCTGACGGGCGCGATCCTTCACGACATTGGCAAGGTGAAGGAGCTGAGTTGGAGAACCAGCTTCAACTACACGCTTGAAGGGCAGCTGGTCGGACATATTTCCATCGCACAGGGATTGCTGCGCGAGAAGGTACAGTTGCTCCAGCCGTTTCCTGAGAAAAAGCGTGTCCTGGTTGAGCATATGATTCTTTCGCACCATGGCAAGTATGAGTTCGGCTCGCCCAAGCTGCCGATGACGCCCGAGGCCATGCTGCTGAGCGCGATGGACGACGTGGAGGCCAAGTTCTCCGCGCTGCGACGCGAGTTTGCCGGAGCAGTGGCCGCGGGCAAGAAGGCCGATGAGACGACTGAGTGGGTTCGCAGCATGGATCGGCCGCTCTTCAACTCGGCCCGTTGGTTAGCTGAGGAAGAGTAGATCTTCCTTCGCCTCGGACGTCTTCCTTGCTTCCGATGGCAGCAACAGCAAAGCCCTCGCTCGACAATCATGAGACATCCGCAAGGCAGGGCATGCTCAATCGATTGTTACAATAAGTGGTTGGTGCTGGCAGTTGAAGCGCCCTATCTTCCGATGAGTACAGGTGTGATTTGCTGAGGTTTTGGACTGCGGGTGAGAGTCATGGCGAGGCGCTGGTTGCCGAGGTAAGCGGGTTGCCGGCGGGTGTGCCGGTCGACCAGACACGGCTCGACCGCGAACTTTGGCGTCGGCAGCAGGGCTACGGACGTGGCGGGCGGATGCGGATCGAGAAGGATTCCGCGCATATTCTGAGCGGGGTACGCCATGGCAAGACCATCGGCTCACCCGTCGCCATGACGCTTGCGAATAATGATTGGAAGAACTGGGAAGAGATTCTGCCAGTCGAGGCTGGCGACGCTGACAAGCATAAGGCGGTCAAGTCCCCGCGACCGGGTCATGCGGACCTGGCCGGAAGCCTGAAGTATGACTTTCCGGATGCGCGCTATGTGCTCGAACGGGCAAGTGCACGCGAGAGTGCGGCGCGGGTGGCATGCGGAGCTCTCGCCAAGATGCTGCTGGCTGAGTTTGGCGTAGGGGTTGGAAGTCATGTGGTGCGGGTGGGTGAGGTGGAGCTGGGGCGCGATGCGGCGTGGGACGAGATCGTCGCCGCAAATGCGCAGGATGACATCTTCCTGAACTGTGTCGATACCGCGGCTGAAGCCCGGATGAAGGGCGAGGTCGACAAGGCACTGCGCACCGGAGATACGATTGGCGGGGTCTTCGAGGTGGTGGTGCATGGCTTGCCGCCGGGTGTCGGCACGCATGTCAACTGGGATGAGCGGATGGATGGTTTGCTGGCGCAGGCGGTCATGAGTCTGCAGGCCGTGAAGGCGGTGGAACTCGGTCGCGGCGTTACAGCAGCTTCAGCGCTCGGCTCGAAGGTTCATGATGAGATTGGCAATGAAGGTGAGGGGTTCACGAAGTTCTCGCGTGCATCCAATAATGCGGGCGGCATCGAGGGCGGAATCTCGAATGGCGAGGAGGTGGTCGTGCGAGGTTATCTCAAGCCGATCTCCACCCTGCGCAGGCCGCTTGGAAGCGTGAGCTTTGATACGCGCGAGCCCGTCAAAGCAGCCTATGAGCGGAGCGACGTCTGTGTGGTTCCAGCCGCGGGAGTAGCAGCCGAGGCAATGGTTGCGTTGACCATCGCGCGGTTGATGATCGAGAAGTTCGGTGGAGATTCTCTGCGGGAGATGACGCGGAACTTCGAAGGCTACCTGGAGCAAATTCGGAAATATTAGAATGACTAATTTTTAGTTTTTAGTAGGGGAGAGTATCCAGGGAGCTAGGAGCCCGGAGCTCGATTTGGAGAGGCAGCTGTGGCGACGAAGGTGGCAGTAAAGAAGGTGGAGAAACGGAAGTTCGCGGGCAAGATTCACGAGGTCGTGAAGTGGCCCGACCCTGTGCTTGCGAAGCGCGGTGCCGAAGTCACGGAGTTCGACGCGGAACTTGAGAAGCTCGTCGAGGAGATGTTTGAGAGCATGTACGCGGCGCAGGGCATCGGCCTGGCGGCGCCGCAGATTGCCATCTCCAAGCGGATTACGGTTATTGATGTGAGCTTTGGCAAAGATGAGGCGCAGAAGTACGCGCTGATCAACCCGGTAGTGGTCAGCGCCGATGGCAAGCAGGTGGAGGAGGAAGGCTGCCTGAGTCTCCCGGAGATTCGCGAGAAGGTGCAACGGGCTGAGCGGGTTAAGGTGCGAGCGCAGAATGTAGCGGGGGAGTGGTTTGAGGTGGAAGGAACGGAGCTCCTTGCCAGGGCCCTGCTTCACGAGATCGATCATCTTGATGGCGTGCTATTCATCGATCGGATCAGCCGTCTGAAGCGTGAACTGGTGCTGCGAAAGATCCGCAAGATGCAGAGGAATGGCGAATGGTGATCCAGCCGCTCGTCGCATCGGCTTCTGGCGATTAGCTCCGCACATGCTTTGACAAAACAGGAGGCATGGAGCTGCCTTTCAGCTGGGAGCTATATGCTAGCAACCAGGAGCTTTATTCATGAAGCTGGTATTTTGCGGAACTCCGCGGTTTGCCGTCTCGACGTTGGAGGCTGTCGTTGCCGCCGGGCATGAGGTTGTGCTGGTGGTAACGCAGCCGGATCGTCCGGCGGGGCGCGGGATGCAGGTACAGGTTGGTGCTGTCCGCGAGGCTGCACAGCGGCTTAGCCTTGAAGTGCTTCAGCCGGAGAAGATCAAGAAGAACAATGAGTTGCGCGCGCGGCTCGAGAGCCTGCGACCGGAGGCGATCCTGGTCGTGGCGTACGGGCGCATTATCCCTGACTGGATGCTGGAGCTGCCAAGATTCGGGTGCATCAACCTGCATGGATCCTTGCTTCCGAAGTACCGCGGAGCGGCGCCGATCCAATGGGCCGTGGCGAACGGGGAATGCGAGACCGGCGTGACCACGATGCAACTCAATGCCGGCCTGGACACCGGGCCAATGCTGCTCGCGCAGGTTGTACCGATTGCGCCTGAAGAGACGGCGGAAGACTTGTATGAAAGCCTTTCGGCTATCGGGGCAGAGTTGATGGTGAAGACGCTGCGAGGGCTGGAGGATGGGACCGTCCAGCCGATTGAGCAGAACCACGCAGCGGCAACACTCGCTCCGATCCTGACCCGCGAGGATGGCCGGATGAGTTTCTCACGCAACGCACAGGAGCTCGTAAACCGCTGGCGAGGATTTCAGCCGTGGCCTGGAGCCTGGACGACGATCAGGGGCAAGAAGCTGATTGTGCATCGGCTCTGCGTAGCTCAGGAGCCGATGGATCCCGGTGTCATCCGCGTCGATGCAAGTAGGATCTTCGTCGGCTGCAAGGGCGGTTCGATTGAGCTGCTGGAGGTGCAAATGGAAGGCAAGAGACGGATGGTAGCTGGTGAGTTTATGCGCGGTTTCCAGGTGAAGTCAGGCGAGCGGGTGGGGCTTTGAAGGCGAAAGGAAAGCGGGAGGCGGCAAGCATCGACGATCCGGTGGCACGGGTGCTGGCGGCGGGTGGACGGGTACCGAAGAAGTTTGTGAAGGCTCGGCCGGTGAGCGCCGGACCGACCCTGGGAGCGCTTGAGGCGCAGACGAAGGTTTCGCCGGCGCGCCGGGTTGCGTTTGAGATCTTGATGCTGGTTGAGGCAGGCAAAGGTCACTCGGATGACCTGCTGCGTGGCCCGCGAATGGAAGAACTCTCCGACGCGGACAAACATCTCGCAACTGCGCTCGTGATGGGTGTGCTGCGTTGGCAGATTGCTCTTGATGCGAGCGTACGACGCTTCCTGGAGCGGCCGGACCAGCGCATCGCGGAGCCGGTCGCGATGACGCTTCGCATGGGCGCGTTCCAGTTGCTGCACATGGATCGCATCCCGGCGCACGCGGCGCTCAGCGAGAGTGTCGAGCTTTGCCGGGCGGCTGGTCAACCGCATGCAACTGGAATGGTGAACGCCATTTTGCGCAAGGTTGCGACCGCTCCAAAACCGAAGGAGAAGGTATTCGAGCTACCGTCTGCGTTCGCCGAGCGACTGGGGCATCCGACCTGGCTGGTGGAACGCTGGATGAAGGCTTATGGGCGCGTTGCGGCATTGAAGATCTGCGAGGCGGATCAGCAGGAGCCCGGGCGCGGCGGCTTGTTCTCGGAGACGGACGAGGCTTTGCCCGAGATCGATGATGGAAGCCGCCTGGTGGCAGAGATCGCGGTTGCCGCGGCGCCGGTGGTTGAGGGGCGATCGCTCAGAGTCTGGGACTGCTGCGCTGCCCCCGGAGGCAAGACGCTGGTGATGGCGGCGCGTCTACCCGGAGCCGAAGTGCTGGCAACCGATGTGAGTGCCAAGCGGCTGGCAGCGATGCAGGGACGCTTACGGCGTTTTCCTCACGCGGCCAGGGTCAAGACTGCGGTTCTGGATGCTGCGAAAGTGCCGGCGAGCCTGGGCGAGTTCGACCTGATTCTTTGCGATGTGCCCTGCAGTGGCACGGGAACGCTGGGGCGTAACCCAGAGATTCGGCTGCGGCTGCAGGTGGAGGAGTTGAAGCGGCAGGCTGCCCGGCAGGAGATGATCCTGGCTTCGGCGCTGAAGCGGTTGGCAGGAGGAGGGCGTCTGGTTTACTCGACTTGTTCGCTGGAGCCGGAGGAGTGTGAGGCTGTTGTCGCAGCGGTCGCTTCAGGGTATCGGCGGATGGATGTTTCGGAGATGGTGAGGAAGGTTTCAGGGCTCGTGACGACGGACGGGCTGATGGCGGATGGGGTGTTGCGGACGCTCCCCGGGGTTTGCGCTTGTGATGGGTTTTATGCAGTGGTGCTGGAGCGAGTTGGGATAAATCCGGCGACGGAAAGATAAGTTGACCGGTTCTGGTCTGGGAGGCGAAGTCGCTGCTTCGTGAGGCTTTTTAGGCGCAACGGCAAGATCTACATCGTTCCGAGCGAGGTGCTTTCCCGGTTTGAGGCAAAGCGCTTCTTACACGTGCAGGACTGTGGCCGCGGTCATTGGCTGTTGGCGTTGGAGACGGTGACGTGGATGGGATCGGCGCGGGAGACGCGATGGCCGGGTTGGGGAGATTGGCTGGTAATGATCGAACTCCCCAGGATCGGCGGGGGAGCGGCAATCGTCGCGGGGATCGCGGCGTCGTTCGCGGTGGGCGCCGAGAAGGTGGGCTGCGTGGACGTTTCTGCGGGGTTGCTGCTCTCGGGGACGGCTATGGGTTGTGCGGCTGCGGAGATGTGGAGGCCGGCAGAATGCAGGCGCTCGTTCGCGCCGGCGACGGTGAGGCCGACGATTGAAGGCATCACGTAGCCGATCGAGGCGGGCGCTTCCTGATCGTCGGCGACGAGGAGGGAGACGCGTGGGCCCGCAAGGCCGGATTCGTTGGGCGGCGGCGACTGCGCAAGGATGACGCCAGACGGCGACGGTGCAGGCAGGTGGGCGACGGTGCCAACCTCCAGTTGCAGCCGCTTCAGCATGAGCGCTGCCGGACCTTCGGCTTGGCCGGTGACATCCGGAACGGCGACTTGCTGGTTTCCGAGCGACTCGGTGACGCGGATCTGCCAGCCGCTGCGAACGCGGGCACCCGCGATTGGCGATTGCGAGAGCACATGGTTCACCGGGACGGTCGCTGCGTAGAAGCGGTTCTCGACCGAGAGGTTCAGACCGAGCTTCTTAAGTGCCTCGGCTGCGTCCGCATCCGAAAGATTAGCGAGGTTCGGGACCGTCACTTCTCGGCCGTGGATCGCAATGCGCATCGCCAGGAAAGCGAACAGGATGAAGACGGCGAACATGGCGAAGCCACCCAGAGTACGCAGAATCACCATCTTAATCAGCGAAAGGATATGCAGGACCTTATCGACGAAGGTGTAGTTGCGAGAGTTGACCGGGATCCTGACTTTTACTTTCATTGGGGAGACCTAAAGAAACGGCAAGTACGTCCTTGTCGCGGACGGCGAGCACTTCTTGGGAGCTTGGATCGCTTTGCGATGTTGGCTTGATTATCGTTCAACGTCGGTTATCGGTTGCGGGTTCGGGATGGATGAGCAGGCGGCTGACCTCGGGTGCCTGCAGTTTGAATGCGTTTTCGAGTGCTGTGATGATCGTGTGGACCTCCGACATGGGAAGTTCGTCGGGCAGAGTACAGTGGCAGTTGACCTGGGTGCGATCGTGATGGCGCGTGACCTGGATGTCGTGAATGTCCAGGACCTCGGGAAAGTCGGTTGCGACATTGCGGAGGGTTTGCTCGAGGATGCGATCGCGGGCGAGAGCCGCGGGCCGCTCGATGGTTGCGGGCTCGGATTCGATATGGGTGAGGATCGAGGCGATCCCTGGTATTTCGGCGCGGATGTTGGCTTCGAGGCGGGTAACGATCTCGTGGGCGGCTTGCAGCGAAAGCTTTTCGTCGACTTCCAGATGCAGTTCGAGGTGCAAAGCGCCGCTGTATTGCTGCAAGGCTACGTCGTGGATGGAGAGGTTGGCGCGGGCAGCGACGGCGCGGACGCGGTCGTGGACGGATTCGGCGAGCGTTGCTGTCGGTACCGAGTGAACGACGACGTCGGCGGAGGGAAGCACGCGCTGAACCGCCTCGGTCGCTGCCATGGTGATCTGCTCGGAGCGCTGGAAGGTAAGATTGCGCGGCATCGCAAGGGTGAGGTCGGCGAAGTAGCCGGAGCCGGAACGCCGCGTTCGCAGACGCGCGACGTCGAGGATGCCATCGATCTGCTCAAGATCGCGGATGAGCTTACGACGCGTGGCGGCGGCAGTCTGTCCATCCTGGGCGGGAGTGGCATCAAGTAGCGTGTCCATGGTGTGGCGCGCGAGCGACCACGAGACGCGCAGGATGATGGCGGAGACGACGAGCGCGGCGACGGGGTCGGCGAGTTCGAGCGCGGGCAGGTGGTATCGTTCGCCCAGCGCGGTAGCGGCCAGACCGAGGATGACCGCGGCGGAGGCGTAGATGTCGGTGGAGAAGTGGATGGCGTCCGCTGCGAGAGCTTCCGAATGGGTGTCTTCGGCGACGCGGCGGAGTGATCGCGAGCGGGAGAAGTCGACTGCGATCGAGAGAAGCAGGACGACGAAGGGAGCGGCATTAAGCGGGAGAGAGAGATGGTTGTGGTAGAGGATGCGATGGACGGCTTCGTAGACGATCCAGAGAGAAGACGCGAGCATCAGACCGGTTTCGAGGAAGGCGGCGAGTGATTCGATCTTGCCATGACCGTAGTTGTGTTCTTCGTCGGCGGGACGGTCAGCGACTTGAACGGAGAAGAGGGTGATGGCCGCGGCGATGAGATCGATGCCGGAATGGGCTGACTCGGACAGCATGCCGAGAGAACCGGTTGCGAGACCGGTGATGAGCTTGAGGATGGTGATGAGAGCGGCGGCAAGGACGGAGAGCGAAGCGGCTTTTCGCTTGGCCTGAGAACCCGCGGCTTTGTCCATGGCGGGCGAGCGGTTCGCGTTTGCGGCGTCGAGTTGGGGCGTCGCAGACCTCATGGAGGAATCGTACAGGGTTACGTCAGTTCTTGGTGCGTCTTGCACGTTGAAGGGGCCACCCCCCCCCCACCATTCCTCTAAAATATTCAAAAGATTGAGGTTAGAGGTAAGATGTTGCAAACAAAGAATTTAGGGGCAAGCGGTTCATTCTAAATGACTTGTGCGAGGTCCTGGGGCCCAAGACAGGCATGAAGACCTCACGCAGGGAGTCGCGAAAGCTTTTATCTCCCCTTCTTAATTATAG
>CAXTNM010000075.1:10684-21486 GCA_964245715.1 uncultured Acidobacteriaceae bacterium | reverse complement strand
GGCGAGATCAAGGCGCAGATCATCGAGCGCGACGGCCAGATCCTGATGGTGAAGGATTGCCCGATTCACGGTCACTTTGAAGACGTGATGTCGATCGATACGGCGTTCTTCAAGCACCTCGAAGAGGTATTCCCGGGCCGCGACATTCGCGCGCACAATGACGAGAAGCTGCACAATCACGGAACGTCCACTGTGACCCATGGCCGTGGTTCGGTTCTGACG
The DNA here is from genome assembly GCA_964245715.1 of uncultured Acidobacteriaceae bacterium. Classification (GTDB taxonomy): domain Bacteria; phylum Acidobacteriota; class Terriglobia; order Terriglobales; family Acidobacteriaceae; genus Edaphobacter. Next base: position 21,264 of record CAXTNM010000075.1, on the reverse strand, counting down.
ATCGACCTGACGAATCGCTGCAATATGATGTGCGATCCGTGCTTCATGGACGCGAACCAGGTGGGTTTCGTGCATGAGCTGACGTGGGACGAGATCAAGACGATGCTCGACAACGCGGTGACGATCAAGCCACGGCGCCAGATGTCGGTGCAGTTTTCAGGCGGCGAGCCAACGCTATCGCCGTACTTCCTGGATGCAGTCGCGTATGCCCGCAAGGTGGGTTACACCTCGGTGCAGGCGGCGACGAACGGTATCGAGTTTGCGAAGTCGAAGGAGTTTTCGAAGGCTGCGGCCGAGGCTGGCTTGCGCTATGCGTATCTCCAGTTCGACGGCATCGGCAACGCGGCGAACTCGCACCGCAAGGTTGGCAATGCGTTCGACGTAAAGCTGCAGGCGATTCATAACCTGCACGAGGCTGGCGTCGATATCGTGCCGGTAACCTGCATCATCAACGGCATCAACAATGAGCAGGTTGGCCGGATTATCGAGTTCGCGCTCGAGAACCCGAAGAAGATCAACTTCCTCTCGTTCCAGCCGGTGAGCTTCACGGGCCGCGACGAGGATATCTCGGACGAGCGCCGCATGGCGCAGCGTTATACGCTGTCGCACCTGGCGCACGATGTGAAGAACCAGACGGGTCTGGGCGAGCCGACGCGCGACTGGTTCCCGATCTCGTTCATGTCGACGTTTTCGGACTGGGCCGACCTGGTGCATGGACCGGATCGTGACTGGGGCCAGCTCTCCTGCGGCTGCCACCCGAACTGCGGTATTTCGATGGCGCTGATGATTGACAAGGAGACCAAGGAAGCGGCTCCGGTGACGGCGTTCATCAATGCGGATCGCCTGGCGAAGGATATCGCACGGGTGAACGATGCGGCCCGCGGCAAGCTCCTGACCTGCGTGGGCGCTGCGCTGGCGCTGATGCGCAACTACACGCCACAGAATGCACCGACGCACTTCAAGATCAAGGACCTGCTGCAGAAGTTCGATAAGAGCTTCGGCGCAACCGGGATCAACTATGGCAAGGTGACTGCGGACCGTACGCTTGAGGACATCATGAAGCGCCGCGACGATCGCTGGAACTTCCTGTTTATCGCGGGTATGTGGTTCCAGGATCTGTTCAACTACGACTTCCGCCGCACCGAACAGTGCATTATCCCGTATGCGACGCAGGAAGGCGAGATCAGCTTCTGCGCGTACAACACGGGTGTGGGCTGGCGCAACATCATCGAGAAGATGCACATGACCTCTACGCTGACCAAGTGGTATGAGGAGCATGGGCGTCACGAGATCTTTGCGGGCGGCAAGAAGGTTGGGCTTGAGAAGGAGTCGAGCTACGACCTCGTGTTGAATGATGAGCACGTGAACTCGGCTGCGAACGATACGTTCGATAAAAGCGGTATTGCGAAGAACTCGCGTGAAGAGAAGATCCGGGCGCGCGATGCGAAGATGAAGCAGGAGGCCGAGAACGCGAAGATGGCCGCGCTTTATCGCAAGGAAGTGCTGGGCGAGAAGGCTCCTGAGGGCGGGTTTGTTCCGCTTGGGGCGATCGGCGGGCTGGGTGGCATTACGCCCGCTCCGAAGGCTTCGAATGTCGAGGTTGTTAACTCGATTGAGGAGACTGTCTCGGGCGACTAGGCTTTCCCGTGATCGCGAAGGACGTAAGGGCCGCCATCTTCCGAGATGGCGGCCCTTTTATCGTTGGGCGGCCCGGTTTTAAGGCATCCCCTAATCAAATTTTCGCGTCTCCTTATACCGGAGAACTGCGCCCCTGATGAAGCCGTCGTACGTGTCTGACTTTGAGAGTGGCCTCGAGTCCGGATTCGGTGTGCGAGACCTTTCGCTCCCGGCAAACGCGGGTGTGGGCATTCTGATCCAGGATGGTGTTAGCCGGCGCCTTGTGGAGGGCGCATCCACTCATCTGGAGCTGGTGCCTGAGATCCTGGACGGCAGTTCGTTCGATCTTGAATCGTTGTCGCGATTCGAACTGATTGTTGCCGATGAGGCATTGGCGCGCGAGATCCGAAGAAGTCTTCTGCATCGGGATGATGTTGAGGCGAGTGACATCGCGGTTGTCACACCGGCGCTGATCGCCGTGCGATACCGGAGCTCTGATCAGACAGCTTCGGGGAATGACAATGAGCCGGACGGAGACTTTGAAGGTGTTCTGACGCTGCCGATGCAGCCCGGACCTGTGGCTGCCCAGCTTTCGCTGATTCTTTATGCTCATCGCGCCTTCGCCCGGCGATACCAGTCGGCGCTTGAGGAGCTGCACTTGAACCGGAGCATCTTCCGTTCCGTGACCAGCGGCATCTCGGTGGCCAACGCGGAGGCGCCTGATCTTCCGCTGGTGTATGTGAACCCTGCCTTTGAGGTGATGACCGGGTATTCGCTTGAAGAGGTGCAGGGGCAGAATTGCCGTTTTCTTCAAGGCGGCGAACACAATCAACCCGGCGTCACCCTGCTGCGTGAGGCACTTCGCGATCAGCGCGAGGTAACGGCGATCATCAAGAACTTCCGCAAGGACGGTACTTCCTTCTGGAACGAATTGTCGCTGTCACCGATTCGCAACCGCGACGGCGCACTGACACACATTGTCGGGATCCAGACGGACGTAACCGCGCGCGTGGAGTTTGAGGCTGCGCTGCGTGAGAGTGAGAAGCTGGCGGCGGTGGGACGTCTTGCATCGTCGATCGCTCACGAGATCAATAATCCGCTTGAGAGCGTGATGAACCTGTTGTATCTGGCGCAGCAGGAAGGCGACATGCCGCAGGCTATGAACTATCTTGCGCAGGCGGACAAGCAAGTACAGCGGGTTGCGCTGATCACGTCGCAGTCGCTGCGGTTTTACAAGCAGTCGACGAAGCCGCAGGCGGTGACGGTCTCGGGGCTGCTGGAGAGTGTGCTCGATCTGTATGAATCACGGGCCGAGCATCTGCAGGTGAAGGTTGAGCGACGGGAGCGATCGCGGGAATCGATTGTGTGCCTTGAGAGCGAGATTCGCCAGGTGCTGAACAACCTGGTGCGGAACGCGATTGAGGCGATGGGTGCGAACGGCGGCCGTTTGCTGATCCGGAGTCGCGACACGACCGAGTGGAAGAGTGGCGTAGCGGGCGTTGCCATTACGATTGCTGATACTGGCAGTGGCATCAGTCAGCAGACGATGCACCAGTTGTACAAGCCGTTCTTCACGACCAAAGGTGCTTCGGGTACGGGGCTTGGTCTCTGGATTTCGAGTGAGATTGTGGCGCGTCATCATGGGCGTCTGCTGTTGCGGAGTCGTCAGAAGCGCGGTGCAAGTGGTACTGTGTTCACGTTGTTTCTTCCTTTGCAGGGTCCTCCGCTTTAGTGGCGCGTGGACTTGAAGAAGAGGGTGGGCTTTGGGTTTTAAGAAAAGGTTTTCGTTGCATCCGGGCAGGCGGTATAAGGATGCGTTAGGCTAGGTTTGTTCGCGCGGAGAGGTTTTTTAGCTAACAAGCTGCTGCAACAGCTTCTAGGCTCTAGGCATTCCGCGTTTCACCCGTTACAATCGAGCGACGGCAGCGAGGATCGAACTGGGCATCATCATCCAACAGTCTGCGCGTTCTTCCAAGGAGAGAAATCGCCCCATGAAACTGACTGCACGAGTGCCGGTTACGGCCGGTCTGATGGCCCTGCTACTTTTGTCCGCAACGGGGTGCAAGCGCCTGCTCGCCAACGACCAGATCAATAAGGGCGTCGCCGAATTTAAGAATGCTCATTATGAGCAGGCGGAAGATCACTTCCAGAAGGCCATTCAGATTGATCCGGACAACATGAATCCGCGGATTTACCTGGCGACGACGTATGCGTCGCAGGTTGTCCCGAACCTGGATACACCGGACAACAAGAAGATTGCGCAAGAGGCGCTTGACGGGTTTAATGATGTCCTGCAGCGCGACCCGAACAATGTAAACGCGCTGAAGCAGATTGCTTCGCTCGACCGGAACATGGGGCATCCGGAAGAGGCGAAGCAGTATGAGAAGAAAGTCATTGCGCAGGATCCGAACGATGCCGAGGCGAACTACACCATCGGCGTGGTGGATTGGCTGCAGGCTTACAAGAATGCGACGACGGCGCTGGCGGCTGAGGGTCTTCAGGATAAGAGCGATGGCAACTTCAAGTTGTCGAAGGGCGGGTGCGCGAAGCTCTCGGCTGTGAACACGCCGCTGGTGACCGAGGGTACGCAGTACCTGAAGCACGCGACCGAGATCAACCCCAACTATGAAGAGGCATACACCTATCTTTCGCTGATGAGCCGGCGCCAGGCGGACCTGGAGTGCGGCAATGCCGTCGCGGTGAAGGGTGATCTGCAGAATGCGGACATGTATGCGCAGAAGTCGATGGGTGCGCGGAAAGAGAACGAACGTATCAAGGAAGAGAAGTCGCACGGCGTAACGCAGTAACGCCGCAATCGGCTGACAAAGACGCCTCCCGACCTGGGGGGCGTTTTTGCGTCGGTTAGAATTCTTCGGGTGAGTGGAATGGGTGTCAGACCGATACAGAAGGTGCTGGTCGCGAATCGGGGAGAGATTGCGCTGCGGGTGATGCGGACGTGCCGCGAGATGGGGATCGCAACCGTTGCGGTGTACTCCGATGCGGACCGGCGCGGGTTGCACGTTGCGGCGGCGGACGAGGCTTACCGGCTGGGCCCAGCGCCGGCGAGTGAAAGCTACCTGCGCGGGGATTTGATTCTGGAGATTGCGAGCAAGAGCGGAGCGGATGCGATTCATCCGGGCTACGGCTTTTTGTCGGAGAATGCCGGATTCGCCGATGCGTGTGCCGCGGCGCGCGTGACGTTTATCGGGCCGCCGGGTGCGGCGATGCGGGCGCTTGGGTCGAAGACGCTGGCCAGGCAGGCAGCGGATCGGGCCGGGATGCCGCGGGTACCGGGTGCTGTCACTGGATTGAAGGACGCCGGGGAGGCGCGGGCTGTGGCTGCGGCCATCGGCTATCCTGTCATGTTGAAAGCGGCAGCGGGCGGCGGTGGCAAAGGCATGCGCGCGGTCTTCGCCGAGCGAGAGTTGGCCGAGGCGTTTGCCGCAGCGGCGAGTGAGGCGGAGCGGTCCTTCGGGTCGGGCGAAGTGTACCTGGAGAAGCTGATTGAGCGGCCGCGACATATCGAGATTCAGTTGATGGCGGACGAACACGGGCGATGCGTCTACCTGGGTGAACGCGAATGCTCGGTGCAGCGAAGGCACCAGAAGGTCGTCGAAGAGGCGCCGTCGGCGGTGGTTTCGACTGCGCTGCGAGAGCGGATGGGTGAGGCCGCGGTGCGGCTTGCGCTCTCATGCGGCTACACCAACGCGGGCACGGTGGAGTTCCTGGTGGATGGCGCGGGAACGCCAGACGAGGCGTTCTACTTTCTTGAGATGAACACGCGTCTGCAGGTGGAGCATCCCGTGACCGAACTCGTAACCGGACTCGACCTGGTGCGGCTGCAGATTGGCGTGGCCGAGGGTCGTGCGTTGCCGTTAGCCCAGGAAGATGTTGCGCTGAGGGGGCATGCGATCGAGTGCAGGATCTATGCGGAGGATTGGGAGAACGGGTTCATGCCATCGCCGGGGCTGATCACCCGTCTGGAGCGACCACTGGGGCCGGGCATTCGCGAAGACTCAGGGGTGTACGCGGGCTGGACGGTGCCGCTCGAGTACGATCCGATGCTCTCGAAGCTGGTGGCGTTTGGCGAGACGCGCGAGGCTGCGATTGAGCGAATGCTGCTGGCGCTGAGCGCGTATGTTGTGGGTGGGATCAGGACCAACCTGGGGCTGTTTGAACGGATTCTCGAAAACGAGGAATTTCGTGCGGCGGCGATCGATACAGGCTGGCTCGAGCGAATGCTAGCTGCGCCCGCGCACGTGAAGAAGAGTAGCATGCAAGTCGAGATCGCGGCGATTGCAGCGGCCTGGTTCGCTTCGCCGAAGCCGGCGGAGCTTCGAGTGGCTGCGGGTGCAGTTGAGAGCGCCTGGGCGCTGAGTGGGCGGCGGGAGGGTCTGCGCTGATGCCGGGGGTCTGGATCGAGGTCAGGGACAAGCGGGTGCAGGTGGAGCTCACCGGTGACGGTGCGGCGTTGGTAGATGGCAAGAGGTATGCGGTCGATCTGCGGGAGCTGGAGCCGGGGGTGCTTTCGCTGCTTTGGACCGATCGCGAAGGACGGACAAGAAGCCTGCGGTGCACGGAGGAAGAAGGTGCCGTTGTGCTCGACGGAGAGCGGATCGAGTATGCCCTCTACGACCCGCGAAGTCTGCGCGGAGTGAGCGCGGCTGGAGCGGTGAGTGGACCGAAGACGCTGAAGGCTCCGATGCCCGGACGGGTGATCCGGGTGCTGGTAGCGAATGGCGACGCGGTGGAGGCAGGGCAGGGCTGCGTGGTGATCGAGGCGATGAAGATGCAGAACGAGCTCAAAGCGCCCAGGGCCGGCGTGGTCCGGAAGCTGGAGGCTTCGGTCGGGGAGACGGTGGCCGCGGGGGCGGTGTTGCTGGTCGTCGAGTAGATCTCCTGAGTTCGCGGGAACTTTCCCGGTGAATGTGCGTTTTTGGTTGCATGCGAGGGAGCGTGGACTAGAATGCACCCAAGATTCCTTAAGGAGCGTACGTCATGGCGAATGAAGCTGTCGTCCAAGCTGGTGTGCCGGCACCTGCGGCGACCGGGTTGAGCCAGGTGGAGCGGGTGGTCGATACCTTTGTTGCTCCGACCAAGACCTTCACCGACATTCTTCGAAGCGCGAGCTGGTGGTTGCCGTTTGTTCTGATGGTGCTGACGTCGGTTGGGTTCGTGGTGTCCGTCGATCGGCAGGTCGGGTTTGACCGCGTGTACGACAATATTCTGCGCGAGAGTCCGAAGCAGGAAGACCGCATGAACCAGCTTGCCCCGGATGCGAGGGCGCAGCAGGTTGCGATCGCGGTGAAGTTTACGAGGATCATCTCGTATACCTCTCCGGTGACGATCCTGGCGGCACTGGCGCTCTACGCGCTGATCCTGTGGGCGGCTTTCAACTTTGGACTGGGCGCGACGACCAGGTATTCGCAGGTTCTGGCGGTGGCGATGTATGCGGCCTTGCCGGGGATGCTTCTTGCGATCCTGACGATCCTTACGGTGTCATTCGGAGGGAACGTGGATGCTTTCAACATCAACAATCCAGTGGGAACGAACCTGGGATATTACCTGCCGGACACGTCGCTCTGGTTGAAGGCTCTGCTGGCACGGCTCGACATCCTGAAGCTCTGGACGCTGGCGCTCGAGGTGATCGGCATGGCGGTCATCGCGAAGAAGTCGATTACGCAGTCGGCGGTGATCGTAGGGGGATTCTGGCTGCTGGTGACGTTGATCAGCGTGGGCTACGCGGCGATGCAGTCTTAGGGAGGGACCAGGCTCGCGCTGGCCGGCGTGCAGGGATGTGGATGAAAAAGAGGCACGGCTCGCGCCGTGCCTCTCTTGCTGCGGTCGGGACTACTCGGTCCAGCGCTTGAAGACGAGTGAGCCGTTGGTGCCGCCGAAGCCGAAGGAGTTTGAGAGCGCGTAGTCGATCTTCGCTTTTTTCGGCTCGTTCGGCACATAGTTGAGCCTGCACTGCGGGTCGACTTCGACGATGTTCATGGTGGGAGGAGCAGTCTGCTCGAGCATTGCCATCAGCGTGATGCCGGCTTCGAGGCCGCCGGCGCCGCCGAGCAGGTGTCCGGTCATGGATTTCGTGGAAGAGACGAGCAGTTCATGATCCAGCGCGCGCTCCCCGAAGACGTTTTCGATGGCCTTCGACTCCATTGCGTCGCCAAGTGGCGTGGACGTGGCGTGGGCGTTGACGTAGTCGATCGAATCGGGCGCGAGTCCAGCGACGCGGAGGGCGTTCATCATGGCGCGGTAGCAGCCCTCGCCTTCGGGGGCCATGCCGGTCATGTGGAAGGCGTCGGCGGACATGCCGTAGCCGATCACTTCACCCAGAATTCTGGCGCCGCGAGCCCTGGCAAACTCAAGCTCTTCGAGGATGAGGATGCCGGCACCTTCGCCGACTACGAAGCCGTCACGGTCTTTATCCCAGGGACGGCAGGCGTGGGTGGGATCCTCGTTGCGGGTGCTGAGCGCCTTCATGGCGGCGAATCCGCCGACGCCCATGGGGGTGATGGCGGCTTCGGTGCCGCCGGCGATCATGGCGTCGGCATCCCCACGCTGAATGATGCGGAAGGCGTCTCCGATGGAGTGCGCGGATGAGGTACAGGCAGTCGCGGTGGCCTCGTTCGGGCCGCGCGCGTTGTACTTGATGGAGACGTGGCCCGCAGCCAGGTTAACGATGGAGCCAGGGATGAAGAACGGCGAGATCTTGCGGGGCCCGCCTGCGAGCATCGCGGAGTGTTCGCGCTCGATGACGTCGAAGCCACCGATGCCGGAGCCGATGTGAACGCCAAAGCGGTCACGGTTGGTTTCGTCGATCACCAGGCCGGAGTGCGCCATGGCTTCGGCCGAGGCGGCCAGGGCGAGATGGATAAAACGTCCCATCTTGCGGGATTCCTTCTTGTCCACGAAGACAAGTGGATCGAAGTTTTTGACTTCGGCGGCGAAGCGGACAGGGTGTCCGGTGAGATCGAACGCCTTGATCTCCGCCATGCCGGAGTTGCCGGCCAGCAGCCCGGCCCACACCTCGGGCACGGTATTGCCCACGCCGCAGATGAGACCGATCCCGGTTACGACGACGCGGCGATCCGGAGCCCGCTGGGGGGGCTGCTGAGCTGGCCGCTGGCTGGTGTCTGACATTGGAGCTTACTTGCCTTTCTGGTTCTTCTCGATGTAGTCGACGGCATCCTTGACGGTCTTGATTTTTTCCGCGTCTTCATCGGGAATCTGAATGTCGAAGGCCTCTTCGAACTGCATAACCAGTTCAACCACGTCGAGCGAGTCGGCACCGAGATCTTCCTGGAAGCTGGCGCCCGGGGTAACCTCGGCTTCATCCACCTGAAGCTGCTCAACAATGATTTGCTTGACCTTCTCGTCTACTGCTGCCATTTTGCTTTCTCCTATGTTCTGTGTAACGGAATCCTGCGCGCCGCGAGGCACTACTGCCAAGGATAATGAGCGCCTTGGTGAGTGTAAACCAAACGAGGTGTTTACTCTTAGCGGCGAAGATGCCGGTCGCCGCGACTTAGTCGGGCCTGGAAGCGTCCGATAGGTGAGCGGAAGCGAGGCGATGGAGTGAATCGGATGCAAGTGGGGGGATTGTTGGCGCTGATGGTTTGCGCCGCCGGGACTTTGCCCGGACAGCAGCTGGCGCAGGTACAGGGGTTGCCGCCGTGCCCGGAGATCCCGGCCAAGGGCCGGGTGGTGGACCAGCACGGACACAAGGCGACCCAGGTGCTGGTGAAGATGGATGTCGATGTCGATGGGGCGCCGAACGCGTATGGGCCAAAGGGAAAGAAGACGCTGGATATTCTGGCCCACGCCCGCGCGCCGCACTCGCGGGAGATTGTCGGGTACATGACGGAGTATGACGGCGGGCCGCCGACCGTGCAGGGGCCGCAAGACCCCTTTCCGGGGTACTACGTGTCGCAGACCGACTTTGCGGATGTCAGGAATCCACGCAAGGAAGACCCGCGACGGTACGTGGACGCGACCAAGATCAACTACGTGGTGGCGGGCGATGTGGCGCAGAAGGCCGGGGTGCAGATGGGCGATTTCGCCACGGTGTATAGCTGCCGCACGGGAAAGTTTGTGTACGCGATTGTGGCGGACTCGGGGAATGCGAGCGGGGCGGAGGGGTCGCTGGCGCTGGTGCAGGCGCTCGGGTATCCGCTGAAGAACGGGATCGACGACTCGGTGGATGGGCGGGAGATCGTGGTGACGTACTATCCGGGGTCGAACCCGGGGAAAGAGTTTTTCAGGACGCAGGCGGAGCTCAATGCGGCGGCTAAGAAGCTGGGATTAGAGACAAAGGCGCCCTGATGCCGGGCAGCCATCACGGGACCTTTGGCGGGACCTCCGTAGAGTGACTGCTTGGCGTGCTAGTCTTCATCGCCGACTGCGGCGAGGCGCAGCGTGTTGGGGGTGAAGTCTTCAAACTCCAGCGGTGCGCTGGTGGTAGTGTCGGAGACCTCGCGCAGCGTGCGGTTGATCGCGCGGGTGCGGACGCCGACCTCGCCCAGCGTCTTCTGGATCTTGCCGACGTCGCCCTCGACCTTATCCATCAGCTTGCCGAACTTGCCGAACTCGGTCTTGGCGGATTCGAGCACCTTCCAGACCTCGTCGCCCTTTTCCTGCAGGGCGAGCATGTGGAATCCCATTTGAAAGCTTGTGAGAATCGCCGAGAGGGTGGAGGGGCCAGCGATGGTGACCTGACACTTGGACTGGATTTCGGATTGGAGCGCGTCGCGGCGCATGACTTCGGCATAGAGGCCTTCGGTCGGTAGAAACATGATGGCGTGCGGCGTGGTGATCGGCGGGTTGATGTACTTCTCGCAGATACGTTTGCCCTCGGTGCGGATGGCGGCTTCGAAAGCCCTGCCGGCCGTGGCAATCTGCTCGGGGTCATTGGCCGCGTAGGCGGATTCGAGGCGCTCCCAGTCTTCGCGGGGGAACTT
>CAXTNM010000075.1:0-10674 GCA_964245715.1 uncultured Acidobacteriaceae bacterium | reverse complement strand
TCACCGGGGGCAGGATGTACTTGGACGCGATCTTGCGCGCCTCCATCCGGATCACCGCGTCCAGCGCCCGTCGCGCCGCCCGCTCGGCCACGACGTCAACCGCGTCCACCGCGTTCAGGATCCGCTCGTACGCCACGGTCGGGAACTTGGCGTCGATCGGCAGGAGGGTTTCGCCGGCATTTGAGGGAAAGCGGACGGCGAACTCGACGATCTGCTGGGTGCCGGGTTTGACGCAGGCGTTGCGCTGAAACTGGGAGGGTGCGAGCATCTGTTCGAGCAGCATGCCGAGCTGGACTTCGGCGAAACCGCCGCGGGATTTTACGTTTGAGAAGATCCGGGAGAGGTCATCGACGCCTTCGGAGAGCTTGGACATCTCGCCCAGGCCGGAGTGGACCTTGTTGAGCTGATCGGTCACCTGGCCGAAGGATTCGGTGAGCCTGGTGTGGAGCGTGGCGTGAAGTTTTTCGTCGACCGTGGCGCGCATCTCTTCGAGCTTCGCTGCGTTGGTGGTGGAGAGCGTGCCCAGGCTGGTTTCGACCGAAGCGCGGAGCTTTTCCTGGTGGGCAGAGTTGCTGCTGGTGAGGTCGGCCAGCTTGGCGTGGAGGACGTCCTGTGCGGCGAGCTGGGTGCGTGCGGCTTCGGAGGTGAAGGCCACGATACGTTGGGTGAGGGTATCGAGCGTTTGCTGAATGCCGGTGCGGAGGGCGGAGGCCGAAGCGGAGTTGTCGGCGCGGAAGGTTTCGAGGCCCGTGGTGAGGGTATGGGTGAGGGTCGAGATGGTGCTCAGGACTTCGGCGCGGAGGGCGGCGGCGGCGAGATCGTTGGCGGTGCGGGTGGTGGCGGCTTCACTGGCGAGATCACTGCGGACCTGGGTGAGCTGGCGCTCGAACTGGGTTTCGAGGCGGGTGAGCTGGTCGGGGAGTTGGAGCTGGCGCGGGTCTGGAAGTGGAGCTGCCGCAGGCGCGAGCGGCTTGCGCAGGTAGAGGGCTACGACTGCGATGAGGAGGACGAGCTGGAGAGCGAGCAGGATGAGCAGCATTTCGTTTTTCCTTCGCTATAGGGTAGCAGAGGAAGCCAAGTTGAAGATCAAAGGCAAGTGCGTCCTAGCGCTGGACGGGCGTCACTCCGTGGAGTGACTGCGCGGCGCGCGTGTTGACGGCGATGCGGAGTTCGGCGGGGATCTCGTGGACGCGGAGGATGTGGGCGCCGGCCGCGATGCAGCGCAGGTGAGCGGCGGTAGTGGCCTCGAGGATTTGCGTGGAGGTGGGATTCGTGAGGTGGGAGGTCAGGAAGCGCTTGCGCGAGAGGCCGGCGAGGAGGGGGACGCCGAGTTGGTGAAGCTCGGCGAGATGGTTCAGCAGAATAAAGTTGTCGGGGCCAAGCTTGCCGAAGCCGAAGCCGGGGTCGAGGACGATGGTTTCAGGGCGGATACCGGCATCGGCGGCCTGGCCGAGGGTTCTGCGGAGGCCGTTGAGGACGAGTGGCATGACCTCTTCAGGGGCCATCGGGGGGAGCGTGCGCCACTCGGTTGGCTTACCGCGGGTGTGCATCAGGATGGCGCCGGGTTGCAGGCGGGCGAGGGTCTCGGCCATGCGCGGGTCCCACTGGAGGCCGGAGACGTCGTTGATGATCTCGGCTCCGGCCTCGAGGGCAACTGCGGCGGTCTGTGCGTGGTAGGTATCGACCGAGATGATGGTGTCGGGACGCGCTTTAAGGATCGCTTCGAGGACCGGGAGTATGCGGGATTGCTCTTTTTCGGACGTGACGGGCTCTGCGTTGGGGCGGGTGGATTCACCTCCGAGGTCGAGCAGGTCGGCACCGTCGTCGAGGAGGCTGAGCGCCTGGGACAGTGCGGCCTGCAGGGTGAAGAAGTTACCGCCGTCGGAGAAGCTGTCGGGGGTGATGTTGACGATGCCCATGAGGAGAGGGCGCTCGGTGAGGGAGAGAGTGCGGGTTTTCAGTTGCCAGATCATAAATGCGCCCTCATCGCGGGCGGTGAGCCCTTCGGGCCATCCTGGACTTCGTGGAGGTCCTCCCGCTGGTCGGCACGAAATTCCAGGCCGACCAACGGGAGGAGGTGCGAAGCTTCCGGCGCACGCAGGTACCGCCGGCCCGGCGTAAGGGCGCTCGTCCGGCAGGACACAGGCCTTAAAACGTCATCAATTCCTTTTCTTTCGCTTTGAAAAGATCTTCCAGCCGTTTGATCTCGATGTCGGTCAGTTGCTGGACTTCGTCGGTCGCGCGTTTTTCGTCGTCGGCTGAGATCAGCTTGTCCTTGGCTGCCTTCTTGATCGACTCGTTGCCGTCGCGCCGGATGTTGCGCATGCTGGTCTTGTGGCCTTCGAGCACGCCGGCGAGGTTCTTGACTGCTTCCTTGCGACGTTCTTCCGTCATCGGCGGGATCGGGATGCGGATGACGCGGCCATCATGCATCGGGTTGAAGCCCTGGCCAGACGTACGGATCGCCTTCTCGATGGTGGGCACGAGCGAGATCTCGTAAGGCTGGACGACGATCAACTGAGCCTCGGGAACGCTGATCTGCGCGACCTGCGAGACGGGGACGTCGGAGCCGTAGTAGTCGACCTTCACCTGATCGAGCATGTGGGCGTTCGCGCGGCCGGTGCGGGCGGAGAGCAGGTTGGCGCGGAAATCGTCAACCGTCTTCTCCATGCGCGTTTTGAGTAGAGCGTAAGTGTCTTTGAGGGGCGGAAGGTTCGCCATCGCTGAAGCCATTTGTTTCACTTCCTTAAGCGCTTGATGCGCCTTGTTGATTCTAAATACAAGTGCGCCCCGACGCCGGGCGGGCGGTGCTCCGCAGAGCTAAGAGCTTTGTGTGAGAGAAGTTAGAGTGTTGCGAGGCGGTGTGCTGCTTCGGCCAGATCTGCATCTTTTTTGGCGAAGCAGAAGCGTAAGAGAGACTCGCCGGTCGGGCTGCCGGGGCGGAAGAAGGCTGAGCCTGCGACCGAGGCGACGCCGGTGCGGGCGAGCAGGTCGCGTGACTTTTCGGCGGCGTTTGCGCCCTGGAGCGAGCCGGTCGCGGCGAGGATGTAGTAGGCACCGTCGGGGAGGTGCGGGGTGAGGCCGGCGCCGCGCAGAGCTTCGACGAGGACGGTGCGCTTGCGCAGGTGGTCTTCTGCCAGAGCGGTGTAGAAGGCTTGCGGCAGCTGCTCGACCCCGTCGGCGCAGGCGTGCTGGAAGGGTGCCGGGGCGCAGACATAGAGGAGGTCGTGGAAGTAGCCGATGGACGGGATCCATTTGGCGTCGGCAACCAGGTAGCCGACGCGCCAGCCGGTGACCGAGAAGGTCTTTGAGAAGCCGGAGATAAGGATGGTGCGCTCGCGCAGGCCGGGCAGCGAGGCTGGGCTGAGATGCTTTGCGGGCGTGCCGTCGGCGCGCGGATAAAGGAAGTGCTCGTAGATCTCGTCGGTAAAGATGAACAGGTTGTGCTCTTCGGCGAGGGCGGCGAGCTGTTCCAATTCGGGCAAGGTGAAGATCTTGCCGGCAGGATTGGATGGCGTGCAAAGCACCATGGCGCGGGTGCGCGGGGTGATGGCGGCGCGGACGGCGGCGGGATCGAGCTGCCATTCGGACTCTGGCGCAATGGGCAGAGAGAGCGCGACCGGGACGGGTACGCCGCGTACGCCGCGGATCATGCCGGCGTGGTAGCCGTAGAAGGGCTCGAAGAGCAGGACTTCGTCGCCAGGATTGAGCAGTGCGGCAAGCGCGGCCTGAAACGCACCGGTGGCTCCTGAGGTGATGAGGATCTCGCGTTCGGGGTCGACTTTGAGGTGGTGGGTGCGTGCGAGCTGCCCGGCGATTGCGTTGCGCAGGCGGGCGATGCCGTCGAGCCGGGTGTAGATGTTGTGGCCGTCGCGGATGGCTTTGTGCGCGCCCTCGAGCACGACTGCGGGGGGCTCGGTGTCGCAGACGCCCTGGGCGAGGTTGACGCCGCCCATGGTGTCGCACGCGACGGACATGGCGCGGATCTCGGATTGGACGGTGTGTGGGGCGAGATCGCTCAGATGAAGGGCTTCGTGTTGGACCGGAGTCGAGGGCATGATGCAGATCATTTTAGACGGACCGCGGGTGCCCCTTTGCAGATGAGGGTTTGCAAAGAAATCATCTCGAAAGATGGTCCTGCGCTTGCAGCCGGTGAGATCGCACCTGCCGGGGGACTGCCAATGCAACCTTCGTGGCAGAGAGCGAACTGTCTTGTTCTGTGAGGATGGTTGCTGAGCCATCAACCCTCGCATCTCAGTCGCAGCCGCGTCGCAGCGAACATTTCTATGAACACAGAAGACGCCCATGGATAGCACCTTCGCAGTCTGGAACGAGTCGGCCACTGAAATCACACCGGGCGCGGTGCTCTCTTTCGCGGAGATCATCTCTGCCTTGTCGTTCGCGATCGACTTGACCGAAGGCGCGGTACCAGGCCATGCGGTGCGCAGTTGCGTGCTCGGGATGCGGATTGCGCGCGAGCTGAATCTTCCGCAGGCGCACTTATCGGCTCTCTACTATGCGCTGCTGCTGAAGGATGCGGGTTGCAGCAATAATGCGGCGCGCATGTGCGAGATCGTCGGGGGTGATGACCGGACGGTGAAGAACGGCGCCAAACTTCAGGATTGGACGAAACCGCACAGGCCCACCCTGGGAGCGATCCGGCTGCTTTGGCAACAGGTTCTGCCCCAGGCGTCCTGGTTGCAGCGGCTCGGGCGTATCTTGAAGATCGGCCTGAGTCAACATCGCAACAACAAGGAGATGATCACGCTGCGCTGTGAGCGCGGCGCGGAGATTGCGCGCAAGCTTGGACTTTCGACGGATGCTGCGGCGGCGATACGCGGGCTCGACGAGCATTGGGACGGATCTGGGTATCCGGACCATCTGCGCGGAGAGCAGATTCCGCTGCTTGCCCGGATTCTCGCCGTCGCGCAGCATCTGGACGTCTTTGCCTGCGAGCGCGATCCCTATACGGCGATTGAGGTGCTTTGCGAACGTGGCGGCACCTGGTTTGATCCGGCGCTCGTGCGGATTGTGCTGGCGCTTGAACGCAGAGGCGAACTTTGGACCGATACCCTGCCCTCCGGCGATACGGAGGTGACGCGGCAGCTTGCGCTTTCACTGCAGCCCGATGCAGCGGATTGTATCCACGCGGAGCAGATCGACCGGATCTGTGAGGCGTTTGCGCATGTCGTCGACGCGAAAAGCCCGTTTACGTATCGGCATTCGGTGGGCGTGGCCGAGGTCGCCGATGAGATTGCCGAGGCATTGGAGCTGCCGCATGAACGACGCCAGATGGTTCGGCGAGCTGCCCTGCTGCATGACCTTGGAAAGCTTGCCGTGTCGAATACGATTCTGGACAAAGCCGGCAAACTTTCAGCCGAGGAGTGGGCGGTCGTGGTGGAACATCCTCGGCTGACGCGGGAGATTCTTGCCAGAATCAAGCCTTTTGCTGAATTGGCGGTCATTGCCGGGGCGCATCACGAGCGGGTTGATGGCACCGGGTATCCGGACCGCCTGCGTGGCGACCAGATCTGCCTGGAGGCGCGGGTCGTGGCCGTGGCCGACTTCTACGCGGCGTTGACCGAGAACAGACCTTACCGGAGCGGGATCCCACATGAGGAGGCGATCGGCATCCTGCGACAGCAGGCGCTTGATGGAGACTGCGTGGATGCCATCGAGCGCGCTCGCAGAAAGGAAGCGCCCGCTGCTCAGCTCAGGGCCGCTGCGGAGGCCACGATCGGGCTGCCCATGGCTGTGCGCTTGTAGGCTTCAAGCGTTACGACTGCTTGCGCTTGATGGGACGCGAAAGCGCGGTCAGGATCTCGCGGTGTTCGTTGACCAGCGACTTGAAGCTGGGATCATCGAGCCGCTGGGCGCCGGGGTCTTTCGAACTGAGCATTGCTGCGTCTCCCGGAGTCTCCGGCTCGGGCTCTTCGCCGGGTAGCGGGGACAGGCCGAGTCCACGATTTTCTTTCTTCTTTTTACGCGTGGGGAAGTTTTGTTTCGGGAGGGGTGGGTTCAGGATCTCATCCACCTGCTGCTCGACGGCCGACCAGTATTTCACGTCGGCCGGGCGCGCTGAGGGGACGGTCTGGCGCATGCGGGCGTACCACATCGACCATTCCAGCTCCTTGCGGTTGTTGTTGTCGATCGCGGCCTGAACACGACGAACTTCGCTGGGAATGGCCATGAACCGATTGTAGGGCTTCGGACTTGCCGCTCAGAAGGACGATTCAGGAGTCGGCAGCCCGCTGGCTTCTAGACGCCCATGTACTCGGGGGTGTAGTCCTGAAACAGGCCTTTGCCGGGGTAGATGGTGCGCAGCGGCATGGACTCATCTTTCGGGTTCATGCGAACCCAGTGCCAGGCGTGGCTGATCTGGGAGGCGTGGCAGTAGACGGTCTCGGCCTGCAGGTGCGAGGTGGCGATCAGGACCATCTCCGACAGCTCCTGCCACTCGTCGTTGCAGACGATGGCGAAGCGTGCGATGTGATCGGAGTGCTTCTGCAGGAAGCGCATCTCGTCCCACCGTGCGGCCCAGGTGGCGCCGTGCATCGCGGAGATATCGGCGAGCAGGCCGATGGGATGTTTGTGCGCGACGATGGCGGCTTCGATCATGGGGCCAAGCTGGGCGATGTCTTCGGGGGTAAGTTTGCCCTGGACTTTGAAGCCGAAGGCGGGGCCGTGGGATTGTTCGAGTGCGGTGATCATGGGGGTCTCCGGTGGTGCTTGGGTAAGAGTACGCTTTTGGATGGCTTAGCGGGCTCAGCCTAGAAGCGGTCGCGCAGCTTTACTTCACCGGAGCGGCTGATTGAGGCTGTGAACGGCGCTGGCTGGGTTTCAAAGAGCCTTACGATTGTGAGGATCGCACGAACGAGGGCAAGGCCCATCTCGACGCCTGCCAGGTTGTTTCGCGAGAAATAGAACATGCGGATGAGGTTGGTCCTGACCGCTTGCCGCTCGAGGAAGTTGGTACGGATGCGAGCGTCGGTGGTGAGGAGAGCCCAGCCGCGTCGGCCAATCTCTGGAAGCCATACGGTGTCTTCGGTTCCGGGTGCGAAACGATCGAGGTGGCTTTCCCAGCGGATTCCGTGGAGCTCGATCGCGCTCATGACATGCCGATTCCTGCAGTGGTTCTCGTCGAGGAAGAGGACGAGAGGTGAAGCCGCGACTAAGCTGCCTTGCCCTTGCTCAACTCCCATCGAATGACGTCCTCAAGCGTGGCGATGTCGACCTGGTACTCGGCTGCGAGATCGTGGAGGGAGTCGCGTGCGGTGAAACGTCCTGCGATGATGGAGGTGGAGACGCCAGTTCCGGCAAGAACGGGCTTGCCGAACGAGACGGTCGGGCTGATTAAAATAGCCTTGGGCTCATCAGCGCGTTCCGCCACGATAAACGGATAGAGCCGCGTCACTTTGCCACCCTCGTTGCGGTGGATTCGGTGCAGGTAGAGGGATACAAATTCACGAATTTCTTTTTGCGAGTGTTTGGAGAGATTGAGGACGTTTGTTTCTTCGCGGATGCAGAGATCGACGCCATCGGTTTCAAAGGCTTCGTCGAGAAGCGGATGAGAGGTTTGACGCGTTTGCGCGAGTTCACTGAGAGCTTTGCGGATACGCTGCAGCGGAAGCAGATGAACGCGGCGCATTGCTTTGAGAATATGGGCTTCGGCAAGATTATTGAAGGAAAGCGTGTTTTCGCGCGGTGGCGCGATCAGACCGTCGTCGGCGATCCAGCCGCGCAACGTGGAAGTGCTTAGACCGAGATATTGCGCTGCCTGGGAGCAGGTATAGGCTGGCTGGTCAAAGACGGATTGGGTCGCGGGCGACATGTGAACATTTTACTCCAGTGGAGATGCGGTCGGAGAGGGTGTGCTCCAGCCCGACGGATTGCGCCTATTCGTAGGCGATTCCGTGGGAGCATTCAACGGCGCGTTCATTCTTCATCAGGCGGAAGAAGCAGGTTTCTCTCATGGAGTTCCGCTCTCGAAGCCTGTATGGCCGCCAGTCACTGCTCTTCGTTGACTTTCACCGGTGAGTGCCCGTAGATTGCCAGCAAGTAGTTGAGCGTAGGGACCTAATATTAAGAGGTACCCACATCATGATCCACTCGCCCAGCGTGCAGTTCCTTCCATCGTGCTCGTTCGAGAAATGGGAGCCAATTGCACGGTGAAGAAGCCGTGCTGCGTCTTCCTCGGTAGCTACTCTGTTCTCCATTTCCACCCGCCACTTGCATTTCATCTGCATTCTAGATTCGTGGTTCGCCGGCGCACCTTTGTTCGTCCAACCAGTGCCTTAGCAGATCAGGCGAGGCCGGTGGACTGGGCTTGCTCGTGAGCGTGGTAGCTCGAACGGACGAGGGGGCCGGATTCGACGTGGCGGAAGCCCATGCGCAGGGCTTCGTGCTTGAGGAAGGCGAATTCCTCGGGGGTGTAGAAGCGCGACATGACGAGGTGGTCGCGGGAGGGCCGGAGATACTGGCCGATGGTGAGGATGTCGACCTTGCGGGCGGCGAGATCTTCGAAGACGGCGAGCAGTTCGTGCGTCTCTTCGCCCATGCCGACGATGATGCCGGTCTTCGTCACCTGGGCCGGGTTCATCTCTTTGACCTGCTCAAGGAAGCGCAGGGAACGTGGATAGCGGCCGCCGGATTTGGCGACGCGGTAGAGTCGCGGAACGGTTTCGATGTTGTGGTTGAGGATCTCGGGGGCTGCGTCCACGACCAGGCGAAGCGCGTCTTCGTTGCCCTGGAAGTCGGGGGTGAGGACTTCGACGCGGCAGCCGGGCGCCTGTGCGCGGATCTCTTCGATGACGGAGACGAAGGCCTGGGCGGCGCCGAGGTTGTCGTCGTCGCGGTTGACGCTGGTGACGACGGCGTGGGCGAGGCCGAGTTGGGCGACGGCGTAGGCGACGCGGCGGGGTTCATCGTGGTCGATCGGCTCGGGCTTTCCTTTGGGCACGGCGCAGAAGCCGCAGCGCCGCGTGCACAGGTTGCCGAGCATCATGAAGGTGGCGGCCTTCTGGTTCCAGCACTCGCCGATGTTGGGGCAGTGGGCGGACTCGCAGACGGTGTGGAGGTTGAGGTCGCGGGCGAGCTTCTTGAGCGCGTGGAAGGTCTCGCCGCCGGGTGCTTTGGCCTTCAGCCAGACGGGCTTCGGGGCTGGCTTCGTCGGGACGAGGTTGATCTGGACGAGTTCTGCGGTGGGCGCCACGTCTTCGATTGTACGGAGGAAAGACTTGGATTGTCAGTTTTCAGTCTTCAGCGGTCAGTTTTCACCCTTACACCATTCGGTCACGGACTTCAGGCCGGATGAGATAGAGGAAGAAGACCAGCATCAGGAGGCCCTGGACGACGTAGAAGGGGCTATGCAAAAGGCGAAAGACGTAGAAGTAGCCAGCCGAGAGCAGGATGGTTCCGCCGCAGAGGATGGCCCAACCCCAGCGTCTCATCCGCAGGACGCCGAAGATTCCGGCGACGAGGATGGTGCACAGGCAGAGCACGCCGATCTTGTACGCGCCCTTGCCGTACGCGTTGACCAGCGCGCCGTAGACGTTGACGAGCGTAAGGAAGAGCAGAAAGAGCGAGATCCCGGCGAGACCCGGGAGCATTCGGCCCTTGTCGGCGGTACGGACTGGCGTGATCTCGGGCGAATCGCTCATAGGGTATGCAGGTAGGCGAGTACGTCGTCGATGTCGCCCTGGTCGAGGGTGTTGCCGAGCGCGGGCATGTTGTTGCGGCCGTGGACGATGGTTGCGGTAACGCGTTCGTCGGTGGCGGCTGCGCCTGAGGGCAGCGCAGGCTTTTTGAATACGCCGAGCAGCGATGGGCCGTGCAACGAGCCGCTCTGCCGGTCGTAGTGGCATGCGGCGCAGCGTGCCTCGAAGACTGCGTGGCCGCGCTGCTGCTGCGGGTTGAGCTCGGCAAGCGGAGTGGGGGGCGGCAGCGAGTGGCAGCCGGTGAGCGCTGCGGCTGCGGTCGCGGTGAAGAGAAGAGTCAGGAGCTTCATGGCTTAATCATTCTCGCATCCAGCTCCCTCGAAGCAGGAATGGACCGACGCTGATAACAAGACCTGGCGAACAAAAGAGACAGCGGCTGGACGGATATGAGGTGGAAGGAGCTCAGTTGGCTGCGGCGATGCGAGCCAGGATCTGGTCCATGAGAGTGCGGTCGGTGGTGGTGGAGGGGGGATGATTGTCGTCCATGATCGAGAAGACCAGGGTTTGGCCGGAGGCGGCGGTGACATAGCCCGAGAGCGCACGGGATTCGCCGAGCGAGCCGGTCTTGGCAAAGACCTTTCCTTTGAGCTGGGGCTCGTCCAGGCTGTTGAATCTGGATGTCAAAGACCCGTCGATGCCTCCGACGGGCAGGGCGGCTTTGAAGTCGATAAACCAGGGTTGTGAGGCGGCGTAGGTGAGCAGCTGCGTGAGTGCACGGGGAGCGACGAGGTCGTGTGAGCTGAGGCCGGAGCCGTCGTAGAGGAGGAAGTCGTCGGGGGCGAGGCCGGCTTTGACAAGGAAGGCGCGGATGAGACGGGCGCCGGCAGCGGTCGTTCCCTGATAGCAGGGCAGGAAATCTCCGAGCGCATGCAGGAGAAGTTCGGCGTGGAGATTCTGGCTGACCTTGTCGGTGTAGACCACGTCTTCGGCGAGTGGCGCGGAGGTATGGGCGGCGAGG
>CAXTNM010000074.1:0-21912 GCA_964245715.1 uncultured Acidobacteriaceae bacterium | reverse complement strand
GCGACCTCAGCCAACAGCAGCTCGACCGGGGCGGCCGGCCGCTGCCGGGCCGTCTTCAGGGCCAGCTCGCGCAGCCATTCGGCAAGCGATTTTGCTTCGCGCGCGGACGCGGCTTCGACCTCGCGCAGCTCCTCCTGCGTCAGCCTTGTGGCGACTGTTTTCGTGCGGAGACCGGGACGGATGTCCTGGTCGGAAAGGTCTGGAGGATGTGCTGGGGAAGCAATGCGAGGAGTGATCAAGGGGGCCCGGCCTCCAAAACAGACTGCCTCGCCCAGCCTGAACCGTCAAGCGCCCTAAAAACACGGAACAGAGATAAGTACCAATCAAATCAATGCGTTTACGTACGAATTATTTTTCTGGTTCCAGGCGGAAACACGCGTTTCCGTGCGGAACCAATCCGGCTAGCTATAAAGAGGTAACTGACTGATTGCATTCACGTTTACATATGTAAACAGGCGTAGACCATTGTCTACGCACACAGAACCCATTTGGGGGTGATGTGTCGTCTCTTTCTTCCGCTGCGAAGCAGCGTTCGTTTGCTTTGCGACTCTACTGCGGAAGAAGAGATGTTCTGACACCCTACTTGTAGGAAAGAAACTCCTCAGCCAGCTTGCGCTGCTCGGGAGGAAGGGCCTGCACGATCAGGTCCTGCATAGGCAGATCGGACGGATTGCCGATGATGTACCACGTAGCATTGCCACGCGCCTGAGGCGTACCCAAAGGGTGGCCGGGATATCCATTCCACCGAGTGGCAAGTACTCGCTTTCCCTTCCAGAAACCCAGAGCAAGTGCCACCCTGTCGCCGTCTTTGACGACGTCTGCGCTTCCGTCGGTGCCATGCCGCAAAATGAATGCCGTCTGCCAATCGCGGCGTGGTGAAACTACATCGGTTGCAGGGATGTATGCTCCCTGAGCTGGTACTGCAGTAGATGTTCCCATGATCTTTCCGTTCCTCCGGTGGTAAAAATTGTTCTTACTGATAGATGTAAGTGTTCGCAAAAAGATGCACAGTAAGAACATTTATTTGCACGAAAGAAGGCTTTAATCAACTCGTCGCAGTGTCAAAATGGCCAGCCGGAGGTACCCAGTCATTTCTACGAACAGAACACCTGGTTGTGAATAGTCCCTGACGTTCTTATCTCCAGCCGCCACGATCACCACGTGCACGATCCTTAACAACGGAACGCCATTTGTAAGCGATAAAGGCTGCATAGAGAAGCTGTACGCCCCACTCGGCGCAATAGATCAATAGCAGGTGCCGATGCTCCATCGGAGTGTCGATAGCCGGATCAAATGGAAATAGTGGAGACCTAAACGCCAAAAGACTAACCATGTAGGACTCCCTGTGGTTCGAGGTCAGACAACTGCTCAATGCCTCTTTCCATCTCCAGCTTTTGTCGCTGCAACTCTACCGAGTACCGAACGCTAACGATGAATACTCCCCAGGCTATCCACGCCAGAACATTCCACCAAACGGCACCCTGCATTCCCATTGCGACGCCAGAACCATCAGCCCCTCCGAATACGGGAGCCGGATGTTGCGTTCTCCACCATCGGGTAGACATGTAAACGATTGGCATATCGCAGAAGCCAAAGACGGCCAGGACCGCGCAGATCACTGCAGAGGATTCCGTCGCGAACCGTCGGACCAAGAGATAACTGACGTAAATAAGCCAAAGCATGAGGGTGGTCGTCAGCCGGGCATCCCATGTCCACCAGATTCCCCATTCGACCCGACCCCAAAGAGAACCAGTGATGAGTCCCAACCCGCAGAACACAACGCCCATCTCCGCGCTGGCGAGTGCGAGAGAATCCGCCCTCATCGCGAACAGATGGTTCTTTCTGCGACTGACGAGGTAGGCCACCGATGCAACCAGGTTGAGCGGCAGAAAAATACTGGCGCCTATCCAGTTCGGGAAATGATAGTAGAACGCACGGATCATATTGCCTTGCTGAGCATCGGGCGGAGACATTCTCAATGCAAGCATCAATCCGTAAGCAAGCAGGACAAGGGTGACGATCAGCCAAGCCCAACGAACTTTCCACGATGCTTTCATCTAGCTCCTCCGGCGACCTCACATTCTCTCATTTCAAGTGTCCGCACTTCCCTGCTCCGGCTGATCCTCGGTGAAGAGTTTCGCCTGCCTGGCGGCGACCCCTTCGCGTTCCAGATCGGCGAGTTTGGTCTTCCATTTCTCGACCAGTTTCAAGGCTTGCCGGCTGCGCCGCTCGGCTCGGGAGAGCATTCGTTCCGCGTGCGCTCTTTGTCGGGTTTGGGGATCGGAAATGGAAGCCATAGGGATTGGCGTTTGTTCTTTTCTACATTCCCTAAATCATCCTGGGTGGATCCTTTTACTGTTCGGCGCGCATTTCGGCGGCAGCTTCTTCGATGGCCTGCTCGGGCACGCCGTGTGCGATGAGCCTGCGGCTGAATTCTTCGAAAGTGGTGTCCTTGGCGCGCTGGACTTCGAGCTCGGCCAGGTGCTTGCGCAGACCGTTCGAGATGTAGGCGCGGATGAGCGCCTGGTAGCCGCCGAAGCCGAAGGACGGCGCGACCTCTTTGAGATCGTCGATGACGTGATCGGGCAGGCGGAGGGAGATGAGGGTCATGGGTTTGTGGGGCTGCATATTGCGCTTGATGCGGTCAGTCATTTCATAGCGTCTCCTTTGCGCCGGTTCCGCAAGACGAGCGGAGATGAGGCGGAGCACATCACCTTCACGAACCACGTGGACTCGCGTAGTGCAATCGGTAATCGGTCGTCGGACCGAAGCACGCCTAGCCGTGCTTCTTGGTCGGGGCTGGCGTCCTCGTAGCGGGCCAGCGGACGCGAGGAATGCTTCCCTTGCCTGCTCAAACCGAATGCCATGCTCGCGGGCGTTTTCGAGGCTTTCTCGCTGTTCCAGACAAAGCCCTGGCCATCGAGCGTCGAGAACACGTCCATATATAGCCATTGTATATACAACGGGCCTGCCGGCCGATACTGGATTTTGCAACCTGGCTTGGTTACTCGCTTCAGAGGCTCTACAAGCGATTTTCTTTGAGTATTTGGTCTGATGGCAGGCTGAAGCCGCGGTGGCTCGTTCTGAGGGCATTTATGCTCGATTGCCGAGGGGTTTAGTAAGCAACCACAACCCTCTAACAGCCCTACCTTTATTAGAAAGATTTTTGCTTTTGCTTTTGCAGGGTTTGGGGCGCAGCCCCAACATATGGGCCGTCAGGCCTTCGCTCGTGTCCGCAGGACGCGCTCCTTTTTACGGCGTAGCGAAGCGAAGCCGTGCTGTTTCTTGTAGTTCGTTCGTTTACTCACAGCTAATAGCTGGGATTAAAACTGATTAATAGTGATTAAAAACAGATTAGCTATTTTTTCTGCGCCCTTAAACCATTAATAATAAGAGACTTAAAGATTACGGCGGTCGGGTCAAATACGGGCATGAATCGGGTCAAATACGGCATGAATCGGGTCAGATACGGGATCTCGTCGGATGAAATACGGAGCAATAAGCGGCTGTGCAAAAAGAAATTAGGTTCTCAAGCCTGGGATTGTCGGGTCAAATACGGGATTTAGCTAGCCAATTCCCGCACTAGGAGTACAGGACTTAGCTTTGCCTTGTCGGATCAAATACGGGATTTAGGGCTAAATTCGGACTTTCGCGTCGGGTCAAATACGGAACTGATCCTTCAAGGCGTCGGGTCAAATACGGGTTTTGCGATTACCTGGAGGACGTTTTTAAGCTCTTCATCAAGCCAGAAAGCAGATCGCCGCTTATGGGCATCAGTCCCCCATCACCCCGTCTCGGCTCTTGGGCCTTCTTAATGAACGCGGCACGCTGTGCTTTGCGCATCAGGTGTCTCCCCTGGGTGTTGCTTGGCGGCTTCTTTACTGAGACTAGGTCAGCTTCCCAACTCACTTCCCAGCCTAAAACAGCCTGAAGATCACTGAATGCCTGTTTTATTTCAGTCCGGAAGTGGGCCAAGCGCTTTGTGGGACTACCTGTTTTCTCATGTAGAAATTTGAGGGTGACAGGGTAAGGCGCGGCATGGGTGGAATAGTAGCTGTGGAGCCACTGCGCGAGAGGCTTACCCTTTAATGCTCTGCGTTCGTCCCATTCGAGCTGTGTCCAGCTTGCTCCAGCAAACAACAGCCTGATTTCCTTTGCGAAGGTGACCTTGTACAGCTTTGTGTCGATATCACGCACGTAGTGAGAAATTAGGCTTCCTGTGAAGACCAAACGCCGGCCCTGCATCTCCCATTCGATATCAACCGTTCCCCGCTGTAGCCGACGTAAGCTATTGTCCAGATCCTCATAATTCAGCTTGCTGTCGCTGCGGCCAATTGCCTTTAAAAATGTCCCACCCTTAAACATGCATTCAGTTTCCAAGGGATGGCGTCGCGCGCCATGCAAAGCCTCGAAAAAAACATCCGCGTCATACTGATTAAATTGGGTTCCCGCATACCTGATCTTGATGCCATCTTGAGCGGCGATTGTCACGCCTTGTGGCTCTAGTTCTGGCTTTGTCTGGATGCCTAACTGCTTCCGCTTCTTGCTTGCTATCCCCGCGAATAATGCAGACCGGAGTAGAGCGTTAGGCCCTCCACGTACGGGATCAGGCCACATGGGAAGTTGCACCGCTTTAGCATTGGGGGGCAGCGATAATCTACGCGGATCATTGGTCATTCATGTGCCTTACTCTATAAACATAGATTTGTATACATGTATACGCCTATAGTTGTCGACTAGTTCCCTGCTGTAAATTCAGCTATTTCGGGCTTTCCCCGCTTAGCGAATATCGTATTTATGCCCTCAGCAAGCAAAGCTTGCACAGTAGTGCGCTCCTGAGCCGCTACGATCTTCAACGCAGTTTGTACTTCCGGGGCAAAATGGCCGCCGACTAGAACGCGACCATTCCTGGATGGAACTGCGGTCGGCTTGTCGGCTTTCACTGGCTGGACCGTAACGGTAGCCCGTACTGGAGATTGCTGTTCAAGCCCTTGCGAGAGTGGGTTCGGCTTTGGCATGTGCTTTCCTCTGTGTGTCTATCAGTTGTACTGTATACGTGTATAGCTGTAGGGATTCCTGAGCGGCTTTGCTGTCAACCTCGTACTCAGCAGCTACCTTGCCGATATTGCTGGCATGGCGATGCGCAGCTCGTAGATGAAGAATCACTGGGGCAACACTAAAGCCCTGCTTCTTGATGTACTCAACTGCGTTAGCACCTTCAGTCCCTTGGGTTGGAGCCTTGTTGACGACAAAGAAGGTAGGCGGATTCCCTGCCACTTTCAACAGTTCGGCTAGCTTTGTCACGGTCTCGAGGCCAAAGACATGCGGTTCTACCGGGCTAACCACTACATCCGCGCGACGTGCGGCTTCAGCGGCATCGGTAGATGAATGTGGGGGAGTGTCGATCACAATAAAGTCGACCCCTTGTCCTTTAGCTTGGGCGATCGCTGCAACAAGACGTGCAGAATGCGTAGGAACAACCCAGGGATACTCGTCGTTGCGTCTGTCCGTCCACTTCGAAGCTGTAGCCTGTGGGTCCACGTCGAGGACAGCAGCTTTATGGCCTTTGTGCGTGGCGGTGACAGCCAGGTCCAGAGCGATTGTCGTTTTGCCCGCCCCGCCCTTCTCTGCTACAACTGCGATTATGTACATGTATACACCTATAGCCTGTGACTCTTATAGGAGTATAGGTCTTAGGATGCGGACAGCATAAGCCGTTTCTTGCCAGGTATACTCGCAGGCACCCACAGGGATACAGCCGATTGAGACAGTCTTAATAACTACACCCTGATGTCGCAATTGGAACCGGTAGAAGCGAAAGGGCAGGGAATGATGGGTCAAAGATTACCCTTTGCGCCCCAAACGACGTCGGGAATGTTGTTTCGTACGATATAGGCGACTCTTGCCGAGCTAGCTTGTTCAGCAGGCCGATATGCTTTTGCATCCGCTCAGAAATGTCAGCATTTCGGCTGCGATCTCGGCGGCAATCGTTGTGCCACATGTCGCGCAAAAGCGTGCGGGATCGTCTGGAAAACGTGGGACTAGGCGACGCCCGCAATCCTCGCAGCGCGTGGTGACCAGATGCTGCTTTGCGTTGGTGATGCCGATCACCTTTCCCATGGCGCTCATTGTATTCGTCGTTTCAGAGAGGACAACCCTGACGCCATGATCCCGCGCCGTGGGTCAGAACTTACTTTTTAAGTGACGCATTGCTGTCTATGCAAATAGCTTTACTGCCCTTTGTGTTTCGGCATGTTCTGGCGCAGTATTTCGTTCATGTGTGTCTGCCAGCCTCTGCCTTCCTGCCGGTAAGCGTCCAGCACATCTTTATCTAGGCGGATGGTTTGATTCACTTTGCGGTGTTCTTTCGGCGGTCGGCCCCTACCCCGTCGCAGCAGTTCCTCCGTCGCATTCGCTCCTACGAACTTCACAAGCACTTCCGTTGCCGGGCGTGCCTGTTCAAAGTCTGCTTTCGTCCATTCGGGATTGTCATCGGCGTGGCTCGGCGTCTTAGGTTTGTCGGTATTGTTCATAAAGTCTCTCCTCTTTGCGGCTGGCTTTTCTGAAACTGATCACGCGCAGCTCGTCCTGGCGGGGTGTCACGACTACGGCGTGGAGGCGTCCGTTTAGGAGCGCCAGCACGCGCAGTCGCGTCTCGCCGTAGTCACGCCGGGTATCCTCAACGGCCAATGCGCTGCTCCACTCCAACTCTGCGGCAAGGGCAAAAGAGAGGCCACGTTCGGCTATGTTCTTTTTGTCCTTGTTCGGGTCGAAGGTGATACGCATTTATTATTGCTACAGCATTAAATACGCGGGGTCAAGCATTGTTCGGCAACTGAACATGCGATTCTTGAAGTCCAAAATAGGAAGAAGCCGCCATCTCTGGCGGCTTCTTCCTTTTGTTATCGACCCGCTCCGGGAGGATTGCCAGCTGGTTCCAAAGTGAAGGTTCCTCGGGTAGGAATATCCACTCTTTTTCCATCGACAACGAACTGAAGGTCGTTCGTCGTTAACTGGTTAAAGGTAGTGGTTGAACCTGCCAGAAAAACCCATACCACCGCAATATGCCAGGTGCCGGAAACAGCATCTTCCGGCAGCTTGGCCTTTACGAGGAATTCCGTGCGCTCAGTGTTCACGGCATCAGCAGAATTCGCCGGGAACTCCTGGTGAATAGAAACAGGGGACAGCCTCACATCGAGGCGCGCACCCTTTGGAAGGGGTTGGTCCAGTTTCACGCGAAAGACTAAATCGCTACCGCTGTGAAGATGAGTTGGCTCGGATTCGAGCTTAGCGGACGCATGGATATTATCCGCTGAAGGGGTTTGACCAATGACAACACTTGGCATACAGCCAAGTAAGGTCATGGCAACCAGAGAGAGGTAACGCTTTGCTAACACCATTGTGTATCCCTCTGACACTTTTGTGTGAAGGAGAGGACATTGACTAATAGCAGCGTTCGAATTACTCTCGAATTCAAGAGTCCTCCTGCCAAAAGCAGGAGATTCTTTTGCGTCTAAAAATCACAAGCCTCTCCGTGATTGACCGCTTTGTGTTTTGCGAGAACACGAGCAGTAGGACGCAAGCGTAGAAAATCAAGCGTCGCCTATTTAGAATCAGTCACTTATACTTTCAAGTAACCTGCTGCCTTCAAAGTTAGCAGTCTGCTCGGATAATAACACATTCGGCACTCTTTCGCCTAACTATCGCCCTGCCTGCGGATAATCGCAAGCATGGCTTTTTTTATTTCTGCTGTTGTTTATTCGATGTTTCGCTAGCGGCGGCCTGAAAGGGTAGCTTTCCAGCCGAATGCTCCATAATCACAACGATGAATGCTCTTTCCATTACCGGGTCAATCTTGGGAATGGTGCTGGGGACTGCCAGCCTGACTCTCAGCATATTGAATTACCTACGCGACCGGGCGCAGGTTAAGGTCACTCTCCATTGGAATATGACCGACACACGAACCGGAGCCGTGCAAGGGCTGGTCCGGGTTACAAATACAGGTCGCCAAGTCGTGTTCATCAGCATTGCAGCACTCGACGTGCCGGGCAGTCCCACGTACATTTTGAACGACTCGATAGCCGGGGTGAAGTTGGCGGTAGGCGACAAACCCGCTCCCTACTTGGTATCCCATGATGGGATGGAAAAACATTCGTCATCGTGGCGAAAGATAAGGGCTTTTGTTGAGCTTTCTACAGGCGATAAATTCTGGTCGGAGTATCCGGAGAAGGACGCTAAACCACCGAAATGGGCGGTGCCGCCTACTACAACATAAAGGACGTTATGTTCTACGCAGCTGGGCTTTATTGTGACGGATGTTTCAGAGCGTAACAGCATTGCCGTCCGGCTGAACCGAACGTCTTAGAGGCGGCAGAGCAATCCAAGTGTGATGCTATTTTAGGTGATGCTCGGTTTACGAGGAGGACCATATGACTGGCAGAACACCTGAAGAGGATCGGCTAGAAGCGGAGCGCATTACCGCTGAGAACCTTGCTCGGAAAGAAAAGATCGAGACGGAACGCTGGAAGGCCGAGTTTGATCAGAAGGAACGTGAAAACAAACGGCAGAAGCATACAGCTCGCCTGCAGTTTTTCGGCACCATCATCGCCGCGTCACTCGCCCTATTCGGCACGCTTCTAGGGCTATTTTTCGGGGTAGGGAAAAAGGCGGACCCGACCGTAACGAACTTCTGGGGAACGGTATACGAAGGTGCCGTGAGTTCCTACAAGCTAGTGGATTCGCACTACTCCGTAGCAGACGCTTTCCCAAAAAGGGTACCCGTACCGGCACCCGCCCCGGCACCAATGCCTTCGCCGCCATCTTCATCGGCGTCCAGCTCGCCGTCTGTCAGCTCTATAAGCAAGGAGAGCTGCATTGTGAATCCGATGACTGTCACCTCGGTCGTCGCAGAATCCGGCGCATCGGGTTACACCGTATCCTTGCGTTTCAAAAACCCCTTGGGGCAGCTTTACCTGTTCTCCGAAGATGGAGAAGTCAATTCAGTCAAACTCGGAACAGGCAAGATCGATCTGGGGATCTTTAAGCCTGGAGAACATTTCGAAGACGGATTGCGGCTGAAGCAAAATGATGAAGCGCCTGTTACTGTCACCTTTGATCAACCCACAACTCCATTGGCCTCGAAAATCATCTCTTTCCGCGCAAAATTGTTATACGGAACCCAAGACGCCTTTAATCATAGCGTTACTTACAAGGCTGCCCTGGACTGCCAGAATGTTCCCGTGGAGTAGAAGGCTAAGGTGCCACCCGTCTTGCTTGCCTTTGCGCAAGGGACCAGCGATATGAATGCGACCACTGGTGACCCCGACGCCCGGCGGACCGACCCATGTAGAAATCTGGAATACTGAAGGAAGGGTCCGGACGTGAACGTGGCGATGTTCCTGGCGCACGATGCCTGGAGCGACCTGTTCGACGTGGCTGTGGTGCTTTCGCAGAATACGGACCTGAACGAGCCAGTACGGGTCGTGCGTGATGAAATCGGGAAATCAGTTGGTGTCCTGGTTCTCTATGGCAAGGCTCCGGAAAAGTTAGCCAGCTTCGGTAGCTTTGTTCGCCACCATCACCCATGCCGATCTTGCTGCCGCACAGTTTTCCGAAAGGGTCAGCTTTGGCACCAAGGAAAGACTGTGACCTGTCCGATTGATTGAATATGAGTTGATCCCGTCCCCGTGTGGGCCGTGAGTCTGTGGGAGAGTGACCACTAAGCCCGCCTCCAGAGTCCTATATTCCTATCCTTTCCACCTCATCAAGGGAAACCTCATCACTCCTGCGGTCGTACAGCCCGGTCGTTCGGGCCGACTCATGCGCGGCCATCTGCTGCGCGATCTCCAGCCGGCCGCCGTTCTTGAGGTAGGCCGTGATGCCCGTCGCTCGGAAGGTGTGGCAGCCGATCTCGGTCTTGATCCCGGCCCCAAGTGCTCGCCGGCGGATCATGCGCCAGACATCGGACTGGAGCAGGGAATTGCCGGTGAGCTCGCCCGATCGGCCGCGCGTGGTTCGGAAGAGCGGCCCTTTGCGGTCCTCGGCGATGCCGGCTGCCGCGATGTATTCCTCGAGGTAGCGGTCAAGATTGTGGTGGGTCGGCATCTCGTGCTCCTTGCCGCCCTTCTCGTGAAGACGTACCCACCCCCGGCGCCCCTGCACATAGAAGTCCTCGACCCGCATCGAGACCGCCGCGCCGACGCGGGCGAAGGTGTAGACCATCAGACCGATCAGGGCGCGATCGCGGAGGCCGGGCAGGGAAGTGGTGTCGATCGTGTCAATTAGGGTCCGGGCTTCGCCGGCCTGCAGCACCGGGGTCTTGCCCCGCCGCTGGGTGTGCTTCGGTCCGCGCACCGCGTGGGCGGGATTGAGGGGAAGGACCTGGCCGATCACCATCCAGTCGAAGAGCATCCGCAGAGCGGCCAGCCGGACCTTCACCGTGGGCTTGGATTGGATCTTCAACTGCAGTTCGACGAAGGCCGCTACGTGGACCGGTTCGACATGGGAGAGGTCCACGATGTCGATCTCGGCACAGAAGGCGGAGAACTGCCGGACTGCTTCCATGTAGGCGCGGCGGGTATTGGGATTGCGAATGTGCGAGCTAAAGAAGTCGCGCATCCGGGTGCGAGCTTCCGGTCGTGCTGTGAAGACGGACGGCAGGGAAGTAGATGATGGAGCTCTTGCGAGCTCGGTCGACATGAGTTCACGGCTCATATCATTTCCCTACGGCCCGGGAAGTCGTGAACTCCACAACATTCGACTCCACCGTTCCGGTCCAATAGGGCATCAGGGAGATGCCTTTCATGTCTAAATTGGCTTGTCGTTGAAAGACACCTGCACCGCTATACTTCGCGCTTAGCTTATATCGACCAGGCGCGAGACTCAATTCCCAAACGTGCTCCTTGGGCGAGCTGTAGTCCGTCAGATCAACTGGAAGCGTGATCGTCGCTCCTTGCGGGAGCGGCACGACCAACGGATCGATCCGGCCGGCGACAAACGCAGGGCCTTTGAGCTCCAACGGGAGTGCCCTGCCGCGAGCATCTGTAAGCGACAGGTGAATTGCATCCGCATACTGTTTCCTGCCGTTCGCCAGCATCATCCCCAGATTGAGGATGAGCGGCTGGTCGCCCGCATTGTGCAGCTCGATCCGGAAAAGCGGTTTAGCAGACCGCACCTCTGCCCGGATCAAGGTCATTTGGAGAGATTCACTGTGATCTGCCTGCGCCGCTCCCGGCAAAGCCGTCACGAGTCCAAGGCAAAGCACAAGTGCCACTTTACTGAGAAGCTTCATTCGCACCCTCCTCCTATCACGCATGATAAAGGACATTATCATGCGTGATAAGCAGGCAATTCTAATCGAAGGTTGGCTACCGCATAGACGTTCAGAAAGTGCTCATTGGAACCAATCAATTCCGCCATGCGTATCCGACAAAGAGTCGCCAGGTGGAAAGAGGGTCCGGATGGCAAAAGCAGATACGGGATCTCACGAGTCAAAACTCGCACTAAAGGCCGTTCTCGATGTGTTGTGCGGCTTTGCTGCTTTTTTCACAGTTCTCCTCGTATCGTTCATCACACGAGAACATCAGGACATACGATCTTTTTTACTGGCCGTTTGCGTAGCGTTCTTCATCGCTGCGTATCTTCGGGCGCAAGTGCCCTCTGGAAGAGTGGCCGTCCATTTTTTGCTCATATTGATTGGTGGTATCGTCCCCGCCATCGCTCTTAAAGAGTTACGCATTGCGCTAACCGCTCCTCCTTTTCTTGAGATGTATGTCATTCTCGGCAGTCTCGCTGCAGCAGTAGGGATGACGATGCGTCGGCTTGGCACAGAGGGGAAGGCTCGGTATGGTGTGGCTCTAGGATGTATCGCCGCAATCGCGGCTTCGATCGTTATTTTCAAAGCAGTTCCCGACTCGATGGAGAGAAGGGCTTACGTCCAAGTGCGCCAAACAATCAGCGCCTTCAGCGTCCAGACTCTGGATGGCACAACTATCACTGCAGATAAGTTGAAGGGACGCGTAGTTGTACTAGCCTTTTGGGCAACCTGGTGCACGCCGTGCCAGCAGGAGCTACCAAAAATTGCGGCTGTGCAAGACAGATATCGTGACAATCCGAACGTCCTGATCCTCGCTGTTAACTCAGGAAATCATGGGGAAACACCCGAGAAAGACCGGGCATATTTGAACAGAAGGCACTTGGACCTTCAAGGTGCTATTGACTCTCCTGTTGCAGACGATTCGTGGGGCCAAACAGCTAGAAGTCTTGGAACAACGAGCCTTCCAGTGATTTATATCCTGGATAAATCGGGCATTCTAAGAGTCATTCACTCCGGTTATGACTCTTCTGAAGATTTAAGCGCATCACTTTCCCGGCAGATCCAGGATCTCCTCTGATGGCCCCATTATCGTTCGTGTTTTAGGGAGCGTACGCAGCGCAGGGAAGCCGCTGGTTGATCGAATGGCCGCTGCCCAGTAATACCGACGACGACATCGGTGGGCATAGTTGAAACGGTTGTCGCAACTATGCAAATCTATCATCTTGACGTTCACGTCTTGACAGTCATACGGTAGGAGCCTAGTGTTTGTGTCTATGACGGACGCGAACACAGATGTAATTCAGGGCACGCTTGACATGATGATTTTGAAAACACTAAGTCTACGGCCTCTGCATGGATTCGGGATCGCGCGGAGGGTTGAACAAATCTCAGGTGGTGTGTTCAAGGTAAACCCAGGATCGCTGCTAACAGCGCTGCAGCGTCTGGAACGAGCGGGGTGGCTGGACTCAGCATGGCGCGAAACAGAAAACTCTCGGAAGGCGAAGTTCTATTCGCTAACGAAGGCGGGACAGAAGCAGCTAACGGTAGAGACAGTGGATTGGAAACGGCGTTCAGGCGCAATTGAGCGACTGCTTGAGATGGAGGGTTAAGGGTGTCTCTTTGGCGGCAGCTTCGGCATGGGTGGCGCAACTTGAGGAACGGGGCTGGGCGTGAGCAGGACGTCACCAATGAGGTCGAGCAATATTTCGAGGAGGCCGAAGCGGAGTGGAGAGGGCGTGGCCTTTCTGCAGAAGAAGCGACGAAAGCGACACGTGGAGAAGCGGGTACTATGGCGGCTGCGCGCGAGAGGGCGGCAGAATATGGTTGGGAGAACGGCGTTAAAGTCTTCATGGATGATCTGCGCTTTGCAACACGACAGCTGTGGAAGCACCCAGCATTTACGGTGACGGCGGTATTGACGCTGGCACTAGGAATTGGGGCCAACACGGCAATCTTTACAGTGGTGGAGCGTGTGCTTTTGGCTCCACTGCCTTACCCGAACGCTGATCGGCTAGCGCTGATCGAGACATACCGGAGTCAGTTGGGTAGAGCAATCCCGCGCGTAACCGGGCCGGATGGGGTGGACCTGCGGGAACAAGCGAAGGGTTTAGAGGCAGTAAGCTTATACGGCGGCGGAAACCTAGGCGTGCAGCTGGCCGATCATTCGACATTTACGGTGGTGACAATGGCCGACGCAAACTTTGCGCGAGTCTTTGCACTGCGGCCGGTGGCCGGGAGGCTATACACAGAGACTGATGCGAAGCATGCAGTGTTGGTGAGTGAGCGATTCGCACGTGACAACTTCAACGGAGCACAGGCGGCAGTAGGAAAAGTAATGGACGTGGAGGGCGAGCCAAAAGAGATTGTGGGGGTATTGCCGGCGGGATTTGATTACCCTAATGAAACTCAGGTGTGGATGGCCGCGCCGATGGCGCCTGAGTCTAGGTCGCGGACGGCGTTCAACTACAAAGCGGTAGCTCTGCTGCGAAAGGGTATCAGCGCCAAACAGGAGCACGCGGAACTTGACGGGCTGAGCGGGCGGCTTCAAGTGGTGTACGCAAAGGATAACCGCGGCAAGACATTTTCGATAACTCCGCTGAAAGAGGCTTTAACGGGCGACTCTCGTCCCACGCTGATGTTTCTGTGGGCAGCGGCTGGGCTGATTCTACTGATCGCGTGCGTGAACGTGATGCACCTTCAACTAGTCCGATCAATGGAGCGGCAGAGGGAACTGGCGATACGAAGAGCGCTCGGGTCTACTCGTTGGCGCGTGATGCAGCCGGTGTTTCTGGAAAGCCTGCTATTGGCGTTGATGGGAAGCGCAGCAGGAGCATTGCTGGCGTTTCCAACGGTGCGGGTGCTAGTGGCAATGGCTCCTAAGGAGCTACCACGGACGGGCGAGATTCATTTGGACCTATGGGTGCTGGGCTTTGCGCTCGCACTGGCAGTGGTAACCGCCGTAGTATCGGCTATGTTGCCGGCGATTCGCGCTGCAAACGTAGATCCGGCGGAAGCCCTAAAGAGCGACTCTACTCGTGGAATGACTCGGCATGGTGCGGGACTATTGCGTGATGGTCTGGTTGTGGCGGAGGTGGCGGCTACGTTCGTGCTAGCGGTAGGTGCGGGCCTACTGCTCCGCACAATGATGACGCTGCAGGCTACGGATGTGGGATACGCAACGCGTCAGATGCTGGTGGTGGACGCGGATGCGCCGGCGACAACGGAATCAGCATTGCTGCATGCGGTCGGGATATTCAACCAACTATTCGCGGATTTGGGGCAATTGCCGGGAGTAGAGCGAGCGGCGGGCGTGATGGGATTACCCATGGGGAACTATGGTTCGAATGGCTATTACGAAACGAGAGGAGGGCTGCCGGTGGATGTGGATCATCCGGCATGGTCTCACTTTAGCGTGGCGAGCCCAGGGTATTTCGCAACGATGGGAATTTCACTGAAGCGCGGGAGAGATTTCGGATCAGGAGATACACACGAAAGCGGAATGGTGGCGGTCATCAGTGAGTCACTAGCGCGACAGAGCTTTGGCAATGCGGATCCAGTGGGTAAGCAGATTCGCTGTGGATTGGACTCGGACAATTGGATGACCGTCGTTGGGGTGGTGGGGGATGTAAGACAAGAGTCTCCAGCAGAGAGGCCAGGAGCGACGCTTTACATGCCGATGACTCAGCATCCGTTTTATGCGAATCAAATTCATGTGGTGCTCCGGACGGCGGTAAAGCCGCTCAGCTTGATAAACGCGGTAGATAAGAGAATTGAGCAGGTGGATCCTCTGATTGCGCGGCGATACACGACGATGGACGCGATGGTAGATAAGTCGGTAGCAACGGAGAGATTTCGCGCGGCGCTGATCTCGTCGTTTGCGGGTGTGGGAATGCTGCTGGCGATGCTGGGGGTGTACGGAACGATGGCATACTCGGTGGCACAACGGAGATTTGAGTTTGGGGTCAGGATGGCTTTTGGAGCAGAGCGCGGAGCAATTCTACGTTCAGTGCTAGGGCATGCGTCGAAAGTAGCGTGCGAGGGCATTGTCATTGGTTTGGCATTGAGCTTGGTGTTGGCGCGGCTGGTGGAGAGCATGCTGGTGGGAGTAAAGCCGGCAGATCCACTGAGTCTTATCCTTGTGTCGGCTCTCCTACTCGTGACCGCATTAGGAGCGGCTTTAGGGCCCGGGAGAAGCGCAACGCGGATTAGCCCAATGGCAGCACTGCGGGCGGAGTGATAGCGACACAAACCCTTTGAGTTCATTAAAGAAGCAGAGAACCGCATCACCCACGACAACTCCGGTTGGCGAAGGCGATCACGAACTGCGGGCACTTCGCAGGCTGTCTTGGTGTCTAACCTAATAGTCGTCACTTGAACTTGCCCAGGATCCAGGGGACATCCGATGCTCCGATGCATGATTGTCTGCATGATCCTTCTCTCTGCAGTGCCCGCTCGGATTTTAGGTGCACAGCAGATGACCATTGCGCATCCCGAGGCAATCGCCGGGAGGTGGGAAACTGCTGACGGTCGCGGCGGCATGGTTGGAATGAACATAATTGTGGAAACGCACATCAGTGGAACCCCGCAAAACCTGCTCGGTCAAACCCAGTTCCTTAGCATGATGGAGGTCGGTTTCTACCGACGAAAAGAAGGGGACGTCGGAACACTCGGTTTCAACTTCGTGACCAACGAAACGAATGGAGGTCTTCTTTGGGATGGCCGCCACCTTCGGGGTCACTTTCCCAAAAGCCCGATCGCTCCGCAAATCAGCATGAACCTGGTCTGGCACGAGAATCTGCATTCTTGGACGGGACACTTCGAACGTGGCTCATTCAGTCGCGATGTGGTCCTGCTGAGGCCCAAAAACCCACACAAAAGCTCTTTCGTTGGAACGTGGTTCAACAGAAGTCAGCTGATGAACAATTGCGTGCATATTGCTCAGCAGGAAGATGGCGGGTTTACGGCATGGGGAGACGACATATTACTTCCTGGCAGAATGCGATATGCCAATGGCATCCATCCTCCAGATGAAAGTAGAGAGCGATATGCGGAGATCGCAAAAGCAAAATTGATTGCCAAGGATCGCATTTCAGTTGAACTCCGTGCCTACACGGCGGCGTGCTGTTCACATCCCTTTTTCGCAAAAATTGCAGGTGATGGAAAACGCTTCAAGGTTTCTTTCCTGCCGGTCCAAATCAAGCGCCTAGAGGGGCGGATTGGGTAAAGATGCCGGGAGACTCGTGCATCGCTGCCGCAAGCTCCAAGTAGCATGCACCACTTTGTGACAGTGCGCTTCGACTGGTTATGAAGAAAGCCTCTACGCGTCGAACTTTCACTCATTTGCTGAAGTTGCCACAGGTGAACACACTTCGGATCCACCGTCTCATTTGCTTAGCTCTCTATGTCCGAACATGAATAGTGTGACTCTTCCACTAGCTTGCAAAATCTAGTTTTCCAGAACTTGCGATCGGTCATTCATGGGTTTGATCGAAATGACGCACGTATACGCGCGTGGATCGCGCGATTTGGACTGTGTAGCAGTGCAAGTTTGTTTGGCCTGAGCCAGCTATTGGAAGCCAGCGGGATGGACAATCTCTTTGCCATTCTGAGGAACGTTAGGCCGACCACAAAGCCAGCCCGACGGAGCATCACAAACCTTTCTAACGGTTCAATCAGGTTTGCATGCCAACTACCATCCTCATCCTCCATCAGAGTGTTGCTGCATCTGCAAACCAGTCGCCCAGACCGAGCAGCATCGGGTGTATGCCTGCCCAGAAGCCATAGTCGGCCACACAGGCATCGATACTCAGACTCCATCTCCATCTCATTCCCTCATGCAATCGAAGGATAGCAACAGCCTGCAAAAGTCACTTTACCGACAACTTCACCCCGTCGCATCAAGATTGCCTCCCGAGAAGTGAGTGGCTGTCGTTTGTTGTGTTTGTTCTTCTATCTGCCCCGGAATAGCCAGCCGCTTTTGGCCTTTACAGTTTGTCTGTCCAGGCTGCCGAAGGCACCGCGTGAGCGGCTGCGGCCTTGCCAGACAAACTGCATAGGCTACGCTCCCATGATCCGGGGCAGGCAGGAGTTTACATACTAATTCCCCAGCCATAGCTGTGCTCGATCTCTTGTTTTGGCGCAATCTCCTCTTGGGGCTGCAACTCCGGCGCCAGGGCGCTCCGGTGCGAGACATCCCGGCCGAGCGCCACACCCAACTTCTCGCTGTCATTGGTGAAGAGCTGCGCATCGTATGCCCCGCGCGAGATAGCAACGTACGCCATGCGGTTGTTTAGCAGGTCTTTGGCTCCCAGCTCAGTATTGACGTGAATCAATACGCGATCGGCAGTCTGCCCCTGGCTGGAATGGCTGGTCACGGCGTAGCCGTGATCGAGATGCGAATGTTTACGCGGATCGAGCTCCACCTCTCGGCCGCCGTCCATCCTGAGGGACAACCGCCCATCTTGGCCGATGCTTGTCACTGTTCCGAGTTCACGATTGGCGACCTTCAGATCCGGAGCGGGCGCGGTGAACTGCACGCGATCGCCGGTCGAGAAAGCCCGCTCCTGTTCCCGGTAGACAGAAACGCCCTGCTGCCGCCGTGGATCGTACGTCCGCTCGGTGCCGTCCGTTAGTTGAACAGTCAATCTGTTATTCGAAGCGTCGACACTCTTGACCTGCGCGTACTCGCCTTTGTCGATGCCGGTCTCTTTCGAACCGCGCGAGTAACGCAGGACGTCGCCGACGTTGTATCTTTCCGCCCAGGTGCGGTCCGCGCCGGTGAGGTCCTGCCTGGGAACGAGCACGCGGACAGAATGCTCTTGCTGGCCGACGATGCCTTTCGCCTGCATCTCGGCATGGATGCGGGCATTGATCTCCGCGCGAGAACGATTGTCGGGCGAGACGACCAGCGTGCTCTCGGATGATTGCGCATATGCTTTCGCGATGGCCGCAATCCGTTCCGCGTGGTCTTTCACTTCATGGATCCGGCCCTGCTTCTGCAGTCCCTCGATGGCTTCTCCCACTTCGCCGCGTGCCAGCTGCTCAACTGTTTGTTTCAACTCGGGATCGCGCTGCCGCACGATCTGATCGAGCTTGAATGTTTTCATGCCGGCGTCCTGGAGCTGCGCAAAGATGCGGCCGGCTTCAACGGATTCATGCTGGCGCGTGTCGCCGACAAGGAGAACGCGGTCGTTCGGATGCAGCCGGCTCACAAACTCGTGCATTTGTTTCGTCGATGCCAGCGAACTCTCGTCGACCACATACAGACGATGCTCGCCTGTATCGACTCTC
The DNA here is from genome assembly GCA_964245715.1 of uncultured Acidobacteriaceae bacterium. Taxonomy (GTDB): domain Bacteria; phylum Acidobacteriota; class Terriglobia; order Terriglobales; family Acidobacteriaceae; genus Edaphobacter. Next base: position 3,308 of record CAXTNM010000074.1, on the reverse strand, counting down.
TGGCCGCGGGCAAGATGCGATTGCAGGGTCCTGGTCTCGATACCGGCGTCGGCCAGCTTTTGCGCCGCGCGGGAAGTCGGCGCGAATCCTTCGACCGTATAGCCGGAAGCCTCCGCTCCCACGCGCACGACAGCCAGCGTGGTTGTCTTGCCGGCACCCGCGACGCCATCCAATCCGATGATCTTTTCCCGCGAAAGAAAGACCTGGTCGACGGCCTGCCGCTGCCCGGCATTCAGCTCCGGATGGCGGTCTTCCGTGTCGATCCGAATACCCGCCAAGACCAGCATCGGGTCACTATAGCCGCGACGGTTTCCTTGCTGCATGTGGGCGATGGTCTCGTGCTCGAGACGCAACATGGTGGCCGTCGTGTAGTGCGGTCCCGTCCCGACATTCCCGACCAGGCGGAACTCGCCCGTCTCGACCCGGCGCTCGAACTCCTCCCGCACCTGGGTGGAAGTCGCCTGCCCCATGCTCCTGTCGAGTGCCGCTGCCAGTATGTCTTTTCGGGCATGGACAGCTCCTCGCTCAAAGAGATGATCGCGGGCATAGGTCACGGCCTGTTGTGCCGCCTTGTCGGTTGCGTTTATGGGCGTCTGCCCGTGTTCCGTTCCCTCGAGATGGGCTTGGGCCTTCGCCTGGCCCAAAGCTTGAGAAACGACGTGGTCGGCCTGATGACCATATTGCGCGGCAAGGTCGCGATGCCGTTGCAGAACTTCCTCGGGCGACAGCAGCTCTTTGCGATCGCGCGTCCGGTGCGCGGCGATCTGGGCCGCTGCGTTGCCATCCAGGCCCTGCTCCCGCTTGTAATCCTGGATCTGCTCCCGGCGCAGGCTGGAGGCTTCGAGATATTCCTTCGTATAGCCCTTGATCTCCGGCTGCCCGTACTCGCCGCGCTCGAGCTGATAGCCCAGCCCCTGCAGCCGCGTGGCCAGCTCTGACCGGTAGACGGCTGTGACATATTTCTGGGCAGCATACAGTTCATGCGATTGCACGGAACGCGTCAGCTTCCCCGTACCGCTCTCGCGTTCCGTGACATTAAAGATGACAGCGTGGGTGTGGAGCTGCGGCGCGGCGTAGCCGTTGACCGGCCGCGCTGTGTCGTGCTCGAAGGTCGCGGCGACGAACCTGCCCGTGGTCTCCGGTTTGTGGACATTGCCGATCCGCGCCTGCGTGAATTGTTCCAACTCTCCTAACGCAACGCGTACACTTTCCCGGTGCGCCAGGCGCACCCGCTCATCGCCACCTACAAGCGCAGTGAGCGAAACTGACTTCGGCGCGGAGATGGTCCCGTCCCAGCCGGCGCGGTGCTCGACGCTTGTAACTTCCCGGCCGATCTGGTTTTCGTAAGTCTTTTCAGGCTGATGGCGAACCAGCTGCTCGCCGCTCCAGGGATGCTGGCCTTCCGTCAGCCGCGCGAACTCTTCATTACCGACCGAGCCTGCGAGGCCCCACTTCTCGGCCAGCTTCCCCTGCCACTCGCTATGGCCCTGCTGGTCCTGGCTCCAGTAGTTCTGTTTCTCCGACGTGAACTCGCGCGCGTGATACATCCGCGCCTGGCCTGCTGACAACGGCTTGGGAGAGATGGAGATCATTCAGGCTCGGAAAACGAAAGCTTGGCAAGACATGCAACCGCCTGGAATGATTTTAGAACTCCAGTCGATCTTCGACAGTCCCTTAGAATACCCGCCCACATAGGGTGTTATTCTTTGGCGACTAACGAACTAACAATTAGAGTTCGACACAATTCCATATGAGCCTTAACCTGTGACTGATAGATTTGAAGCCTTTCTCAGCTACACCAGATTGGACGATGAGTACTTTGGCGGAGCAATCACATCATTTAGGCGCTTGCTGGAGCTTGGCGTCCAGGTCGTAACAGGCGATAAGAATTTTAATATTTTCCAAGACATCGACGGTATCGAGTTCGGTCAAAAGTGGAAAAATCGCCTCGACAAAGCGGTTTCTGCATCCAGGTTCCTCATACCGATTGTCACTCCACTTTTCTTTAATAGTGATGCCTGCCGTGATGAGCTGAAGCAGTTCATGAATCATGAGAAAAATCTCGGCAGAAACGACCTGATCCTCCCCATCTACTTCGTGACAGCGCCGGTACTTGAAAGACCAGAGTTACTCAGCGCTGATGCACTCGCCTCAGAAATTGGCAGTCGTCAGAGATATGATTGGCGCGTTCAGGCAGATCTACCGCTTAACGACCCTAAAATCCGTCATTCCGTTCGACAGCTCTCTGAGAAGATCGCGATGGCTATCGCACGGACTTCAGCTCCGGTTTCAACACAAGCATTGTTGGCGCGCGGTGACTATGTCGGCTCTGAGAGCTCTAAAAGCTCGGAAACATCCAAATTAGTTCAAAATTTGGGCCCCGAAAGAGAGACAAAAAGAAGTCGAAAGCTCGTTCTATGGGTGGATGACAGGCCAAACAATAACATTATTGAGCGTCGCTCGATGGCAGCCTACAACATCGATTTCGTTCTCGCTGAATCCACGGGACAAGCGCTTGCAGAGCTAAATAAACAACATTTCGATGCGATCATCAGCGACATGGGCCGACCTCCAGATTCTCGGGCTGGTTACACTCTTCTCGAAGCACTACGAGGCAGCGGCGATCAGACACCTTATTTTATCTACGCTGGATCAAGAAGACCCGAGCATGTACGCGAAGCGCGAAGTCGAGGGGCTCAAGGCACTACAAACATGGGCGATGAGCTGCTCCAAATGTTACTTCCAGCCCTTAATGTGTGAAGATTTGGTTGTTGGAAAGCATCAACTTAATCACTCAATCCCCTTCGACTCATCCCAAACAAACGCCTCTTTAGGCTTGGCTACGACCGGCGAATCGGCAAGTGGAAGCGAAGCCTGGACCGGGGCTGCAGGTTTCTTGAGCGGTCGTGCAAGCGCCGCCGCTGCCGGCAAATCGAGAGAAGGCCGGTCCTCAGTCTGCGTGGCCTGCGTCCTCTTGCGCTCGATAAACTCCGGCTGCCTGGATCGCTTCTTCGTGAGCTGAAAGAAGACCGGCACAACCCGATTCTCCTGCTTGATGAAACCGTGCAGCGACTCGAGACCGGAGATCTCGGACGGCATGATCAGCGGCTTGGTCGCAATCTCCATGGCGTAGGACTTCTTGCTGCTGAGCAGCCCCATGCTGCGGGATTCTCGCAATCGCTCGACCTCGATCTCGCCAATCGCTTCCGAGATCCACTTCGCAGCGCGTGGCTCGGACGTCTTGAAAAAGACCTTGGTCGCGGGCTGCGAAAGCATGGCCTCCGCGTCCTTGCCGTAGCGTTTTTCAA
>CAXTNM010000073.1:0-22672 GCA_964245715.1 uncultured Acidobacteriaceae bacterium | reverse complement strand
GGGCACGCCTTCAGGCATGCCACCAACCCAGGCGGAAGGGCACGCCTTCAGGCGTGCCACAAACAAACCCACCCACAAGCACCTCTCCTGAGCGGGGTCCCGCAGCCTCACCGCGGGTCCTCGACGAAGGACCACGTCCTACAACCTTCAACGCTCCCCCAAATCTCGCCTCCAATCCCCAACACCGGGTGCCCCATGTCTCGCTCCTGAGACATGGGCCTCCATCTCAGCCTCATCCAAACCCCGCCACCAACCGTTCGGTGGAAAACGTTGTCAAGGGGTTCAAGTTTCCGCCCTCCTCCTATCTCCTACATTCTAGGTAATTTAGAAGATGGCAACGACCTGTCCTATCTACCCTGCTCAAACTGATAAACTTAGAGTTAGACATACAAAGAAGCCCCACCGCGCGCAACGCAGTGGGGCTTCCCTCTTTAAGCAGTCGCTAAGTCTATTCTTATCAATATTATAGCTGTAACCCATTTGCTATGAATATTTTACAAGCCGGAAATTTGCAAGTTATTCAAACCAATAGCCAAATAACTAAATGGTTAACCGGGGGGGGTGTCCCCGGAAAGGAGAAGAAGCTCATGCGCACCTCAACCCACCTTTCAGCTCTTCATTGCTTCCACCCTCGCCGCTCATGCACACTGAAGTTCATTGTCCACAAAGGAATCACCATGCGCCGCAGCACCCTTCTCCTCCTCCTGCTCTCCTTCCTGACCCTGATTCCCGCCGCATATGCCGCGCCTACTCCCACCGAAGCCGCCGCCATCGCCGCCGCCGATCAGGACCACAGCACCTACAGTCTTCCGCCCGATAAGCTCGCCAAGGCCCAGCACCTCGAAACCTTCCGCGTCATCTCCCACTTCGGAGGCGAACTCTGGGGCATCGTCTCCCTCTTCCTTATTCTGCAGCTCGGCGTCGCCGCTCGTCTCCGCAACGTCGCCATCAACCTCAGCAAGAACCGCTGGGCCCAATGCTTCATCTTCTTCCTCGAATTCCTCATCCTCAGCACCCTGCTCGAGCTCCCGCTCAGCCTCTATGCCCAGCACGTCGAACGTGTCTACGGCCTCAGCGTTCAAGGCTGGGGAAGTTGGTTCGGCGACCTCGCCAAGAGCTTCGTCCTTACCTACCTCATCGGTGGCCTCGGCGTGATGCTGCTCTTCTATCTCATCCGGAAATTTCCCAGACGCTGGTGGCTCTGGCTCTGGCTCCCCACCATGGCCTTCAGCATCCTCGCCGTCTTCGCCGCACCCTACATCGACTTCCTCTTCAACAAGTTCGAGCCGCTCCAGCAATCGAATCCCGCCCTCGTCGCCAGGCTCGAACAGGTCGTCGCCCGCGGCAAGGGAATCCAGATCCCGCCAGACCGCATGTACCTCATGAAGGCCTCAGACAAAGTCACCACGCTCAACGCCTACGTCACCGGCTTCGGCCACTCCAAACGCGTCGTCCTCTGGGATACCTCCATCGCAAAAGGAACCCCCGACCAGATCCTCTTCATCTTCGGCCACGAGATGGGTCACTACGTCCTCGGCCACATCGTCAGCGGCATCCTCTTCTCCTTCGTCTTCATCCTGGTCTCGTTCTTCCTCGGCTTCCACTCCTTCCAATTCCTGCTGCGCCGCTACGGCAAACAATGGCGAATCCCCACCCAGGACAACTGGGCCGCGCTCTACGTTTTCATCCTCGTGCTCAGCATCCTCAGCTTCCTGGGCGAACCCATTGAGAACGCCTACTCCCGCGCGCACGAACATGCAGCCGATGTCTACGGCGAAGAGGTCATCCACGGCATCGTCGCCGACCCGCAGACCACCGGCGAATCCGCCTTCCAGCTCCTCGGTGAAAACTCCTTTGACGACCCCAGCCCCAACCCACTCGTCGAGTTCTGGACCGGCTCCCATCCACCCATCTGGTTCCGCGCCGCCTTCGCCAAAGACTACAAACCCTTCGCAACCGGCAACGAACCCAAATACTTCAAGAAATAGGACGCCATGCTAGACTGTCTCTTCTGCAAGATCGCCAACCATGAAATTCAGGTCAAAGCCGTCCACGAAGACAACCACTCCGTCGCCTTCCCCGACATCAACCCGCAGGCTCCCACGCACTGGCTCCTGATCCCCAAGCAACACTACGCCAACGTAGCCGAAGCTCCCACCGAAGTCCTCGGTCACCTGCTCAAAGAAGCCGCAACCCTCGCCGCTCGCGAGCTTCCCAACGGCTATCGCCTCGTGCTCAACACCGGCGACGACGGCGGTCAGACCGTCCATCACCTCCACATCCATATCCTCGGCGGACGCCCCATGCACTGGCCTCCAGGCTAGAGATCACGGAGACACATCAGGGCAAAAAAAACAGACCAAAGACAATAAGACATTGTCCTCGATCCGTTCTTTGTTCTTCCAATCCGTCCAGGTACTTAGGCTCTACTGATTGAAGTTCGGCTCGTCCACTTCTTCAATCCCGTAGCGCCGCAGCAGGTTCGGCAGGTTCTGCGAGAACGCTGCCCTCGGCATCACCGTGTCGCAGCCAGCCTCAACCGCCTTCGCCTTCAAATCACCCTGAAGATGCGAAAGGAAGCCAATGATCGACGTCGTCTTCTTCAACTTAGCCTTCAGCTTCGGGATCAGCGTCATCGGCTTCGCGTTCGCGTTATTCAAATCGAACACGATCAGTCCCGGATGATCTTCATTTTCGCCAGCAGTCAGAGCAGCAATCTGCTCCTTTTCGTTCTTGACGAACGCGACCTTGACGCCGAGCTTACGCGCCGTCTCCTGGATCTTGGCCGTAAAGAACAGGTCGTCGATAAAGAAGTAAATGCGCGTCGGCGTGCCTTCCGCAATCGGAACCACTCGTCCCTGCGAGTAGTCGATCGGCTGTGAGTCGCTCTGCGTCGCGTAGGAACGACCGCGGCCTCCGCCATAGCCTCCTCCGCCGTTGCCATGAACCTCGATCGTCGACGGAGACACATCGAAGACGTTGCCATTCACGACGCGGTAGCTATGATCCATCGGACCGACGAAGCCGCTACGCGAGCCGCCTCCGCCACCGTTCTGCTTCCCGCCAAAGCCGCCCTTGCGCTTGAATCCACCAGCGCTATTGCCTGGCTGATGCGTGTCCGGTCCGCGGAAGCCTCCGCCGCCGCCACTCTGCTGGTGACCGCTCCCGCCATTGTTGTTGCTGAAATTCTGCTGTCCAGGCTGACCGTCGGTACGCGGCCGGTCGCGATCGCGGAACTTCTTCTTCCAGCGCTTGGTCCCGCCCGGCGCATTCTGACCGCCACCGTTATTCTGCTGACCGTTCTGCTGGCCACCAAAGTTGCGGCCCTGCTGCTGATTATTCTGACGGAAGCTTTGTTGCGGCGCCGGCGCTCCTGGCTGCATGGCAGGAGCTACGCCGACCGGTGCTGAAGCCTGCGGTTCCCCTGCAGGAATGGAGTCGGAACCCTCTCCAGCCTGCGCTGCAACGCCATCGCCAGTCTTGCCTTTGCGCTTCCGCCGGCGGCGGCGACTGCTCTTCGAGATGCCCATCCCGTGCGGGACCCGCTGACCATCCTCGTCCAACTCGTACCCACCGGAGCCACTGAAGCTCTCACCGTCCATTTGGTCCGAGGTCTGTGATGCCGGATGCACCGGCACCTCCGTCACATTCTGCTCTGCACTCATGCTTCCGCTTCCTCTTGCACTTCTTCTTGCATGGTGAACCGCGGTTTCAATCTGTTCCGCTGAGGCACCTTATCGTCCTCTACTTCCAACGAACTCCCAAGTCCCCTGCACGCTTGAGCAGTTGGAACACCGGAAGACGTTATGGAAGTGAGAAAGGTTCAATCGATCTGTCGATCTTCCGATCATCGTGTCGTGTTCAAGTTCAGATTCTCCGCCGCCTGGTTCCCGGAGTTCTCTTCGCACTGCTTTTTGTGGCCTCTCCGACTCAGCACACCCAAACGCCCGAATCCTTCTCGAAATGCCACAAACCTCTGACGTTTCAGATCAAGCCCGCAGCTACCTCACCGGCAGTCTCGCTACGGCTAACGCCCTTGTGATCAGCGGGCCTAGAAGCCCCTCGCTAACCGGCAAAACGTGACCGTCGACGTGGTGACCGAGTGAAACGATCAACCCGGAGACCGAACCGTGAATCTTGTATCCGAGACGCCTGCGATCACGTCATCCACCGCGGATAGCCAGGTCGGTTGGTACCGGCCCCGGAATAAGACAAACCCGGTACGTGCCGGATTGCCACATTGCGGTTCAATCCCTGCTATACCGAAATAAGCCTACTCTGAAACGCGATAGATGGCAACAACGGTCTTTGAGTAGCTATCGGCGGGTCGAATCGAGAGAACCAAAACGATGGTAAGGGATCTCCCGCCAGAAAGCGTCGCACCATGAGATCCTGTTCCACCGGTAGCAAATGGCCAGTCACTGGCCTCCAAAAACTGAAGCGGCGTCGATGGCCTGACTCCAGAGCCTCTGCCAGATGCCAATACCTACTGTGGGTATCTGCTGTTCCAGTTCAGAGGACTTACTTCGGCACCACGGAGTGGCGCCGGAGTTTACTGGAAGCAGGTCAAGGACCAAACGAAAAACCCCGGAAAGCAGCCGCTTTTGCCTATTCTCCCCAGCTTGTCCGCAGGAAATTGGAGATCAACCCAAGGCGTAATCCAATAAAATGGATTTAGCAGGCGGCTTGCGTTGACCCAGCTTGCCTCCCGGCCTATAATTCAGCTGTATTCTGGCAACCTTTCGCTCCCGCCACTCATCCCGGCCGATCGGCACCGGGCCCTGAATTGCGAAGAGCCGGAGAGTTCGCGCGGAGCCCAATCGCCACTGGCTGAGGTATGACGTGCACTTGCCTCGTACCTGCCGCCCAGGACCTGGAACTTGAAGATAACGTCACCGAACAAAACACCTTCGCAGCGCCTGACGGAGCTACCCCTCGCCTAGCCAGACAAGTTCAGAAATCCACGAGGTCAGACGCCGAGTTCTTCTACTCGCTCTCTTCTTCCAACCCAATCCCGAACGTTCGAAGCTGCAAAACGTTTCCAGTACGACGTTCTTTACCTTCCAAGGAGCAAGACAATCCGCATGAACCGCAACCTCACACTTCTGACCGCGCTCGCCGCAGGCCTCGTTTCCGCTCCTCTCGCCATTGCTCAGGGCCCCGCTGCTCCGGCAGCCGCTGCGCCTGCTGCAGCCCCGGTCGCCTCCAATGCCAAGATCGCCCTCGTCAACTTCGAGCAGGTCGTGCTCGCCTCGAACGAAGGCCAGGTGGTCACCCTCGCCACCCAGAAAAAGTACGAACCCAGGCGTGCCGACCTTGAAAAGCTCGCCGCGGAAGTCGACTCGATGAAAAAGAGCCTGCAGGCCGCTCCGACGACCCTGCCTGATGATGAGCGCGCCACCCGTCTCCGCGCCATCGACACCAAGGAAAAGCAGTTGAATCGCGACGCCGAAGATGCGCAGACCGCATACAACGCGGAGTGGCAGGAAGCTCTCGGCAAGGTGGCACAGAAGATCGCTACCACCATGAAGACCTACGCCCAGACCAACGGATATACCCTCCTGCTCGACGTCTCCGCGCAGTCCTCGAACGTGCTCTGGGCGCTTCCATCGACCGACATCTCGCAGGCGGTCGTCGATGCCTACAACAAGCAGTCCGGCATTGCCGCTCCTCCGCCGCAGGCTCCCCGCGCAAGCGCCCCGCGTCCGGCTCCCGGCACGTCAACCGCCCCCAAGAAGTAACCTGCGGATGCGTCCAGATCCACAGCGCAAGCAAAGCGGCCAGGACTCCCTCGGAGTTCTGGCCGCTTCTTTCTAGTTTGTCTTTCGAAGAGTCGCTCTGTGCAGCTCGCGGTGAGTCGTAGCCCTACTCTTCTCCCACCTTCAGCACCGCCAGGAACGCCTCTTGCGGAATATCCACCTTGCCGATCCGCTTCATGCGCTTCTTGCCTTCTTTCTGTTTATCCAGCAGCTTGCGCTTGCGGCTGATATCCCCGCCGTAGCACTTGGCGATCACGTTCTTCCGAATCGCCGTAACGGTCTCGCGCGCGATCACCTTTGACCCGATCGCTGCCTGGATGGCCACCTCGAACATTTGACGCGGAATCAACTCACGCATCTTCGATACCAGCGCCCGGCCACGCGCCTGCGCAAAGTCCTTATGCACGATGATCGAGAGCGCATCGACCGGATCGCCGCCGATCAGGATATCCATCTTCACCATCGGCGAAGCCCAGCTTCCCGCAAGCTGATAATCAAGCGAAGCATAACCGCGAGAGACGGTCTTCAGCCGATCGTAAAAATCGAGGACGATCTCATTCAGCGGCAACTCGTAGGTGATCATCACCCGAGTGTCGGACACGTACTCCAGATTCTTTTGCCGTCCGCGCTTCTCTTCGACCAACTTCAGGATGCCCCCAACATACTCCTCATTGGTGAGGATCTTGGCGATGATCACCGGCTCTTCGATCATCTCGATCTCGGTCGAATCCGGCCAGCGCGAAGGATTATCCACCTCGATCGTCTTCCCATCGGTCAGCGTGATCGTGTAACGCACGCCTGGTGCGGTCGTTATCAGGTCGAGATCGTACTCGCGCTCCAGCCGCTCCTGGATGATCTCGAGATGCAGCAGCCCCAGGAATCCGCAGCGAAAGCCGAAGCCAAGCGCAGCCGAGCTCTCCGGCTCAAACGAGAACGACGCATCGTTCAGCCGCAGCTTTTCGAGCGCGTCCCGCAGCATCGCGTGCTCATGCGAATCGACCGTATAAAGTCCCGCGAAGACCATCGACTTGATATCTTCAAAGCCCGGCAGCGCTTCGGCGCAGGGCCGTTCCACCTCGGTAATCGTGTCGCCAACCTTCGTATCCGCGACGTTCTTGATCGTCGCCACGAAGAATCCGACCTCACCCGCGGAAAGCTCATCGAGCGGCACCGGCTTCGGCGTCATCACGCCCATCGAGTCCACATCGAACTGCTTGCCGTTCGACATCACCTTGATCTTCATGCCCTTCTTCAACCGCCCGTTGATGACACGCGCCAGCACGATCACGCCGCGATAGGCGTCAAACCACGAGTCAAAGATGAGCGCCTGCAGCGGAGCCTCGGGGTCACCCTTCGGCGGCGGCAGCAGCGTCACTACCGCCTCCAAAATCTTCTCGACGTTCAGCCCCGTCTTCGCGCTCACCGCGACCGCATCGTCCGCCGGCAGCCCCACCGACTTCTCGATCATCTCCTTCGTCCGTGCTATATCGGCGGACGGCAGATCGATCTTGTTGATGATTGGAATGATCTCAAGGCCGCCTGCGATCGCCAGGTAGGCGTTGGCCAGCGTCTGGGCCTCGACCCCCTGCGAGGCGTCGACCACCAGCAACGCGCCCTCACAACTCGCGAGCGAACGCGAAACCTCGTAGCTGAAGTCCACGTGCCCGGGTGTGTCGATCAGGTTCAACTGGTAGGTGTGCCCGTCTTCGGCCTTGTACATCATGCGGACGGTGTGGGCCTTGATGGTGATGCCACGTTCGCGCTCGAGATCCATCGCGTCGAGAACTTGCGCCTGCATCTCGCGATGGGTCAACGAGCCGGTCAGCTCAAGCAATCGGTCAGACAGGGTGGACTTGCCATGATCGATGTGCGCGATGATCGCGAAGTTCCGAATGTACTGGGGATCCATAGAAAAAGAGGCACGCGAGTCACGTCATCGCGCTTCCTTGATGCTACCACCCCAGTTCCTGAGACTGGGTGCGTCACTCCGCGGCAGAGCGACTCGAGCGAGCTAACGCTTTTCGCCGCGCGCAAACCGCTTCAGCCCTCATCCGTCTACAATCAGAGAGGCTTCTCGGAGCTATCGACTCTGAACGTTCCAGGTTGCTCGCGACTCTTGATGACTGAACGCAAATTCTTCCGACGCCTCTCGCTGCTTCTGCTTTGCACCCCGCTCGTTCTCCTGGCCGGCTGCCCGAGCGATGATCCGGCTGCCAGCCCCGCGGGCGCGCCTGCGAAAACCTCCGCCAAGGCGACGGCTCCCACCATCACCCAGCCGGCGCAGGCGTCTGCGATCGCTACACCCGCCCAGCCCGCGGCTCCGGCGCAGACCACCGACGCCGCCCAGAATGCAAAGATCCAGCAGCTCATCACCAAGGCGGAGTCCAGCTACAACTCGGGCGTGGCCAACTACCGCGCGAACCGTCTCGACGCAGCCCGCCTCGACTTCGACTACGCCGTCGATTCGATGCTCTCGTCCGGGTATGACCTCCAGGCCGAGGGGCCGCTCGCCGACGAGTTCGAGCGCCTGGTCAACGCCATCAACTCGCTCGAACTGGCCGCGCTGCGCCAGGGCAACGGACTTTCGCCGAAGACCGAAGAAGCACCCATCGATACCTCCAGCGACCTTACCTTCGCACCCAACCCCGAGCTCGTCGCCAAGTTGAAGAGCGAATTGAACGTCACCTCGGACCTGCCGCTCGTCATCAACGATGAAGTCGCAGGCTACATCGGTGTCTTCTCCAACTCGAACAGCTTCCGCGCGCACATGGCGGCTTCGCTGCAGCGGGTCGGCAAGTACCGCGGGCTCATCCAGAACGTGCTCAAGGAAGAAGGGGTACCGCAGGACCTTATCTATCTTGCCGTCGCCGAATCCGGCTTCCAGCCGCAGGTGGTAAATGGACGCTCCGGCGCTGGAGGGATGTGGCAGTTCATGCCGGCCACGGGCGCCGAGTACGGCCTGACGCGCAATGGCTACTTTGACTACCGCTTCGATCCGGAGAAGAGTTCGCGTGCGTACGCCCGCTACATCAAGGCGCTCTACAAACAGTTCGGCGACTGGTATCTTGCGATGGCCGCTTACAACTGGAGCGCAACCGGCGTCACCCGCGACGTGCAGAAGACTGGCTATGCCGACTATTGGGAGCTGCGCCGTCAGGGTCTGATGCCCGCCGAGACCCGCGCTTATGTGCCCCAGATCCTGGCCGCCGTCATCATGGCCAAAAACCCGGAGCGCTACGGCCTGGACAAGCTGGTCCCCAGTCCAGCCGTGATCTACGACACCGTGACCGTGGATTATGCCATCGATATCCGCCTCGTAGCCGATGTTACCCAGGTGCCCGTAGCCGAGATCGCCGCGTTGAATCCTTCGCTGCTGCGCTATACAACACCCAACGATATCGCCTTCGATCTGCACATCCCGCCTGGCACCAAGGACCTGTTCACCGATCGGCTGAAGGATATTCCCGAAGACCGCAGGGCAAGCTGGCGCTTCCACGTCGTTAAACCCGGGGAGACGGTCGACTCGATCGCAGCCTCGTTCCACGCGCACGCCGAAGACATTGCCGAGACCAATGGCATCACGGCCGCCGATCCAATGGCCGTCGATGACGAACTCGTCATCCCGATCCAGACCGTCGCCAGTGCAGCCGCGCCTCAGCGCTACACCGCGCGACGCGGCGACACGCTGGTCACGATTGCTGACCGCTTCAACATCTCACTCGATGAGCTGCGCCACTGGAACAATCTCACGGCATCCTCTGTAAAGCCCGGCCGCTCTCTCTATGTGCAGGAGCCGGTGCGGCTCGCACCTTCCATGCGAGGCCATGGTCGTGGTGCCGGACGAGGCAGAGGAAGAGGTCGTCGGAACTCATACGGCGCCTCTTCGAAAAGTAGTAAGAGAGGCCATGCAAGCGGCTCCTTCGCCTCCGCCAAGCATGGCAACCCAGCATCCTCACACGGCAAAGCAGCCTCTTCGAAACGCAGGCGTGGCCGTTAAGCTTCACCTTTGAAAAGAGTGCTTGTAATCCCTGTCGCACTGGTCTAGCGTGTTGCTAGAATTCGTGCGGCTTGTGTGAGCCTATGTGAGTCCATCGCTCAAGCAATAGCCGAACAAAATGCATCACAAGGGCTTGGGAGATACAGCAGATGAAACACGACGAAGACGTTGAAGACATCCTCGATACCAAGGCCAAGTCGGACGAAGACGAAACCGAAGAGACATCCTCCGCCAACCCCGTGTTCGACGAGGAAGATGAAGAGGTCGAAGTAACCCTCACCTCCGATGATGACGATGAAGAAGAGGAGGACGAGGACGAAGAAGCGACCGACTCCGGGCTGACGACCAACTCCATCCTCGCCGCCGAGGTCGACCTCGACGAAGATGACGACGAAGAAGAAGAGGATGACATCGACGACGATGAGGAAGAGGCTGATGACGAAGATGAAGAGGACGATGAGGCGGCCAACGAAGATGAGGCCGACTCTACGCTGACCCGTCACGATACGCATGACGAAGATGCCGTGCTTCGTGCAGCACCCTCAAGCCCCGTCGATCCCTACGACCCTCCTTCAAAGCCCTCAAGACGAGCCACCCCGAGCAAGACCGAAGCTTCACTTGGTTCCGTCCTGTCCAGTCTCAAGACCGCTGGGTCCACGGCAAAGAAAGCAGTCAAAACGGCTTCGCCAGCCAGGAAGACAGCGCCAGCAAAGCAGTCAGCACCCGCCGCAAAGAAGACCACGCCCGCCAGGGCTTTGACGCCGGCAAAGAAAGCAGCTCCGGCGAAGAAAGCTGTCGCCAAGAAGGTCGCCCCCGCAAAGAAGACAGCCGTTCCCGCAAAAAAGGTACCAGCCAAAAAGGTGCCGGCGAAGAAGATGCCAGCAAAGAAGGTTCCCGCCAAGAAGCTTCCGACGAAGGTTCCGACCAAATCGATCTCAACATCTGCCGCGAAGAAGTCCAGTGCTCTGCGCGGCGGTACGGCTGCTTCTAAAAAGGCAGCCAGCACCAAGAGCACAAAAGGCAGCAAACAATTCACCACGAGAGGTAATCCATTGGCAACCAAGAAAGCCGCAACACCCGCAAAGAAGGTCGTCGCAAAGAAGGCTGCTCCTGCTAAGAAGGCCGCTCCCGCGAAGAAGGTCGTCGCGAAGAAGGTCGTTGCGAAGAAGGCCGTAGCCAAGAAGGCTGTAGCCAAGAAGGCCGCTCCCGCGAAGAAGACGACCGCCAAGAAGACCAGCAAGTAAACGCACCATCAACCGGCAATGCTTCAAATAAGGCAACGTTTCAAACAAGGCAACGCTTCAGGCAAGGCAAAGTTTCAGGCAAGCAGAAAGGCCCGGTCCCTCAACAGAGGTTCCGGGCCTTTCTGCGTCAGGGCCACTTCTCAGTGGCTTCTGTTCGCCTTCTACTTCTTCGCTTCCGCAATCGCCGCCAATACCTCGTCGCTGTGCTGCTGGATGTCCTTAACCTCCCACACCTTCAGCACCTTGCCCTCCGGGCTGATCAGGAAGGTGTAGCGCATCGCGATCTTCATCCCCGGAAACGACTTGACTGGCACGCCGTAGGCATCGATTACCTTGTGGTCGGGATCCGCGAGCAGCTTGAAGTTCAAGCCATCCTTGGTGCAGAACGTCTTATGGCTCTCAACCGTGTCCAGGCTCACGCCAAGCACAACAGCATTCGCCGCCGCATACTTAGCTGTGTCTCGTTCGAAGTTATGCGCTTCCATCGTGCAGCCCGAGGTCATATCTTTGGGATAGAAATACAGCACCACGAACTTGCCGCTGTAATCCTTCAGGCTTACCGGTGTATCCGTCTGTGACGGGAGCGTAAAGTTCGGAGCCGATGAGCCCGGCTGCAGTGGCGTATTGTCACCACCTGCCGCCATCACATGAGCCACTACACCGATCGATCCGGCTAACAGCACGACAGCCGCGGCAACGCCCACGGCCAAACCTCTCCAAAGTCCTTTGCGCATGGCATCCTCTTTCATGAAACTCTAAAGCTACATTCCACCCGTGATTCTACGCGGTTCGCGCCAACAGAATTGCGCATCTTCAAAATTACGCATCCGACACCACAGGGCACGAAAACGATGCGCACTGCAAACATCATCGGCTCCGGTTGCAATGGCTTCGCTGCCGCGATCACGCTGGCGCAGGCTGGTTTCGGAGTCAACCTCTTCGAACGCAACGCTACGCTGGGCGGAGCCTGTGCGACTGCCGAACTGACGCTGCCCGGGTTTCACCACGATCTCGGCGCATCCGCCTTCCCCATGGGCGCCGCATCCCCATTCTTCCGCTCGCTCCCGCTTGCGCAGCATGGGCTCCACTGGCGCCAACCCGAGTTTCCTCTCGCCCATCCCCTTGACGACGGCACGGCTGTCGCCCTCACGCCGACGCTCGACGAGATGTCCGGTCAGCTCCAGCAGGAAGATGCTGCCGCCTGGAAGCGCTTCTTCAAACCCATCGTGAGCGATTGGGAAAACCTCGTACCCGACCTGCTCTCGACCGTCATTCACATCCCCAGGCATCCGCTCTCGATGGCGCGCTTCGGCCTGCCCGCGCTGCTTCCGGCAACTACCTTCGCGCACAGCTTCTTCAGCAAGCCGCGCGCCCAGGCTCTCTTTGCCGGATGCGCCGCCCACTCCGTCATGCCGCTCGCATCGCCGCTCTCTTCCGCCATCGGCATCGTGCTTGCCGCAGCCGGTCACACGGTCGGTTGGCCTGTAGCCCGGGGAGGTTCGCAGGCCATCACCCACGCGCTTGCCGCGCAGCTGCAGTCTCTTGGCGGCAGCATCCATCTTAACCACGAGGTGGACGATCTTGACCAGCTCCTGCCCGCCGACCTCACCTTCTTCGACACCAGCGCCCGCGCCCTCGAGCGCATTGCCGGCTCGCACTTCACCGAGCCATTCCGCGCAAGCCTCCGCTCCTTCAAGTCCGGCCCCGGCGTCTTCAAGATCGATTGGGCTCTCTCGGAACCGATCCCCTGGGCCGCGGAAGTCTGCCGCCGCGCCGGCACCATCCACGTCGGGGGCTCCCTTGAGGAGATCGCACGCGCCGAAGCCGATGTCTTCGCCGGCAAGTACTCCGAGAAGCCGTTCGTGCTGCTCGTCCAACCCTCCGTCGCAGACCCTTCGCGCGCGCCCGCAGGCAAGCACACCGCCTGGGGCTACTGCCATGTGCCCAACGGGTCAATCCTCGACCGCACCGCCGCCATCGAAGCCCAGATCGCCCGCTTCGCTCCCGGTTTCCGCGACGTCATCCTCGCACGCCGCACCCACACGACTGGCCAACTCGAAGCCTGGAACCCGAATCTCGTCGGCGGCGATCTCTCTGGCGGCGCCATGTCGATCGGCCAGCTGCTGTTCCGCCCCACGGTCCGCGACTACGCCACTACCGATCCCGGAATCTATCTCTGCAGCTCCTCGACACCACCCGGCGGAGGAGTCCACGGCATGTGCGGCTATCGTGCCGCGGAGCTCGCCCTCAAACGCCTGGCCGCGTCAGCTTCGGCCTAAACGCCTTCCTCATCTCCGAAGGGTGTCTGCTGCTGTAGCTGCAATCCACGCAACGCGAACAACTCAGCGTCCCACCAGGCTGATTCCAGCCCCATCCGCAAGCTTCACCATCGCAGGCAGATCAAACAGCAACGTCCGCCCCGCCTCCACGCAAAGACAGGTCGCTCCTGCCTCACGCATTGCCTCAACAGTCCGGACGCCCACCACCGGTACATCAAACCGCATATCCTGATTTGGCTTCGCCACCTTGATCACGGTCAGCGCACGCGAGAGCGTCGTGTCCCCGTCCTCCAGCGTCCGGAAGAGTTCACCCGCCCGTGCGATCGTGGCGTCCGTACCTTCCATCGCCTCCACCGCCACGCAAGCCTGCGCCGCGACCACCACGGTCTGCCCGAGGTCGAACCCGGCGATGCCCCTCGCAACCTCTACGCCGTAAGCGATATCCCGCTGCTCCATCTCGTTTGGCTCTCGCGCGGTCATCACCACGGATTTCGCAAGCAGCGGCTCAAGATACGCCGTCGACGAGATCAGCTCGATTCCCTCGTCGCCAAGCACCTTCGCCACCGCGCCAAGCAGCATATCCGTATTGCGCGTGCGCAGGTTCATCAGCAGCTTTGCCAGCCGCCAGTCCGGTCGGATGCTCGAAAAAATCTGCTTATGCTTAACCTGCCCCGCCATCACCGCGCGGCTCACCCCTTCAACCTTGAACGTCTCGATGAGTCGCGACAGCGCCCCCAGCGACATCCAGTGCACGGTCACACCCGCATCCGACGCCGCCCACTCGTTCATCTCAGGATCGGTCTCTTCCCTGATCGCTGCGACGACGACCTCGAGGCCATGCGCCCGCGCCGCCTCCAGCAGCAAAAAAGGAAAGCGCCCGTTGCCCGCGATGAGTCCGAGCCTATCCGCTCCCATACCTTGTCTTTCCCTCTGGCCAGCTCGTCTTTGTGACGGACCTACCGAATGACCCCACGCTCGCTCTTCGCCACAAACTCCACCAGGTAGCGCACATGCTCGCCCACCTCACCCGCCTCCAGCTTCGCCCGTAACTCCTCAAGCGCCTGCGACACGTTCTTCTTGCTCCCGACCAGCACCCGGTACGCGGCACGCAGCTCCTTCAACTCTTCCGCCGTAAACCCCTTGCGTTCCAAACCAACTTTGTTCAACCCGTACGCGTGGTTATCCCGCACAATGCACGTCAGTGAATACGGCAAGACATCCTGCGTGATCGTCGTCCCGCCTCCAACAAACGCATACTTGCCGATCGTGCAGAACTGGTGCACCGGGCACAGCGCGCCGACCGTCGCATAATCCTCCACGGTCACATGCCCGGCCAGCGTCGCCGAGTTCGCCAGGATGCATCCCTTCCCAATCGACGAATCGTGCCCGATATGCGTGTACGCCATAATCAGGCAATCCGCGCCAACCGTCGTGTGACCGCCGCCGCCCGCCGTCCCGCGCGAGATCGTCACATACTCCCGAATCACAGTTCGGTCACCGATCGTGCAACGCGTCGGCTCATCCTTGTACTTCAGATCCTGCGGCGCGACCCCTACGCACGCGAACGAGAACACCCGGACTCCGTTCCCCAGCGTTGTATGTCCGTCAATTACCACATGCGACACCAGCTCGCACTCCTCACCCAGCACCACGTTCGCCGCAATCGTGCAGTACGGCCCGACGCTGCAGCTGGCAGGAACGACCGCGCCTTCGGCCACAATCGCGGTCGGATGAATGCTCACTCGGCCTGCCCCGCACCATGAGCCGCCGGCCTCGGAACCAGCATGCAAAGGAACGTCGCCTCGCACGCTACCTTGTCCTCGACCGTGATCACGCCCTTCAGCTTCACAGCCGTCATCCGCCAGTTCAGCACCGTTACCTCGATGCGCAGCTGGTCGCCGGGCGTCACTGGCCGTTTGAACTTCGCGCCCTCGACTCCCGCGAACACCATCAACTTCTCATCGCGATCCGGAATCTCGGTCAGCAGCAACGCGCCCCCGGCCTGCGCCATCGCCTCCAGCATCAGCACCGCCGGCATGATCGGGTAGTCCGGGAAATGCCCTTCAAAGTGCGGCTCATTGGCCGTCACATTCTTGATCGCGACAATGCATTTCTTGCGTTCCATACTGATCACACGATCGATCAGCAAAAACGGGTAACGATGCGGCAGGATCGCCTTGATCTCAAGGATATCGAGCGTGGTCTTCGCGGCAACAGGGGTCTCAACAATCTCACTCATAGCAACCCCGAGTATAAACTCCCGTCCCCCCTGCGAAGCGTCATCACCCCACGCAACACCGCCCGTCCGGCGGCACGACGCACCTGCTGTTGCTTCTACTTCTTCGGCCGTACCTTGTCCTTCTCAAACAAATCCGGACTCAACGGATCATTGAACTTCACCTTCGTATAGAACGACTGCGCCGCCATATCGCCATCGTGGTACTCGGTCATGTTCATCGGCTGCGCGATCCCGTCGTACACGCGCCAGTCGCCGTAGACCTCTTCATCCTCGTCATAGTCCTTGAACTGTTCGTTCCTGGATTGAAACGCGCGCTGCAGCGGATAGTGCGTATCCTGCTCAATCTCAATCGTCACCGAGTCATTATTCGCCCCAAGAATACTGACCTTGTCGATCGCCCTACGATCCCGCGTCCCCGTCCCCTCATAGAGAATGACGGCTTCCGGCTGCTTCACCCAATCCCGCATAACCGTCTCAAGCGAATGCGCCTGCCGCATGTAGAACGCGGTCACCTGCTTCTCCGGCAGATCGGTCGTGCCCTTATACGTCGTCTCGTACCCGTGCCCGTCCGCCCAAAGATGGATCACGTCCTTCTTCATCCCCGGCATGATCATTCCGCGCACGGTCAGGAACTCCACCCGGGTCGCCTCCGGCACACTGGCCGTCGCGTACCGCTTATATTGCACGAAGCGGATCACACTTCCAGTCGGGGTCCCGCGAAAGAAGCTGGCCGTCTGCCCTTCAATGACCGAGGTCTGTTTGTTCAACCACGCGTCTCCTCCCAGCGCCTTCAGCATCTCGGCGAGCAGGCGTTTGCCGTGCTGCTCCTGCGTCTCCCCCGGCAGGGTCTTCGGCGCGGCGCTCTGCATCTCCTGTGCCGTCTGCGCATGCCCCGCCGAGGACCATCCCCCAACCACTAAAACCGCCGCCAGCACCTTCTTCATTCCGATAGCTCCTGCCTTACCCGACCAGAACCGCCCCGCCATTCACATTGAAGATCTCGCCCGAGATGAAGCCAGCCAGCGGCGTACACAAAAACACCACCGGGCCGGCAATCTCGTCCACATGGCCCACGCGTCCCAGCGGAATCAACGACGTCGCCTTTTTAGACGCGACCGGATCGCTGAGGGCTGCGGCAGACATCTCCGTGGCGACCCAACCCGGCGCCACACAGTTGACATAGATCCCACGCCCCGCAAGTTCACTCGACAGGCTCTTCGTCAGCGACACCAGCGCGCCCTTGCTTGCCGCATAATCCGCATGAAACGCCTCACCCCGCTGCGCCGCCGTCGAAGCAATCAGCACAATATGCCCGCGCCCCGTCGCCCTGGGTGCCCCCTGGCTCGCTTCTGAGACATGGGATTCTTCAGACTGCCCCAGCATCTGCGCCACTCCCGCCTGCACCAGTCCAAACACGCTATCCAGATTGATCGCCAGCGTCGAACGCCACTGCGCATCCGTCATCGTATCGATCGGCTGATCGTGCGACGGCCAAACCCCATGGTTCACGATCAAGCAATCTAATCGTCCAAACACCGCGACCGCTGCAGCCACAAGCGCACGCCCATCCTCCGGCGTCGTCAACTCCTGCTGGATAGCCCGGCAAACCGCCTCTCCACCCATCTCATCCGCCAACGCTGAGGCCGTTGCCGCCGCACTCTGGTAGCTGAACACCACCCTCGCCCCTGCCTGCCGCAGCATCCTCACCGTCGCCGCGCCAATCCCGCGCGAGCCTCCGGTCACCAGCGCGACCTTCCCCTCCAACGACAACAAAACACCACTCATGACTTCTCCGTCGAAAACTTCTGCATCTACGAGTATGCTCGTTTATCTAAACACCATTCCCGCCGGAGAATCGCCATGAAGATCGTCGTACTCGTCGCCCGTCTGCTGCTCGGCCTCATCTTCTTTGTCTTCGGACTGAACAACATCCTGCACTTCATGAAGATGCCACCAATGCCGCCCAGCGACGCCGCCACCTACACCATGATCCTCATGAACCACGGCGTCATGAACTTCGTCGGCCTGCTGATGGTAATAGCCGGACTCCTGCTGCTGGTAGGCCGCTATGTGCCCCTGGCTCTCGTGATTTTGGGACCCATCCTGGTCAACATCCTGCTCTACCATGCGCGCATCGATCCCCAGGGAGGCGTCAAAGCCGCCATCCCCGGCATCGTCGCCACCGTGCTTGAGGTCTTCCTCATCACCGTCTACCGCCGCAGCTTCTACACCCTCTTCTATCCTGCCCCCGAGATCCTCTAGCAACATACGAAGTTAGAACAATCTCCGGTCCCCACCTCAGACAGCTTCAAGTCCGAGGTGGGGTTGCAAATCTCCTGCCTAATTCGCCCTCTTCTTCGCAACCCTCTGCTTTGGCCTCTCCGCCTTCTCCTTCGCCACGTCAGCCTTCTTGGTGGCTTCCTTCTCAGCCAGCAGCGCCCGCCGCTCGGCAACCAGCTTCTTCAACTCGCCCCTCGGCAACGCAAGCGCAGCCTTCACCTTCGGCGGTAGCTTTGCATACGTGATCTCCTGCGCCGCGCGCAGTTCGCTCTCCCACTCGGCATTGCGAAACACGCCCCAGCGCTCCGCCGCCACCCAGTGAATTCTCGCCAGGTACGGTGCCGGGACAATGCCGTCCAGCTCCAACAGCGAAGCCATTCGTTCCTGCCCCGCGGGATAACTGATCGGCACCTGTGCTACATCGAGATTCATCAGGACAAACATCTTTCCACCGATGGCCTTGTCTCCCACCCAGAAGACAAGACCGCCCCACTGCTCCGTCTCAACCACATGCGGAAGCTTCAGCAGAATCTCACGCGCCGACTCAACGTTCATGCCAGCACAATACCACGCACGTGCCTCGTCCGAAGGAGGTTGAGCCGGCCACTCTCAGCGGGCTTATCGAGCAGGGCTTGTCTTCGACGTTCCTGAAACCTTACTTCCGCTTCGAAGCCGCGGCTGCCTGCGAATCCGCCTTCTTTTCTCCCGCGGTCTGCTTGGCCTTGGGCTTGCAGCTTCCCTTCTCACCCGGCTCTTTCCCGGGAACCGGAGTGAACCCAGGCCAGCACCGGCTCGTCTGCTTCGCCGGCGCAGTGCTCTTCTTCGCACTCTTCTTGTGCGCGGTCTTGTTACTTGCCGTCTTCGCGGCGGATTTCTTCGCCGCTGTCTTTTTAGCAGGAGCCTTCTTTGCAGCCGATTTCTTCGCTGAACTCTTCTTCGCAGTAGCCATTTCCGTTTAGAAGCCGGTCCGCCTTCCCACGGTCCAGCCATCGCTCAAGCAAATTTCAACGGAGCTTCAATCGAATGGGTCCCTTTGCCGTCGAACCATCCACCACACGTCCACCCTGCGTAATCACGATCTTTCCCGCCGCCACCAGGCGTCGGGCCGCGGCTCGCGCCGGCTCCATCAGCCCTTCCCAGTCCTTCCGCTCAGCCTTACCCCCAACCAGCTTCGCCGCCTCGCTCGGGCAGATGGTCTTATCGCGTCCACGCTCCGCCAGCAGCTCTAGAATCGCAGCCTCGAGCGCTGCATCCGCTTCACCCGGCTTACTGCCGCGGCACGCATCCGAGCAGTACTTGACCACCTCCCAGTCCTTCTCCCACTTCTTGCGCCAGGAGAACGTACGCCCGCAGCTCTTGCAGATCTTCTCCTTCTTCGGCGTCTCGGACTCCCGCTTGTAAATCTTGTCAGGCACAAAAAGATACTACATGCGTCCTGGCGCGGAACGGCCGATCCTGCGTACGCCGGAAGCTTCGCGTGGTTACCCCATCGACTCATCCTCGCGACCAACGGGAGCGCCACGCGAAGCCCAACACCCCACGAAGTGGTCCCTGCGCGGGATGAGCGCGCCCGTCCAGCGGGGACAAGTCTTTATACTCAGTAAGTCATGCCAACCTTCGCCCCTGTAGACGAACAGCTCGCGCTCCTCACCAAAGGTGCCGCCGAGATCATCCCACTCGAAGACCTGCGCACCCGCCTCGAAGCCTCGCGCCAGTCCGGCACGCCGCTCCGCATCAAGGCCGGCTTTGACCCCACCGCGCCCGATCTCCATCTCGGGCACACTGTCCTCATGCGCAAGCTGCGACACTTCCAGCAGCTCGGCCACACCGTCATCTTCCTCATCGGCGACTCCACCGCGCTCATCGGCGACCCCACGGGCAAGTCCGCCACGCGCAAGCAGCTCACCCAGGCAGAGATCGACGCCAACGCCGAAACCTACAAGCACCAGGTCTTCAAGATCCTCGACGAAGCCAAGACCGAAGTTCGCTACAACTCCGAGTGGTTCTCGAAAGTAGGCTTTGCGGACATGATCAATCTCGCCGCCAAAGCCACCATCTCGCAGATGCTCGAACGCGACGAGTTCCACAAGCGCTTCCAGGACGAAGAGCCCATCTCCGTCCACGAACTCCTCTACCCGCTCGTGCAGGGCTACGACTCCGTCATGCTCCGGTGCGACGTCGAGCTCGGCGGCACCGATCAGAAGTTCAATCTGCTGCAGGGTCGCCGGCTCCAGCGCGACGCAGGCCAGCCTCCCCAGATCGTCCTCATGACGCCCATCATCGAAGGCCTCGACGGCGTCCAGAAGATGTCGAAGTCGCTCAACAACGCCGTCGGCGTCACCGACTCGCCCTTCGACATGTTCACCAAGCTGATGACCATCCCCGACGCGCTCATCTGGCGGTACTTCGAGCTACTTACGGACCTGCCCACTCAGCAGATTGCCGCATACAAGGCTCATGTGACTATGGACAACCGCAATCCGATGGATTACAAGAAAGTTCTTGCTCGCACTATTATTGCCGGTTTCCACTCCACCGAACTCGCCGCGCACGCCGAAGAGAACTGGTCCAAACAGTTCCAGCAGGGTGGCGTCTCCGACGACATCGAAGAGATCGGCATCGCGCAATCCGAGATCGCCGCGCCGCCCTCAGAAACCGAGGCGCTCCTCATCCGCGTCCCCAGACTCCTCGTCCATCTCGGCCTCGTCGCCTCAAACGCCGAAGGCACCCGCAAGCTGGCCGAAGGAGCCGTAAAAATCGAAAGCGAAACCCATAAAGATCTCGTCTATACCCTGAACGAGCTCCCCGCGACCCTCACCGTCCGGCTCGGCAAGAAAGCCAAACGCGCCATCCTCACCTAAATCTCCTTCCTAGCGCACTTCAAGCCCCGCAGGAGCGTCCAACATCCCGATGACCCACCGATTGTCCGCAACCCCCGCGCACCCATCGCGCCCCCTGCGTTCCGCCCTCGCCACCTCCCTGGCCTTTATTCTCCTGGCTCCGATGGCCAAAGCCCAGGACCCCAAAGCCCTCATCACCACCGCCGTCAACAACGAACTCGCCGCCGCCAAGAACGATCACAGCGCCTTCCAGTATTACGATCACGACGTCACCCCCGATCACGCCACCCTCTTCTACATCGTCGAAACCCCGATAGGGAACCTCGGCAAGAAGATGGAAGACCACGGCCATCCTCTTACCCCCCAGGCACGTCAGGCCGACGACCAGCGCATCCAGGCCTTGCTCAACGACCAGGCAGCGCAACAGAAGGCCCGCGCCAACTCCAGCCACGACGACAACGAAGCCGAGCAGATGCTGCGTCTCTTCCCAAACGCCTACATCTGGACCATCGCTGGCGAAGAAGGCAATCTCGTCACCCTCAACTTCAGGCCCCCCCCCAACTTCTCCCCCTCGGGCTTTGAAGCCAAGGTGCTCTCCGCCATGGGCGGCCAGCTCACCATCGACCGCCCCGAGATGCGCATCGTCTCTCTCAAAGGCACGCTGCTCGACGACGTCACCTTCCTTGGCGGACTGCTGGCACGCCTCCATAAAGGAGGCTACTTCGCCTACACCCGCAAGGAGATCATCCCCGGCCACTGGCAGATGGTCACCTCCAACGTCCACATCAACGGCCACGCCCTCTTCTTCAAGAGCATCGGCAGCGACGAGGACGAAACCCGCACCGACTTCAAACCCTCAAACGCCAAGACTCTCCAGCAAGCCGACGAAATCCTCAAAGAGATTCACTAGCCGCTCCGGGTACCTGACTCCTAACTCCCGCCCCATCCGGCGACGAAGCTGCTCCGCTACCATAAGTAATGGATGCGCTCCCGCTAGCGAGACCCACAATCCCACGCTTCGAGACCCCACGCTTCGAGACCATTGATCTCCTCCGCGGTCTCTCCATCCTCGCCGTCGTCCTCCTCCACACCTGGATCCGCTTCTACTCAAACAGCCAGAACGCCGACCTCCTGATGCCGCGATGGCTCTCGCACATCCTCCTCCACCAGGGCGGCAACGGAGTCACCCTCTTCTTCGCCATCTCAGGCTTCCTCATCACGACCACCTCCATCCGCCGCTTCGGCTCCCTCGCCGCCATGCGCCCGGCCCTCTTCTACCGCATCCGCTTCGCCCGTATCGCGCCTCCGCTGCTGCTCCTCATTGCCGTCCTCAGCGCCTTCGCCCTCGCCGGCTTCAACGACTACGTCGTCCACCACGGCACCCTCCGCGGAGCCATCCTCAGCGCCCTCACCTTCACCCTCAACTGGTACGAATCCAAATACGGCTGGCTGCCGCCCGTCTGGACCGTCCTCTGGTCGCTCTCCATCGAGGAGATGTTCTATCTCTTCTTTCCCGTCACCTGCATCCTGCTCCTCGCACGCAAACGCGGCCTCTGGCTTTGGATCGCGCTGCTCACCACCTTCGTCATCCTCGGCCCCTTCGCCCGCACCATCTGGGCCACAGGCAACGATATCTGGGCCGAAAACACCTATCTCGGCGGCATGAGCCCGATCGCCCTCGGCTGCCTCACCGCCCTCCTCACCGCCCACCTGCAAAAACGCCTCCCCGCCGGTAAAATCCTCTACGCCCTCGAAGCTCTCGGCGTCTTCCTTCTCGTCTGGATGGTCGCCTGGCCCCGCTGGCACTGGCTGCACCCGCTCATGCACCGCATCGGCGTCTCCGCCACCGACGACACGCTCCTCGCGATTGGCACCTGCCTCGTCATGCTCGCGAGCGTCCTCCTCCACCAACCCGGCACCCGCCTCTCCGCCCCGCTCCGCTGGTTCGGCCGCCACTCCTACGAGATCTACCTCACCCACGAGTTCCTCGTCCTGGCCGGCAACAACCTCTACCTGAAGCTCGTCCCCGCCCAC
>CAXTNM010000072.1:0-23769 GCA_964245715.1 uncultured Acidobacteriaceae bacterium | reverse complement strand
GCGGAGATAGACGCCGAGCTGGGCGCGGTGGTGGATCATATGGTCCATAAACATGTTGCGGTAGGCTTCGTAGCGGGTGGTTTCGCGGACGAGGTTTCCCTGGCGGGAGAGGCTGAAGGGCTCGTCGAAGGCGGAGTCGGGAAGAGTGGGGAGGGTTTCCAGGATACGGCGAGCAAGCGGTTCGAAGTCTGCGAGGAGCTCCGCTTTGGTGGACATGCGGAGGATCTTGCGGGGGTCCTCGGGTGTACCCATGTTGATGCCTGATTCGGTGAGGAAGAAGAAGGCGAAGCCGGGCAGCTCCGCGACGTGGCCGGCGAGGCGAGTGAGCGGCATGGATCTCTCATGCGACTTGAAGTCGTTGTGGCCATCGGGAACGGCGTTGAGGATCTTGCGGGTGTTTTCGAGCTGGTGTTGAAGCTCGGGCAGAAGGCGTTCGGCGAGGGTCATCAGGGGGTCTCCTGGGATAGGACTTGGGGCGGGATCGGAAGGACGCAAAGTTTCGCAAGGGTTTGAAGCGGAGGTCAAAAAAGCGCGAGTTTAGACTAAGGAGGTGGATACCTCAACGATTGTCATTTTGGATTTTGGTTCGCAATATACGCAACTGATTGCGCGGCGCATTCGGGAGTTCAATGTTTTTTCGGTGGTGCTGCCGTGCACGGCGCCTCTCGAGCAGGTCAAGGCGCTGAAGCCGAAGGGCGTGATTCTGTCGGGTGGCCCGAGCTCAGTGTATGACGCGGATGCTCCTATTGCGGATGCGGGAGTGCTGGCGCTGGGAGTTCCCGTTCTGGGTATCTGCTATGGCCTGCACTTCATGACGCACCACCTGGGTGGGAGGATCGAGCCGGCGGCGAGTCACGAGTATGGCCATGCCGAGGTTCGACTGATCAAGGAGACGGCGCTGTTTGCAGGGCTTCCAGGCACGATCAATGTGTGGATGTCGCATGGGGATCATGCGGCGAAGCTTGCTCCGGGATTTGAGCTGGTGGCGGAGACGGAGAACGCGATTGCCGGGATTGCGAATGAAGAGAAGAGGATGTGGGCCGTGCAATTTCACCCGGAGGTTGCGCATACGAGGCAGGGCATGGAGCTGCTCAAGAACTTCGTCATCGGCATCTGTGGCGCGGAGGCGGATTGGACGCCGGAACACTTTATCCAGTCGACGGTGGAGCGGGTTCGGGCGCAGGTTGGGCATGGTCATGCGATCTGCGGGTTGAGCGGTGGCGTCGATTCGTCGGTTGCCGCGGTGCTGGTGGCGAAGGCGATTGGGGATCGGCTGACCTGCATCTTCGTGAACAACGGGGTGCTGCGCAAGGAGGAGTTTGCGAAGGTTCAGAAGACGATGCGCGAGCAGTTGGGGCTCAACGTCGTGGCGGTGGATGCTTCGGAGCGCTTTTTGGCGAAGCTTGCGGGTGTGACCGATCCTGAGACCAAGCGGAAGGCGATCGGCGGCGAGTTTATTGCTGTGTTCGACGACGAGGCGAAGAAGATCTTCGAGGCGGAGAAGAGTGCGGGCGAGGAGATTGCGTGGCTGGTGCAAGGCACGCTCTACCCGGATGTAATTGAATCGAGCAGTGTGAAGGGCCCTTCGCAGACGATCAAGAGCCACCATAATGTGGGTGGCTTGCCCGCCGATATGAAGCTGAAGCTGATTGAACCGCTGCGCGATCTCTTTAAGGATGAGGTCCGTCGTATCGGGCGGGACCTGGGGATGCCGGATGAGATTATCGACCGGCAGCCGTTTCCCGGGCCCGGGCTGGCAGTGCGGATTCTGGGTGAGGTAACGGCCGAACGCGTGGCGCTGCTGCAGGAGGCGGATGAGATTGTCGTTGCGGAGATCAAGGCGGCGGGTCTGTACAAGCAGCTCTGGCAGAGCTTTGCGGTGTTGCTGCCGGTGAAGAGCGTCGGCGTGATGGGCGACCAGCGGACGTATGCTTCGACCTGCGTGGTGCGCGCGGTCGAGAGCGAGGATGGCATGACAGCGGACTGGGCGCCGCTGCCGTACGACGTGCTGCGTAAGATTTCGTCGAGGATTGTGAGCGAGGTGCGCGGGATCAATCGCGTGGTCTATGACATTACGAGCAAGCCGCCCGGAACGATTGAGTGGGAGTAGGCCGCTTTCGATCGGAATCGAGATCGCGAAGAACTGCCTGTGGTGCTGTTTTCTAGTGGCTGCGGGAACGGCGGAAGAGCGAGATGGCGAAGAGGGTAACGAACCAGATAGCCGCGATGATCAGGGCAAGGAGCACGAGGGCGGAGACGAGCAGCGCGCCGCCGCGCAGGATGGCATCTGCGAAGACCTTGAGAATAGCCTGGACGAGCCCGACCAGGATGCGGATGATCGTCAAAACGGCTGCTCCGGATTGCGGAGGATGGAGTACTGCTTGCGAGTTTAGCGCAGGCTGGGCGGAGGAAAGACCGCCCGGAGAGTTGTAGCTCTTCGGGCGGGACGGGTGACGACACTTCTGGGTCAGTGGAGCGTGGCTTAGCCGAGTTCTTCGAGGCTGTTGACACCGAACTTGGTGTACCAGGGCGTCGCGGCTTTCAGGGCCTCGTTGACGTTCTGGATATTCTCGACGCCGGTGGTCTCAAGCCAATTACGGAAGGCAGCAGCGCCCTGTTTCGCGTAGACAGGGATGCCTTCTTTCCAGGTGGCGCGGCCGCAAAGCACGCCATTGAACTTGGTACCGGACTCGCCTGCGAGTTCGAGGGTCTCGATGAAGACGGGGTTGGAGACGCCGGCGGAGAGATAGATGAAGGGCTTGTGGGTCATGCCTTCCGCGTCGCGGAAGTGCTGCAGGGCTTCTGCGCGGGTATACGCCTTCACGCCCTTGTAGGATTTGCTGCCTTCGACATAAGCCATTTCGACCGGCACCTCGACTTTGAGGACGTCGACGTTGTAGCGTGCTTTGCCGAACTCGGCCATGGAGCCGGAGACGATCTCGGGCTTCTTCTTGGCGTAGTCCAGAGACTTCTCATCACCGCCGTGCGCGTCGTAGCCGACGAATTCGAGGAAGAAGGGGATGTCATGCGCGATGCACTCGTCGCCGATGCGTTCGATGAAGGCGTGTTTGTGGTCGTTGATCGCCGTTTTCTCGAACGGGGTGTAGTAAAGCAGGACCTTGATGCAATCGGCACCGGCTTCCTTCAGGCGGCGGACGGACCAGTTATCAAGGAGATCGGGCAGTCGGCCCGGCGTGTTTGCGTCGTAACCGGTCTTCTCATAGGCGAGCAGGAGGCCTGCGTTGTTGCGGGATTTCAGGGCTTCGAGACCAAATTCGGGATCGAGCAGGATGGCCGAGGAGTAGCGCGTCAGGACATCGGTGACGAGCGTCTTGAACTCCTCCAGGTCATTGGCCTGAACAATGCCACCGCGCTCGTGAGCGAGGGATTTCTGAAGCGAGCCGCGCTGATCCATGGCTGCTGCGGCGATGACGCCGCGGGCGTCGGATACGGCTTTCAGTCCTGCAAGTTTTCCGGGTGTGAGCTTCATGTGTCAGTCTCTCCTGAGCGTTGGATGCGTGTGATGCAGTCGGCTTTCATTTTACAGAGGAGATGTTGCCGGCGCGTGAGAGGTGAGACCTTCCTCTGCGAGAAAGAATAGTAGAGATGAAGATGAGGGCGATGGTTAGAGGCTCAGGTTTTTTGGCGAAGCAATGATCTTTCAGTTGTCATGAGTAGATTCAGGGGAGCCAGGTGGTGGGGTAGCGCTCGAGGGCGGCGCGCACGAGCTGCGAGCGGGTGCGGACGCCGGCCTTCATGAAGAGCTCCTGGATGCTGGCTTTGATGGCGGTCTCGGAGACTTCGAGGCGCGCAGCGATCTCCTTGTTGGAGAGGCCGTCGAGAATGGCGCGGAGTACGAGGCGTTGGCGTTCGGTCAGGGTGCGGGTTTCGACTGTCTTTGGCGCTGCGGGCAGAGTTTCAGCTGGCCACCAGGCTCCGCCGGAGACGACGGCGCGGATTGCGTCGAGGAGATCTCGCGTTCCGGTTTGCTTAAGAACGATGCCGGCGGCTCCGCTGTTCAGAGCGGTGAGGGTAGCGGAAGAGCTCATGCCAGCCGTCAGCATGAGCACGCGTGCAGGATGTTGCGTGGTGCGCAGGAGGTGGAGCAGGTTGGTGCCGGGTTCAGGACCAAGATCATAGTCCAGCAGGATGAGGTCGATGGCCGTGTCGCGCAGAATGACACGGGCTTCGGGAATGGTGGCGCAATGGCCGACGACGACGAGTGAAGGCTCCTCGGCGAGAAAGCGGACGAGCGACTCGCGGAGCAGGGTGTGATCGTCGATGAGAAGGATGCGCGTCGGATGGTTCAAGGGGCTTGCTCTTGCAGGTTGGACGCGATGGGCAGGGTGACGGTGAAGCAGGCGTGGCCCGGGATCGGGGTGTAGTGTAGGTCTCCTCCGAAGGAGCGGGCGAAGGCACGCGAGAGATAGAGACCGAGGCCGGTGGCGCGGGCTCCGGAGTGAAAGGGGCGGAAGAGTTCGTCGGGGTGAGATACTCCACCGGCGTTGTCAATGAGCGCGACGGCGACCCCATGATCGGTGCGTCGGGCAGTGATATTCAGCGTACGATGCGTTTCGCTGCACTTGAGGGCGCGGATGCTGTTGGTGGTGAGATTGAGGAAGATCTGCATGAGGTTGGTACGATCGGCCCAGACGGCGGGCAGGGCGGCGTCGAGAGTCCAGGTACCCTGGATCTCCTCTTCGCTGAGCGCCGGGGTGATGACGATCCTGAGATCGTCGAGTACGGCGAGGAGGTCAATTTCGGATCTCTGATCGGGGTACTGCAGCAGGTCGACGGATGCGATCTTCTCGAGCGCGATGACGAGGTTGCCGAGGGCTTCGAAGTCTTTATTGTCGCTGAGCAGGCGACTTCGTAGAAGATTCTGGTGAACGACTGAGATGGCGCCGCAGACGTTGCGAATCTCATGCGAGACGGCAGCAACCGCGATGCGGGAGCCGGCGAGCATCTGGTGGAGGCTAGACTCTTCGCGGGTACGGAGCTCTTCGGAGGCGTCCAGGATCAGCGCAGCCAGGCGGGCACCGGAGTTGGTGCGATAGGTGGAGAAGCAGATCTCCGCGAGGAAGGTCTCGCCGTCGGCACGGTAGCCTCGCGACTGCATGACGGCGCGGAAGACCTGGTCAGAGGCCGCGGTACGGGCGATGCTGGCGAGGGCAGGAAAGAACTGCTGGAGATTGCGGGCAGTGAGCGTGTTCGCTGGGATCGTGAGAATCCTGTGGGCGGCGTCGTTGGCGGTGAGGATGTCACCCGCGGTGTTGGCGGTGAGGATGGCTGCGGGGCTGGATTCGATGAGGACCTTGAGCTGCTCTTCAGCTTCCTGCCGGGCGTTTCGCTGGAGCTCGATCTCGTGCAAGTGGGCGAGGGTGAGTTGATTGTTGCGGTGCGCGGTATAGACGAAGATGCCGACCGTGACGAACGCGGCGAAGTAGAGGGTGTCGCGCGGAACGCCGGTACGGAGATCCCAGAGGAACGGGTCGTAGAGCTCGGCGAGCGAGGTGCAGAGCGCCGCGGTGAGGACGGTTTGCCAAGGCTTGAGGATGCGTCCGAGCATGAGCATCGGGACGAGGTAGAGAAAACCCAGGGGAATGTTGTCGGCAGAGCCCCAATCCGCGGCTGCGATGAGGACGATGAGGAGCGCTGCGCCGAGAAGAACGAGTTTTCTGCGGGAGAGGGCGAGGCTCATGAAGCTCCGACAGGTGACGCTGGGAGGATGATTCAGATTGCTTACTGCCGGATTGGCTGACTGCGTGTGCGTCGTGGCGCAGTCTGTCCGGCGTGGACCTGCCGTCGTGCAGATTGGTGCTAGACGGCTGTCTTGAGAGCTTCCTCCTGGAGGGTGAAGAGCTTGCGTATGCCTTGCTCCGCGAGGTCAAGCATGACAGTCAGCTCGGAGCGGGAGTAGGAGTCCTTTTCAGCCGTGGCCTGGGTTTCGACCAGCCCGCCGGAGGCCAGCATGACGACGTTCATATCGACGGTGGCACGCGAATCTTCTTCGTAGCAAAGGTCGAGGAGAGTGTTGCCGTCGACGATGCCGACGCTTGTGGCGGCGATCATCTGTTTGAGCGGATTCTGCTTCAGGGTACCCGCCTGGACCAGCTTGCCGAGCGCGATGGCAAGAGCGACGCAGGCGCCGGTGATGGCTGCGGTACGGGTTCCGCCGTCTGCCTGGAGAACATCGCAATCGAGAATGATGGTGCGCTCGCCGAGGATTCTCATATCCACGACGGAGCGGAGCGAGCGTCCGATGAGCCTTTGGATCTCGTGGGTCCGTCCGCCGATCTTGCCGCGTTCCGCTTCGCGAGGGGAGCGCGTAAGTGTGGCGCGGGGGAGCATGCCGTACTCGGCGGTGACCCAGCCTTTCCCGGAGTTGCGCATCCAG
The DNA here is from genome assembly GCA_964245715.1 of uncultured Acidobacteriaceae bacterium. GTDB lineage: Bacteria > Acidobacteriota > Terriglobia > Terriglobales > Acidobacteriaceae > Edaphobacter. Next base: position 17,372 of record CAXTNM010000072.1, on the reverse strand, counting down.
CCGGGCACGCCCACTTCGACGGTGGCATTACACAGAACGCGCGTATTGCCCGCTTCGATCAAGACCGAACCTTCGGGGGTGGAGATATAGCCGGGGGTGATACGGGTCGGGCGCATGGCGTCGGCGGAGCGCTGGTCGGGGCGGAAGAGAGGCATGTTGCGATTATAGGTGTCGAGCTGCCGGGTGGGCGCGTTGGCGCTTTGCGCGCGATGCATTCGTTTCCGGGCGACTTGCTGGCACAAAAATGCGTTTTTAGTTTGGCCGGAGGGGTCGCGTGTTGATCAGGCGATAATCAGTTCGACCCTACAACCATTGTGGGACGGTTCAAGATGTTTGTTCCCGGTTCGGGAAATGTCTTTACATTTGCACGAAGTTGAACCGACAAAGGGGCAGGTTTAGGAGTAGATTCACGAGCATAGAAGCTGAGTCATTTCGGGATTATTCCCGTCTGCGTTCCGAGCGATGTGGCGCCTGCAGGAGTTGATTCCGAGTTCAGTTACCAGAGGAGTAAAAATTGAACTCATTGACAAAAGAAAATGAATCGACCGGAATCCGAAGTGACGCGATACTTCGGGTAAGCGGGTCTCCAATTTTAGGAGAGACTCGGTTGTTGGCGGCACATCTGCATGGGCCGGCGCTGGCTGGTTTTGCGCAAACGGGAACAAATCTTCCAGGTGCTGGGCGGGGCTTCCTAGGGGGAACGCGTGGATCAGGCGGTGGGTCAGAGATTGGACGTTTGGGCGGCGAAGCCCGAAGCTGGGCGTTGCCCGCGACAGACCAGCCGCGATTGAATCTGCTGGTTGTCGATGAAGATCCTGCTGTGCGACGCGGCTGTGTGGAAGTCGGTCGTCGCATGGGCTTTGCTGTGGTGCAGGCGATGGATACTTCCGCGGCGCAGGCGATTATACGGATGCAGAAGGTGGATTTGATGCTGATGGACCTGCGCATTCCGGGAACGGAGTCTCGAGTTCGCGGGGGCGGTCTGTCGTTGCTCGAAGAGGTAAAGGCGCTCCATCCGGAGATTGGCGTGGTGGTTATGACGTCGTCGGCTACAGTCTCGAGCGCAGTCGAGACCATGCGGCTGGGTGCGGAGGACTATCTGACGAAGCCGTTCGCGGTGGAGGATCTGACGCGCATTCTTGAACGCGCGACCCAGCGTACCCACTTCAATGCGGAGAGCCGGCGACTGCGCGAGCGATTGCGGAGCCAACGCGGCGGCGGACCGTTGATCGGGCAATCGCCGGAGATGGAGAAGCTCTATCGCATTCTGTCGAAGGTGGCTAACTCGACGCACCCGGTCTTGCTTCTGGGCGAGAGCGGAACCGGGAAAGAACTGGTGGCGCGCTGGATTCACTTCAACGGTCCCCAGGCTTCGAAGCCCTTCATCCCTGTGGATTGCGGATCCATGCCCCCAGAGTTAGTAGAAGGCGAGCTGTTCGGGTACGTGCGCGGGGCTGCACCCGCGGGGCTGGGAGCGGGAGCTTTGCAGGCAAAACAGGGCCTGCTTGCTTCGGCGGATCAGGGAACGGTCTTTCTGGATGAGATTGGCGAGCTCCCGCTGGAGCTACAGTCCAAACTGCTACGCGCCTTGCAGGAGAAGGCGGTGCGTCCGCTTGGAGGTAACACGTCGATTCCGATCTCGGGGCGCATATTGGCCGCGACCAACGCGGATCTGGCGACCATGGTTGAACAGGGTAAGTTTCGGCGGGATCTTTACTTTCGGCTCAATGTGGTCAGTCTGCGCATCCCCGCGCTGCGGCAGCGCAAGGAAGATATCCCAGAGCTGGCACAGTATTTTCTGGAGCGTGTCGACCGCGAGACGGGCGTACGACGTTCCTTGTCGGACGATGCTTTGCGGGTGATGATGCTTTACGACTGGCCGGGGAATGTGAGGGAACTGGAGAGCCTGATTGAACGAGGTTGCGCGATGAGTTCCGGGCCGATGCTCTACGTGGGTGATCTGACGTCGCCGTTGCAGCAGGTGAGCGAACAGCGAAGGATGCCGGCGTTGTCGGCGGAGCATAGCTCCACGTTGCCGGCAGGACATATCCAGTCGATCGCTGCGATGGAACGCACGGCAATTCTTGCAACCATTCGGCAGTTGAAGGGGGACAAGCTTCTGGCGGCCAAGCTGTTGGGGATCGGCAAGACGACGCTTTACCGGAAGTTGAAGGAATACGGCGCACCGGAGTGGGAGGCGTGAGTTAGGTCAGCAGAAGGGGTCGAGCGAGTTGTTTCACGAATAACCCGCTCGACGGCTCGTTCGGAAAGCAGAGGGCACAGAGAGGGAACTGGCCAGGATGAATGATATTTTGCTGATTGCACAGATTGAAGGTCTGGAGAACTGCGCTCGTGCCCTGGAGCAACAGATTGGCGGAGCTGTGGAGGTGGCGCCGGGGCGTCAGGAGGGTCTGATTGCCCTGCGTGGGCGTGAGTTCGGGGTGGTGGTGGTTGAAGAGAGCCTAGCGGAGAGCGACCCGGGCTGGGCGGATCAGCTCTGGTCTCAGCTTGGATTCGCAGTTCCGCTGCGAGTGAACTTTGCGATCTCGGGATGTGCCCGGCTGGGGCGCGAGGTTAGAGCCGCGCTGGCGCGTCGCGACTGCGAACAGGCGGTGGCAAGGCGAGCCGTGGCAACCGAGCTCGAGGATGAGTTGAAGTCCAGCCTGACAGGTCTGCTGCTGCAGAGTGAGCTTGCACTGCAGGAGCCGGCGATGCCGACCTCGCTTGAGCCCAAGCTGCGACACATGGTGGAGCTGGCCGGCACGATTCGGGACCGTCTGCGCCGCAAGGCCGGTGGAATGGGGGCTGAGGGGTAGCGTTGTTGCTCCTGCGGGTTTAGGTTGGCTCTAAGCGCCAGGCGTTTATGTCTGCTGCCCAAGGAGCGTTTATGGCGTGTGAGCATGTGCGAGAGATTGTGCCGGGCGTGAAGCGTTCGGGAGATGGCTGCGTGGAGTGCCTGAAGCTGGGGATGCAGTGGGTGCATCTTCGTGAGTGCCTGGTGTGCGGGCATGTGGGATGCTGCGACTCAAGTGAGGGCACGCATGCAACGAAGCACTTTCACCAGACGAAGCATCCGGTGATGCGGAGTATCGAGCCGGGGGAGAGTTGGCGTTGGTGCTATGTGGATGAGGCGACCGTCTGAACGAAGAGGCCGGGTGGGGATTGCGGACGTCAGTGTGAGGCAGGGCGGCTCAGGTGTTGATGATAGCTGGATAGCTGCGTTCGGTGACGACGATGGTTTCGGCGAGGCGGTCTTGCGCGCAACGGCGATAGGGGTGGATGAAGAACTGGAGGAAGCCGAAGCCGAATTTGAGGGCCGCAGCGCGGTAGCCGAGAGCACGCTCGACCGAGTGCCAGAAGGAGAGGTGTGGGTGGACGACCGAGACAACGCGGATGCGCAGAAGGCGTTTGCCGGGAGTGTGTCCTTTGCCTAGCCAGAGCAGAATGCCGAAGTAGAGGACCGGAACAGCGATGTCGGAAACGAGGTGGACGTGCTCGTTTTCGAGATAGTGTTCAAGCGTGGGATCGGCTCGCTCGACGTCGAGCCGGTCTGAGTGGAGCGCGATCTTTAGCTGGGCGGGGAGCGGATGGCCCATCAGTTTGCGGGCTTCTAGTAAGAGAGGCCGAGGCTGGCGAGCAGGAGCATGAGGATGAGGCCGACGATGATCCAGTCGGCGAGGAAAGCGAGGGCGCGGCGCCAGAAACGTGCGAGTTCGATCCTGTCGAGTTGGAGGAGCCAGGCAGTCTCGGGTGCCGAGAAGGTGCGCATCCAGAGAGTCTAATGGCCGTTTGCTATTCTGGGCTTGCAGGTCAGGAGAGAAAACAGATGGCGGATGAAGTAGCAGGAACGACCGGCGCGCCGGCGGTGAAGATCACGGTGCGGCCGAATGGACCCTTTCGGGTTGAAGGTCCGATCGAACTGGTGGATGTCGCTGGGAACAAGTGGGACTTGACGGACAAGGCGGCGATTTCGCTTTGCCGCTGCGGTCTGAGCTCGAAGCGGCCGTTTTGCGATGGGACGCATGGCCGCGAAGGTTGGAAGTGCGATGCTTCGCCGATCCCGCCAGAGCCTGTGGTGCAGGGATAGTTTTATAGCCTGACGGGGACAAGAAAAAGAAGAGAGACAGAAGAGGCAACGGCCTTCCTGGGGTCGTTGCCGCTGATTGGAGATTGCATGACTGGATGCTTGCGGGGCCTGGTGCTTGTGGTGGTGGGGGGCTGCGCGTTGGGGGCTTCGGCGCAGGTGACCGACTATGTGCGGTCGGAGGCGATGATCCCGGTACGCGACGGAGTGAAGCTTCACGCGGTCATTCTCCGGCCAAAAGGCTCGGAAGATGGGGATGCGTTGCCTTTTCTGATGGAGCGCACGCCGTATGGGGTGGATGGCTACACGCCGGATCGAGTGTTTTTGGGCAAGCCGGAGCTAGCTAAGAGTGGATATATCTTCGTGTACGAGGATATCCGCGGCCGTTACGGGTCGGGTGGGCAGTTTGTGATGAACCGGCCGCTGGTGGGGCATGGAGCTGCCGGCAATGTCGATGAGACGACCGATACGCGGGACACGATCGACTGGCTGCTGAAGAATGTGCCGAACAATGATGGCAAAGTGGGGGTGCTGGGCATCTCGTACCCGGGATTTCTCGCGATGATGGCGGGGATCAACGCGGATCCGGCGGTGAAGGCGATTAGTCCTCAGGCCCCGATGACCGATGTGTGGATGGGCGATGACTTCTTCCACAATGGCGCCTTCCGCGAGACGTATGGGTTCGACTATGTACAGCAGTTGGAAGGACAGAAGACGGACGTAAGGGCGCAGTCGAAGGAGGATACCTACAACTTCTTTCTGTGTAGTGTGAACTTTGCCGGAGCGGCGAAGGCGGCGGGTATGGAGAATCTACCGACGGCGAAGATGTTCCTGACACAGCCGAGTTATGGCAAGTTCTGGCAGGATATGGCGGTTGAGCGCGATCTGGATCATGTGAGCGTGCCGGTGCTCGAGGTGGGCGGGTACTGGGACCAGGAAGATATGTGGGGCACCCAGGCGGAGTACGAGGCGCTGCACAAGGCGGGTGATCCGGGTGGCGTGTTCATGGTGCTTGGGCCCTGGAACCATGGCGGATGGTCGCGTGGGCCGGGGTCCAGCCTGGGTGGGGATTTCGGCAAGGTAGAGTTTGGACAGCCGACGGGTGAGGAGTACCGGACGAAGTTTGAGGCACCGTTCTTTGAGTACTACCTGAAGGGGAAGCCGGGGTTTGATTTGAAGGGCGTGGCGAGCTTCCGGACGGGAGCGAATGAGTGGGAGCGTTATGATGTCTGGCCTCCTCAAGCCGGGTTCACGGACAGAGGATTGTTGCTGATGCCAAACGGGCAGTTGGCCGAGGGGCAACGTGATGTGGCCAATGGAGAGGTCGTCGCAAGCTATGTTGCTGACCCGGCAGATCCAGTGCCTTACCGTCACCGGCCGATCCAAGCGACGTACGGGGATGGTTCGAAGTGGCGGACCTGGCTGGTCGAGGATCAGCGTTTCCTGGATGGCCGCAAAGACATCGCGCGGTTTGAAGGGCCGGCGCTCGACAAGGATGTGACGGTGACCGGAGACGTGAAGGCGGTGCTCGAGGCTTCGACGACTGGAACGGATGCTGACTGGGTCGTGAAGCTGATCGATGTGGCTCCGGATGGACAGCAGTTGATGATTGTCGACGAGATCTTCCGCGGACGCTATCGCAAAAGCTTCGAGAAGCCAGAAGCGATCTCCGCCGATAAGATGGAGGAGTATAAGTGGTCACTGCATGGAGCGGACCACACCTTCCTCAAGGGTCATCGCATGATGGTGACGGTACAGTCGAGCTGGTTTCCGCTGTATGATCGCAATCCGCAGACGTTCGTGCCGAACATTATGGATGCGCCTGCGAGTGCGTATCAGAAGGAGACGATCAAGATCTACGGGGGGAGCCGGCTCGAGTTTGAGACGCCGGTTCAGTAGAGGCAACAGCAAAGGCGCCCTTATCGCGGGCGGCGAGCCTTTCGGGCCGTTTTGGACGCTGCGCGTGAGGGCAAGACTTAGGGGGTTGGGTGTCGATCAAGACGATTAGTTCGCGGGTGGTCTACAAGAACAACTGGACGAGCGTTCGCGAAGATGTGATCGAGCGCTCAAACGGCGTGCGCGGCATCTACGGAGTCGTGGATAAAGACCCGGCGTGCATCGTCATTCCGCGGGAGGTGACGCCCGAAGGAGAGTTCCTCTACCTGATCGAGCAGTTTCGCTATACGGTACAGGGGACGTTTAAGGAGTTTCCGCAGGGTGGGTGGGAGCAGGCCGAGGTCGATCCAGAAGAGTTGGCGCGCGGCGAGTTGCGCGAGGAGACTGGACTTTCGGCCGAGAAGATGACCAAGCTGGGGATGCTCTGGATCGCCTATGGGGCGATGCGGCAGGAGCATCATGTGTTTCTCGCCGAGGGATTGACACAGGGCGAGGTCGATCCAGACCCCGAGGAGCACGATCTGGTGCGGCATCGGGTGAGCGTGCAGGAGTTCGAAGACATGTTGCTTGATGGGCGGATCAAGGATAATTGCACGGTGGCGGCGTGGGGGATGTACCGGGTTTGGAAGGATCGGCAGAGAAGCTAGGCCGCTTGTGTGGGCGTCGGACGGAGTGAGGTGGCCGCCGATCGATTGAGGTGCATCCCAAGGAATCAATGAAGTGGTGCGGTTCGCCATCTGCGTGTGCAGGTTGCTTTGAACCGCGGCTGTGACCTTGGCGGACGAGAATAGTAGAAGATGGAGTGTTGACGTGGCGAATGAGATGGCGGAGCAGGGACGTGGTTTGGGATTGACGGGTGAAGCGCCCGTGGGAACGAGTTCAGGACAAGCGGTCCAGGCACAGAAGGCCGGCTCGAAGGTGAGCGGCAACGGGCACGATCACGAGATTGGGAATGGTGGCGAGTTGCACCAGGTCGCGGGTGGGACGCATCCGCAGATGACGAATCAGAAGGGCCAGGTGATCGCGGACGATGAGAACACCCTAAAGGCGAATGAGCGCGGCCCTGCCCTGATGGAAGACTGGCAGTACCAGGAAAAGACGCAGCACTTCGACCACGAGCGGATTCCGGAGCGCGTTGTCCATGCGCGTGGTTACGGCGCACGCGGTACGTTCGAGCTGACGGCACCGCTTACGGGCGTGTCCAAGGCCGCTGTCTTGAATCGGGTAGGCGAGAAGGTTCCGGTTTTTGTGCGGTTTTCGACTGTTGGAGGCAATGCAGGGTCGAGCGATGTGGCTCGTGACGTTCGCGGCTTTGCGGTGAAGATGTACACGCCGGAGGGGAACTGGGACATCGTTGGCAACAACATTCCGGTGTTCTTTATCCAGGATGCGATCAAGTTTACGGACCTGATTCATTCGGTCAAGCAGGAGCCGGATCGCGGGTTTCCTCAGGCGCAGTCGGCGCATGACACGTTTTGGGACTTTGTGTCGTTGATGCCCGAATCGACACACATGCTGTTCTGGATTATGTCGGATCGGGCCATTCCGCGCAGTTTCCGGATGATGGAAGGCTTCGGCGTACATACCTTCCGGCTGGTAAACGATGAGGGTAAGAGCACGTATGTGAAGTTTCATTGGAAGCCCAAGTTGGGCATGGCGTCGGTGATCTGGGACGAGGCCTTGAAGATCTCGGGAGCTGACCCGGACTTTCACCGCCGCGACCTGTGGAACGCCATTGACGAAGGTAACTTCCCCGAGTGGGAGTTGGGCGTTCAGCTCTTCGACGAGGAGTTCGCAAACAAGTTCGACTTCGACGTACTTGACGCAACCAAGCTTATCCCGGAAGAGCTTGTACCGATCAAGATTATCGGCAAGTTGACCTTGAACAAGAATGTAGATAACTACTTTGCAGAGACGGAGCAGGTCGCCTTCCAGACGACGAATGTGGTTCCTGGCATAGATTTCACGAACGATCCCCTGCTACAGGGTCGGAACCAGTCGTATATCGATACTCAGATCACCCGTCTGGGCGGACCCAACTATTCGCAGATCCCTGTCAACGCGCCGAAGTGTCCGGTGATGAACATGCAGCGTGACGGTTGGCACACGCATATTCCTCAGAAGGGCCGGGTCTCTTACAGCCCGAGTTCGCTCGAGGCCGATAGCCCGCGGCAGGATCCACACGCCGGGTTTACGAGCTTCAAGGCGACGGAGAGTGGCGATAAGTTGAAGATCCGTGCTGAATCGTTCGGCGATCACTTTTCGCAGGCGTTGATGTTCTTCAACTCGCAGACCGAGCCGGAGCAGAACCACATCATCGCGGCTTTTACTTTTGAGTTGAGCAAGGTGGAGACGAAGGCAATTCGCGAGCGGATGCTGGGACAGTTGGCGAATGTCGATAAAGCGATTGCACAACGGGTAGCGGATGGGCTTGGTATGCAGGGTGAGATCAAGACGATTCCGGCAAATCAGCCGACCAGAACCGATCTGAAGCCCTCGGACAAGCTCAGTATCGTCAAGACGATGAAGCCTGGACTTGCGACCAAGCTGGTCGGGGTGCTGGTTGCGGATGGAACCGACACCGCTGCGGTCCTTGAACTCGAATCAGCTGTCTCGAAGGCTGGCGGCCAGGTAAAGATCGTGGCACCGAAGGTGGGAGGTGCGAAGGGTGCTGACGGAAAGATGCTCGAAGCAGACTTCCAGCTTGCAGGAGGTCCATCGGTGCTCTTCGACGCCGTCTATGTTGCTCTGTCGGCTGAAGGAGCGAAGTTGCTTTCGACCGAAGCGGCAGCGGTAGCCTGGGTCCACGATGCGTATGCGCACTTGAAGGTGATCGGCGCGACCCCAGGCGCACAGGCGCTGCTTGATGCTGCCGGAGTTGTGCCGGATAAGGGCGTGCTGGTCGGCGGCGCAACGGCAGGCTACGTGCAGACTGCAGGACAAGGCCGAGTGTATGACCGTGAGCCTTCCGTTCGGACGGTGTTCTAAACCGACGGTAGAAGAAAAGAAGAAGAAGTGGACGGACGGCGATTTGGCTGTCCGTCCGCTTTTTCGTGTGCGGGTTTTAGTTCCCGTCGCTGCCGTAGTCGGAGCCGGAGTCGTCCGAAGAAGAAGAGTCATCCGAGCCGTAGTCGTCCGCACCGGAGTTGGTGTCGGCATCGTTGGTGGTGTAGTCATCGTTGCTGTTGGAGGTAGAGAACCCGTCGCGGTTGTTGTCGTCGCGGCGGTCTTCGATGTCGGGCGAGATGCCGCCACGATCGCGATCAGAGTCTCCGTAATAGTTGTTGACGACCTCTTCGCGTGGCTGTCCGCCGCCCATGCCGCCGATGTCGCCGAAGCCTGAGCCGGGACCGTATCCGGCATGGGAGCCGAAGCCATGCATGAGGGACTCGATTCCTTCAAAAGCGAGCGCGCCGGCGGCTACTCCGCCTGCCGTCTGCATAGCACCGCGGAGAAAGCCTCCACCGCTTGAGGGAGGCGCTCCGTACGATGGCTGGGCGTATTGCGGCTGGCCGTACTGCGGTTGCTGGTAGACGGGGGGTGGGGCGTAGTTGACGGGCTGGTACTGCGACTGGTTGTACTGCTGCTGAGGAGGCGGTGGCGGCTCGGGATCCTTCTGGCCAAGCAGGCTGCCGAGGAAGCTGGTATGGTGAACCGGCTGCGGGGGAGGTGGTGGTGTTTGCTGCGCGGCCTGTTTCGCGTCGTCCAGCTGCTTTTTGGCCTGGTCGAGGGCGTAGCGCTGAACCAGCACTGTCTGCGCCAGGATGTAGACTGCGTCAGGATTGCGTGCGAGCGACTGGGTGAGGAACTGCTCGGCCTCGGGATCTTTGTCCTGGAGCACGGTCTGATTGATGCGGGTGACGAGATCCTGCAACATCTGTTGTTCTTGCGGCGTCATGTTGGTTTCCTCGGTGGTGATTCTACTGCTGAGACGCGAATCAACGTTGAAGAGTCATACGGGGACAGCATGATCTAAGTTCAATGGCGAGCTGGATCGCCTTACGATGAACGGGCACGCTCCGCGGCATCAGGAACTACGGTTGCTTGTCTCAGCTACGGCGTCTCCCATTGACTTGTTTGAGCGCTGCGGAAGAGGGCGTCGATGACCTTCATATTCAGGATGGCGGCGGTGAGCGGAACGGGCACCTCGGTATTGTCGAAGATGGCGCGGGCGAACGCATCGCCTTGCAGGGTGTACTGGTCGATTCCGCCTTGCTCGGGCGGGAAGAGCTCAGTCATGATGGATTTGCCGAAAAGATCTCCATGTTCGTCGATTAGAAGTTTGACGTTGCGATCGGAAGGGATGTTGACGGGGATCTCGAGCTCAATGCGACCTTTGGCACCGAGTGCCTGGACGCGCTGGTAGGGAATGAGCTGAGTGCTGCAGGTGAAGTTGGCGTGGCCGTTGGGGAAGTCGAGGAGGAAGCTTGTGAGCCGATCGACTTTGGTGGTGGGATCGCGGTCGATGAGGGCCAGGACGCGGGTGGGCTCGGAGCCAAAGAGCTGACGCGCGGCGAAGACCTGGTAGCAGCCGATGTCCATGAGGGCGCCGCCGCCGTTCTCGGGTTTATTGCGGATGTTATTGGGATCGTCGTTGAAGTAGCTGAAGGTGCCGGTGACGAGGCGAAGTTCGCCGATGCGGTCCTGGGCGATGAGTTCGTTGGCGCGAATCCATTCTGGGTGGAGCTTGACCATGAAGGCTTCGGCGATCTTGACGCCGGTCTCCTGCTGGACTGCGAGGAGGGTTTCGGCCTGCGGCGCATTGAGGGCGATGGGCTTTTCGCAGAGCACGTGTTTCCCGGCGCGGGCAGCTCTTGCGGTCCATTCGACGTGGAGGTCGTTCGGCAACGGATTATAGACGGCGTCGATTTCGGGGTCAGCGAGGAGTTCGTCGTAGGTGCCGTACGCTTTCGGGATTTTCAGTTCGGCTGCGGCATTGCGCGCGGACTCGGGAGAGCGGGAGGCGATCGCGGTGACCTCGATGAGCTGGCCTTGCTGCATTCCGGGGATAACTTTCTTCAGGCCGATCTTTGCGGTGGAGAGAACGCCGATGCGAAGCTTTTTCATAAATGCCATGGTAGACGTTTCTACGGTCACAAAGCACGTATGCGGAGCATCCACCGCATGGGATGAGGTGCAGCTGCGGGAAGAACGTAGGAGATTATTTTCGTGGTGTATCGAATTGATCAGACGGAGGGAAGAAGGGGGTCCTTAATGTTCTTAAGGCTTCTGATGGGAGGCAGTACGATGGCGCGAATCACGGGAACGGTGAGGTGGTTCAACGGGACCAAGGGCTTTGGCTTCCTTGGCTATGCGGGCGGGAGGGATGTTTTTGTCCATTACAGCTCAATCGACGCAGAGGAATATCGCACCCTGAAGGAAGGCGATGCGGTTGAGTTTGACATTGTTCGAGGGCTTAACGGACCGCAGGCCGACAAGGTAAGGCTGCTGCAGATGCTGGCGGCCTGAGCGTCAGGAGGTCGAGAGAACGGCCGACTTGGAGCGCTGCGTCTGACGCTTTTCGGTGCGGGTGCGCTCCTTGTACTGCACGGAGGGCCAGTGCTGATCCGGAACCCACTTGCCTTTCTCCAGGCGTGCGCCGACGGGCTGGCCGCAGAGGCCGCAGGGGTGTGAAAGCCACTGAGCCCGGTCGACGTTGTGCTCGAGAGCGGCTATGACTTCTTCGTTGAATTGGCCGGTACATGGTTTAGCCGGGATCGGCATTGAGAAGCTCCTATTTACAGAGTGCAAGGTGGTTGGGGCGATCCGTAGAACGAGTCTTGTCGAGCTTTGTGCGTATCTGGCCCAGGGTGGTAAAGGCCGTGGAAGCTGGCAACAGATGGTGGACGAAAGCGATCAGTGTGGCGCGGCGTTCGATGGTGCTCAATAATTGTTTGCGATTCCGGCGCATTCAGGTCTGCCGCCGAGAGAGACGAGGACGAGTTCCCGCGCCTTTGGCCAGCGAGCAGCGGTCACTTTCAGTGGCGACTCGCGGTCCTCGGACGAGAGGGCGTGGCAGAGCACCAGAAGTTATACAGGCTCGAATCGAAGCTCGCTTGGCAACTGCATTTACTACTATGACATGGAACCCCGCGGATTGGAGGAGCAGGCCCCGGACTTCAAGGAGGTGAGCATCAAGCCCGTTGAGGAGTAGAGTTTGCATGGGGGCCTCGCGGGTGAGATCGATGATCCCACCTAGAGACGGTATGGGTTATCCGCGAAGAAGTCTGTCGGCGGGCAGACATAAGGGGGGGATGATCAAGATGCAAACGGCAGAAAGGACTAGGCTGGGGAATGTCCAAGGTGGTCCCATGTGCGCCGTAAGCTATAAGAACACGCTGCTTCAGGCTTTCAGCGAGGAGGTAATTGAGCGACTGCGCTTAAAAGCTGTCCGGTTTGAAGTGGATCAGGAGATTGAGCGGGTAGGTGGGCCGATTCGCTACCTCTACTTTGTGGAAGAGGGTATGGCATCGATGACGACGACGTTTGAGGACGGATCGCAGGTAGAAGTCGGGATGTTCGGCTATGAATCGGTTATCGGGATTTCGGCTTTGATGGGGACAAAGCTGAGCCTGAACCGCATCTACACGCAGATTGCGGGGCGAGGGTACCGGTGCGGCATCGAGCGGGCGCATGAGGAGTTTACGCGCGGTGAAATCTTTCAGAGGCTTGCGCTGAGGTATGTGCAGGCGCAGTTGCTCCAGGCGATGCAGAGTGCGGGATGCAACGCGCTCCATAGCTTCGAGCAGAGACTTTCCCGATGGCTGCTGATCTCCGCGGATCGGGCGAATACGGATCAGTTCAAGATGTCGCAGGAGTATCTGTCGCACATGCTTGGGGTGACGCGGCCTACGGTAAGCGTGGCTGCGGGGCATCTGAAGCAGGAAGGCCTGATCGGGTATACGCGCGGAGTGATTTCGATCCTGAATCGGGCCGGGCTGGAACACCGATCCTGTGAGTGCTACCAGGTGATTAAGTCACACCTGGATGATTACGCGGCGTTTGACACCGATAACGAGGAGTAAAGCGGTTGCGACTCAGTTGCCCGGCGGGTTAGTGGATCGTCTTCATGCGTCGGCTCATGAAGTCCATGAGGAGATAGCTGCCGAGGGTCTCTGGGGTGGTGAAGTAGGCCTTGCCGCGGCACATGGCCGAGACCTGCTGGACGAACTGCACGAGTTGAAAGTCGCTTGCGAGCATGAAGGTGTTGATCATGATGTTCGAGCGCTTGCAGCGGCTGACCTCTTCAAGGGTCTCGGAGATGACGAGCGGGTCGAGGCCGAAGGCATTCTTGTAGATGCGTCCGTCGGGGAGGGTGAGCGCTGAGGGCTTGCCGTCGGTGATCATGACGATCTGGCGCATGTCCTTGTTGGAGCGAGCGAGGATGCGCTGGGCGAGGCGCAGGCCTTCACGGGTATTGGTATAGTGCGGGCCGACCTTGACACGGGGAAGCTGGCCGATCGGGATATGTTCGGCCGAGTCGTGGAAGAGCACGAGGTCGATGGTGTCGCCGGGATACTGGGTTCGGATGAGGTGGGCGAGAGCCATGGCGACGCGTTTTGCCGGGGTGAAGCGGTCTTCGCCGTAGAGAATCATGGAGTGCGAGCAGTCGAGCAGAACGACGGTGGCACAGGAGGACTGGTAGTCGGCCTGCTGGACCTGCAGGTCTGAGTATTCGAGGTTCAGCTTGCCGTTATGCCGGTTGAAGTCTGTGCCTTCGCGGGCGAAGACGTTCGAGAGGGTGGCGGTGATGTCGAGGTTGAGGGAGTCGCCGAATTCGTAAGGCTTCGAGCTGCCGTTGGTTTCGACCCCGGAGGCTTCGTGGCGCGTGTCGTGGCGGCCCAGGGAGGAGTCACCGAGGGGGCCCAGCAGTTCACGCAAAGCCTTGTAGCCGAGGAAGTCCATGCCCTTGTCGGTGACTTCGAAGCGTGCATTGTCGCCTTCTCCGCCCTGGCCCTGGCCTTCGGACGGCTCTTCGGCGTTGATCATGTTCTGTTCCTGCATCTTCTGGATGATCTGATCGATGAGTTCTTCGACCTGCTCTTCCTCAAGCGCTTCATATTTCTCCTGGGTGTCCTCGTCGAAGAGATCGCCGGAGTCGAGCGCCTGGCGGATGGCTTCGCGAAGATTCTCCAGGGTCTGATCGCCGTCTAGATTCTGGAAGCGTGAGAGTGGGTCCTGGAAACCGGAGTCGAGGAGGAAGTCTGACAGAGCCTGCATGAGGTCGTCGAGGTCGACGGAGGAACTGAGGTCGCCGGTGAACTTTGTGTAGCGTGTGCGCTTCATGTCGGGTTTTCCCCCTTAGAACATTATCTCAGGTTCGGACGAGCTGGCCTCAATGCGATGAAACTCCGAGGAACACCGATGTGGCTGAGAGGAAGGTAAAGCCCCTCGCAGGGAGCGAGAGGCCAGTGTGTTTGCGGATGCTGGACCGGACTAGAAGCGGACGGCGACGCCGGTTGAGGCGGTCACGAAGGTTGGCTTTGTGGAATTGATGTTGTTGTTGAGGGCGTGACCGACACCGACTTCAAGGACGCGGATGTCGATGCGCGGGAGCAGCGGATAGTCGACGCCACCGAGGATTTCGGCCGCGTAGTAGTGGTTCGCGGTGGCGGTGGAGGATCCGCTGGGCGACTCGTAGGTGCCGAGGTAACCGCCGGAGCCCTGGATGTAGGGGCGCAGATGGAGCAGCGGCACCTGTACGCCGAGCTTGAGGCCGAGCAGGCCGGTGTCTGCGCCGTTGGTGCCGAAGTGCTTGGATCCGCGAAAGTCGATGCCGAAGGTGAAAGCGGGATTATGGATGAAATTGAGGGTGAGCCCCACGCCGGGGCCGAGACCGTTGACGCTGCCATTAGGATTCGTCGCAATGCAGGGTCCGGTGGCGGGGCAGGCATTGCTTGCGCCGGGAATGTTATTGCCGTGGACCTCGGTGAAGGTTCCGTAGACTTCGGCGGCCTGGCCGTGCAGAAGAGGGGTAAAGCCGAGGGCGAGGGTCGCAAGGACGAGCTTGTGCATGGTTTGAGTTTAGACGAAAGACAGACAACAAAGACTGCGTCCCGATGACCGTCGCTGATGACTTCGCGCGGCGTCGAGTACGCTTGCCGCGTTAGAAGCCGGGAGTTGGACTGGTCGGCGTGCTGAAGTCGGCGAGCGTGGTACGAAGATACTTGTGCGGGTTAACGGGGGTGTTATGGATGCGGACTTCGTAGTGGACGTGGTTGCCGGTCGTACGGCCGGAGTGCCCGATATAGCCGACGATCTGGCCGCGGGTGATTGCCTGGCCGACGCTGACTGCGAAGCCGCTCATGTGGCCGTAGAGGGTCTCGAGGCCATGTCCGTGATCGATGGTGACTTCGCGGCCGTATCCGTTCACGATCCCGGCGGCGACGATGACGCCGTCGGCGGTGGCGTGGATGGGAGTGCCGAGCGGACCCGAGATATCGATGCCTGGATGGAACTCGCCTTCATCCCCGCCGAAGGGGTTCTCGCGCTCCCCGAAGGACGAGGTGATGGGACCGGTAACGGGCCACAGTGTGGGGGTTTCGCTGGCGGCGAGATCCAGGTTCGGTCCGTCGGATAGACGCGAGTCTGCGCCGAGTCCGGCGAGATCGTGGCCCGGCATCAGAGGATTCTCCATGCGGCCAAGGTCAGGCGATGCGGTGAGGATGCGGGCGGTGTCGCCATTCATCGCAGAGGAGCGTAAGGCGTAGAAAGCGTCGATGGAGTGGAAGTAGTTGGCGTTGTTCAGCGAGGCGGCGGCGGTGTCGGCATCCTTCAGCGGAGCGGAAGCGGCGGCTGCAACGACCGCGGAGTTCTTTGCGTTGACATGCGCGGCATGGATTCCGCCGGCCCGCAGATTCCCGAACTGGGTACCGATGGTGTTGGCTGTCAAGCCGTAGAGGGCGGAGACTTCGGTGGCGAGGGAGCCAAGTGAGGCCGCCTGGATATCTTTCTGGTGCGCCTGTTTCTCAAGCGTTGCGTAGTCGTTCTGCAACGACTGATGATCGTGACGGAGCTGATTGAAACGAGCCGTTTTGACCAGCATCCGCGAGTAGGAGCCGGCGAGTCCGGTGATCGTGAACATGCCGATGACGGCCGCGGCCACGAAGATGTATGCGTAATGGAGGGGAATGGGCACCTTGTTGATGGTGCCGTCGGACTCTCGCGAAACGAAGAGGATGTAATACCGTTTTTTCGAGCTCAATCATCTCCCCTTACGTTTGCGTTCTTTGACAGCAGCCCCGCATCGACAGAGACGGACGATGCTGCCATTCGGACTCCGGCCCGCCTATGCGAGGCGAGATTGACGACCGGTTGCGACCGAAGCTAATGCAGATTCGGAAATCGCATTCGTGAATAGCGAAAGCTCCCGGCAACCAATTCAGGGTAACAAGGATGATGCGAGCGAGCAAACCCGGCGGGTGGGATGCGATGATCCGTTTGGGGGACGGGTATGCTCTAGGCAATGACGAGAGGTTGAGCGATGTCGCAGGATCGGGTCGGTGAGTTGGAGGTTATACGGCGGATCCGCGAGGGGGCCAGGACGAAAAATGCCGCTGTGCGCGTGGGGATTGGCGATGATTGCGCGATTTTGAAGCCGCATCCTGGCAACGAGTTGGTGGTAACGACTGACTTTTGCCTGGAAGGGCGGCACTTTCGAAAGGATTGGCATACGGCGCAGTCTGCCGGGCATCGTTGCCTTGCGCGCGGATTGTCGGATGTGGCGGCGATGGGGGCGCGTCCTGTCGCCGCATTCCTCTCGCTGGCGCTGCCAAGGGGGTTTGACCAGGACTGGTTTGCCGGGTTTATGGAGGGGTTCGAGGCACTTGGAGCGGAGTTTGGCGTGGAGTTGGCTGGGGGCGATACCAGCGAGGCCGTGGGCGACGGGGTGATCGCCGATGTGGTCGTGGTCGGGACGATCGAGCGGATGAAATCGATGCGTCGCATCGGGGCGCGGGTTGGCGACGGGATTTTTGTCACGGGCACGCTTGGCGGGAGCGCAGCGGAGTTGGACGGGATGCGGGAGGGAAGAGCGTGGGCGTTCGAGCGCCGGCCACAGTCGTTCCCGGTGCCGCGGGTGGTGGTGGGGATGGCACTGGCCAAGCGGCAGCTGGCCACGGCATGCATGGATTTAAGCGACGGCGTCTCGACCGATCTGCGGCATCTGTGCGAAGCCTCGAGGGTGCGGGCATCCATTCAGGGAGAGGCTTTGCCGCTTGGGGAGGGCGCGACGGTGGAGCAGGCGTTGCATGGCGGCGAGGATTACGAGCTGCTGTTCACTGCCATGGCAGGAGTGAAGGTGCCGAAGCAGATTGCCGGGGTCGAGATTACGCGCATTGGGACCGTGGTCGGCGGAGAGGGGCCGCTGGTCGGCATACTGGGAAGTGAGGAA
>CAXTNM010000071.1:0-24472 GCA_964245715.1 uncultured Acidobacteriaceae bacterium | reverse complement strand
GTCCAGTGGGGAGAGACCGTGGCGGGGGAAGGCGTGTGCGCTCTCCGTACCTCGATCCTGTTGCCGTGCGTGGCCGAACGCTACAATGATCCCGTGCTCGGACAGGATCATCTCTATGAGGTTCTTCCCTTAGCGGCCTGCCTTCCGCTTGTCCCAGAACCGCGTCCGGCCTTCGCCAACTCCACGCATGAGCAATATCCAGACTGCGGCTTCGTTATCTCCAGCACTGCACTCGGCTTGCTCGCTCCGGGGTACGACGAACGCATCAGGTCACGTTGTACCGGCAAAGAAAGAGATCAAGAATCAGGACTGGACTACTTCGGTGCCAGGTACTACAGCTCCAACATGGGAAGGTTCTCCAGCCCTGATCCGTCGATGGAGGGCGCGATCCTGGAGCTTCCTCAAACCTGGAATAAGTACAGCTATGAGTACAACCGGCCCACGTATGGCACCGATCCTGACGGGAGGTGCCCGCCGTGTATCGGTGCGATTATTGGTGGCGTAGTTGAGGGTGGTTTTGATCTCGGCAAACAGCTATACAACAATGGCGGTCACTTGTCCGATGTGAATCTGGGCGAAGTGGGTGCCAATGTCGTGGGCGGGGCCGTAGCCGGAGCGATTGCGGGCGCAACAGGAGGCGCATCATTAGTCGCTAATGCACTAATCGGCGATGTTGCGGCTGGAGCTACGGGCAACATCGTTGGAGGTGTCGTAACGCGCGCTCTTGATCCTACTGCTAGCTCAGACGAGGTGATGTCAGCGGGAAATGTCTCTGAGGATGCGCTGGCAGGATTTGTTGGTGGAGCTGGGGGACATATTGCCGCTGATCTAGTCCATATCCCTGGTGAGCCTCGGGCAGTAAAAACCCGAAGCGGTAGCGTTTATCGAAGGCAGATGGCCAACCACCAAGCTGCGACGAATACACGCAATATGGCTATCGCGAATCAATTCGTTAGGGCTGGAGTCACATCATCCTTAACGACCCACTCAACAAACGGTCTGTTGGACTGGCTGATGCGTGCCCCGCCGCCGCCTTGCTTTACCACGAGCGCGAGTGACAATCATGGCAACAGTACGGGTAGCTCCGGTTGCCAGTGAAGGAGGACGCATGATTTTTGACACGATTGAGGACCCTCTCAGCGAACACGAGCTTGTCCAAGCTAGACAAGATGCCAGGGCAATTTTGCGTCTTGGAAGAGACGGGCCATCTGTGCCACGGTCTTGTTTTTCCTGAGCTGTGCCTCGGTGACGCCATTTTTGTACGGCCATCCGCTCCATGCACACTGGGAGTCTTTCGGTAAATATCTAGTTTTGCTGTCGATGGCGCTGCTGATTCCGTTTGGTATCTGTATAGGCATAGCCATAAGTTCCTGGATTCATCTGCGTGATCTGAAGAAGGTTGCCGCATAGTCTACCGAGCCGCAGGCCGTCTCTTCGGGGGCGGCCTTGCTGCCTGTGGGAGGCTTTTAGCCGATCCGGTGGGCTGTCCTCCTATCCTCCGGCCTCTGCCCCTCCAGAACGAAGAGCACGCTGCTACGCATCGGAAGTATGAGGACACGCCACCCCGGAATGGGTGCTGTAGAGCAACTTTAGGTTGCTGTGCGGGAACCATCATGGAATCAAGCAGCTAAGAAAAAAACGGGTCTTCAAGGTTGCTGTAGAGGAACCTTGAAGTTACCGAAGGGGAACCATAACAAAACAACGCCCTTGAGCGTGTGAGGCCGGATACCCTCCGCTCCGCCGTCCGTCAAGGGGCTTCGCTCGCTGGCGCGACGGGCAAGGAGCGCCCGCCCTTGACTGCCGCCTCCGCTGCGGGTGTTGCTGGTCAGGAGGAGCATGTCTGCTCCTCCGTTCTCAAAACGAGCAAAGAGCGCTCGTCCCACAAACCCACAGCCGCGGCAAGGGAGAGAACTTGGATAAAGGTGCTTGACGAACAGCACTTACAAGAATATTGTTACTGCCTGAGATAGGACTGAGTAGATAACAAAGTCTCAGAAGTCAGAAACTGCGCTTCAACAGTCATTTCTTTTCTTCAAGAGGAGCGTGAGTCTAGCCGTAATTAGCGTCTGATCCTCCCCTCCCGCAGACACCCAGGCACAACTGTCAGTGTCCACCCCCAACATTAGTTGGGATCTGCTGTTTTATTAGCAGATGGTCGTAAGCGCTCAGAATGTATTGAGTGCACTTCACCTTGCTCTAGGCAGGCAAACTTACGCAAAAGAGGACTTATGAAGCTGAGATCTATTCCTAGATTGCTCGCATTAACAGCGGTGCTTTCGGCCTTGGCATTAGCCGCTCACGCACAAATACAGCCTACGAGTCCTGATATCCGTGCGAAATGGAAGGCCTGGCGTGAAACCATGAAGGGCATCCCAAAACCAAACGAGACAGGGTGTTTTAAGGCTTCTTATCCAGAGACTGAGTGGGAGGATGCCACCTGCTTGACTCCGCCCCTCATACCTTACCCTCCAGCAAAGGGCGCTATTCCTTCTGCTGGCGTAGGCGAAAATGGTACTAGTGCTTACACAGTAGGCGGCGGCGGGAACACCGACTATACCGGGTCTGTTTCAGGTACATTGTCATCGGCGACCGGAGCGTTTCCAGTTGTCAGCAACTTGTCAAGTGCAAATGCGTACTCTCTTCAGCTCAATTCACAGTACTTCACAACGTCTGTTTGTAGCGGTGCTGCTTCTCCTTCAGCCTGCCGAGGCTGGGAGCAGTTTGTCTACGCGACGTCTCCCTCCGAAACATTCATTCAATTTTGGCTGCTGGATTGGGGAAAGACATGCCCTTCAGGGTGGAGCACGTATACCAATAATGTGATCAACTGTTTCAAAAACAGCTCTGCCACTTCTGCAACTATTCCGCAGCTTGCAAACTGGGCATCTCTAGAATTAGAAGGCGCGTCTGCGAGCGGCACAGACAAAGTCACCTTTTATGATGGAGGCACCACTGTCTCTGCAACCGGCACGGATAGTGTGCTTAATCTAGAACTTAGTTGGAATCAAGCTGAGTTCAATGTATTTGGGAACGGCAACAGTTCTGAAGTGAGTTTTAACAGCGATGCGACCTTTGTCGTCCAGACAAGCTTAGTGAATGGTACGACAACCAAGCCGGCCTGCGAGGCGACAAGCTTCACGGCTGAGACAAACAATCTTAGTTTGGTAGGTTCCTGCTGCCCTTACACGGGTTCAGGCTCGGTCTCGCCAAAAATTCAATTCCTAGAAAGCAACAACCCTGCAGCGACGGCTTCCTGTGGCACTTCATCTCTGCAGGTGAATACCGTCGCAGTTCCTAACAGCAATGGCACCTACGTGAGTTCCGGGGGAGAAAATCCAAACATCACCTTTACGGAAACCGTGACGGATAGTACGCCGGGCGCTCAGATCTATTGGCAGGTTGCTGGTTGCAGTGGAAGTACAAGTGGGAGCGACCCTCTAAGCTCTGGTGGAATGTTCACCCTTTTTTATGAGAGTGCATCCAACTGCAATCCAAGCGGAACAATATATGCCATGGCACCTGGCTACATTCCAAGCGCAGTTACAAGCATTGACTTTCCATAATTCTAAGTAGGTTGCCGCTTCGACTAGCGGAGTGCGTTCCATGACGCGCCCGCTTCGCAGTGCTGCAGCAAATCGAACCATCCTGCAACTCATCAGTGAGAAAAAATAGAGCTTCCTCTAAGGCGAACTTGACTATTGACCTAGGTGTTCCGAGTGAAATTCATGAGGTGTCGTGTGAAGAGAGTTGTAACTTTAGGTTGGATGATGCTGGTTCTGACCTGCGCTGTCGCTTACGGAAGTGCCCCCACTCCGATCCCAAGCTTTACAATTTCCGCCAACAACACAACAATGCCTACGACGGGTACCGCAACTATTCCCTTCACAATAACCTCGGTTAACGGCTACACGGGGTCCCTTACAGTGAGATGCGTCCCCCCAAACCCGCCCTCTGGTGTCAGAGAGCCACAATGCGGTGGAGGTCCTCCATCTTCAATCGTACTCTCGGCAAATACCAGTCAAACCAGCAACTTTACGCTCTATCCATATATCTATGTCGGCGCGACGCTCACCGGCACACTAAAGCACTTGGAAACATTTGAAGGAGTGACTTTGGCGTTTGCGGGCCTGCTAGGGCTGGGACTTCCTTTGCGAAGAGGAAAATCTATACAACGTACTTCTGGTCGCCTACTTGTTGCAATCGGAATATTAGCCGGCCTGTCAGGACTCAACGCTTGTGGGGGCGTTCTAACGCTGACTCCCGGAACATATACGTACACCCTTAGTGCAACATCACAAGATAACGCATCCTCTTCAGTCAACACTACGTTGCAAGTGGCTGTGCCGCCCGGCGTTGATGTCCAGGAATCCATAACCCCATTTTAGTGGCTAGGAAATGAGAACAAAATGTTCATTCGATGACGCGCCTTTCGCTAAAACAACGTATTAGAGACAATAAGACTGGAGAAGGCTGTCATCTGGTATGACCTGTTTGACACGCGTAAAACCATGAAGTTATGACATCCTTTAACGCTTGTCTATCCTGTGTGGGGAAGCGTTTCTCAGCAGGGAACTGCACACAAGCCTGGCAGCTCATTTACCAGCTTGACGAACTACACCACCGATGATTATTCAGTGGAACATATCCTCCAATTTGCGCGGGAAAGTGGATGCAGCACGTTGACGATAGACCTGCTCCGCGGCACGGGCAATCCAGTCGGGCGGCTGAGGGACCCTATCTCCGATTTGCCAAGTAGGTATTCAGGGATGTTCCATCGGCTGGTTGAGAGCGCCGGATCAAAGCCTCATCTAAACGGCGACACTCACGCTTACTTGGGCTGAACCCAACATTGCTGTTACCAGAAGCAATCTGGCAGGGTTCCGTGCGTCCCAAGGACTTATCTGTATAACGCGTGAGGCACGACGGGATCTAGGCGTGAGTCGCTAGTCCCAAAGTGGTGCCCTAGGAATACAAACGTGGGGGTCCCGTGAGAAAACGGACAATAAAGCACGTTAGTGATTTGCTGGCTCCGCTGAGCCATTCATCTGCCGGCGTTGTTCTCAGAAGTCATCCTGTTCTTAAACACCAGCAAAATGGCAAATGAGAACTGATTGCGAGAACGCTAAAGGGAGCTTTTTAGGCTCGCCCCTTCTCGATTGAATCCTTCTCACAAACCAGCGTTTGTGAGAACACCTGGCCTGATGTTTTCCCGAAGGGCGGGCTAAATGAGTTCGCCACAATGCCGTCTATGAGGCCGCTAGGGTATCTGTGAAGGCCTTGCAACCCCGAAACGGTCACCTACACAGGCTGTTGGATTCCTTAGCGTGCTTTATTGTCCCTTTCCTGACGGGACCCCTAGTTCTTCTCGGGTTGGTTTGCCAGTCCTCCCGCTTCAGAGATCAGATCAGATAAGGGAACGTCTGACGGCTGCTGTTTTTTTAGTCGAAACGTCCACCATCGGTGGAGGTAGTTCGCGTTAAATCCAAGATCTAGCAAGTGGGAAGCTATTGCGCGGGACGCGCGCTCAGCCGGTGGTGGAGTTGCAGTCTTCAACGCCTGAGCCCATCGCTCCAGGTACAGGGGGCCTGAGTGCTGGAGAGCTTCTTGGATCTGCTCGTATTCCAAACCTTTGAATAGAATCTCGTTGCGAGGTTCTCCATTGAACGATAGAGCGGCCGCGAGTTCTGCCCGTTCAGCGGGGCTACCCATGCCAGGGTCATCCTTGAGCAATCGCAACGCGGTGATCACAGCGCCGCGGAGAGACACATCAGAAAGATGGCCCTGGTTGAGTGCTTCACTGGCTTCTATAACCTCGCGCAAGGCGAGTGTCGTGCCAGCATTCCAGAGGGTCCGATGCCAGGGCGTCCGAGAATGGAAGTATTCCAAGAGGCGGGATGCCAGCAAATTCTCATGCGGGTTGACGTTGGAGATCACAAGTTGTATATTACTGGTAGGCAGAAATGCCACGACATAAACGGGGCACGTCCTCCTCGGAGTACAAGTCCCTTTGCCATCAAAAGCCCCTCATTCGAGGGGCTTTTATCGTCTCTCTCATACTTGAAACGCTCTAGCTTAGAGTGCGATCGCAACTGGAGCCTCCGGTATATCGTCAGGTGCCATTAAATGTCCGCAGGTCTGACATATGGCCGTGTCGTGGTCCAGCTCCGGCATGTAAACAAGTTGGAGACGCAAAGAGCTGCAGCGGCTGCACCTTTCAGGCATCTTGCGCTCGTACCTTATTAGAGCCGCACCGAAGGCTTCAAGAACCGAGTGCGTTGCGTCGATCGCCATGGTCCCGTCGATCTTCGTCACGTTCGCAGAGTGAGTAAGCCAGTTCACAAGATCCCATGTCTCCTTGGAGACCGCCTTAAGAAAGCCTCGAATACGCTCGTTGCGACTTCCTGCTGCGATATGACTGGCGATGATCCCAGACCACTTTACAAAATTGGCTCTTTGCGGGAGCTCCTCGCCAGGGGGCACCATGGTGGGTTCACTGACGGCCTTAATGAACGTTAAGAGCGTTTCTCGGCACCGCATTCCTACAGCCTGTATCTCTTCAGATTCGCTCGATTGATCCAGAGCCTGCGCTGCTTGTTCCCAAAGCCTGAAGGCGGCGGCCAATCTATCAGCGAGGCGTGGATCTTCTGTGCCAGTCCGTTCGGAGTCCATCCGAAGCATTAGACCCAAATGGAATGAGAGTAGATAGTCTAAGCTCGGAAATAGCTTTTGGGCGTAGAGATTGGTGAGTTGCCCGGCAATGACCCACCACTGTCGTTTATTCGTATGTACGTTCCAACAGTGATTTGGAACGCCTAGAACATGCTCTGTAAGAACTCTCTCCAAGAAAGTGACGCGCTCTTTGTCTTTTCTAGTCTGCCACTCGACGTACTCGATGATGTGCTGTGCCTCAGCATCATCTCTCTTGAAAGCGAATTAATTCAAAGCCTGATTCGAGGGGCGTCCGGGTATCAAGCAATCACCTTCAGGCTTTTGCCGAGTCTTTCGGGGGCTTGTTTTAGTCGTCTTTTTCACTTTCGACATGGGTAA
Organism: uncultured Acidobacteriaceae bacterium; assembly: GCA_964245715.1. Classification (GTDB taxonomy): domain Bacteria; phylum Acidobacteriota; class Terriglobia; order Terriglobales; family Acidobacteriaceae; genus Edaphobacter. The sequence continues at coordinate 17,425 of CAXTNM010000071.1, read as the reverse complement.
GAGAATACCTTCGACCGCATCTGCCCCAACTCAGCTCAGACGCTTGAGACTACCTCGCTCAATTGGGTATACCCAAAAGATACTGTCACGGCTTCCTGAAAACACCGTATCACAAGGGTCACGACATACCTTATGATACGGGTAATGCCCAAGGTCAAAGAACCTACTGTTACAAAGAAGACCGCGCGGTACTCGAAGGGGCAACGAGTGGGCTATATCCGCACCGCGTGAGTACGCTCGACCAGCGTGAAGACCGGCAGCTCGACGGAGTTGAGCTCGAACGTCGCTTTGTCGATCGCACCTCTGGAAAAGATATCAAGCGACCGCAGCTGACGGCGCTGCTTGGATTCATCCGGGACGGTGACACCGTGGTTACTTCAATGTTTCTGAAGTTTCACTTGACGATTACTTAGCGAGTCGCTATACATCTCCTAGCTCTTCCCTGCGTAACGACGAACGCTTGCTGTGAATCGATCCGATTTAATCTCTCGAGTAGACTTTGGAATCGCTGCGTCGTAAGCAACTTGTAACACGAGATTGGAATTGATCCATACCGAGTTTGTTCCAACAGGACCTTACATGCAGAGTTTCATTTCCGTTAAGAAGCTGCGGTCTCTTCTTTTAAGCCCATCGCGCATTCCAGCACTTGCCCTGCTTGTCCTTTCCGTCTTCTCATTCGTTCCCCGTTCGGGGCTTGCGCAAGTGAAGCCTGAGTCACAGCCAGCTTGCCGCAGCTCGTGTGGGAGCGGTGGCGGCGGTGGTGGTGGAGGCTCGGCTCCCTTCAACTACGCTCTTAGTTGGTCTGAATTCTCGTCCGACACCAACATCCACATGGGCGGCATCTCAGGTGCGCCCACCTCGTACCCCGGTCACGCCTTCAGTGGTGATAGTTATGGCGGACGTCAGGGTCCGGCGGCGACCGCCTTCGGAAACTCTGTCTACGTCGCCTACACCTCAACGAGTCCTAACGGCAGCGGTTACAACGCAATCAACAACGTCTATTTCGGCAGCAACGGAAACTTCGTTCCAGCTACTGCAACCAACGCCTCTGTCGTCTCCAACGTCAACCCAGCCCTCGTCACTGTTCCGGGCAGCTTCGCGAACCTTTCCTCCGCGCAGAGCATGATCCTCGCCGTGGGGACGGGAGCCGGTGGAGGCTTCTACAGCGGTCCTGTAGATCTGCTCTACTACACCCGAACTCGCTGGAGTGGACTTCCTTCGCGTCGCCAAACTCCGGCGCGAACCTGAACTATCCAAACGCCGTCTTCTCGCCGTCACTGGCTTACGACGCAGTGGCAAAGATCCTCTATCTTGGCTATGCCAACGTGAACGACAACACCCTCGTGCTTTGCAAAACCAGCAACGTGAGTACCCCGCTCAACTGCAACCTCCTTCCTGGGAGTGGCGGGATGAACTTCAACCCAGGCATGGCCGTCTTCAACAACACGCTCTATATTGCATTCGAGTCGCAGGCGAATAGCCACGATCTTGAGCTCTATACCTCCACGGACCAGGGTCAATCTATCCAGGCCAACAACGGTCTTGGATCGGCTCAGGATCAAGACCAGACCTCCGTGGCGCCATTCATCCTCAACTTCGCCAACAAGGCCCTGTACGTTGGCTTCCGGACCAACGACAGCAACCAGTATTTCGTCAACCGGTACAGCACCGACGGGGTCAACTTCTCCAGCGACGAAACCATTAGCAACCCTTGGCCCATTGGCAGCACTCCAGCCCTTGTGGACGGCACCCAGTTGAGCACCCCACAAAACGTCGTGTACAACCTCTTCGGCTCCAACGACGGCAACGCCAACCTCTACACCTTCATCGGCCAATACTAACCAGCAACCCGGTGCGATCGCGGCACGGATCGCACCGGCCCCTTCTATGCTGACAGCAGTCTAAGAACGTTCTTGAGAGCTGCGCGGAGATACACGAAGTGGGTTACGTTTGGCGATAGGCACGGCTTCAACCATACCGAAAGAGTTCCGTATGATTGCTGCTTTAGCCTCTGAGGGTATCCCTTTGTTGCTCACAGCAGATGACGAAGCAGCCTTCAAGAATCCCCTTGGAGTTCCAGAGCTGTTGGAGTTGAAATAGTGATGAATTCACGCCATCTCAGTCGGGCCACACTCGCACTCGCCTTCCTGTCCATACTCGCACGTGCCACGCTCGCACAAACCACCATTCACGTCCCCGCGGACCAGCCAACCATTCAAGCTGGCATCGACGTCGCAACCAATGGCGACACCGTCCTCGTTTCCCCGGGAACTTATTCCGAACTTCTCGACTTCAAGGGCAAGAGCATTACCGTCACTAGCGGTGCCACCACCTTTGCCCAGGCAGCATCGACTATCATTCAGGGCGGTACCTCGAATGGACCAGTAGTCACGTTCCAGACCAACGAGCCAGCAACGGCGATGCTCAACGGATTCACGATCCAGGGGGGGACATCCGGGACATCGAACAGCAGCAGTTTGTTCACTATGCCAGGAGGCGGTCTGTACCTCGACAACGCGTCCCCGACCATCACCAACAACATCATTGAGAACAACATCGGTTGCGGGATCCTTGTCTACAACCATGCCAGCCCGCTGATCCAGGGAAACAACATCACCCTGAACACAGGGCCGAGCGTAGCCACCGAAGGACCCGCCTGTGGGTCGCCTGTTGGCTCGACTTACGAGGGAGCTGGCATCGGTATTTTGGCCGCAGGCCATGTGTCGATCATTGGAAACACCATCTCTAATAATGAATCGCCTGCTGAACAAGGGTTTTGCGGCGCCGCCATCTATCTCAATGGAGCCGATGAAGTCCTTATCTCCAACAACCTGATTGAATATACCGGTAAATTCTGCGGACAGGGCATCGGATATGTCCTCTATGCGTTCGGCGCAGCTTATACCCCCGGGACGGCAAAGCTTCTCCTCGTACAGAATATCTTTAACAACGCAGGCACCGGTGAGGACGGATCGATGACACCGCCATACCCTCAAGTCGTCAGCGTCGACAACACCTTCTTCGGCGTGGGCATCGATTTCAATTTTTCCTATAGCCAGTCCGCGCTCGTCAATAACATCATGTACTCCCCCGAGCCACAGCAGGTAGTCAACCAATACGATCCCGTCAGCTTTCTGCTTACTTGCGGCCAACTGCCGTCGAACGAAAGCCAGCAGCTGGACATTCATGACGACCTGCTTTTCAATCCAGGCACCATCTATCCAACCTTCTGCTCCTTTGGCTCGGGCATGGTCTACGCCGATGCGCAACTTGTAGACCCCGTAAACGGAAACTACCGTCTCCAGCCTACCTCCCCCGCCATCGACGCCGGCGACATCAACGCCCCAGACCTTCCCACCGCAGACTTCGCAGGTAAGAACCGCACCGTGTGCGGAACCGTCGATCTCGGTGCGTACAACCACCATCCCGCGCCGCCCATCATCCTTACCGCTGGGCAGGGAACGATCTCCGGCGGCTCGACAGCGAGCTTCTCCGTCCAACTAACCGGGAACTGCAATACCCCCGCCGGCCCCGTCACCTTTCTCGACGGCAGCACATCGCTCGGTACCGCAACCCTCACTTCCGGGGGTTCCGCGACCTTCTCGACCTCCACTCTTACCGTCGGCACTCACACCATCACGGCCACCTACCCTGGTGACTTCAATTTTGATCCCAGCACCTCGAACAACGTCACTCAGGTCGTCACCGGCTACCCGACTACAACGACGCTTTCTGCCGCACCCAACCCCGCGACTGCCCTCCAAGCCATCATGCTCGCGAGTACCGTCTCATCGCAGTTCGGCACCCCCACCGGCACCGTTGGCTTCTATGCGGGCGCTAACCTTCTAGCCACTGCAGCGCTGAACTCCGGTGGCCAGGCTCAAACAATTGTTACGACCCTTGGAGTCGGAACCTATTCACTGACAGCCGTCTACAGCGCCAGCACCAAATACGCCTCCAGCACCTCGCCAGCCGTCACCGAAGTTGTTACGGGCGCGGTGACTGCCACGAGCCTCACCGCCGCCCCAAACCCCTCCAGCTTCGGGCAGGCCGTTAGCTTCACCGCGGCTGCTGCCGCGCCCAAATCGACCAGCTCACCCACGGGCACGGTTATTTTCCGAGACGGAAGCACGAACCTCGGCCAATCGGCAGTCAGCGCATCTGGCGTCGCAACCTTCACCACCTCCGCCTTGTCCGTCGGAACTCATGTGATCTCCGCCGCCTATAGCGGCTCGATCAACGACAACTCCAGCACCTCTGCCACGCTCACGCAGATCGTAACTCTTGCTCCGATCGCCGCTACCCTCACCGCCAATCCCAACCCTGCCAATCAGGGTCAGACGGTCTCGATTGCGGTGACGGTTTCATCTCCTGGACTTACCGGACCGTCAGGAAATATCACCTTCAACGACCTTTTCCAAGGAATTACCACCACGCTAGCCACTACCAGTCTCGTAGACGGCCAAGCCGCCTTCTCGATCTCTACGCTCGACGTCGGCACCCATGTCCTCACAGCCGTCTATGCAGGGTCTGGCAACTACGCCGCCGGCACTGCGCCAGCAATCTCCGAAGTAATTCAGCCGCACGACTTCTCAATCGCTCTCGCGCCCAAGACGATCTCTTCAGCGGCTGGTACGCCGCTCCACATCGCTATTACGCTCACTTCGCTTGGTAGCTACGTCGGGAACCTTAATCTCACAGCCGCCAACCTGCCTCAGTATGCTGCCGCCACCTTCAGCCCGTCGACCGTCTCCCTGACTGCAGGCCAGACCACCAGCTCTATGCTGACGCTGACCACAGTCCAAGGACCGCCCGGCATCGCCAGCTTAAACTTGAGCAACCTACCAGCCCGTATTTGGGTGGCTACCCTTTTCTTGCCGATGCTCTTCGCGCGCCGTCGGATGAGAACCCTGCTTGCGACCTGCATCGCCACCCTTATTCTTTCCACCATCACGGGCTGCACCACTGTCTCTTACACGCTCAACCCGATTGCTCCAGGAACTTACACCATTCCAGTCACCGCTATCGATCCCGCCACCGGAGCCGTTCACACAACCAATTTAACCCTTACCATCATCAGGTAGTGTGAGATCAATCCTCAGGAGTTTTTACTCACCGTCGCAGCTGCGGGTTTGTGGAACGAGCGCTTTTTACTCGTTCCAAGTTCGCGCTCTTGCGAACGGCAAATCCGTAGCCTGCCTTCCTTGGTAGAGGCTATATGGTGTCGTGGGAGTAACCGCGGCATGGCTTCCCTGATGCCGTTTAGTCGAGGGGAAGAGGGCGGCCTTAGTATCGCGCGCCGGAACTGACACCATAACCTGCTGCTGAATCGTATCGAGCCGCTCATTGACCTAGCTGAGATCACGCACAAAGAATCAGTAGCAACCTCCTGGACCGAGAGCTACGCCGACCAGGACCAGGAATGCCACCCAACGCCATGTTTTGGGAAAGCGACCTGGTTCCACCTGGGCCATAACATCTCGAGCGTGGTCTTCTAAGCGGACCAAAAACGCTTCAGCTCTACCCACGACTACTAACGGTCGTCGTGGGTAATTGCCGAAAACGCCGTTTACCAGGACTCTGCGTGGCTGGGCCTAGAGAAAAGCAAAAAACTTTGAACGTTCGCACAGGTACGTTCGTCTATCGTTCACAGTCAACTAAGGAGTTTAGGAATGAGCGAGGATCGTACGCACCTTTTGGAAAAACAGGTTGAGCAACTTCGGAAGAGTAACCGATCGCAACGGATATTGTGCACCGCATCGTGCGTTTCTACGCTGATTCTGAGCCTCTTCGTGTGGTCTCACCCTACCTCTGTTTCAGCTTCTACTACTGACAAGGACGGCATTATGCATGTTCGGGGTCTCGTGGTTGTTGATGCTTCTGGTCATGAACGGGTGCGCTTAGGAGCGCCTCTTCCCGGCCCCCTCATTCATGGTGTACGGGAGAAGCGCAACGGTGTTCTGTCGGGAGTACTACTCACAGATGCTACCGGGACAGAACGAAGCGGCTATGCGACTGAAGAGGAAGGCGAAGCCTTCATAACACTCGATTCTCAGCACGGCCAAGAGATGACGTTACTCTCCAACGCAGGTGGTGGTGTGAACTTTGATATTTCAGACCCTAAGAAGAATGAGGCCGAGATTACAGTCTTCCCAGATGGTCCCAGGTTCAAAATGAAGAAGGCTGGACAAGTAGTTATGGACCTGCCATCTGCAACGAAGGGTCCAGGCGTTCCGTAAGTATTGCAGCTGCCGCAAAGTCGGGTTTTCGGAAACTTCGCAATTTGGACGGCCCGCGCTCAGAAGGTGCTTAGCGTACGATTTTTGACGTTTGGTGTAGCGACCCCTTTCAGGGAAGGTGTATGACAAGAGAAAGGAACAACGCTCCATAAGGAGAGCACGTTGGAATCTAAGGACGTCAAGATTCCTTTTGAGTTGGTGCAAGACGAAGACGGGTACCCGCCTGATCGATGGGAAACAATGTGGGCGACCGAGACCGAATCCGGCCTCTATTGCGTGGACAACATTCCTTTTTTCGCCTGTGGAGTAAGCCCTGGAGATTTGGTCAAAGTGCGAAAGGAAAAGGGAGAGCTGATCTTCGATAGCGTTGTGGATCCCTCGTCTTCCAGCGTCTTCAGAATATTTGTGTCTAGCAGTGCGGATGTGCAGGCAGCACGCGATGAGTTTAGGCGGTTGGGTTGCGAATCTGAGCTATCGCAGATCACACGACTCTTCGCTGTCGAGGTGCCTGGCACGGTGGATTTCAGTCGCTTTGCGGAGTTGCTTGCCAAAGGTACGGAGACGGAGCGTTGGGAATACGAAGAGGCCGTTCTTCGCCACGAGATCCCACCGGAATAGCTTTAGGCCTGAAAACGGCGGTTCGGCAACTTCGTCCCGATCCGGCTCACTAGCGAACTGTCCTTGCCGAAAACACCCACTTTTCGGGAGTTTTTGATCGTCCGAGGCCCTACACCTAGAATGGGAGCAATTCCCCGGAGAGCGAGCGCGTGCATGCCTAGAGTCAAGGTCCTGAAGGGAGTTGCACACAACGTTGGTAGCTCCTTTACCAGCTTGATGAATTACACCGCCGATGACTATTCAATGGGACACCTCCTGCGGTTCGCCCGGGCAAGTGGAAGAAGCACCTTGACGATAGACTTGCTCAATGGCAACGGCAGTCCAGACGGGCTGCTGAAGGAGCCTATCTCGGAACTGCCAAGCTGGTATTCAAAGATGTTTCTCAGGCTGGTCGAGAGCGCCGGATCGGATCGAACGCTCATTCGGTCAGCCACGCTTACCGTGAAATATGACCTGCTCCGTAGCCAGCCAAGCCCGATTCCCGCTGAGCCTCAGAACCCGTACACCTGCGATGTCTCAATAGTTGACTATCGCGGAAAAGACTATGTCGCACACTTTGACGGATGGTGGTTCGTTGAAAGAATGGAAGTGAATCGTCCTACTCCATCTGCCCCGAAATGGTGGCGTCCGCTCACATGGTTTCGATCATAATCAGGTGTGATCACCGGACCGGCCACCCATTCCCGGCGTCCGCAACCCGTTCCTTGCAAATCAACGACTTTGCAGGAACGCTCAAAGTGGAATTTGTATCTGCCGTTTCATCGCCTAGCCCACGGTCTCAGTGGGTAGCGGCGGTCGAACTTCCCCGATCCACAGGAGATCGCTTGTCTGGATGGCAGCGAATTCAGCTTGAGCAACCGGAAGACTGACGAGGTTGTGGCTGTCTCCCTGGTCATGACCGTGCTCATCCTGCCAGTAACAGACCGGGCATATTTCCAAGACACCCCTCTCAGTAAGAGTGCGGAATTGGCAGCAAGGGCAGGGATAGGCCATGCCAGTCATGCTAACTCAAGCGAAAGCTCGATCCCAGAGACTATGGCCCGGCCATCAATCGGTACCTAACCGCGCGCAAGACGAAGTTTTGACCAACATCGACCAGCCTAGACGGTCTGTCCGGGCGAGATTGCCGGAATCACCGGTTTCGCGGGAGCTCCCGCTTGTATGCTGTGTTTCAAAGGGTGGGCCGATGTTCCTGACGATTGGCATAGTGGCGATGCTTGCGGCTCTGAAGTTTGCGGTCGGCTTCATTATGGGGGACGGAACTGCAAAAGCGATCTACAGGTCTCGCGTGACGACGGCGCGAACCATACGTGCGTTTATCTCCGCTGGGATTGTCTATGTCTTGATCTCAGGCTTCGCAGGCTGGGCGGGATCTCACGCTGCCTTCGAAAATGGCCGCAGATTAGACGTCGCTCCTTGGGGAGAGGACCTTCGTCTAAGAAATGCTATCGCTGGAAACGAGATTCTTCTCTGCCTTACGGCGAGCATCGGGACCGCAGTCCTAGCAAACTTCAGAACAAGAGACGAGACGCGGTAAGTTCGTCCCTGAAAACGGCGTCCGGCAAGTCCCGGTCTCCAGCGCCCGTCCAGCAGCCCGAATCCGTTATCCCGCCTTTGCCGAAGACGGGGTCACCTCAAGAAAGGGACATTTACGTGCGCTAACGATTACTTGGCGTTAATCCTAAACAGCTTACCAGCGGTACACCCGCCGCAAGTGTAGCGAAAACGGCCGTTTGTCGGACTGGCGAAAAGACGACCTGGAAGGGCGCTCCTGAGGCGGAAAACTGTCGCAATACCCGTCTCGAAATCAGTGTTTCGTTAAGGGTCCGGTTTCGAAACACCTCGCGGTCGCACATCAGGTGCTTAGCGTACATAAATTTCCGTTTCTTGAGGTGACCCCTAAATCAGCGGCCCCAGACAAACCGATGACGGGTGCAGCCCTCGCAAATCTATATAAGCAGCGAGTCCGCGAACAGCAACGCCTGGTTGCTAAAGCCGATCAGGCTCGGGAAAGACTGCTCATTATCGCTACCGTGGTCCGGAACCTCCTCCTTGATGAGGATCTCGTGACGATGCTTCGCGCTGAAAACCTGTTCGACATGCCAGAGCAGCTTGCCCTGCGAACCCGATAGGAGTGTCATGATTTCGCTTCCAAAAGCCTTTCAGCACTATATTGTGTCTGTTCCTCTCGCCCATATTCTTCCGCAGACTGCCGTTTCGCGTGAGACCAAAGCGAGTGCGACCTATCGTCAGATCACGGCTTCAATCAAAGAGATTGGCCTGATTGAACCTTTGGCGGTGTTTCCGAAAGCGCCACAAGAGTACCTCCTGCTTGACGGCAACTTGCGTTTTGAAGTTCTCAAAGAAACTGGTGCGACCGAGGCAAAATGCATTCTCGCCACCGATGACGAGTCTTACACCTATAACCGCAGAATTAATGCGATTCCACCCATCGCCCAGCACCTGATGCTTTTGGAGGCGTTACGGAACGGCCTCACCGAAGAGCGGATCGCGAAGTCGCTGGACGTGGACATTTCGGTTATCCGAGCCAAACGCGACATGCTGAACGGTATCTGTGATGAAGCGGTGGAGATGCTCAGGGACTATAAACTGAATGCCAAAATCTTCTCTGTCATGCGGAAGATGAAGCCTCTCAGGCAGGTGGAAGTGGCTGAGCACATGATCGCAAACTCTGCTTTCAGCTACACCTTCATAAGGGCGCTGCTCTATGGAACGAAAACCGAAGACTTGGTGGAGGGACCCAAGCCAAGGGAGGCGAAGCCGGCAATGGATGCCGCAATGCACCGATTCGCAAAGGAAAGCGATTCTTTACTGACCGATTTGCGCGGCTTGGAAGATTCTTTTGGAAAGGATGCTCTGACGCTCACCGTGTGCCAGCGGTATATAGAAAGGCTCATCAAAAACCCGAAGGTGGTCCGCTACATTGAGAGAAAACACCAGGAATCCTTGGGAGCTCTACAGCTTTGGCTGGAGAAGCGGCAGCTTTCTGCGTAGAGATCCACCTCATCGGTTCCTCAGATAATTTGGAGGCCTAGATAACCGTTCACGAGACTGGAAACAGCATTTAGAGCAGCGTTCATTGCTTCTTCAGTCGCGATTAGGCCTTCACCCAATTGATCGTCAAAAGCACATTGGGCTGCATCCTTGGCATTTGCGAGGCGATCAATCGCGTCTTGAGCTGTGATCTTCTGGGTAGATCTGTCGATCCCAATCTGCTCCACAAGATGCGCAATCGTAGTGAACTCCTGCTTTGCCACCGGCTCGGCCGTTTTCCAATACTTTCCAAGAGGAACGGCGGCGGCCTTCATCATCTGTTCCACCATTGCTTGAATGTCTAGGTTCATTCCGATCCTTTCTTTGTAAGGCTACGGGTTCTTGAGAGCAGGCGCCAAAGCTGCGCCGGGCGGGTTTCCGAGGTGTGTCTTGAGGGCGAGTTCCAGCCTAAAGAAAGATCGAAACTCACTTTCCAGGGTGTCTCGGTCACCAGTCAAATTAGCCATAGACAGCGTCTGGTCCCGCTTATGCATTCCTTGAACCCTCTCCAGGGTGCTCTCGATGCGAGCGATCTGGTCTGCCACGAGATGACTTTTGGGGACAGCCTGAGCACGGGTCAGCAACGTACGGAGTGTTGCTTCCGTCTGCACATAGAAATCTTTGGAAGCTTCGTAGGAGGGGTCATGCCCTTCCTCCAATTGATTGAAGAAGAGTTCTGTGTTCTGCTGCACCTGCGTCATGGTGCTGTCGAGTGTTGCATCATAGGGCGCTATGAGGTTGTAAGCGCAACCGGTCAGTGACAGGAATGCGCCAGTCAACAAAATTGAAATGGTGCGTCGCCACAGGCACATACTCTCTCCGCGTTTTCGGGTTGCTAACTGACGCGATGTGGCCAGTCCTCAACGAGCAATCAGCGACTAGAGGAGGATGGCAGAAGAACATCAGAGGACTCCGCAAGGTCTTCAAACTGATTGATGAGCACTTCGCCTTCCGGGAACACTGCCCGAATCTGCAGATCGCCGCCGATTGCACGAACGTAACTCCGCAGGGTGCTGATGTACATGTCAGCCCGGCGTTCTACCTTCGAAACCGCTCCTTGTGATACGTGGAGCACCTGCGCAAGCTGCGTTTGGGTCAGTTCCCTTGCTTCCCGCAGCTCTTCCAAGGGCATCTGCCGCAGAGTTTGCTGCACACGCTCTTCAATACGTGCCTGGCTCTCCGGACTCATCTTTGCGCGAAGTTCTTTGAAATTGCGGGCCATACGTTTCCTCCACGGGGTACACCCGTTACGGACTTGTACTGTTGATTTCCTTCAGGTGCTGCTTGTAAATTGCGTCGGCTTTCGGCACGAAATCCTCATACCAGTTGGGCTTACCGGTTTTGTCGCCTCCAATCAGGAGCATGGCAGTCCGGCGCGGATCAAACGCATACAGGACACGGTAGGGGCTTCCTTGGTGCTGGCACCGGAGTTCCTTCATATTTGGATACTTTGAGTTTCGAACAGCATCCGCATGCGGCCTTTTCAGATGGATTCCTTGCTCTTCCAGTAACCGGACAGAGAAGGTAACACTCTCTTGCTCCGCTTCGGTCAGGCCGTCCCACCACTGCTCGAATTCGTTCGTGAACTCGACTTCGTAAGCCATAGCTCTATATTCCATCAAAGCTATATATTCCGTCAAGGTTATATGTGAACAGGATGAAACCGTGGTCATAACCTCAGTCCCATGACTATTCAAGACATCCTCGTCCAGCGCTACGGCCCTCTCCTCACCACAGAACAACTCGCTCAAGTCCTGAAACGCTCCCCGGAAGGGCTAAGGTTAACCCTCCGTGGAAACAGCGAGTGGGTACAAAGAATCAACCGCGCTCGCCTGCGGCTGGGAAGAAGGGTTTACTTCCGAACGCTGGAAATCGCGCAAATCCTCGTGGAGGTGTAGCTAGGTAGCGTTTGAAGTAGCGCATCAGTGCGGTTTCACTCCTTGCCTCAGTTCAACTACTGCCTCCTTTAAACAGCGGGATGAGCTTGGCAGCAGGCTTCTTCAAGCTGAAGTCGAGCTGCTTCTGTTCATGGCCTTTGGGGTGCTGCTCACGCCACAGTTCCAAAAGGAGCGGCGGCATGGCGGAGAGCACCGCTTTCGTGCGGTGAATCTTGGCGTGGCAGCCAGGGCACAGCGAAAGCATCAGGTTCAGAACAGACCTGCCGGGTATCCGGTGGTGGACGATGATGGACCGCTTGTCACGACCGGAAGCATCACAGACGCGGCAACGGTAGCCGTCACGCTCCAGAACCGCTTCGCGCAACCCACCGAAATACTCCTCATCCTGTCGCTTCAACGTGTAGCAGGTCGAGCACAATCCCAAGGCCAGAACCTTGGCGTTTCCGCATGGGCAGTGCATCACCCTTTGCGCGAGACGCGTCACTTCCCCGCCCCGCTTTTCGTTTCCGCCGCACTCGCCCTTACTGCCCGGTCGATTGTCTGGACAGAGACCCCGAAGTGAGCCCCAATCTCATGCCGCGTGTGTTCACGGCTGTCCCACATCGTCTTCACGACACGCACCTGCTGGGGTGAGAGCAGCTTCTTTCGGCCACCCATCCGGCCTCGCGCCCGCGCTGAAGAAAGGCCCGCCATGGTGCGCTCACGAATCAGCTCCCGTTCAAACTGAGTCAACGCCGCGAAAAAGTGAAAGACGAGCCTGCCTGCGGCGGTGCTCGTGTCGAAGTTCTCTTTGAGAGAAATGAAGTTGATCCCGCTCTTATCGAGCCGGTCCACGATCTGAAGGAGGTTGCGGATCGAGCGGCCCAGCCGGTCCAATCGCCACACCACAAGGGTGTCGCCTTTCTCCAGCCGATCCAGGCACTTTTCCAACTCAGGCCGATCCAGCGAGCCGCCGCCCATCGTTTCCTGATAGATACGCTTGCAGCCAGCCTTTTTCAGGTCGGGAAGGGGCGGTCCAGCCGGATTACTTCCGGTAATGGGACTTGTAGGGACCAACGCTGCAGTTGCCGAAAACACGACTTTGTGGCAGTCTTGCGTCAAATCCAGATAAGCTCGAAGCAGAATGTCAGGACGGAAGACCAAACTCGCAGCCACGACGCTAGTTAGTGGGCTGCTCATCCTCGGCATCTACTCCTGGAATGGGAGAGGAGTAACCGGTTTACCGAAGTCTGACCATTTTTGCGAGGTAGGAACTCTCGCTAGACCAACTTTGGGTGACGCTCGCTTTCAAATTGTAGACGTCGCCTGCGACACTCTCGCCAAAGATGAAACGATCCGGGTATATGCGTTAAGTCCTCGTACAGGATTGTTTGGAGGCGCAAGAGACGAGGCCACGTTGCTGTTTTCTTTCGATCCGCATGGTTCAGAAGAAGACGACCTGCCTAAGTTGAGAGCAAATCCAGACGGGACCATCATCATTTCGATTCCAGAGGTTTCATCGATCACTTATAAGGGTGATCTCTGGAAAGGAAAGCCGGTCTCATATGAGATCGGCAAGATCGACTATCAGCAGTCATAAGCAGTTCAGTGTAAGACCGGGCAGCCGTCGACCTCCCGCAAAGTCGGTGTGTTCGGCAATCCAGTCGTTCTTGCTCAAAACTCCGTTTGCAAGAAATGTCGCCGACTTTGCCTTCAGAATGACCAAAGACAACGAGCAATATGCCTACATCACCGTGGTCGGAGACTTCAATCCTGAGACCATCACAGCCCGGATTGGGTTGAAACCAAGCGAGACTTGGGCGAAGGGTGACCGGAACGCAAGAACTCATCTCGAACGCAAGTTCAGTCGCTGGTCCCTAAACTCTCGCCTTGAGCGGTCTGCATCACTCGAAGATCACCTGAGGGATGTCTTAGAGCAGGCGTTGCCACAAGCCGATCAGTTCCGCCTCGTCGGAGGCGAGTACAAAGTTGGCATCCAGCTTGTGGGCTTTTTCTACAACGACTACCCGGGATTTGGGGTTGATCAAGTCTCAATTTCAGGGTTGGCAAGCTTGAACGTCAGCATCGACTGTGACTTCTATTACCTATACTCGGACGCCCGTGAAGATTCCTAGGCCCAGAAAACGGGTTTTCGGCAGGTTCGAACTCATTCGCCCCGACCCGAGTCCCATCCGGCATCCAGCCGCCCGTGATTGCCGAAAACACCGACTTTCGGGGAACAGCTAGAACCTTGTTCGGTGAGGATTGATCGGCCAAATGCTGGTGTGCCACACTCAACGCTATGAAGACGCTCCGGTACATCGAACTCAAGAGTGGACATTCGGACAACGGACCCGCTTGGATCGGCTATGTGAGTACATCGAAAACTGGTCGAACGGTGTATTTCGATGGCAGAGGTCTGATGAAGTTGAAGGGCCAGCGACGCGGCGACTCGGGCGGGAACTACGTCGATATGGAGACCGCCGAATCGTTTTGGGTCTCGGGCGTAAAGAAGAATGGTGGAGATCGCCACTGGGCAGGTTCGGGCAAGGTTCTCGTGGAGGCCGCTGCAGTGTCCGATTACCTACAAACCATTGGGGCAGAGGCAATCGACAAGACAAGATGCGAGATCACCGACTCAATCCGCCAGACGGACATTGAGAGACTCTCGAAACTGGCGAACACAGCTGGTAAGGGATGGGGCGATAGTGAAGACCCATACTCCTTCATCCGCAACGTGACTTTGTCTGCACCTGAATAGTAGCAATTCAATTCTTCGGGGGGCGAGTGTGCGAAGCTCGGAGTCAACCGACTGGAAAACGGGATTTTCGCCAACTTCGCCCTGTTCGGGGTGCGAAGGGTCGTGATTGCCGAAAACAACGACTTCGCGGGAGTTTGGGGGGAAGCTCATGCGCTAAAGTCTAGGTCATGCCCTGCTGGCCTGATCTCTGGCTCCATCTAAGGACTCTGCTGCCGTTATTAACCACCGCAGTCGCAGTTCTTCTATACATTGCTCTTGCAATCCTCTTGGTGTGGGCACCTCGGCTACAGACGCGATGGAAGGTGATCACGTCTCGCGTGATCGGTGTTGCTTGCCTCGCGCCTCTCGTTATCGCTTCTCCAGCTATTCTCTTGGGTCTAGCTTTGGGAAATAGCGGACCTCCCGCTCAGATGAGAGCGGTTCAGTCCCCCCGGGGCGAAGAAGCACGCCTCAGCTATGAAGCTGGGTTCCTGGGAAGGGACTACACAGAAGTTACGTTGAAGCAGCCTGCCTGTTGTCGGCACACGGTCGTCTTCTGGCATCAAGGGCCAAGCTGGTTCAATGATCCGAAGGTGGAATGGCTAGATAACCAACATCTCCAAATCAGCTATCACAGCCGTCCCGATGATCCTCAACATTGCGAGCAGCAGCTAAGAGACATCACTATTATCTGCAAGCCCAGTCCTCTGGCGAGCGGGCCACCAGCAGAACACGATGTGCAACCTACTTCAACATATCGACCGTGATGATCTTGAGCATGGTTCCTTGAATACGGCATTTCGGAAATTTCGAGCCAGAATGCCCTTCCGTCTCGAAAAGGGCCCTTTGCGCGGCCATAAAGCGAAGTTGCCGAAAACAACGACTTTCGAGGAGGTTCAAAACCCCGGACTGTCAGAGTTCAGGTTGTTGCTCAGCCGGAAGCGGTCGGCATTTCCACCACAACCAAGCAAATAACCAGATTTGGCCGAAACGCAGGGTGAATGCCAGCGGGATGACCCAACCGAGTCTGTGATCGGCCTTGTAAGTGCCCCAGGCATCAAGAACAGCGTTAGGAGTTGAGGCTACTCCGAGCAATGAGAAGGCCAGCCACAGCCACCGCATTCGTTTCCAATGACCTCGCTTTAACTCCCACTGGTCCATGACGGGCATATTCTCACATTCTCTAAACGACTCAACACGGCAAACACCGACTCTGCAATTAGCTTGGAAACGGCGTTTTGAGAAACTTCGACCCGTCGATGACCAAATCTCGACGTTGCCGAAAACACCGATTTCCGCGAGCTGGAGCTTCGGCCAAGTCGCCGCTAAAGGACAAAGAGCTTCGCATACTATGTTGGAAGAACAGCCAATGAGCCGAACATTCCCAAGTTCTAGCGATTACGGTGGTGTCAAAGCTCCATGGCGGCCGACCATCATTACATCGTTCTCTGGCTACGAGCCGCCGTTTGATCTCGTCCCCATTGTGCGACGGATGCTGGAGTCCGTCCCGGAGCATTATCTCTTTGGATTGGGTGAGATAGTGCTCACTAATGCTAGCGCTTTGACTGGCAAGCGACGTAGAGGTGTGTTTAAGTCAAGACGAGGCAAAGTGCGTGCCGTTGAGGCGAAAGGCCTTTATCACCCGGCGTTTAGTGGAAGCCGCGCATGGACAGAGTTGTTCGTGGACAACACTTTGCGTGGCTGGGAGAACGGCTGGTGGCTGCGGATCGCGCTGCTAAGGGAGAGCAAAGTTGGTGACGTTCTCTTTCATGAGCTTGGCCACCACATTCATTTCACCCATCGTCCTGAGCGTCGCGAGAAAGAGGATGTTGCAGATGTCTGGAAAGTACGCCTCCAAAAACGTTACACCAACGAGCGATTCTGGTGGATGGCCACGTTGGGTCATTTGCTTCGGCCAATATTAGGTTCATTCATAGGGCGCAAGAAAGCTGACGTCGAACTGCAAATGCTCAGAAGCGGGCAGATTTCCCGCGCCGAATATGAAGAGGCTACGGGTCGTAGGGGATGATTCAGGAAAGCCGAAGTACGGTCTAGTTTGCAACAATGTCTGACCAACGGCCGCCACGTTCCTCGAAAGTCGGTGTTTTCGGCAATCATGCCGCAGGGAGGCGTCTGATTGGGTCGAAGTTGCAGACAACGCCGTTTTGCGGCAATGGGTTTGAATGAGGGATAATCTCCCATGCCTGAAAAGCAATTCAAGAATTCAGAGTATTTTTGTTTTCCGAGCGCCATCTGCGGGTTGCTGATATCAACCCTTCTGACGGTGCCTGTGGTCGGCCAAGCAACGGGTTCTGCATCTCAGGCAAAAGCCATTATCAGCCCGGCTGTTCCCGCGGACTCTCGGGGAGAAACAGTCTACGAGGCTCAAGGTGAACATGAACAGGATCTTCCTGTAGTAGCAGGTACTCTCCTGCGCCCGTTTCCGATCAGGATACCTAAATCGAAGTACCCGAAATCTCTCAAACGATCTCACGCTTCAGCCGACGTCGTCGTTGAGGGTATAGCCACACCTTCTGGCGAGTTCATCGATGCAAAAATTATCGGAGAAGCCGATCCAGAAGCTGCTACCAACGCCCTAGCAGCGGTGTCCCAATACAAGTTCAATCCGGCAACGCTAGATGGAAAGCCTATAGCATTTCGGACACGCGTAATCGTATCGTTTCGTTACCGATAAACACCTCAAGAACTATCGCTTTGACCGGACAGATCACGATTCAATAGCTAACATTGCAAGCGGTTCTAAAGCAGCTCCCGGAAAGTCGTTGTTTTCGGCAACGTCGCGGCGCACGGTTAAATCTGGTCTTGATGATGGAGACGCGGTTAGGGAGACCGCCTCCATGACTCAGAAGCGAAAGAACGAAATACGATCTACCCGG
>CAXTNM010000070.1:0-24589 GCA_964245715.1 uncultured Acidobacteriaceae bacterium | reverse complement strand
GTGTGGAGAGCGAGCATGGGGTGATGGAGCTGGCCGGTCGGGGTGTAGTGATGGAAGAGGTATTCGCGGGCGCGGGGGTCTGCGGTGTAGCGGCGCACATTGTCGTTGAGGAGGTTGTCGGAGTAGGTGTTGGCTGGATCGGTGCCGGTGTAGACGAAGTTGCGATTGTCGAAGGCGTTGCCGTGGGCGCGATGCTGAATGTCTCCGATGACGAACTCGAAGTAGACCATGGCGAGGGCGAGATCATGGTCCGAGTGGAGGCCGGTGAGGTTGCGCATGGCGATTGCGCCGGCGGGATTTTCGCGCAGGGCCTGCTCGACGTGGAGGCGGAGGGTGCGGGATTCTTCATAGTCAGCAGGTACAGGGTCGATGGGCGGAAGCAGGCCGGGGAAGTAGAAGTCGAAGGCGGCACGCCAGGCGAAGCGACGCTGGAAGGCGAGGTCGGTAGGGCCGACGGAGCCGCAGAGATTGAGGCCTCCGGCGTAGGGTTTGGGGTTGAGTTCGAGGACGGCAGCGACCAGGGCACCACCCATGGAGCCGCCGGCGGCGATGGTTTCGATCGACTCGGGGCTCTTGGCGATCTTCTTTGAGGACTTGCCGAGGGCGGGTTCGGCGTACTTTTTGAGGAAGTAGAGGCGGAGCTGTTCGGTTTCGGGGTAGGCCTCGGCCAAGGCCCAGCCGGCGGTGGAGTAGCCGGACTCAATGATGGCGTAACCGCGTTCGAAGAGCGGCGCGACCTGTTCGTTGAGCAGTGAGCCGACGCGGTAGGTGTAGGGAGTTTCGGAGTAGCCGTGGAAGTAGACGACGAGTTTATGGTTCCATGCGGCTGGAATATCGATGCGGTAGGGCACGGCGTTGAGGGTGCCGATTTCGGTGAGGCCGGAGGCAGTGCGGATGATGTCGGGAGGTGGGTCGTGCGCGGGGCCCGCGGCGCGCAAGGAGGTAGCGGCGAGGGTAACGGAGAGGAGGATCGCGGCAGTCCGAAGCGTCATGGGCAGTGATTCATTCTAGCCGCAAGCAAGATAAGCGCAAAGGCTTGGAGTGCAGGCCTGGGGAGACCGCATCGACTGCGGCCCTGGGGCTTGGCAGGGCTCCGTGGCGCTCCCGCTGGTTGCGACGAGTATGGGAGCGCTTGCGGTGGGTGATCAGTGGCCGAAGCGGTAGCCTACGCCGAAGGAGAAGACCGGGAAGAAGCGCGCGGGGGCTAAGTCGTTGTTGAGCTTGACCTCTTCGCCCTGAACGTTGGCCTGGTTATCCGGAGTATTGATCGAGCCGCAACCATCAGCCGAGCAGGCGGAGCCGGAGAGCGCGATCGCCACCGTGGGATAGGAAGTGTAGTAGAAGCCGAGTTCAACGGGGAAGCTCCAGTGGCCACCGGAACGAGGGAACAGGTTGGCCCATCCGATGGTGAAACGCGGAGCGACCTTGTTGCCGAAGGTGGCGCCAGCGGTACCGGTGATCGGGTCGGTGGCTTGCGAGGTGTAATCGACGTCGTTGAGGGTAAAGGTGCTGCCGGCGGGCACGTTGAGAACTGCGGCGACGTTGTTGCGGTTATAAAAGGCCAGGCCAGGGGAGAGGCGGAAGCCATTGTGAAACGGATGGTAGTCGACGGCGGCGAAGGTCTCCCCGAGTTTGAGGGTTCCATCCGCAACGAGGCCATTGGTATTGAAGGTGGTGGAGTAGGTGAAGGCTTCAGCGCCGGCGCGGAGGTCGAAGCGGCGGGCAAGCGGGGTGGCGATCTCACCCCCGATGCCGCCGGTGCCGATGCGGAAGGCGACCGCGTAGCTGAGGAAGGGACGGTACCGAGGGCCCGTGCTCTCGATCGCCTGATAGAAGGAAGTGGCGGTGGAGACTGCCGGCGCCGCGATGTCGGGATTGGAGTCTACCCGCGAGGAGGAGTAGGCCGGGGCTGCAACGATGGGTGGCTGGCTGGCAAGGCGAAGAGCGGCTGATTGGCCGATTGAGCGAGGCTGGTATGGAATGCTGACAGTGCGAGAAGCGGCAAGGCGTAGAGGGTATGAGGAGACTTCATAGGTCACTCCTGCTTGAGACCGGGTACGGGCTGCGTATACGCAAACGGGCTGAAGCTCAGATGAGATGATTTGGACCGATTGGGCCTTCTCCCAGTCTAGGCATGGAAAAGAAGTGGGTCGAGCGCGTAACCGTACGGCTTTCGCGGGATATCCGTGCGAAGAGCTTTGGGTCAGGTACGCTTACGGCAACCAAACCTTTGGCGGCTCGGGTACGGCGACGTTCTCGCCTCTGCCGGGAACGTCCTCGAGCACGCAGACGGTCGCGCTATCTGATGGGACAACCGGCACGGCGATCTACTACCCGACGGCGGCCTGACGCCGAGTACCTCTCCCACGTTGTATACGGGGCCGATCAAGTTGGCTTCGACGAAGACGATCGGATCACAGCTGGCCGCATGACGGCGACGAGCACGCTGACTGTGACGGTACCGGCACTCTCGGCCCGGGTTCATCGGGAGATCAGCCCGGAAACTTCGGGCGGCATACCCCTCTCGGTGGTTGAGAAGTGGGAGGAGTGCGGATAAGGAGGAGCCTCTCGCAGCCAGGAAGATCGCTCGTGGAGGCAGTAGAGCTTCCAAGAAGCAGTGCCTTGCGTGTATGCGAAGACAGCGGCTGAGTGGGCTATAATCGGAATGCGTTTGATCGCGGCAGGTCTGGAGAGTTGGCCGAGTGGCTGAAGGCGGCGGTTTGCTAAACCGTTGTACGGGGAAACCCGTACCGGGGGTTCGAATCCCCCACTCTCCGCCATTGACTCAACGCTCAAACTTATCGATGAAGATCTAGAGCTTACTTGAATCCTGGCTACTCGCCGGGGTTTGCTGTTTAAGTGGGTTGTCTGACGCAGGTTGTTCGGCTTGAAAGCATGCGCCTGGCCCGGTTGTACTTGAGCGCGGCGAGGGTAGGGGCAAGAGCTGCCGTGTGGCCTGCCGGATTTCTCTTGCTCTCGACAAGACTGTGCCAAGGCCGAGAGACGAGCGCCCGCTCGTGCCGGTCGGCGAAGGGCATTTTGCGACTTTTTGCGGTTCCGGAGGGCTTCCGTCAAGGCAGGATGAATTGTCCATGACGATGCGTTCAGACGAGCCGAGCCTTGAGGTTTTCTTCATCCTGCGCTCCATACACTGACTGCGGCCGCTTCACAAAGCCACTGAGAGATGAAAGTTGGGTTGTCACGCCGGGAATGACAAACGCCTGGTTGTGCTGTCTTCTTGTGGTCTTTCCTCGCTCGTCGAGCAGGCGCAAGTGCTCCTGGTGTGGCTTTCGGCAGGTACTGAGCAGTGCAGTTGATGAGCAATCAAATCGGGGCCCTTGAAGGAGCAGTCCATGTCGTCTCACAAATCCTGTCCACGTTATCTGGCTTCACTCCTTCTCTTCGCGCTGTCCTTTTGCGGGCTGCTGCCTTTAGCTGAAGCGCAGACCCGTGGAGCGATCGGCGGAACTGTGACGGATCAGACCGGCGCGATTCTGCAGGGTGCGCAGATCTCCACGAAGTCCGTGGCTCTTACAAGCTCCAGCAATGAAGAAGGCCGGTTTTACATCAACGACCTCGCGCCGGGCAGCTATGACCTGACGATCACCTACGTTGGCCTGACTCCATTCACCACGACCGTCAACGTGAGCGCCGGACAGACCGCAAGAGTTGACGCGCAGCTGCGTGTAGCCGATCAGGCTGAAACGGTTATGGTCTCGGCCGGCCGCGCTTCAGCCGAAGCGGAAGCGCTCAACATCGAGCGATCCGCCGACAATCTGCTGCAGGTGATGCCTCACGAAGTTATCACCAGCCTGCCGAACGCCAACCTGGCCGATGCGCTTGGCCGCCTGCCCAGCGTGACGCTCGAGCGGGATGAAGGCGAGGGCAAGTACGTGCAGGTGCGCAGCACTGAACCGCGGCTAACCAACACGACTGTCGACGGTGTCAACTTACCGTCGGAGGAGCCCGGCGTGCGTCAGATCAAGTTCGACGCCATCCCATCCAGCCTCGTCGATTCCGTACAGATCAGCAAGACCCTGCTGGCGAATATGGAAGGCGATGGCATCGGTGGCTCCGTGAATCTTGTCACCAAGACAGCAAGCGATGCGCCGACGATCGAGATTACGGGACTCGGTGGGATTACGCCGATCCAAGGCGGCCGAGGCAACACCACTGAGACGGCTACGCTGGGAAAGCGTTTCGGAGCCCAGAAGAAGTTGGGCATCATCGGTGGTTTCTCCTTCGACTGGGAGGGCCGCGGTATTGATGACCTCGAGCCGGTCCCCGACCAAAACAACGGTCAGACGTGGTTTGATGGCGCGAGTCTTCGCGAGTACACCTACTTCCGCTCTCGCTATGGCTTTGCCGGAAGCACCGACTACCGGATTCGTGACGGATCGAACGTCTACGCGCGCTTCCTCTATTCGGACTTCAAGAACTATGGCGACCGCTGGGCATATCAACTCCAAGACAATACGCCGGGAGTCTCGCTGCTGGCTCCGCAGAATCAAGGCGGTGATCCATCGTTTGATGGCGAGTTGCGTAACCCTGACATCCAGGTCGGCAGCGTCATTCTCGGCGGCAACCATGTCTTCTCGAAGACGTGGTACACCTGGGAGGCAAACATCGGACGTTCGTCGTACGGAGGATCTCCTTACTCGGATGCAAACTTCGGTTCTTCGCTGCCATCGAGTCATTGCGCCTTCAATCCGACGGCGACGACGAATCAATATCTTCCGCAGTTTACTCAACCGTGCTTCACCGAGATACAGAACCCTGCGAATTTCTACATGTCTCCTACTGTCGGCGGAGTTAGCCGGGATCTGGGCAAGGCGGTTCAACTGAATTCAGGGCTTGGTGGATCGAGTGCCTACGAGTATCACATCGGCAGCCATGCTGCGACCATCGAGTACGGCGGTAAGTTCCGCAATGAACATAAGTACGCCTATACCTACGTAGAAACGCTGACGCCCAACGAAACCATCCAGATGGCGCAGTTTCCCAATCGCAAGATTAATACCAACTACTATAACGGCGGTAAGTATGAACGTGGCTACAACGTCTCGCTTGAAGACGTCCTGGCTTTTGCCAAGGCGAACCCTACCGCCTTCAGCTCCAGTAGCACGCAAGGGGTAGACCCATCGCAGTTCGGGCTCGTGGAGAAGGTAGAAGCTGGCTATGCCATGAACACGATCGACTTCTCCCACGGTATGCGCTTCATCGCCGGGCTGCGGCTGGAACATACGTCGGACGCGGTTCATAACCTGGCCTTTGGGGATAATGGAGCGGTCTCGCCGAATGCCTTTTCGGGTAGTTACTATACCCTGCTGCCAAGCGCTTCGTTTCGTGTGAATGCGGGTTTGGAGAACGCGGTGCGATTGATTTATGCACGCGGGCTGTCGCGACCGGATCCGGATAACATTGCCCAGCCGCTGAGCTATACCGAGAGTGGGAATGGAGCGAACAAGTACTCGGTCGCCTTTGGAAACGCCAACTTGAAGGCTGAGACAGGCGATGACGTTGATGTGCTGTTCGACCATTATCTAAAACCCTTCGGGATTATTTCTGCTGGCTATTTTTATAAGTCGTTACAGAACCCGATTGTCACCAACACCTACCAACTGACGAATTATCTTCCGCCAGGCGCGCCATCCTCTTATCTCGGAAATTATCTTGCGACGCAACCGGTGAACGCCGGGAGTGCATGGTTGAGCGGCTTCGAGGCTTCCTACCTGCAGCACTACACCGGCTTGCCCGGCTTTCTCGGCGGGCTCGGGCTCTCTGCGAACTACAGTTACATTGGCTCACGAACAACGCCTTCCCGGCACGGTCAACAACTACCAGTATCAGCTTCCGTCGAACTCCACCGTACAGAAGTATTTCGGACGGATGGATGCGGATGTGACACAGAGCAACCGGATTACAGGTTCCGCGGCTGAGAGCCTGAACCATACCCTTTCAAATAGTCCAGTCTGCCCGATCAATTGCTTTGCGAATGCTACCTCGAATGTTACTGCTCAGCTTTCCGATTTCTGGACGATCAGCCCGCGTACTCTCAACGAAGCCAGGGTCGGCTTTTATGCCGAGTACGATGACCAGGTTTATAGCACGTTGAACCAGGGATATCCGGCGAAGCTCGGATTACAGTTCGCCAAGGCCAATGCCTTTCCAACGATTAACATCAATAGCCTGTATGGATTTGGACCGGGTGTTTATTTTATCGACAAGGAGAATCTGTTCGATATCTCAGACACCGTGACCCTGATTCGTGGGCGGCACTCTCTCCATGTCGGAGGTCAGACGGTGATCGAGCGGGTTGATTCGAATCCCTACAGCGGAGTGAGTGCAGCCAACCTTTCCTTCACGGGTGTTTATACCGCGGGCAGCAATGATGGAAGCTCAGCGCTGACGTCGACGACGGGAGCGCCCTATGCCGATTTCCTGCTGGGCTACGCGCAGGGCTGGTCGGCTAACGACTTACCGGAGTATGGCGGGAGACTGAAGAGCGGGTCGGGTTTTATCCAAGATGACTTCAAGTTCAATCCGAAGCTTACGCTCAACCTTGGCTTGAGATGGGAAGCAAGGACTGGCTGGTCTGAGGTACAGGGTAATGACCTTTCCTTTGATCCGACTATTACGAATCCATCCACCAATACGCCGGGTGCCATATGGTATGGCAGTACGCATGTAAATGGCAGGAGGGCGGAGGAGGCGCCGCGCTTGAATAACTGGTATCCCCGCGTGGGCTTCGCCTACCAGGTGAACCCGACGATGACGTTACGCGGCGGGTTCGGAATCTACTCGTATCAGTGGAGTGCCTTGTGGTCTGCGGGCGTTGGCTCGGCACGCGGAGCAAGTGGGAACGAGTCAGACTCCACCAACAACGTCGCTCCGGTGGTCACCTTGTCGGATGACGGTAATACGAACTTCCAGGGAGCGAAGGGCGCAAGCATCAACTCTCTTTACCAGAATGCTCCGACCCAGCCTAACTCCTACAACGGGCAGGGTGTGGGCTTTGAGCAATATCATTCTGCTATCCCGCTGCTGAAGGAGTGGAACCTGGATGTTCAGCAACAACTGAGTACGAATATGGTGGCTGAGTTCGCCTATGTTGGGAGCCGCGGAACCAATGATCCGTTTATTACTGACCTGAACCAGGTGCCCCAGGGCTTGCTGAGTCCGACCGACTCCGGCTCTCGTCCGTATACCCAGTTTCAGAGCATCACGGGTCTTACGACCCAGGGTATCTCGAACTACAACGCCCTGCAGGCTTCCGTCTCACGCCGGATGAGTCATGGACTGGAGTTCAACGGGAACTACACCTGGTCTCACTTCCTATCGAACCAGGATTCCTCTGGATGGAATTCTCTGCAAGGTCCTCAGAACTATCAGAACGCCTACGATCCGTCGGCCAACTATGGTGCTTCGAACTTCGATGTGCGCAATGCAGTCAAAGGTCAGGTGATCTATCAACTTCCGTTCGGCAAGGGTCGTGCGTTCCTGAACCACAGCACGTTCCTGGACGAAGCGATCGGCGGTTGGACGGCAACGACCACCGTGATCGCTGAATCCGGTCATCCGTTTACACCAACGATGCTGGTCAATGACAGCTATGCTCTCTCATCCAACATGGTCTGGTATCCGAACCAGGTGGGAGATCCAAAGCTTGCGAAGCGGGGCATCAATGGATGGTTCAACACCGCTGCGTTTCAAGCTCCGGCCGCCGGTACGTTTGGCGATATGAGAAGAAACAGCGTCTATGGGCCGGGTTTGTCGGAGGTCAACTCTTCCCTGCATAAACGGTTTCCTATTTACGAGCGGGTCGGCTTTGACTTTAGCGCGAACGCAACCAACGTGTTGAATCATCCTTCGTTTGGTGAACCTGATCCTGTTATTGGTCCGGGCCACACTGGTACTATTCGTTCGGTGACAGTTGGCGGTCGTGCGCTGGAGCTTGTTGGCAAGATCATCTTCTAGGCTCCTGCTTTCTTCGTCGATCGATGTGCGGCCGGACAGTGTTCTGTCCGGCCGTGCCATCGACAGAGCATAACGTTCACGCAGCAGTTCAGAGCATAGGATCAGGCAGGTTATACGGCATGAAGACAAGAATGAATCTCTGCGTAGCGCTTACGTTCACGCTTACCCTGCTGGGCGCCAGCTTAGCGAGGGCACAGCAGGCTACGACCCGACAGGCTGTAGCAAGGCCGCAAGGTCCGTGCGATATCTACGCTGCTGCGGGCGATCCCTGCGTAGCCGCGCATAGCACGACGCGCGCGCTGTATGCGTCCTACCGCGGACCGCTTTACCAGGTACTGCGCCAGTCGGATGGCAAGACGCTGGATGTTGGCGTGGTTGAGGCGGCGATGACGCAAGCCGGGGATGCGGGGGGATATGCCGATGCGGCTGCGCAGGATAGCTTTTGTGCCAACACGTATTGCTGGATCACGGTCGTTTACGATCAATCGCCGAAGCACAACAACCTGATTCAGGCTCCGCGCGGCGGCTTCAGCGGGCCGGCGATGGGCGGATTCAATAATCTGCCGCTCGCCGACATGGCGCCGGTCACGATTATGGGGCACAAGGCGTACGGTGTCTTTATCGAGCCGGGTATGGGTTTGCGCAATGACGATCCCAAGGGGACCGCGGTCGACGACCAGGCGGAGGGGCAGTACTGGGTCATCAACGGCAAGCACTTCAACTCCGGCTGCTGCTTCGACTATGGGAACGCAGAGACGGATAGCCGCGACGATGATAACGGAACCATGGAGACCACCTTCTATGGCGACACGACACCGTGGTATCACGGCAATCCGCCCGGCCCGTGGGTGATGACCGACCAGGAGAATAACCTGGTGGGCTGCGTGAATGCCGATGGGTCGAAGCTGTGCAGGACGCTCCCGAGTATTACGTGGAGGTTTGTCACGGCGATGGCGAAAGGCGAACCGCACCATTGGACTTCGATGGGCGGGGATGCGCGGGAGGGTAGCCTGCAAGTCATGTTTGATGGGCCCCGCGTCAACGCCACATACGACCCGATGCGGAAGCAAGGCGCGATTCTGCTGGGCAATGGCGGGGACAACAGCAATGGTTCTCAGGGCACCTTTTACGAAGGCGCGATGACGGCGGCGGGAACCTTTCCAAAGGATGCCACTGACCAGCTTGTGCAGGCGAATGTGGTGGCTGCGAAGTACAATGTGGCGCGGCTGAGTCTTGATCCCGCATCTGCGGTCGCGACGCCGCCTGGACTTCAGACATTTTCACCTGGGTCGTCGCAGGAGACGACGGTGACGTTCACGAACACGACGGAAGCGCCTGTGAATGGTCTCAAGCTGGGGATTACGCCGCCCGGCGCGCAGTGGAGCGTCGTAGCTACGGGCAGCACGGAGAGCTCGAAGTTGATACCTAATGCCATTGCGCCGGGAGCGAGTGTGAGCGCGACGTTCAAGGTGACGTCCGGGCCGGCGCCGTTCAATGGCGACCTGGTCGCGAGGGCTGCGTGGACGAGCTCTAAGGGCGGGGCGGAGCAAGTGACGACAGCAGCCGAGAAGGTCCGCAACGTAAGCCAGGTGAAGATCAACGAGTTCCGCATGAGCGGCGGGTCTACTGCCAATACGACCGATTCTTATATTGAGCTCTATAACGCCGGGCAGAGTCCGGTGGATCTCTCGCGCTGGAGTTTGACCGAGCATCCGGCGCAGCAGGCGATCTTCTCGGCGCTGGAGGTTCCGGCCGGCACGAAGCTTGGTCCGGGGCGTTTCTATGTGTTCGCTCTCTCGGGCTCGGGGCTGGCAGTTGCCGCGCGCGCAGGCGAGAACACGCTCCACGTGAGGAGCACGAGTGGGATGGCGGTCGGCGACACGATCAAGATCGATAACGGCTCCGGCGCAGAGACGCGCAAGGTCACAAAGATCGGCACCGCGGCGGCAAATCATACGACCGTGTGGCAGCCGCTTCCCGATGGACCGGTTATCACGATTCCAGCCGGCTCGACGAATGTTCCGGTGCAGAGCGTGGCAGGCTTCACGGTGGGCGAGAAGATCGCTCTGGGGCACGGCGCGACCTATCCTGTTGTGGGACGCGGGCTCGAGCAGTATGAGGTGGCGACGGTCACTGCGGTCGGCAAGCCGGGGACGCAGGCGTACCTGGCGGTCGATGCTGCGGTGGGCACGACCAACATCAAGGTGACTTCGGTCGCGGATATTTCGGTCGGGGATACGATCCGGCTGGATATTGACAGCGTTGATCACGGGATCGAGATGGTCAAGGTCACGGGCGTCGGGAAGCGGGCACCGGTTACGAACCTCTCCGCCGATGCGAGTGCAGGCGCAACTAGAATTAAGGTTCGCAACGTTACGGACTTTATGGCGGGTGACACGTTGACGATCGGCACGCCCGCCAACCACGAGACGGTCACGCTTTCGGCGGTGAGCGGCGCGGGTCCGACGGCGGCGATGGAGTTCACGCCGGCCCTCTCGCGTGCGCACATTGATGGCGAAACGGTGGTAAGCCCCGGAACTGGCCTGGAGCTGGCCGCTCCCTTGCGCTTCAAGCATGCAGCGAACATGCCCTTCAGCGATCGCGGGACGGGGATCAGCTTTTCACCGGCTTCGGCGTTTGCGCACTCGAGTAATGAACCGGTCCAGGCGCTCGGCTCCGGGATCGTGCTGGATCGGGCGCTCGCGCAGGATCATGCGATCAACGCGGCGCTTCGCGATGCCACGGTTACAACCGCGGGCTACCAGGGGTCGACGCAGCCCGACCAGTGGTTTGGCGGCCCCGAGCTCACGACCTACTCGCCGCAGTTCGGCCGTACTATCCCGGTGCGGGAGGGCAGCCTTGTGCTGCGCGACGCATCAGGGCTGGTGGTTGACAGCCTCAACTATGGCGGGCTGGTTGATCCCTGGGCGGCCCAGGGGTACCAGGGGGCTTCGGGTGCGGGACATGGTGGCTGCTTTGTGCCTGCTCCGAACCCGAGCGCGGGCTTCGGGCCTCCGGGGACCGCGGCAGATGCGAGCAACCGGAGCGCGGGACGCTTTCCAGATGGCGCCGATACAGCGAGCAACTGCACGGATTTCCGGGTGCAGGCTGCGACCACGATGCCCATCGCCTCGGTGGCGGGCGCTACGAATCTAAAGGTTGCGGGCGTAGCCGGCTTCAGCGCAGGCCAGACGATTCGGATCGGTTCAGGCTCAGAGTTCGAGTCGGCTGTAATTGCGACCGTGGGGACTGCCGGGGGGACGACGGTGCGCTCGGACACGAGTGAGGGCGCAACGTCCATTCCGGTTGAGAACGGCTTCGGGTTCACTGAAGGCGAAACCATTACGTTGGATGCGGGCGCGAACGCGGAGACGGCGGTGGTCTCTTCGATCAGGCGGTTTGGTCCGACTGCGAGTATTACGCTGCTGACGCCACTGTCGCGGAGTCACGCAGCCGGCGCACCGGTGGCGGGCAGCGGGATCACGCTGACGGCACCGCTGACCCATGCTCATGCGGGAGGAACGCAGGTTGCCGGAAGCGCGCCTCCGACTCCGGGGGCGGCTAACCAGTACTAGGCTGTTTCTGAGATCGGAGCGATCCGGGCGGGTCAGTGCGACTCATCGATCACTTCGATCTCGGAGACGGTTGCGTAATCTTTGATGGGTTCGAAGGTGATGTTGAGCTTGCCCTGGGCGGTGGGCTCGATGTGGTGGAAGGACTTCTCGAGCATGTGCAGACTGCCGGCTTCCTTGTAGATGTCGAAGTGATCGAGCAAGGTGTTGCCGTTGCACATGACGCGAAAGATCCGGCTGCCGGTCGCGTCGCCTTCGGTGCCGTAGTAAAGTTCGGCGAAGTGCAGAATAACGGTGAAGCGGTCGCGCGGGTCAACTGGAATGGCATAGGTGAAGTGCCCGTAGCGCTCGGTGTTAATCAGATTTGGGTCTGCATTGCGCTTGACGGGGATGGTGTGGACAAGGCGGCGACCACCCATGAAGTAGCTGTCCGGGTGCCAGAAGAGTCCGCCTGGGTCAGTAAAAGACGTGGACTGCGCAATGATCCGGGTCGGAAGCTGCGCGTTCTTCTCTCCTGGCAGCAACTCGATCGCACTGAGCGAAGGCGTGCCGATGACGGTGCTCAGGTGAATGTGGAGAAAGCCATCTGAAGCAGGGGCGACGTCCCGGATGACGCGCTCGTCGGCGATGTTCTGGCCCATCGCATCGGAGATCGGGTCGAAGCTCTCAAGGGCGACCGTGCCGTTGATGGTTACGTTGAAGACGGACTTGTTCGCTGCGTCTTCTAGTTCGTCCGCGTCCGAGGCCTGGAAGAAGTAGAGGTGGAGTTCGTACACTCCGGGCCTGAGCGGGATGTCATAGGAAAAGTCTCCGGCTCTTCCCGAACGAAAGAGAAACGGATCGCTGGTCCGGGCGACAAACACCGCGGGCCTGCGCATCGACCAGCCTTCGTGGAAGTAGCGATCGGCCTGCCATAGATCTCCCGCGCTGTCCCTTTGCGGAGGCCCATCGTAGCCCGCAATCATGCGAAATGGAATTGCCACGCCTGCGGCCGTGCTCGTGGGCGGAGTGCCGGAGCCTGCGGCGGAGCTGATCTGAGAGGGCTGAGCTCGATGCGGAAGCTTGATGAAGCCGGCAACGCCGTCGGGGAGAAAGTGGACAGCGATGCCGAGGACGATGAGAGCAGCCACGATCCAGAGCGGCTGCCAGGAACGTCTGCCGGGTGCTGGAGCAGGCAAGGTGTTGCTGAGGGGGCCGAGAGGTTCTCGCGGCGGGTTGGTAGGGAGGGGCGCGGTGGATGGCGTGATCCGTGAGTCTGAGAGGGAGGGTGCGATGGATGCAGAGGGTGCGGCGGCTTCAGCAGGTTCAAATGCTATCTCGCGATGCGAGGTGAACTCCGGGATATAGGTACCATGCGGAATCTGTAGATGGATGGCATGGTCTCTGCCTTCGCCTTCGTAGAAGGCCTTCAGCTTCTTGCGGAGACGGTGGGTCTCGACGCGAGCGATGGCATCCTCACTGGCGACGAAGTCGTTTTTCTTGCGGCCGAAGACCTCGGTGGCGATGTTGTATTCGGTGAGCTGCTCGAGCTCGTGATTGAAGTATCTCTGGCCCAGATAACGGAGCAGGTTCGCGAGTCTTGGTGTCCGGTCGAGGTATGCGACGACTGCCTCAAGCTCCTGCTGCTCCTCCTGGGAGGATGGTTTGATTAACAGTTCCGGCATGGACGGACCCCCTTACCACTTCGGCAATGAGTGTACAGATGCTCGGCGTGTTGGAACAAGCCCGTACCTGGGCTTTGCGGAAAACGCTATCCCTTTTGGAATGAGCAGGTACATCGGTGTTTCACGGGGTGGTACATAACGGTACAAGTTTAACCTTCCCTCTTGTTCGTAGAAGTCTCTAGTGTTCGCCAGTCACTTGGAAGCTGCCCTTTACAGGCGTGAAGGAAAACGTCCCCTCCCCGAGCCGGTACGAGCGCTGACGGGTGGGCGGCGGCAGCTTCTGTTTTGGCGGCCATCCGCTGGATGGTATTAGAGGCGCTCCCATCAAGGATGTGAGTAAACGATTTCCAGATAACGAGCTCTTCCAATGTGCTCTCGTAGTCAGGAGAAGTAGAATGAGCAAATGGCATCAAGGTAGGGCTGTAATCCAGGCTTCGAGACTTTCCGCACCGGTTGTATTTGCATTTTCCCTTGGGGCGGTCAGCGCGATTCCAACCGCTGCATACGCACAGGGAACCACCGCTACCCTCGGCGGTACTGTATTGGATGCGAGCGGGGCCGTGATTCCACAGGCCGCGGTGCAGCTGAAGAATATCTCCTCGGGCGACCTGCGGAGCACGACCAGCAACGGCTCTGGAGTCTTTTCGTTTTCGGCGATCCCTTCGGGCGATTACACCATCGACATCAAGGTGAAAGGTTTCAACACCTTCGAGCAAACCGGCATTCACCTGGATCCGGGCGACGATCGCGCTATCCGCGATATCAAGCTGGCGGCGGGTGCCGAAGAAAGTGTCGAGGTGACGAGCGCCACGGGTCACCTGGACCTGGATTCCGGTGAACTCAGCAACACCATCTCCGCCGAGGATATTCAACACCTTGCTGTCGAGGGACGCGACGTCACCGAACTGCTCAAGATCCTGCCTGGGATGGCGATCAACAACGGCACGAACACGACGAACTATAGTTACGATCCTTCGATCGTCAACTTTACCGGAGCGATCGGCGCCTACTCGGGCAATGGCACGCCGCAGAACGCGACGGCGCTGCTGACGGATGGAACCGACATCACGGACCCGGGCGCCTATGGCATTGCGATTCAGAATGTGAACTACGACCAGGTTGCCGAGGTTAAGGTTCAGACGGGCAGCTTCACTGCCGATACGGCGCGCGGGCCTGTGGTCATCAATGCGATCAGCAAGGCTGGCGGAGACAAGTTTCACGGCGCGCTGTACACCTATGCCCGCACCTCCCAGCTAAACTCGATCGACTGGATTGCGAACTATACCGGGCAGGGCAAGCCGCCTGATCGGGATATCTATCCGGGCGGAACGCTCGGTGGGCCGGTGCTGATTCCGGGAACGGACTTCAACCATAATCGCAAGCTTACCTTCTTCGTGGGAGCCGAGGACTACGCGCAGCGAAATGTGTATGCGTATGGGAGCGCCACCAGCGCGATTCAGGGTGCGATTGTGCCGACGGCCGGCATGCATGCGGGCGACTTCAGTGTGCCGCAGCTCCAGCAATATCTGGGGACGTTTTACCAGCCGGTTGCGCCGAATGCGCAGTGCTCGGGCACCTATGGCAATGTATGTTCGGTACCGCAGACCGCGCCCAACGGGCAGCCGCTTGTGAACGGCAACATCGGTCCGTATCTTGATCCGGAGATGAAGTTGATTATTGGCGAGATGCCGCTGCCGAATCTGACAGGAGCCAACCGGACGGGCGTGGACAACTACATCACGACGAATCTTGTGGACAACGACCAGTGGCAGGCGAAGGGCCGTGTCGATTACGACATCTCTGAGAAGAACAAGTTCTTTGCGACCTATGGGATTGAAAAAGGATTGCAGTATGAGCCGAACGGAATTTACTCGTATATTCCCGCGGTCACCTTTGGCAATGTCGATGCACCCGGTGGAGGCGAGGTCAGCAATATCGTTTCACACGTGGCCAGCATGAACTTCACCACGATCGTTTCGCCTACCTTGACGAATGAGTTCTATGCGGCGGGCGCTTATTTCCTGCAAAGTTTCAAGGCAAAGACTCCAGGCTCCAGCTCGAAGGAGGCTGCTGTGGCTGCGTCCGGCAATCCGTACCAGGGCTTGTTTAATAACGGCTCTACGGCGCTGGTGTCGGTGGGCGACTATGGCAACGATGGTCTGCCTTTTAATACTCCGTTCGACTCGACGTTTGGCGGATATTATGCGGCGAAGCAGATTCGCACTGCCGGGGATAACGTCACCAAGTTGCTGGGCAAGCATACCCTGCGAGGCGGCATCTTCTACCAGTGGGACTCCAATCCCCAGTCGCAGCAGCAGAATACCAATGGTTCTGTCGATGATTACTATCTGCCGGGCAACTTTACGGATCCTGTTCTTGGTACGGTCTATAACACCGACAGCAATCTTCCTGCCGGCAGCACGGCGACGGGTATCTCGGGCAACTATCTGGCGGATCAGGAAGAAGGCCACTACTTCGGCTTCAGCCAGGTGAGCTTCCAGACGCGACTGAATATTTACTTCTGGAACGTCTCGGGCTATGTGCAGGACCACTGGCGTGCCGGCAAGAATCTGTCGCTGGACTTCGGTGTTCGTCTTGAGCACTTCACTCCATGGACGGATGCACACGGGGTCGGCATCGCGGTCTTCGATCCGGCGAACTATGCGGCTACTGCGGGCGCGGCGCTTACCAGCCAGAGCGGGCACCAGCCTGGAATCGTCTACCATGCGACCGACTCCTCCATTCCGCTGGGCGGCTTGAACTTTCAGCCGGTCTGGCCGGAGCCGCGTGTCGGCTTCGCGTGGGATCCGTATGGTCGGGGGAATAACACGATCCGCGGTGGCGCCGGGATCTATCATCAGCACGACTCTTATAACGACGTGCAGAATCCGCTGGATACGGCGACCGGTCAGATCAACTACAGCTACTGCTGCTATGGCCAGCTCGCAACCACCTCAGGCTTCCAGAACCAGGCTACGGGGAGCGCGCAGATGTTCGCCCCGGACCAGAGTGTATCCGCGCTGCTGAAGGGGGACACGCAGCAGCCAACCATCTATACCTACAATCTTGCATGGGATCAGCAGGTCGCGCATCATGTGGTCTTCGAGATCGCCTATGCCGGCAACAAGACGCTGCATCTGCTGGATACGTTTGCGCCGTACAACATCAACGCGTTGCCGGTCGGCGCCTTGTACCAGCCACGGCCTGGTACGCGCCCGGACCAGACGAGTACGACGGTACCGGTAGGCGCACCGTTTCCCTTCTTTACGCCAACGGGTGCACCCACCAGCAACTCGAGTCTCCAGAACCTTAGTCAGGGTATGACGGACTCGTTCCGGCGGTACCCGCTTTATAACGCGGTGGATGCGCAAGCGCACACTGCCTACGCGAACTACAACGGCCTGCAGACGCAGATCTCCGTCAATGGAAAGTATGGCCGGGTAGGTGCCAACTATACGTGGTCCCAGGCGTTCGGAGCAGTTGCGGGAGGGGATCCGACCAACATCCGCAACGACTATAACCTGGTGAACTTCAGCCGCAGGCACATCTTCAACCTGACCTACGCGCTGCAGTCGGGCAACCACGTCCAGAATCATCTTCTGGGACCGTTGGCGAACGGTTGGGAACTCTCCGGGTACGTTGGCGCGCAGAGCGGTCCGAACATGCCGGCGACCTTTGGCAACAATCTCGGGCTCGGAGGCACCTTGACGCTCCCGACGGGTGCGGTCGCTGACATTGCCGGGCAGGCACCGTCCGCATGTACGACGACCCCCTGCACCCTGGGCGTCAGCTCGACGAACTTTATCGGGACGCCGGATGTGAACCTGCAGCCGACCTTGCTGGCTGCGCCGAAGGGGTCGGGTGGACGTCAGTATGCGAAGGCGAACGCGTTCGGTCTGCCAACGCTCGGAACGAACGGGGAGTTCCATCTCGGCTATATCCCCGGCCCTGGATTTCTGGATGCCGATCTTTCGGCGAGCCGGTCCTTCAAGGTAAACGATCGCAGCAACGTGTCCTTCCGGTTTGCCGCGTTCAACTTCATCAACCATCCGAACATCAGCTTCTCGGGCCTGGATACGACTGCGACGAAGCTGGACTTCACGCAGACGGTGAGCGGCGCGAGCGTCAACTCGGCGGTGACGAATGCGGTCAACGACAACGCGAACTTCGGTAAAGCCAACTTCGCGGCGGGTCGGCGGATCGTGGAGATATCGCTTCGCTATAACTTCTAACCTCAAAACGGTGCAAACGCGAGGCAGAGAAGCTTCTGCCTCGCATCTCTTGTAAACAAAGGTGGGCGCCGTTCTATGCGGCTTGCACCTTTGATTACTAACAATGCGACCGGCCGCGCCTGCGCATGGAAGCTTTGTGGGAACGAGAGTAGATTGATGCGAGGGAAGTTCCGAGGAGCGGATGCGCTCTCTGTTGACCGTCCCGCTCTGTTCCTCGCTGCAAACAAACGAAAGGTCTGACGATTGAGCCTGCTTCGCAAAGTCATTTACCCGGCGCTGGGTATGCTGTCTTTCCTGATGGTCCCCTTCTTGCTGTCCTCCGATTCAGCTGCTCAGCAGGCTGCTGCTGAGGCTCCGCATACGATGGCGCCTTACCTGGTGCCTGCTACAACACGCGCCAAGGCTGCGGATGCGGATGGATTTCTCGATCGCTGGCTACTGTTAGAGCCGATCAACAAACCGAATCGCAGCAACGCGGTCTTTACCGGCAGCTATGTGCGCGAGGCCTTTCACACGGCGTACTTTCCCGATCAGTTTACTGTTGTGCCGCATGATGGGGATAAGGTGACGGTGGGCGATCAGCAACTTGCGTGGCATGCCCTGGATGCAACGCTGTTCGATGTCAAGCTCTTCAACTTCGCGTACGGACTGAACAAGAACGTGTACGGAGTGATCTTCTGGGCCGTGACGGTGGTTGACAGTCCCCAGGAGAGGAAGGATGTTCGCCTGGCGGTGGGTTCGAACTCAGCGTCGATGTGGTGGGTGAACGGCGACGAAGCAGTCGACTTGTTCGGCGATCGGCGCATGATGATGGATGATGCAGTCTCTCAACCCATCACGCTCAAGAAGGGACGGAACATTGTCCGCGGCGCGGTGATCAACGGGCCGGGTTTGAGCGACTTCTGCGTTCGCTTTGTCGATGAGAAGGGCGATCCGGTGAAGGACCTCTCCATCAGCCTGCATTAGGTCTCGACTATTCTCTAGCGCGTTATCTCTGGAGCTTTGATGAAAACCTTCTTCTTTCCCGCAGCCGCTTCGCTTCTGCTTGCGTTCTGCGTGTCCGGTCCGGCCTGGTCGCAGGTGGCGGGCGAACCCTACATCCACGATCCTTCGACGGTGGTGCAGTCAGACGGCAAGTACTATACGTTCGGCACCGGTGGAGGCGGCCTGATCTCCGACGACGGCTGGACCTGGCACAGCGGGGCCGTGCGTCCCGGCGGAGGATTGGCTCCGGATGTGATCAAGATCGGCGACCGCTACTATGTGGCGTATGCGTCGAAGGGCGGGGGGATGTCCGGAGGCCACGCCGGCGCGATCAACACGATGTGGTCGAAGACACTGGATCCGAAGTCGCCGGAGTTCGGCTTCCATGACGACAGCGTGGTTGCGTCGACGGATGGCGTGGAAGACTGCGATGCCATCGATCCTTCTTTCCTGTATGCGGAGGGGCACCTGTGGCTCACGTATGGTACCTACTTCGGCTACATTCGCCTGGTTGAACTAGATCCAAAGACGGGTAAGCATATCCCGGGGAACAAGCC
The DNA here is from genome assembly GCA_964245715.1 of uncultured Acidobacteriaceae bacterium. Lineage (GTDB taxonomy): Bacteria > Acidobacteriota > Terriglobia > Terriglobales > Acidobacteriaceae > Edaphobacter. Next base: position 5,603 of record CAXTNM010000070.1, on the reverse strand, counting down.
GGTAGACCTTGCCATTGATATGGAAGCCACCGACATGATGTATCGCGATGGCTGGTACTATCTGCTGGGAACGCACGGGACCTGCTGCGACGGGGCGAACTCGACCTACAACATTCGCGTGGGCCGCGCGCGCAAGGTGACCGGGCCGTTCGTGGACAATATGGGCATTCCGCTACTGAAAGGTGGGGGCAAACTGCTGGTGGGTGCGGAGGGACACAACATCGGGCCGGGCCACTTCGGGCTGATGGATCTTGGCGACGGTGTGCAGAAGTTCTCGATGCACTATGAGGCTGATATGAACCGCAGCGGCCGCAGCGTGCTCGATATCCGTCCGCTGATGTGGAAGGACGGGTGGCCCGTTGCCGGCGATCACTTTGAGGAGGGCACCTACGAGATCCAGTCGGAGCGGAGTGGTTATGCGTTGGAACTGGCGGTCGATTTTGTGCGGATGGATACCGGCAGACGTCGTGGCTTTGGGCCACCGACGGAGCCCGTAAGCCCGATTCCGGATCAGACGCTCGCACAGGATTCGGCGGCATGGCCGGCTGGAAAGATCGGCGTGGACCTGGATCAGTACATGGTTCGGCCCCACCAGAAGTGGACTATCACGGCTGTTGCCGGGGCGGGCGGATATCCCGGTTCGCCGTACTTCAAGATCACGATCGCAGGCACGGAGCGCGCGCTGGCTGCGACGGCGGACGGCCAGGTTGTGGCGGTTGCGGCCTTTACCGGAGATCCTGCGCAGCTGTGGCGGCTCGACCAGTTGACAGACGGAACCTACCGGATCATGCCGAAGGCGGTGCCCAACTCGAACGTGCCTGTGGCGCTGACTGCCATCGGCGGCAGCACGCCGGGGCTGGTGCCATTTGAGCCGTCCGGCGATCGGGCTCGGTGGACCTTCAGGAAGCCATGAACGAGACCTGGAACCTACGCTGCGTCAGGAAGAGCCGTCCTGGTACGCAGAGCGCCTTCTTAGTAGTAGTAGGGGGTTTTGGCCGTCCAATCGGATTGCGGGTAGCGGGTGTGCAGCAGGGTGAAGGCTTCCTTGCTGATCTGGGTTTGCTCCTTCTCCACCCCGGCCTGCGCGCAGCCGCCGTAGTGGGTCGCTCGGACGACCAGAGCGAGCGATTCCGCGGCGATGGGCTGGTCGGGATGCGCTTTGACGTAGTCGATGACGCGTTGCCCGAGCCAGACGACGCCGTTGTTGTCGTGGTTGAGGATCGCAAGCTGCAGCTTCACTTCATTGCGCTGCGCCGGGGTGAGGAACGCGGGTTCTTCGGGGAGCGACCCCGGGGCGTTGCCATCGGAGTTCAAGGCCGTGGATGGCGTGGCACACCACCAGTTGTCGCGCAGTTCGCTTGAGGTGGCGTAGGTCGCTGAGCGCTGAACACCCTGGTTCAGGTAGGGTTTGAAGCCGGGCGCGTGCAGCAGGATGAGCGAGGCCGCGTAGCCGCTGGGCTCCGGAGACTTGCTGAGGACGTTGCGGACGGGCTCAGGAAGCAGCGGAAGCAGGCTGCGCGCTATCTCCGGCTGGTTGAGGACGAGCGCGCGCACCCAGGCTGCCCACGCGACCTGGGCTCGAAGATGTTCTGGAAGCGTACTGCTGTGTGCGGCCTCCACCCAGAGGCTGAGCGGGAGACGCTGGTTGAAGACGGCGGCGGCATCGGCATCGAATTGCAGGTTCGGCAGCGGCGCCTTGCAGGGCGCGCTCGTGGAGGGGCGATCCGCACAAAGAGCCATGTAGGAATCGATCGAGTCGCCTGAGATCAGGCTGCGGGGCGCGTCGGCAAGAAAGGCGTCGAGCGTTTCAGCCGTCTGAAGGCGGAGGCTGAGAAAGGCGTTCGTGGTCTCGGGATCGTTATTCTGCCGGGTAAGCGTAAGGACGTGACTCGTGAGATCGCGGGCGGCAGGGTTTTGTCCCGCGGCAAGCAGAAGGCGCGCGCGGTGGAACTGAGCAGTGAGATAGGCTGGCGAGGATTCCGGGATGGCGGCCGCGGCGGAGAGCAATGCAGGATCAGGGGTTGTCGCTCGCATGAGGGTTGCGATCAACCAGGGGGTCTGACCCGGGTGCTGCGCACGAGTCGCCGCCTGGTCCTGCAGGCCTTTGGCGGGTGTAACGGGATGTGAGGAGCCTGCGCCGAACTGTGTGCCCGTGGTCTGCAACCAGAGAAGCAACGGTGCGTTCGCGGTCTTGCCGGCGTCGAGCAGAAAGCGCAGGTCAACGAGGTGTTGGCCGAAGTCGGGGTCGTGTTGCGGGCCGGCGACATGGGCGGCGAGTCGCTGCAACTGCGCCTCGGGTTCGAGCCGTGCGTTGACGAAGTCGAGTTCAGCCTGGATGGCATGGTGTAGATCTCGGTTATCCGCCTGCTTCTGCGCTTCGTTGAGGATTTGCTCGGCCTGGGCAAGCAAGTCACGATCAAAGCTGGCGAGCCCGCTGTCGGGGTCGGTTGTAGGGGCCGAAAGGAAGGCCTGTCGGACCAGCGACCTTGCGGCGAGATAATCGCCCCAGCGCGACCACGGCGAGGAGGTATCGCGGGCGATCGCGGCAAACGCAGCGCGGCTGGCAGGATACTGACCTGCGTAGAAGAGCGCCGCGGCCTTCTGGTAGGCGCGATCCTCGACCAGGAGCGGGGTTGCGTTTGCAGGGGCATCGGGAGGTGTCTCTCCGGGATTGACGCAGTTGCTGAAGACCTGCATCTGCGCCTTCAGCCAATCGCGCAATGCGGGGCTGTCTTTGCCCCACCTCTCTGCCCGGTCGGACAGGGTTGCGGCGGCGGTGTCGAAGGCGTTGTCCGGGCAGTTCAGAACATCTACCTGTTCCGCGAAGTTGCCTTGCTTGTAGGTGAGCTGGCGGTTCTGGCCGACAGTGCCCACGGTTGCAAAGGGCATGGCGGCTGCGGCCCAGCGATTGGGCCCGATGTCCTGGGCAGCTGCACGGAGCGCGGCCTGTTGCTTTGCGGCATCTTCGGGCGAAAGGTGGTACCAGTCAATCGGATCGCCTTCAATCTTCGCAAGCTGCGCCTGTTCTGCCGTGTCGAGCGAGCCGCCGTTGAGATAGCGGAACGCCACCGCTTTTGGCGCGATGTAGTAGCTGTCCTGGAGCACACCGAGTCGGCCTTTGGCGAAGGCGACCTGATTTGCCGGACCAGCCGGTTGGATAAATACGTCTGGCTCGATGTCCGGACCACAGGCGCGCACCAGTAATGTCGCGCTGACGATCAGAACGGTTGAAAGGGCCGCGATGCGGAGCAGGCGCTGAGTTGTCATGGAAGGTTCCGAAGGGTTTCTGAGGGGTTGTCGCGCTGCCATCCGCGGTCGGGGAAGAGGTAGACGCGCTTGCCGTGGAGATCTTCTGGCCAGGGGGCACGCGTGGAGATGCCTGCCGAGTTCATGCAGAGCGGCTCGCGCATTGCGATCTCGGGATCGGAGACGCCGTGCACCCCGGGCTCCATGCGGAAGAGCATGGGGACGGCCTCATCGATCGGCAGGCCAGACATCCAGCGATCGTGCGAGCACCAGGAGGCGAGCGCAGTGATCGAGAGCGGCATGTCGGGAGGGAGTTCGGCGCGGAGCGTGGTGAGAATCAGGCGGTACCACGCTCGCTCGCTCTGGACGGCGTCGAAGTCGATCTGAAGAGCGTCCGGGGCGGGGTTCTGGACTGCTTTGAGCATAGTCTCGGCTACCCGCCTTGCGGTTTCGGGGGAGAGTTCGGGCTGGTGCGTCTCCAGCCGAACGACCGCGATGCGACGTGGAGCAGGATCGGAAGGAAGCGTCAGTGAATTGCGTTGAAGTTGGGTGCGGAGTACAGGGCCATCCTGCACCAGCGTGAACGCGAGTGGCGCGATCGCGGTGGTGGCGGGATCGATTGAGCGGAGGTCCTCCCGACGTTCCCAGGTCCAAACGGTATGGCGTGGAAGTTTTGTAAGTCGGAGGCTGATCCCGGGGTTTGGCGGCAGCGAGCGGAGCGGCTGCATCGGCAGCGAGGCCAAGGTGAGAATGACCAGGGAGGTGAACGCGCTTTTGGCCATTACCGGCTAGCTTCGCTGCTGGCTGCGCGGAGGTCAAGCGGAAGTTGTGGGGTGCTTTGTTTTTGAAGCCGACAGAGGGACACCGACGCTTTGGTGAACTTCAACTTGCTGCTAGTTTTCAGAATGGCATGCCGAGAGCCTCAGTTCAGGTTTCTTTCGCGTCTTCACCTGCTTCCAGCGGAACAGGGTCGAGGTTATGACCGAAACGGAAATGAGGGGAGCGACTCATGTTTGTGAAAAGCTGCGCTCTGGTCAAGTAGGGCTTTGTATTGTTAGATTCCTGCAATGGCGCTGCTCGGTCTTTGAGCGATCGCGGAACGCTGCCGTGGAGGCGCTCCGCGGGTCCAGTCCAACCGAAAGGTTCCTCATCGCCCCGGGATCGCGCCCGGGCGTATGAGCCGATGGAGCTCCGAGGCTAGGGCACGACTTCGGTTCCTGCGCTGGCGGCTAGCTGATGGATGGCGAGCCAGGTGTTTTGGTACGCGCTCAGCGCGTTGCTGACGGTTGTTCTTGCGTCCCGTAACGCGTCGAGGTAGTCGATCAGCGCGATGCCGCCATGTTCAAAGGCAAACTGAGCGATCTTGAGGACGTCCGTCGATTCGTCGAGATAGTGATCACTGTACCGGTCGGACAGACTCTTCGATTGCGTATAACTGACCCATGCCTGCTCTACGTCGGAGTAGACCAGGTTTTTTGCTGCTACCGCGCTGAAGCGCGAAGCGTCTGCCGAGAACCTCGCCGTTTCTTTGTTGCCCTGATTCTTATCGAAGATACGGAGCGGAATATTAACCGAAAATCCTGCTGAGTTGTACGTGCCGCTGCGGTCATATTCGCCTTCGAGGGTCGGATCTGTGGTTCCGTTTGCCTTCGCGAGTTTGTAGGCCGCATCCGCAACCTGCACGCCGTAGCGCGCGGCGGCGTAGTCGGGCCGATTGGCGATGGCTGCCTGCTCCAGCTGATCTTTGGTCTGGTTCACGATGGGCGGGACGACTTCGCCGGTGATATCGAAGTCCGGCCTGGGCTGCTCGTAGCCGACGAGATTCTGTAACTGCGCGCTGGCCTGCTGCAGGTTGATGATGTCGTTGGCCTCGCCTGACTCGAAGTCGCCCAGCTGCAGGTCAAGCCGCTCGAAGTCGATCCTGGCGAGGTCGCCCGCTTTATAGCGATCGTTCGCGATCTCCACTTCGTGTCTGAATTGCTTGAGATTGGCTTCGGAGAGGATGGCAGCATGTTTCGCGCTCAACATCGTGGTAAACGCCGTCTTGACGGAGAGGAGGGTCTGGCGAATCGTGTCCTGAAGTTGCGCTGCGGTCTGCGCGGTGGTCGCCTTGGCGTCTTCAATGCGGATCCCGCGCTTGCCGCCGCGTTCAAACAGACGCGAGACCTGCGCGCTGTAGGAATATGGGTTTGAAGCGCCCTCGGCGGGCAGCGTTACGTTGGTGCCGTACAGCGTGAAGTAGGGGTTTGCACGCACCGCGGCCTGGATCTCCTGCGCCTTGACACTGCGCAGGTTGGCCTCTGCCGCCAGCAGCGTCGGGTTCTTCGTCCTGGCGAGCTCAAGGAGCTGCTCCATGG
>CAXTNM010000069.1:0-24755 GCA_964245715.1 uncultured Acidobacteriaceae bacterium | reverse complement strand
CCGCCCACCCGCGTAGAAAACCCGTGCCGCATCCAGGCATACCGTTCCCATCCGGGAATCCGCACAACGCTGCTTCGTACCTCATCGCTTACCATGCCTGTCAGTTTATCCTCACGACGAATCCTTACTTGTCGCGTCTAAACGAGCGTTGACGCCCTCGCCTGCAGGGGCTAAGTTGCGGAAACCGTGTACTTTGCATTTCATATTGGGCCTTGTTCCCAATTTCACATTGATTCACTTGCACCCCCTCGGAATGGCTTGCATCCTATGCGGGGGGTCTGTAAGATACGCCTCTTGAAGACATAGGAAAACTGAACATTGCCTAAACTTAGTACCCACCTCCGTTCCCGTATCGGCAAGGTCTGCGTCGCACTGACCGGCGCCACCGTTGCCGAGATGCTTGAGAAGGCTGCGGCTGCCGCTAAAGAAAACCCGTTCCTTGAGTTTCGCCTCGATTACCTCGACAAGCCTGCCGCTGCCCTGCCCAGACTCCGTGCGTTCCTTGCAGAAAATACTGCCGTCACCGCCATCGCCACCTGCCGGCGAGCCGAAAATGGGGGCAAGTTCGAAGGCACCGTCGCCGCTGAACTGGATATCCTGCTCAAAGCCTCGGCTCCCTCCGCGCCCGGCGAGGAACAGACCGCATTCCAGTTAGTGGACCTCGAACTCGAGTCCGCTGAGGCCCTCAAGAAGGCGGACCTCACGAAGCTTCATGAGGCCGGAGTCGCAATCATCGTCTCCTATCATGACTTCAAAGAAACCAGGGATCTCGACGCCGTCTACCTGCGCATGGAGCCGTTTGACCCCGACTTCGTCAAGATCGTTCCCACTGCCAGAAACCTCACAGACAATGTGACCCTGATGCGCTTTATCGAGCGCATCTCCGACAACGCAGCCATAGTCGGCATCTGCATGGGCGACGCCGGCATCATCTCGCGCGTGCTCGGTCTCAGAGCCGGATCGGCTTTCACCTTTGCTGCCGCTCATCAGGGTGATGAGACCGGCCCCGGTCAGATCGCCGCGCGAACACTCGTAGAAACCTACCGCATTGAAGAAGTCGACGCGGCCACGAAGGTCTACGGAGTCGCTGGCAATCCGGTTAATAGATCGCTCTCGCCCATCATGATGAATACGGCCTTCCGGCGCGAGACCGTGAATGCCGTCTATCTCGCGCTGCAGACCGCAAAGATTGAAGATCTGGTCGGGCTCATCGGACAGATTCCGATCCATGGCGTCTCCGTCACCATGCCTCATAAGCAGGCAATTCTGCCGCACCTGGAACACATGGATCCGCTCTCGGCTAAGATCGGTGCCGTGAACACGGTCAGCCGTGTCGAAGGCAAGCTGTACGGGTTCAATACCGATGTCGCCGGTATCCTCACGCCGCTCACGAAGCGGCTCCCAGTGCACGGCGCAAAGATCCTGGTTCTGGGCGCGGGCGGTTCGGCACGGGCGGCCGTCTTTGCGCTACGCGATAAAGGTGCTGACGTCTTCATCCTGAACCGCACGCCAGAGACCGCGGCCAAGCTCGCTAAACAGTCCGGTGCAAAGGTCATCAAGCGCGAGGCTGTCGCCAAGACAACCTTCGACGTCATCCTCAATGCCACACCGGTTGGAATGGCGGGTGATAAGTCGCCGCAGATTCTCGGGCCGGACGACCTTAAGACAAAGATCGTCTTCGACATCGTCTATAACCCCATCGACACGCCGCTCATCCGCCTCGCGCGCCAGCAGAACCTGAACGTAATTACCGGCGTCGAGATGTTTGTACAGCAGGGCGCCCGTCAGTTTGAGATATGGACAGGCAAGCCCGCCCCCGAAGAGGAGATGCTGCGTGTCGTCATTCACGCGCTCAAGCAGCAGGCCGAAGCAGCGGTTGCAGCGGCGCCGCATGCTCCGGAACCAGTGCTGAAGAAGGTGAAGATCAAGCAGGCTTCGTAAAAGCTGCGTCCTCAAACACGTCGGCTACGGGGCCTGTACCATCTGCGTTTCCGTCCGGGAGTATTCAACCCGGCGACCGCGTTGAACGAAGTCCACGACAAGCTCACCGCATCTGCAGGGCCTGCAACGCGCGCGTGCGGAAGACTGGATACCGCTCGGTCAGCTTCAGCGCTCTTAGATTCTCCTTATCGCTCTCGCGCAGATCCACTCCATTGATGTCCGCCGCGTGTATATCCAACTCGTCGATGATCAAGGCCGCAACGTACACGGCAGTGCAGCTGTCGAATCCGATATGCGGCACTCGCTGCGGTCGATGATGATGCGCAACCGCCTCAACAATCAGACCGTTGATTCCCCAGACGCCCAGCAGGTACGCGCCTACCTCCGCATGTGACAGTCCGAAGAGCGTCTCTTCCGCCTCGTAGACGGCGCAACCCCGCTCCTTGGCCATGTCGATCGCGGCGCTGAACTGCACCGGCATTCGGCTCGCAAGCACCAGTTCCCCGATGCCATGCAGCAACGCGGCGACGATCGCAACATCACGGTCACGTTGACTGAGCGGCAGCGCGCCGATGACGATTGCGGCGTTTTCTGCCTTGCGGTGCATCGTCTCAAGAAAGTTCTTCGGAATGAAGGGGTCCGGCTCAAACATGGTGAACGTCTCTGCCGCCAGCGCGAGATTCTTCATCGTCTCCATGCCGAGATAGCCAACCGCAGCCGCGACGCTGACCATCATCTGCGGTAGACCAAAGAATCCGCTGTTCACAATCTGAAGTACCTTGGCGGACATCGCGACATCCTGCTCGATAATGGCAGCGACCTGCGCAATCGAGGACTCGGGATCGCGTACGGCCAGCGCCAGAGAAGTGTACGTGCGCGAGAGCGAAGGCAGGACCCCGATCTGCCCGATGATCGTACGCATTGCCCGCGTAGTAAAGCTGTCCTGCAGAATGAACACACGCTCCAGGTTGGTAAGGAGCTCCTTTTGATGAAGCGGCTTGATCAACACTCGATAAGCCACCGACGCGGCCCTCGCGGCAAGCGTCAGATCCGCCTGCGCGGAGAGCAGGATGCGCGCGCATGACGGATAGCGTTCCCGCAGGATGTGGAGCAATGCGATCCCATCCAGGCCAGGCATCCGCACGTCGGCAAGCACAACGTCGAACTCCAGGCACGCACACGCCTCAAGCGCGGCCTCGGCCGAGCGGACGTAGTGAGGCTCCCAGCACTCGCGCTGCGTCGCGAGCATCAACCGCATGCCGTCCAGTACCACTTGCTCGTCGTCGACGATGAGGATGCGTTTCATAGAGGATGAGGCCGTTTGAGGTGCGTGATGCAATCGCGCGGCTCAGGCCTGCTCCCTCTATCGGCGGCGACGAGGCTTCAGTGAAAGTTCTTGGAGGCTTGGGTAATATCGCTTCCGCATCGCGAGCTTGCCTTCCCAATACGGCACGACAGCAGAGGCCCGCGCGCCAGCAAGGATTCTTCGCGACACTCGCAACGCTCGGACTTCAGGTTGAAGAAGGAATGCAGTTCTCACTGTTGGCGAATCCGCTCCAGCCTCATAATAGAGAGACTTCAGCCTTCCTAAGGAACTCTTCATGCCTCGTCCCTTGCGTACTCTCTGCGCCCTTTGCGCCTTGCCGTTGTCGTTGTCTGTAGCCGCTGCCCAGAAACCTCAATACCCCGCCCTGCCCTCCGAACTTCCCGCCACCGTCGTCAATGCCGACAGCATCTCCGACTACACTCGCCGCGTCGTCATGATCCCGATGCGCGACGGCGTGCACCTGAACACCATCATCCTTATCCCCAGGGCCGTCACCCCCGAGCACAAGGCCGCCATCATCCTCACCCGCACCCCCTACAACGCCGCTCTTCTCACTGCCAACGCGCAATCCACGCATCTCGCCACGTCAATCTACGGCTACGACAACGCCACCGACGTCATCGTGCAGGGCGGTTACATCCGCGTCGTACAAGATGTCCGTGGGAAATACGGCTCGGAAGGCGACTATGTCATGAACCGGCCTTTCCATGGGCCACTGAACCCCACGCCGGTCGACCACTCCACCGACACCTACGACACCATCGACTGGCTGATCAAGAACGTGCCCGAGACCACCGGCAACGTCGGCATCATCGGCATCTCCTACGACGGATTCACCACCCTCGCCGCGCTCGTCCATCCACATCCCGCGCTCAAAGTTGCCGTGCCCATGAACCCAATGGTCGACGGCTGGCGCGGCGACGACTGGTTTCACAACGGAGCCTTTCGTCAGCAGAACGAATCCTACGTCTACGAGCAGGACGGCGCCCGCGCCAACGACTATCGCTGGCCGGTCTCGAACTATGACGACTACGCCATGTGGATGCGCGAGGGTTCCGCTGGAGCGCTGGCGCGCAAAAGAGGCTTAGAACAGATGGGCTTCTGGCGCAAGCTCGTCGCGCATCCCGCCTACGACGAGTTCTGGCAGGCCCAGGCCGTCGACAAGATCCTCGCCGCACAGTACGAAAAAGAAGCACCCACCGTCCCCACCATGCTCGTTCACTCCCTTTGGGACGCCGAAGACATCTACGGCGCCATGGCCGTCTACAAGGCCATCAAGCCGCTCGATAAGAACAACATGGTCTATCTCACCCTCGGTCCCTGGCACCATGGCGGCGCCATCGAAGACGGCACCAATCTCGGCGCCGTCCGCTTCCCCGCCGACCCAAGTTACTGGTGGCGCCAGAATGTCCTCGCGCCATTCCTCGCCCGCTACCTCAAAGACGATACAACTGCCCCCGCCATCGCGCCCGTCACTGCGTACCAATCCGGCGCCGATGACTGGCAGCACCTGCAAGCCTGGCCTACCGCCAGGCCCACGACCAAGCTCTACCTGCATGCCCATGGCGCCCTCAGCTTCAACGCCCCCACCGCATCTGAAGCAGCCTCAACCTCTTACATCTCCGACCCCGCCAAGCCCGTTCCTTACCGTTCACGACCTTCGCAGCCGATGGGCTACGACAACGGCATCACCTGGCCCAACTGGCTCGCCGACAGCCAGATCGAGCAGTCCGGCCGACCCGATGTCGCCGTCTTCACCACCGATGTCCTCACCTCGCCTATAACCATCGCCGGCCAGCCCGTCGCCAATCTCATCGCCGCCACCTCCGGCACGGATTCCGATTGGGTCGTCAAGCTCATCGACGTCTATCCCGACGAAGTCGCCGACAACCCGAAGATGGGCCGCTATCAACTGATGATCGCCGCCGACATCTTCCGAGGACGCTACCGCGAATCGCTCGCCGTCCCCCACGCCATTCCGGCCAACACACCCGAGACCTACCGCTTCGACCTGCCACCCGCCAACCACGTCTTCCTGCCTGGCCATCGCATCATGGTGCAGGTGCAATCGTCATGGTTTCCGCTCTACGACCGCAACCCCCAGACCTTCGTCCCGAACATCTTCTTCGCGCAACCCGCCGACTATAAAGCCGCCACCCAGACCATCGAGCACTCCGCCGACCAGCCCACCAGCATCGAGCTACCCGTCGTCACCAATCCATAAACCAGCCGGCCGACTGCACACTCCGAGCTATTGGAAGGCTGTCGTTCAAAGGCTAACCCGCCTGCACGAACGACAGCCTGAACTCGGGCGCTGCGGCCGGTCACGACCACCTTGTCCCCATCCTCACCTATACGACCGACTGGCGACGGAACAATTGTCTTGGAGCCCCAGTAAACATTACGGCGCCGTCACCTCCAGCGAATACTTCGTCGTATGCACCAGGAAACCGTCTGTAGCGCTCACAGTCACCGTGTACGATCCAGCCGGCGTAAAGCTCGCATTCTTCGCCGGCAGCTTGCCCGAGCAACCCGTCATCCCGGCGGTCGCGCCGACCAGCACCGCTGCCAGCAGCATCAGGCTCACTCCGCCACGCAGCACCCCCTTCGTGCGGCGCCTTTGCAGCAAAAGCAGGATACCCGTCCCGGATCCTGCCAGCCAAAGCCACCCGCGCCCTCCCAGGCCTCCGTAGCCAACCACAGCGTATTCGGACACGGTCGAAACTGAGAACGCAGTCGTAGCTGCCGAAGAGAGCCCAACAAAGCTGGTCGCCAAACCGCACGTTGCAGCGGGAGCATCCGTCACGCAGCTCAGCGTAACTCCCGCGTTATACCCCGCAATCGGTGTAGCCGTCGTCGCGCTCCCCACACTTAGCCCGGCCTCCACCTTCCCCGAACCCGGCGCAATCGTCAAGCTGAAGTCGACGCCATTCCCATCCAACTGCGTCGGAAGATTTGCTCCCACCGTAAGCGTACCCGGCCTATCTCCTGTCGTCGTCGGAGTAAAGACCACGCTGATCGTGCAACTCGCCCCGGTCGCCAACGTCGCGCCGCAGTTCGTCGTCGCTGCGTAATCGCCCGTCATCGTAATCGTCGGAACAGCGCTCGTGCCGGAAGCCGTATTGGTCACCGCCAGCGTCTGCATCGACGACGATCCCACATCATGATTGCCAAACTGGAGTAAAGCGACTGAAAAGCTGAGATCCGGAATACCCGTCCCAGTCAGCGCCGCTGTGGTCGATGGCCCGCTCGAAGTGACGGTCAGCGTGCCCGTCTGTGCGCCCAGCGTGTTCGGCTGAAAGTCGACTGATATTTGGCAGCTGCCGACCCCCTGCACCTGCTGGCAGTCGTTCGAAACCACGTTGAATCCACTCGTAGTCCCGGCCGTCGCGCTCGCCGCAAAGGTCGAGTTGTTCGTCCAGGTGAACGTCTTTGCCGGCGTCGCGAAACCCAGCGCCTGCTGTCCGAAATCCGCCGAGGCCGGCGTCAATGTGGGCTGTCCACCATCACTCGTCAACTCGAACAACATGTATTCCAGCAGCTTTTCCTGCGGATTCAGCGTTGTGCCGGTTGAGCACTCATTCGGAAACGTGATCGGGTTCTGAGCGGAACCCTGAACACCCGCTTCAACGTGATACTCATTGTAGAGAACACGGCCACACTGGTTCTGTCCGCCCACCGGTGCGTCGTAAACAAACTGCATCACCGGATTGTTGTCAGCCGCATCGTTCAGCGTTAACCAGGACTGCGTCGGCGCCACCACTCCGGTCAAATCATGTCGCAATGTGCTCAGAGGCATCTGCCCTACAGTGGTCGTGGCATCGACATCCTGTAGCCACTGCGAGAGCGTATCGCCCTGCGCAAACGTCGTGTTGACCGTGGCAACTCCGCCATCCATCGTCGCGAGATCAGCAAATCCAAGGCTCGGAGCCCAGTCCGCGACCTTCGGGAGTGTCACACCGGGATAATCGTAGAGATCGCCGTCCATGTAATCGTAGCCGTAATGGCTCGAGTAGATGCGGCCCCCGGCATTTGCAAAACCCTGATAATTACTCAACTCTGCCGCCGTCTTTGAATAGGGAGCGCCCTGGCAAGGCAGCATCAGAACATCGTACTGGTTCAAGTTGGCAGGAGAGGCCATCAATGTACTCTCCTTCGGTGTGTTCGCACTGTACGAGGCTCCTGGCCCGCCAATACCGAGATACAAGCCATCATTCCCCAGGTAAAGATCAACGCGGCCGGAGCCGCCTGGATCCTGGAACTCCGCCGGATCAACCTGCATCTTCAACAACACGCACTCCACCTGATCGGCAAGCCCGGTCACAATCGCGAACTTCGGGATATCGCCCTCACTGTGATTGCGCGGCATACGCGGCGCAAAGTTGGTGTTCGCGCACGCCGTTGTCGTGGGTACTACAAGTTGACGCCGCCAGCGTCCCGACTGGATCACCAGCGGGATATTCGTACCGACCGGGACATTCGTGATCGTAAATGACCCATCCACACCCGTTGTCGTCCCAACCAGCGGTGACCCGGACGGCGGCGCGCCCGCAGCCGGGCAACTGACACCCGCCGTAAAGGGGGCAGGCGTTGCGTTCGGCACAAAAACCAACACGTTCGGCAAGGGATCAGTCCCATTCGGCGCATAAACGGTTCCCGAGATTGTGGTCGTTCCCCCATTCGCACAGCTCACCTGCTGGAGACATAACCCGGTGCAGCTACCCTGGCCCAAGGCCGGCGACACTATCGCCGACAACACCCCAAACGCAACCGCGAGAAATCCCAAGCCCAGTTTGGAACGCATGATCGCCTCGCCCAATAGGTACACCACCCAGGCAGTCTTCTGAACTTAAACTACAAGCCGGCTCACAAGAGGAGCCGGCTTTTCGTAGCTTCAAGCGATGCGAAGGAGAACTAGAGAGCCTTGCCTTCGGACGACGCCAACTCAGCCTCAGCCTTGTGGATAATCTCATTCGCATCGTCATACTTGCCGGCATCGTCACCGGCCTTCGACCAGAGTTCCTGCCCGTGCTTCAGCTCTTCTTCCGCACCGGCCCGGTCAATCTCCTCTGGATGCATTGCCGTCTCAGCAAGAATCGTCACCCGCTCAGGCAGCACCTCGACAAAGCCCCACGCGACGAAGAACTTTTGCTCGCCGGCCGTACCGCCGTGCAGCCGCACTTCGCCCGCGCCGAGCTCCGCCAACAGGGGCGCCGCGCCATACAACGCCTCCAGATACCCGCTGGCCGACGGCAGCTCAACCGCATCCGCCGTCGCATCCAGCAGCACCCGGTCCGGCGTCACCAGCCGTACCGCCAACTTCCCGTCCTGTAAGCTCTCAGCCATCCACTCTCACCAGCAATCAATCCCAGCTTTAGTTCTGCGCCTTCATCTTCTCAGCCGCAGCCTTCACGTCTTCAATGCCGCCCTTCAGATAAAACGCCTGTTCCGGGATGTCGTCGTACTTGCCTTCGATGACTTCCTTGAACGAACGTACCGTGTCCTCGACCTTCACGTACGCGCCAGGAATACCGGTAAAGATCTCGGCCACGTGGAACGGCTGCGAAAGGAAACGCTGCACCTTGCGAGCGCGGGCGACGGTGATCTTGTCCTCTTCGGAAAGCTCGTCGATCCCGAGGATGGCGATGATGTCCTGCAGATCCTTGTAACGCTGCAGAATCCGCTTCACACCCTGCGCCACGTCATAATGTTCCTGCCCAACCACGCGCGGAGAGAGAATGCGTGAGGTCGAAGCGAGCGGGTCAACAGCCGGGTAAATTCCGAGTTCCGACAGCGGACGCGAAAGCACGGTGGTCGCATCCAGGTGGGCAAAGGTCGTCGCCGGAGCCGGGTCAGTCAAGTCGTCAGCCGGCACGTAAACCGCCTGCACGGACGTAATCGAACCCTTCTTGGTCGACGTAATCCGCTCCTGTAGTTCGCCCATCTCGGTCGCAAGATTTGGCTGATAACCGACGGCAGAAGGCATACGGCCAAGCAGTGTCGAAACCTCCGAACCCGCCTGCGTGAACCGGAAGATGTTGTCGATGAAGAGCAGCGTATCCGCACCCTCTTCGTCGCGGAAGTATTCCGCCACTGTAAGCCCGGTCAGCGCCACGCGCAGACGTGCTCCTGGCGGCTCGGTCATCTGCCCGTAGATCAGCGCAGCTTTGCTCTTGTTGAAGTCGTTGATGTCGATAACGCCCGACTCCTGGAACTCATGCCAGAGATCGTTGCCCTCGCGGGTACGCTCACCCACACCGGCAAACACCGAGAAACCACCGTGCTGCTGCGCCACGTTGTTGATGAGTTCCTGGATGACGACGGTCTTGCCGACGCCGGCGCCGCCGAAGAGGCCAATCTTGCCGCCCTTCAAGAACGGCTGAATGAGATCGATGACCTTGATGCCCGTCTCGAACATCTCTTCAGACGTCGACTGCTCGTCGAACGCCGGAGCTTGCCGGTGAATCGGCATGTGCACCTTGGCGTTTACCGGGCCGAGTTCGTCCACAGGCTGTCCAAGCACGTTCAGCACGCGGCCGAGCGTCTCGCGGCCCACCGGTACCATGATGCCGTTGCCGGTATCGTGCGCATTCATCCCACGAACCATGCCCTCGGTCGCAACCATCGCGATGCATCGTACGCGGCCTTCGCCAAGATGCTGCTGCACCTCGACGACAACGTCGAGAGGCGTCGGCACGTTGAAGCCTTCGCTCGTAATCCGCAGCGCCTGGAAGATCGGCGGCATATGTTGCTCATCGAACTGAACGTCAACGGCCGGGCCGCTGATCGAAATCACTTTTCCAATATTCTCTGCCATAATCTCTTTCTCAATCCTAACTTCTACTCGTACAGCAAGGCATGAAGCTTGTGACTCGTCATAACGCAAATTGATCTCGACATCTCTGCTGCGGCATTGCTGTGATCTTCGTACTTAGCAGCGAACTCCGGTGGGATTTTTGGATCCTGTTCCGACCTTTCGACCTGCACCAAATCCAAGTACATCGACAACATCTCAGAAGTCTCTGCGTCCCGAGTCGTCCACGCCTCACGTTCCGCTGCATCGACTGCCTGCCTTGCCTCTGAAAACTTTGCACCGAACTCTTCCCTACTAAGCCCGTCGATTTTCTCTATGGCATCGACCTTCGCAAGGGCTAACTTTGCTCCCTTCCGCTCAGATGGAGTTAACCAATAGTGATTTACCTCAAACCAAAGCCCAACTAAGACCAAAACCGTTCCGACTACTTTCCAAATCCTCCGTGTTGTCCTCTTGCTCCAAATCTCCGTCTGCAAAAGCTCACGAAGTTTCATGTCACGCCCCTACAGCGCAGCCGCTCCACTCACAATCTCTATAATTTCCTTGGTAATCGCAGCCTGACGAACACGGTTCATCGTCAAAGACAGCGAATCGATCAAGTCGCCCGCATTCTTCGTCGCAGCATCCGTAGCCGTCATGCGCGCCGCATGTTCCGCGGCCGTCGACTCCAGCAGCGCATGGAAGATCTGCGTCGTCACATACCTCGGTAGCAGGTGCGAGAACAGCTCCTCCGGCGTCTGGTCGAAAATGTAATCCACATCCGCAGTGCCAAACTTTTTCGACTCGCGATCCATCTCCGTTGTATCCGGTTCATGCACGGAGATCCCTTCGGACTCCGCCGCGCGGATCGCCGCATCGCGCTGCTCTTCAGTCATCTCTTCAGCCGACTCGATCTGGTGACCGCCAAGCTTCAAAATCGGCAGCAGCTTCTCCACCACAATGCGCTGCGAAAGCACCGATTTGAACTCGTTATAGACGAGATAGACCGAGTCAATCTCCGCCCGCTCGTAGCGTGCAATGATTGAACGCGCCATCTCATTCACATCTTCGAAGTTCGAACGAAGCAGCAGATCCTGATGCTCCGCCGCAACCTCAATCCGCTGTCCACGATGACGAATCTCCTCATAGTGAACGGACAAATCATTGTCGTAATGCTCTTCCGTCTTCTCGTAGTTCGCAGCAGCGTATTTGCGCTTATAGAAGCCGATCGCTTTCTTGCCTACGGGCTCAAGATCGACATTCTGCCCCTTGCTCGCGCGTGCATCGATGAACTTCTGCGCTGCCTTGCCTACATTCGAGTTGAACCCGCCCGCAAACCCCTTATCGCCCGCGATCACGATCAACAGAACGTTCTTCTCTTCGCGTTCTACTAGCAGCGGATGCCGGATCTCACCCGTTTCCGGGTTATAGATATCGGTACGTCGCACCAGCGACTCCAGCACGTTGACAATCATCTGCGCGTACGGCCGAGCCTGCATGGCGCGCTCCTGCGCCCGCCGCAACTTCGCCGCCGACACCATCTTCATGGCCTTCGTGATCTGCCGCGTGTTTTTCACACTCCGGATGCGGCGCCGTAGATCGAGTACATTTGCCATGATTTACTTGTTACCCACCATCGCCGTCGCGTTCGTCGATTCCGAGCCCTTGGTCGCGTCCGATGCCTTGGACGCCTGATCCTTCTTGTCCTTCAAACCCGCCAGGAAGCCCTTCTTGTAGTCGTTGATGGCGTCCGTTAACTGCTTCTTCAGATCGTCATCCAGCGACTTCTTGCTCGCAATCGTCGGTAACAGGTCCGGATGCTGCGAATCGAGATACGGGTAGTAACCATCCTCAAACGCACGCAGATCCTTCACTTCAACATCATCGACCAGGCTGTTCACGCCCGCGTACAGAATCGCAACCTGCTTCTCCATCGAGAGCGGCTGGAACTGCGGCTGCTTCAGCAACTCAACCAGGCGTGACCCCTTGTTCAACTGGTTCTGCGTCACCTTATCCAGGTCCGAACCGAACTGCGAGAAGGCAGCCAGCTCGCGATACTGCGCCAGGTCCAGCTTCAACGTGGAACCCACCTGCTTGGTCGCCTTCACCGCAGCCGCAAATCCCACACGCGAAACCGAAAGCCCAACGTTCACCGCCGGCCGGATACCCGAGTTGAACAAGTCGGTTTCGACAAAGATCTGCCCATCCGTAATCGAAATCACGTTGGTCGGAATGTAGGCCGAAACGTCGCCCGCCTGCGTCTCGATGATCGGCAGCGCCGTCAACGAGCCGCCGCCCAGCTTGTCGTTCACCTTCGCCGAGCGCTCAAGCAGCCGCGAGTGCAGATAGAACACATCGCCCGGATAAGCCTCGCGACCTGGCGGACGGCGCAGCAGCAGCGAAATCTCGCGATAGCTGGCCGCGTGCTTCGAAAGGTCGTCATAGATGATCAGCGCATGCTTGCCGTTGTCGCGGAAGTACTCGCCCATCGCAGTCGCTGCAAACGGTGCAAGATACTGCATCGGAGCCGGCTCAGACGCAGTAGCAGCCACCACAATCGTGTACGCCATCGCGCCGTAGCTCTCGAGGGTTTGCACGACCTGTGCAACCGACGAACGCTTCTGCCCGATCGCGCAATAGATACAGATCAGGTTGTTCTTCGCCGAGTTGATGATCGTGTCGAGTGCGATCGCGGTCTTACCGGTCTGCCGGTCGCCGATCAGCAGCTCGCGCTGCCCGCGTCCGATCGGAATCATCGTATCGATCGCCTTGATGCCGGTCTGCATCGGCTCTTTCACGCTCTGGCGATCGATAACCCCGGGCGCCAGCCGCTCAACAGGTAATGTTTGATCCGTGTTGATCGGCCCCTTGTCGTCGATCGGCTGGCCGAGCGCGTTCACCACGCGGCCAATCAGCGCCTCGCCTACCGGCACCGACATGATCTTGCCCGTACGCTTCACCTGCTCGCCCTCGCGCAACTCCGCGAAGTCGCCCAGCAGCACCGCGCCCACCTGGTCTTCGTCCAGGTTCATCGCCAGCCCAGCCACGCCATGCGGAAACTCGATCAGCTCGCCGGCCATCACCTTGTCCAGACCGTGCACGCGCGCGATACCGTCGCCCAGCGACACGATCGTTCCAACCTCGTCCACCTGCACGCGCTGCTCGTAGTTGGCGATCTTCTGCTCAAGCAGTGCGGTAATCTCGTCAGCCTTCATCGTTGCCATAACTCGTCTCGATCCTGTCTGCGGCCCGGCCGCACTTCCCATCAGCGTGACGCCTGCGATAAGCCTAAACGCTTACGAGCGCCTGTTTCATCTGTTCCAACTGTGTCCGTACCGAACCGTCGTAGACGGTCGATCCGATCTTCACCACCGCGCCGCCCAGTAGCGCCGGGTCCAACGTGTAAGCGATTCGAACCTTTGTGCCGGCAAGCTTGGCAACCTGCGCCGCAAGCTGCTCACGATCCTCATCGTTTAGCTCGCGCACCGTGCTCACCTCAGCCTCGGTCACACCCAGGTCGGTGTCCGCAACCTGATCATACGCGTCCAGAATGCCATTCAGCTCGTGCAACCGCTGGTGGTCCATAACGATCGCGAGAAAATTCCGAACCTCGCGATACATCCCGTTACGCTCCGCGATCGCATCCAGCACTGAAAGCTTCTGCTCGCTCGGAATCGACGGATCCATCAAAATCTCGCGCAGCTCATGGCTCGCTCCGAACAGATCCGCGAAGTCCTTCATCTGCTGCCGAGCTGCCAGAAGGTCAAGTCCCTTGTCAGTGGCAACCGCCGCAAATGCGTGTGCGTAACGATGTGCAACAACTCCCGCGTCCGCCATCAGTTCTGCCCGCCCTTGTCTTCGCCGCCCTTATCCAGACCAAGCCGCTGCGCAAAGTTCTTGATCAGTAGCCGATCCGTCTCTGCCGTGATCACCAGGCGCTTCGCTGCCTGCTCCACCGCAAGCCCAGCCGCATACTGCTGCAACTGCCGCTGCGCCTGCTGCGTGGCCGACGCAATCTCCTGCTCGGCCGATGCCAGAATCTTGTTCTTCTCTTCCTCCGCTGCGGCCCGGAAGCGCTGCTCTTCGCCGGCAGCATCTTTCTCTGCCTGCGCCTTCATCTCGGCAATCTGCCCATCCAGTTTCGCCAGCCTGTCTTCGACACTGTTCAACCGAACACTGGCCTCCTCCGTCGCCGACCGCGCATCGGAAAGCTCCTTCTGAAGCGCCGAAGTGCGATCGCGAAACAGCTTCGGCAGCGTCTTCGCCAAAGCCCAGATCAAGAGCGCCGCCAACACCCCGAAGTTCAGATACTCGAAGACCAAAGCCGCCGTCTCCGTGCTCATCCCCATCTTGCGGCCGATCATCTGGACCATCTTCGAGTGCTTGTACGGCTCGCCCTCGTCAATCTCCATCTCGGACTCTTTGCCGATCGGCGTTGCCGCAGGCGAGGCCTGCTCGCCACCCGCCTGCGTCGTCTTCGCCGGAACATCCGCGCCTTGTGCGCGCACAACCCGTGTGGGTGAGATCAGTGCCAGCCCCAACACCACAACTAATCCAAGCTTCTTCGTCAATCCGGAACTCTTCACTGCGTGGCCTCCGTTCCCGTCACGCCGGCCGGTAACACTGCCCGTAGAATCTTCGCGCTCAGCTCGCCGCTCATCGACTCAATCTGCGCCCGCGCCTCGGCTGTCCCGCGCTCGAGTTCGAGCTTTGCCGTACTAATCTTCTCCGCGGTCAGAGCCCTTGCCTCGGCCAACTTCGCCTCGCGCTCTGCAGCCCACTTCGCCAGACGCCGATCGCGTGCCGCGTAGATCTCCGCACGTGCCGCACGCAGCTTGTCCTCGAATACTGCTGTCTCCGCCTCGGCCGCGGTCATCGCACTGCGCGCCTGCTCCACCGCGCCCGACGTACGCTTGCGCCGCTCTGCCAGCACCGCATCAAGCGGTCTCCGCACCAGCAGCCCATACGCAATCACCAGGACGATAAAAAATATCATCGTCGGCACCGCGCCGAGCAGAAGTACACCAATTGATTTCGCTATTGCATCCATGAATGAAAGGGCAGCATCTGCTTCAAAATCAGACCGCTACCTGAAACCTCAAAATCCTCTGCCGCACACACCTTCGCGCCCGGCTGTATTTGCTGCTTTGATTCTCGTCGAATACCTCTAAGTTTTAGCAAACGCACGGGGGGCTGTCAAACCAACTAACCGCTAATCGCCCGCGTTTGCCGATTACCGAACAGCCCCTCAAGTGCCCTTCTAGCCCGGCGTACGACGCCTCGCCTACATGCAGCAGAATTGCCGCACTCGACCCTCCATGAGCGTCGCCCAAAAGCTCGTCAGCAGCGTATGCGGCAGATTCCAAATAACCCGACCGCGTCCGAAAGCAGCATCTTCCGTCTTGACGGCAGCACAAAGCCCTTCTACTTGGAGTCGCCCGTCGCAAACATGCGCACTCTCCAGCACCCTGGCCGACATGTAAGAGTCGAACAGCGTGCTCTTCCCTCTTCGCAAGCCTTATTGCCGAAGTCAGCTTCCCTGCCCTTGCCCGGAATCACCCCGGCCAACAGAACGTCTGGCTCCCGCTGGAGATCCTGGAGGGTCTACCAACGGAAGCCGTCGCTTCCACCTTCTCCCGCACGTTATTTGCTAAACGGAGGCCTTAGTTGCCGGCACCGGCCGATTCTCCCGCAGAACTCGCGCTTGCGGTCACCGACGCCCTTGGCTCAGGCCGGCCATCCGGATGAATGCCCGCACGGCCGCTCACTACCGTTGATATCGCGTGCTTGAAGATCAACTGCTCCTGACTATTATTCTCCAGCAGCACCGAATACTTATCGAACGAGCGAATCTTGCCCGTCAGCTTGACGCCACTCACCAGGTAAATCGTGATAGGACTCTTGTCTTTGCGAACAGTGTTCAGAAAGGTATCCTGAATATTCTGTGCCGGCTTAGATTCCATAAGTGCCGATCTCCTCTTGTCTCGAACTAACTTCCCATTAGACGCCCGAACGCGATGCTCGTATTGCTCGCTGCGGTCCCGGTGCGCCCCTACTAGGCGGCCGGGAAATAAAGAACCAACCTAACACTGTGGATCAAACACCACAACGTTACGAGCATCGCCGCTAAACTTCAAGTTGCCTCGCTCCCCTTTGACATCCCTCGTTCATGACGATGCTTGCCATCCTTCACTAAATCGCTTTATGTCATCAAAGTTCCGCCGCAAGCAACTTCACTGAGCGCGATTCCACTCCCCTCACCTGCCATGTACGATGAAGCTGTGGCGATCCAATCTGCACCGTCAGCTCAGGCCGTTCCCTTCCTCGATTTCTCCCGCCAGTTCGCTCAAATTCGCGATGACGTGATGTCTGCCATCGAGCAGGTCTGCGCCTCGCAACGCTTCATCCTCGGTCCGGAAGTTGCGGAATTTGAAGCTGCAGCGCGCACTGCGACGCACGCCAACTTCGCCATCGGCTGTGCCAGCGGAACCGACGCCCTCTGGCTCGCGCTCGCCGCCGCCAGCATAGGCGATAGCACCGCTGCGACCCGCGCCGACAAGCCAGATGCCGTCATCACCAGCCCCTTCAGCTTCTTCGCCTCGGCCTCCTGCATCCTCCGGGCCGGCGCCCGCCCGGTCTTTGCGGATATCGACCCACTCACCTTCAATCTTTCACCCACATCGGTCGAAGCCGTGCTCGACCAACCCGGAAACGAGACTGTCAAAGCCATCCTGCCGGTTCACCTCTACGGGCAATGCGCCGACTTTGACAGCTTCGCATCCATACAGAATCAGCGCCCTCACCTGGTTCTCATTGAAGACGCCGCGCAAGCATGGGGTGCGACTTGGAACGGCGTACCCGCTGGGGCCCTCGGCGACGCCGCTGCCTTCAGCTTCTATCCAACGAAAAACCTCTCTGCCTTTGGCGACGCCGGCCTGCTCACCACGCGCTCACCGCAACTCGACGGGCACGCCCGCTCCCTGCGCGCCCACGGCATGACCCGCCGCTACTACCACGACGAGGTCGGCTGGAACTCGCGGCTTGATACCCTCCAGGCAGCCGTTCTCCAGGTCAAACTTCGCCACCTGCCGCGCTGGAACCAGCAACGCCGCACCCTTGCCGCACGCTACAACGAGCTTTTCCTCTCAGCCGGCATCGGCGTTCAAACCTCCCCCGAATCGTCCAGAACGATCGCTGACGGTCTCGTCCTCCCCTACACCCACCCGCGCGCCCAGCACGTCTTCCACCAGTACGTTATCCGCGTCCCACGTCGCGACGATCTCCGCGCCCACCTCACCCGCCAGAACATCGGCAGCGAGGTCTATTACCCGCTTTGCCTTCACCAGCAGGACGCCCTCAGAGACCTCGCCTACCGCACCGGTGACTTTCCCGAAGCCGAACGTGCCGCCGCCGAGGTCCTCGCGCTCCCTATGTACCCCGAACTCCGCGACGATGAACAGCAGACCATCGTAGACGCCATCCATGACTTCTATCGATAAAGAGCCGCTCCTCTATCCCCTCGTCCTCGCGACCAAAAGGAGTGCGCCGCGAAGCCCAATGGCCCCACGAAGTGGCGCGCCCGAGCGGCACCAGCGCGCCTTAACGCCTCTTCCTATCCTTCTTTTCTTTCTCCGGCTCCGGGTGCGCCTCCGGCACCGGCACCGCACCCACCGGCCCCACGCTCCGGACCAGGTTTCCCTCAAGCCGATACGTCTTCGTCACCGTCTTTCCGGGGATCATCTCCCCAGTGGCCGGGTTCGGTGTGACAGGCGCCGCGTCCGCGGTTAACACGCGATAGCTGAATGCGGGTAGTACATCCTGCGCCACCGGGCTCTTGCCGTAGGGATCCTTCATCGTCGATACCTTGACCGGCAAATATCCTTCGATATTCTTCTCGCGAAATGCTGTCTCGTATCGATGATGCTGCAGGCTCCAGGTAAACACTCGCACCTGGTCGAAGTCATACGGCAGCCCAGATTTATACGAGTTCATCACCGTCACATACTCCGGGATATCCTTCAAATCGGTCGGCGCGCCCTCGTCATGCACCGTCGTCAGCACATACGCCCCCACAAACTTCTGCCCCTCGGAGTAGCGCGTCAGCGTATCCGGCGCGTCCACATCCAGCATCCGCCCAAACAGCCAGCCCGTATGCCCCTGCGAATCGCGCACCAGCCACCAGTCCTCAAGCACCGGAGGCTCCGGCGCCGCGGCCACCTTCGTTGGATCGATCTTCCGCGCGGCCTGTGTCCCAGGAGCTTGCGGAATCGCCCTCTGCTGCGCCCTCGCCGCAGACGCACCGCTCACCGGCTTCGTCACCGTCGCGCGCTTCAGCAGCTTCAGCTTCTCGCCCTCGGCCAGCAGATAGAAATGCTCCGTCTCGCGGCCGGGAGCGATGTGCATGTAGACTTCATCGCGCGTCACGCCACCTGCGATCTCCGGATCGTTCTTATGCTGCTCCTTCATCTGGTCAAAGGCTGCAACCGTCTCAGGTGTTGCGACCACGCGCTCTTCGATCCAGCCCACCTGCCCTTTATCGGTCTGGACTTTCAGAAAATGACGCCCATGATCGAGCACCTTCAACTTCTCACCGTTTTGAACCTCGACGACGCGGTTGGAAACCGCCGCTACCCGGTCTCGCAAATATCCCTGCTTGGACGTCACAAACACGTACGAGCTATCGGCCTTCGACCTGCCATGCCCGCACCCTGCAGTCGCCAAAGCCAACAAGATTCCGCCTGCCGCAGCAAAAGCCGCGCGGCGCACCACCGAAGACCTAATCACCGATACCAAACTCAATCTCAAAGTCGCAACGTCTCAATTTGAGCCTACCATCCAGGAGGGCTCGGGAAGTCGCGCCCCTGGTTGCAAGCGCTCCTCGCTCCTCAATGCGTGGTCGCGACCGCCACTGAACCTGTCGTGCCGCTGCCATTCGCATACGTCGCAAGCGCATCCAGCTGGGCGGTGTTCAGGGCGTCGAACTCGTATAGCGTAAGGTCCGTCGTACCGCTGCCCCCGGTCGCCGCCGCGATGACATACTTGCCGGAGTTGTCGACCGCCAGCGAAGTCACCCCGACGCTGCTGTCGTACGGAGAGCCCGTAAGGGCGGTCAGAGTTCCAGTCGCAACCGAGTACCCGGAGATCGTGTTGTCGGAGAAGTTCGCTGTGTACAATTCACTCCCAGCCACATTCGTTACCAGTGACTTCACCGTATTCCCGCTCGCAATCGAACTCACCTGCGCCAGCGCGCCTGAAGTCGCAACCGTATAGGTCGCTACGGAGCCCGTCCCAGCCGCCAAACCATATCGGCCAATGTAAGCGTACGAACTCGTCGGGTCGAACAGAAGGTAGTTATCCTCGCTGTTCGCCGGCTCAGCCAGCACCGCAGCCGAGCCAACCGCGCCCGACGTCTGCGTGAAGTTGTAGACGTAATCTCCACTCTCCCCCAGTGCGATTCCGATGAATGCGCCGTTCGGCGAAAACCGCAGACTCGAGGTCACCAGCGAAGCCGTATTCGTCAACGGAATTGAAACACTGGATGTGAGCGTCAGCAGGCCAGTCGACGTGTTGATCCCGAAGATATTCAACGCCGGGTCAGTCCCGGTCACCTGCGAAAGCACCGCCAGGTAATCACCATTCGGCGACGTATCCATCGCAATGTAGTCGGTCACCACCGATCCTCCGTAGCCGCCCGATGTCTGCTCCGTCAACGTACCGCTCGAACCGATCGCGTAGCAGTAGATCGCCGTAGACCCACCCACAAACAGAAAGGTATTCGCCCGGCTCACCGAGGCCGAAAACGCGCTTCCCGGGCTGATCGGGTTCCCCGTCACCGCCGTCAATGCACCCGAACCCACCGCGAACGCGCTGATTGTCGAGTTCGCATTCACGGAGTACACATAGTCCGAGCCGGAACTCGAAGTCGTCGTGGTCGTGCCGCTCGAATTCTGAAAGAATCCCGATCCAAAACTGCCGCAGCCCATCAGTAACACTGCCCCACACAGCGCTACCCCGCACCCGCCACGCCTCATTAGGTTCCGTATCATTGCCGTCCTTGTCTCTAGCTCATCGCTTGTCGTTTCGACGGTTCAATCCGGCAAACGGCTTCACCCTACCATCCTAAATCGGTCCCGACCTCCAAAGCGTAGAAGTCTTCAGCTCAACGCGATTCGCAGCAACCCTTTCCCATCCACTCGCCTAGGACAGGCCGCCCACGCCGATCAGGTTCTCTTCCTCCTCCTCAACGGGCCGACGCCGATAAAGCCGGATCCCCCCGCGCTTGATGCGTTTCGACTCGTACATCGCGGAATCCGCGTTCTGCAACAGCTCCTGCACACTCCGTCCATCTTCAGGAAATACGCAGATTCCGATGCTGACTGACATCGCAATGGGCACGCCATCCAGCTCGAGCGGCTGACACACGGCGTCCAGGATCTTCCTTCCCACCAGCTCCGCGTCCCGAGGATCGGACAATTCGCAAAGCACCACGGCGAACTCATCCCCACCCAGCCTCGCGACCGTATCCACCTTGCGCAAGGCGCCTGAGACCCGCCGCGTCAGCTCGCACAGCACGCGGTCCCCCACCTGGTGGCCCAACGTGTCGTTAATGGGCTTGAAGTTGTCCATATCCAGCAGCATCATGCCGACCACCCCGCCGAATCGCTGCGCATGATGGATTGCCATGCTCGCTCGATCGTAAAACTTCGCACGATTCGGCACGCCCGTCAGCGCATCATGTAATGCAAGGTGCTTGAATCGCTCCTCGCTCTCACGCAGCGCGTACGTCTTCTCCTCCACCCGCCGCCGCAACAACATCACCCAGCCGAACCCCGCCAGCGTCACCACCAGTCCTGCAGAGAAGATCTCCATCGTGTGCGCATGAGTCCACCACGAAGGGTACCGCAACACCTCCACATCGGTGCCGTCGCGCAGCAGGATCCGAAACGAATGCAGTCGCTGCAGGCTGCTCCAGTCCTGCGTCATCTTCTTCTCCATCTCACTCACGCAAATGCCGGTCACCCGCACATAACTCCCAGGTCGCCAGAGATCCCGCTCCATCACTCCACTCGAGCGCGGCAGCACCGCCGTAAAAACCACTCCCTGCGACATCAGTGTGAGCAGCCAGTCCTCTCCATCTGAACCGACCCCCACCAGGTCGCCTTCAACGCTCAGCAACTCTCCGGCATGCTGCCCTTCGAAGACGTCTTTCGAATTCGAGGGACGAGGCTTGATCAGCAGCGGCGCATCGCGCGCCGGACGCGCCGTCGCATCCATCAACGCCGGCACCTCAGCCGCAAATACCGGGTACCCAGCCACATCCACCATGCCACCGACAGCCACGGTCTCCGTCTCTGCATGCTCCACGCATAAACCGCCGGAGGAGTCCTGAACGCAGAGCAGGCGTCCGGGCCAGCCAAGCGTGACGCGTCCGCGAATGTGAACCCGATCGACCACCGTCGCATGCGCATCGAACTGCGCCAGGCGAGCGATCGCCCGAACCGGAAGGCTGAAGGCGTCACCCGCTGCCGCCCTCAACACCTGAACATCCTCCGGCGCAGGGAAAAACAGGTGAACCCCCGTCATCTGACGATGATTGTTAAACTCAGGCGCCGACACCCCGCGGACCACCACCTGCGCATCAATCCAATGGCTGTAGTCGACACCATCCTCCGCCAGCGTCAGCGCCACCAGAACCCCGTCCATTGTCGCCAGCCGCAAGGACTCCATCCGTCCCACACGCGATACCGTGTGGATCGTACCTTTCACTTCCACCCACTGGCAGTCCCACATCCCCGTCGCCATCTCCGTAAACGAAACCAGCGGAGGATGAGCGGGTGTCGTCGACTGCCCAAGAATCTCTACCTGGGCGTTCGTCACGATGGGCGCATAATCCCCGGGCCCTGTCACCCCGGTCACCTCCAGCAGGGTTCCTTCATGCAACGGCAGCACCGGCCGCGCAGGAACCGCCACCCACACGCCACCGCTTGCGTCACGCACAAAAAGACTTGCGGTCGTGCTACTCTCAGGCGCCCTCGGATCGTAAAACGTGACCATCGCGCGAAGCTTTACCGGCCGGCCGAGTCGCGCCTCCGCATCGGGTAGAGAATGAACCGCCCCGGCACTCGTCAGCATGTTCGCGGATGCCGCCTGGCTCAGCGCAGGCGGCCCCAGCGTCATCATCATCGCCACCACGCAGCAGATCAGGCAGCCGAGTCGCCGCAACCTCCCGCCTCTGATGGCTTCTCCATACGCCAATGCCGATGCTCCTCGCGAACAATCGTTCACGCACACTATCGGCAACATGTGTGCAGAAATTCAACCTGCTGAGAAATGGCACTTTAGTTCGGCCGATCGCGGTCCCTGCGCCCTAGAAACCGGCCATCCACCGGCTTCTTCTCGCCCGCCTTATCGCCCTCTTCACGCCATCCGGTAATCTCTTCCTCCCCCAACTTCCAGCAAAGCATCACCGTCCGCCCTTCCAGCAGGCAGGGAAACTCCAACCCACCCTCATCCTGGTCAGAGACTTCCACCCCAATCTCCGTGATCTCTTCAATCTGCGATCGCGCCTCCTGCATCGCCTTCTCGCGTTCCGCCCGACGCCGGGCCGCGGCCGGTACATCCACATGCAGACCACCCGACAGAAAGATCCGCTGGCTCAGCTCCTGCATCTCGTTCTCGAGCGCGCCCGCCCGCAAGGCAGCCCCGCGAGCCTTCTCAAGCAGCGCCGAGAGCACCGGCAGCAACGTCTTCGCCTCGTCCAAAGTAAATGTCTTTCCCAACCAGTGATCCTCTCTCACCCGCCGCGCGTAGCGATCACTCCACGGAGTGGTCGCCCGCAGCAGGGCGCATCGCCTTAGTTCTTCACTTCTAACATGCGATCCAGCGCAACCTTGGCCCAATACTTCGTCTCATCGGCAACCTTGATCTGGTTGACCACCTTCCCCGCGGCCAGGCTCTCGAGCGCCCAAGCCAGGTGCGCCGGAGAAATCCGGTACATCGTCGTGCACAGGCATCCAGAATCGTCCAGCGTAATCACCCGCTTGCCCAGGGGCGCAAACCGTTCCGCCAACCGATTCACCAGGTGGATCTCGGTGCCCACCGCAAAGCTCGAACCCGGCGCGCCATCCTCGATCGTCTTGATAATCTTCTCGGTCGACCCCAGCACATCCGCCTTCTGACAAACCTCCCAGCGACACTCCGGATGCACCACCACGGTCATCCCCGGCTCATCCCTGCGAACTCGATCCACATGCTCCGGCAAAAACCGCTGATGCACAGAACAGTGGCCCTTCCACAAGATCACCTTCGCCGCCCTCAAACGTTCCGGCGTCACCCCACCGTTCAAAAGGTAAGGATCCCACACCACCATCTCGGTCAATGGAATGCCCATCCCGAACGCCGTGTTCCGTCCTAGATGCTGATCCGGCAAGAACAGAATCTTCTCAGCTCGCGCAAACGCCCAGGCGAACGCCTCCCGCGCATTCGACGACGTACAAACCAGGCCGCCGCGCTCCCCACAGAACGCCTTGATGTCCGCCGCCGAGTTCATATACGTCAGCGGAACAATGCCCAGCTTCTCTCGTCCCTCCGCGCCGGTACTCAACCCCTGTCTCCCCAGCGAATCCCAGCAATCCTCCACCTGCCCGATCTCCGCCATATCTGCCATCGAGCAGCCCGCATTCAGATCCGGCAGAATGACCTGCTGCCACGGCTTCGCCAGCACATCCGCGCTCTCCGCCATAAAGTGCACGCCGCAGAAGATCAGGTACTTCGCCTCGGTCTCGGCCGCAATCTTGCTCAGCTTGTAGCTGTCGCCGGTAAAGTCAGCAAAGCGGATCACCTCGTCGCGTTGATAGTGATGGCCCAGCACCACCGCCTGCTTGCCCAGCTTCTCCCGCGCCGCGGCAATCCGCGTGTCCATCGTATGATCCGGCTCCGCCAGGTAATTCTCAAGCGAGCACACCTGGCTCTCAGCCGCGGACTCAACCGTCGGCTCTTCCAACTCGACCAATAATCCGTTCACTCGACTCCGCCTTCAGTCTCATCAAGTCGCTGTGACCCGAAGGTCCATTTCGCTCGTGAAACGGGGATGTTGAAAGCACGTACCATCACGGTTGCAGTGGATTCGCCGAGCTCGACCGCCTCATGCAGCCAGACCCTCAACCCACGGGGATGTTGCAACCTTCTACAAGCGCCAGCTCTATAAGCTGCGCCGTATTCGTTAGACACGATTCTACAGAAATCGATGCATCGGAGAGCAGCCACGCATCGGCTACTCCATCCTCGTCATAAACAACAATGGTTCGACAACTCGCCCTACCCTCCGAATCTCGTACCCCGTTCCCTCACCCCACAATCCACTCACCCCAATCAACCGTTCCTCAACCAGGCGACACCCCACCAGCAAACCAGCCATCCGCAAGCTGATTTATCATCAACTCCAGCAGCATCCTAACCAACCATGCCAAGCTTCTCCGACAGCATCTTCATCTTCTTCCTCGCCCTGCTCCTCTTCGGTCCGAAGAAGCTGCCTGAGCTCGCTCGCTACGTCGGCAAGCTCCTCGGTGAATTCCGCCGCGCCTCCGCCGAATTCCGCCTCCAGATGGATGACTAATTCCGCGCCATCGAGCAAGCCGAACAACAGAAGAAGATCGCCGCGATCGAAGCCGCCGCACCCGTCGCGTCCCTCAACAT